>CAYZTA010000018.1:0-93297 GCA_964481145.1 uncultured Sandaracinus sp.
CAAGCCCTCGGTTTACACCGGATTTCGTGAGGGCTCAGGATCGGATCCGCCCTGAGCTCGGCGCGCGATTCGATGTCTGGACGATGGGTCAGAGCTATGACGGTGCGTTCGATCCACGGGTGCGAGTCGCATGGACTCCGATCACGGAGCTCGAGCTTCACCTCGCGGGAGGGCTCGTTCATCAACCGGCGGGGTATCTCATTCCGCTCCCTGGCATCGCCGATGTGCCGCTCTCGCGCGGTCTTCAGACCGCTTATCAAGCAGAAATGGGCGCACGTCTCGACGTGCCATGGGGCATCGCCGAGCTTCAATTGTTCGTGCACCGCTATGAGGGGCTTTTGTTCACAGACATCTTCGTCTTGACGCAAAGAAGCGAGGTCTGTGTTCGACCGGGCGGTGGATGTCATTCCGTAGAGCCGGGGACGCGAACGAACGGTCTCTCCTGGGGTGGCGAGCTCTTTTTGAAATTGCCGCCTGATTTGCCGGTTCAAGGCTGGATTAGCTACACCCTCTCATGGTCCGAGGTGGATCCGATCGCCGGTATCGATTTTCGACCGAGCTACGATGTACGTCACGTGCTCTCGATGGTGGGCCAATGGAACGTGATCGGCGGATTCACCGTCGGTGCTCGTGTCTTCGTGAGGAGCGGCAGTCCGCGTGGGTTTTTCGAGCAAGCACCCGAGGGATACACCGTGCGGCGAGAGTTCGAGCTCGATGCGTATGCTCGACTCGACGCGCAGATCGCTTATTCGTGGGATGCGGGATGGGGCAGATTTCGAATCTCACTCGATGTACTCAATGCCACTTTGTCTCGTGAGCCGATTGGAATTTCTTGTGTGCCCATCGAAGTGGGAGGTTCCGTCGAATGCACACAAGCACGAACACCTGAGTTCTTGGCGCCGAATCTCGGGCTGCGATTGGAGATTTGATGTCGATTCGGACGTACGCAATCGCAATGGGGATGATCGCAGTGATCGGCTGCGAGGGAGTTCAGTGCAGTCCGGGGCTGACGTTCTCGGGTGGACCGCGTGGAGAGCTGCGCGAAGGGGACGCATCGAGTCGAGTGGAGTGGAACTGCCCGGCAGTTTCCATCGCAGTCGGTCAACGACATACGTGCATCGTCACGTGTGACGAGAACCTCGTGTGCTTCGGTGACAACCGCGAAGGACAGGTCTTGCTGGGGGAGCGCACGAGCGAGCCCGTGAGCCCTCGAAGGATGGATCAGCGCGCTCATCAGGTGGCGCTCGGGGCTGTGCATACGTGCGTCACGTACGACGGTGCGGTCTTGTGTTGGGGGCGGCCCGAGCTCGTGGGGACTGGGGGTCAGCCCTCGGTTTGGCCCAACCACCAAGCCACCGAGGTGATCGTCGGAGCTCTTCATTCGTGTTGGCTTCGTGAGAGCTCGGTCGAATGCATGGGAGTGTGGGATGGGATGATTCCAGAGCTACAGTCTCTGGGTGACGGCGGGTTCGTCGCGTCTGCGGGGACTCAGGGCTGCGCGATCGCGTCGAACTCACTTTGGTGTTGGGGAGGAATCGCCCCAACGGGTCTTTTCGCTCCTGGAGATTGGGCTCGTTCGCCCCATCGCATCTCGGGTGATTGGGAAACTGAAGATCATTATTTCACCAACATCTCGCTCAGCCCGCTTCATGGATGTGTCGTTCGCTCGGAGAGGTTCGGTGCGAGCTCGTTTGGTGTGTGGTGTTGGGGACAAAACCAGAATGGCCAACTTGGCATTGGCAACGACGAGGCGTCGAGTGCGCCAGTCAGAGTCGTATGGGATTGGCGGGAATCATCTGGTACGGTCATCGGTCTCGCGACCGGCGCGGAAATGTCCATCGAATGGACCGACACAGGTCCTGTGCTTGCCTATGGCGCTGCGCATACATGCGCAGTGGTCGGCGATGTTGTGATCGATGGCACAGGGAGAGGCGCGGTTGATTGTTGGGGGAACAACGACAAAGGACAGCTCGGCGATGGCACGCAAGTGAGCTCGCCGGCTCCGGTTCGAGTGGTCGGATTGCCCGATAAGATCTCGCGAATCGAAGCCGGCGGCGCACACACGTGCGCGCTCGACATCACAGGAGGTGTGTGGTGTTGGGGAGACAACGCCTTTGGACAGCTTGGTGTCCCGCCAGAGACGGCAGCATTTCGCGCTCGACCAGAGCGCGTGGCGTATTGAGTCGAGCTCGCTATCCGAGCCCACCAAAATCGACACCGGTGAGCTCGCAGCTCACCTCCCACAGCCGCTTTGCTGTTTCCGGATCTCTCGCGGATGCGGTGCACTCGACTTTGGTTGGAGGCCCTGCGAGGCCCATCATCCTTGCGGGTCCGAAATATTCGCCGCCTTGGACATCAGGATCGGTCGCCGCGCGCAGGCTCGGCGTGGCGCCCATCGCGGCATTCTGCGCAATGATTCCGTTGCCGATCTGCAAGACGAAGGCTTCGATCTTGCTGCCGCCCATCGTCGCGCCTTTGCCTTGGAGCTCGGTCGCCGAGTAACCGGGGTGGCACGCAAGCGCGAGCAGGGGTGGATTCGATGGCCATTTCGTTTTGATTCGACGCTGAAGTTCGAACGTGAAGAGCAGGTTCGCGAGCTTGCTTTGCCCGTAGGCTGCCCACTTGTCGTAACGACGTTGGCTCATCAAATCGTCGAAGTTGATCCGCCCCATGCGATGTGCGTGACTCGAGACGGTCACGACGCGCGCATTTCCAGTCGCGATGAGGCGATCGAAGAGCAGTCCGGTCAGCGCGAAATGTCCGAGGTGGTTCGTGCCAAACTGCATCTCGAAGCCATCGTCTGTCGACCCGAACGGGATGGCCATGAGCCCGGCGTTGTTGATGAGCACATCGAGGCGATCGTGCTCGCGCAGGAATGCCTCTGCAAACGCGCGAATGCTGGCGCTGCTCGCCAGATTGAGGCTCATGACCTTCGCGAGGGCGTTGGGACTTTCCGATCGTAATGATTGGAGCGCCTTCTCCCCCCGTTCGCGATTGCGACACGCGAGCACGACCTCGGCGCCGCGCTGCACGAGCACACGCGCGGTCTCGAAGCCGAGCCCGCTGTTTGCACCCGTGATCACGTAGGTCTTCCCTACCTGTTCGGGCACATCCTCAATCGTCCAGGTGCGGTTCACGATCGGGAAGGATAGATCAGAAACGCTCAGATAAGAATAATCGTGCCTTCGGGGGGGACGACGATGAATACACGACGTTCGTCGAGACGTGCGACCCCGTTGCCCATCACCACGATGCGCGCTTGGAACACCTGGGCACGCTCTGCCGCGGGGCGGACGTCGTTCCAGAAGTCGACCTCGAATTCCACCATTGTGCCAGGAATCACGCCATAAAAGGTGGACTCATCGCGGCTTGCGTAGCTGATGCCAGGGCGCGGACCCGCCACACCATCGGAGCCATATCCTTCCAGCGGGCGAATGGCTTCGATGAACCCACGGGCATCGAATTCATCGGGATTTCCGGCGACATTCTCTGTCGTCGTGCTGACATCTTGGGGGGTTCCACCCACCAGTTGGGCCACCGCATCGATGACGGATGCCCCGAGCCCAGTGCCACTTGCTGGAATCGAGAAGAGGAGAGGAGAGCCATCTGTGCGCACTGCGCCCGTGTCACGGGCGATTTCCGCGTAGCCGAGTCGAGGCTCAGGGTGATTGACGATCGAGATGACGCGCGCGCCGATCGCGTTGAGAGACGCAACCACCTCTTCGTAGCGAGGTGCGGCGAAGTGGTAATACGCCTCCGTGTGTCCTGGTCCGTGATGCCAAGGAGAATCGCCGAAGACCAAGATGATCCGACAATGATGCTTTCACAACAGAAAACCGCCCCTCTGTGATTCCGCGCCCTTGGAAACATCGACGCACTCAGCAATACTCAGCGTATGCGCAGTGGGTCTTTGGCAATTGGATATATGCTCTTGGTTCTCTCGTTCTCGGGTTGCGAATGTGGTCAGCCAGAGGCGAGATGTGATGATCAGAGTGATTGTCAACGTGGATTTCAGTGCATCGGGGGCGTGTGCACGGCATCGACGGATGGCAGCATGGTCGGCGAGCCGGATGGGGGGATGTGTGAGCCATCGCGCTCTTGCCGTGGCGGCACGATTTGCTGCTCAGAAGGCGAAGAATGCGTTGAATTCCAATGTGCGCCGGTGTGCCCGAATGAACGGTGTGGGGACAATCAACTCACTTGCTGCGCGGCGGGTCAGATCTGCCTCGATGGTGTCGTGTGTGCCGCGAGCTGCGCTGAAGACCGTGCGCTTTGCGGGAGCGCGCTCGACCAGTGTTGTGAGGTGGGCCAAGTCTGTGTCGCAGATGCGTGTGTGACTCCGGGAGAGACGTGCGAAGACGACTACGACTGCGAGGCCGAGAATACTTATTGTGAAGCCGCGCTCGGTCGTTGTCTGACGAATCCACCCCCGCCGCTTTGTGAATTGCGTCCTTCGTTCGATCGCATTTCACTCGATGTGGAGTGGCATTTCGATGGCGTGACGGTTGGAGGCCAACGCTACCAAAACATCATCGCGGCGCCGGTGGTGGGGGATGTCTCGGGGGACGGGATCCCCGATGTCGTGGTGCCCGTGTACCGCGGCGATCTCGCCGCATCGGTGTTGGTCGCGCTTTCGGGGCGAGGAGGAACCCTGCTGTGGGTGATTTCGGGCTCGAACGCGCCGCAACCGCTGAGCAGCGCCGCGCTCGGTGATTTCGATCCCTCGGACGAAGCCCTCGAGATCGTATACAAGCGTACGAACGGAGGTTTGCGCGTCGTGGATGGCGACGGCATGACCGAGCTTGCGACGTTGACGACCGGAAGTGCGAGCGGGACGATGACCGGGGGTCCATCGCTCGCCGATATGGATCATGATGGAGATATCGAGGTCGTGTTCGGGTGTCATGTCTCTTCGTTCGAGCGAACCGACACTGGCTTTACATTGCGCACGCTGTTCGACGCTGGTGCATGTGCAGAACCTTCGCAGACGTTCCAAGCGTCGGCGCTCGCGAATCTCGACGATGATCCGGAGCTCGAACTCACGACAGGCGCCGTCGCATACAATGTCGATGGCAGTCTTCTCTGGCCAGCATCGGCAGCAGGCGCGCTCCATGGCCTTGTGGCCATCGCCGATCTCGACATGGATGGAGATCCCGAGGTCGTATCGGTTCGCGATGGAACGCTCATCGTGAGAGATGGCGCAACAGGGACGTTGCGGGTGGGGACAGGCGGAGATTGGTTCGCCTCACCCGTCGCAATTCCGGGAGGAGGCAATGGAGGAGCGCCGACGATTGCTGATTTCGATGGAGATGGACTGCCTGAGATCGCAGCCGCAGGACGCGGTTCATATGCGGTCTATGATCCCGACTGTCTTCCCACTCCGCCGCGTGCAGGGGGTGACTGCGCGCCCGGAGCCACGAATTTTCTTCGCTGGTCTGCCACGACCCAAGACATCTCGAGCTCGGTCACGGGTTCGAGCGTCTTCGATTTCCAGGGCGATGGGATCGCGGAGGTCATCTACAACGACGAGTGCTGGCTGCATATCTACGATGGGCGCACGGGAGAAGAGGTGCTCATGGAGCCGAGGCCGAACTCCTCGCGAACGGCCCTCGAATATCCTCTGGTCGTCGATGTGGATCGCGACGGCAACTCAGAGATCATCGTGCCAGCAAACGATGATCAAGCCGTGATCCGCGACGATTGCGATGATGCGTATAGTGCGCGCTTCGGTGTGCCGATCTCAGAGTTGCCTGCTGAATATCGTGCGGGTACGCATGGCCTCTACGTGTTCGGTGATCCGCGCGACCGGTGGGTGCGCACGCGGCCTATCTGGAATCAGTTCGCCTATCACGTGACCAACGTGGATGATCTCGGGGGCATCCCACGCAACGAAGTCGATAACTGGTCGGTTCCTGGTTTGAACAACTATCGCGCGAACGTACAAGGCGCGGGTGTGTTCAACGCGCCCAATCTTACGGTGGAGCTCGAGGTGATCGCGCGTTGTGGGAGCGCATCAGTGCGTCTCAGTGCGGTGGTGACGAATGCAGGAAGTCGCGGCGTGCCAGCCGGTGTTGCGGTCGAGTTCGTTCAAACGGCACCCGCGCCCGAACGCTCCATCGAAACTGTGACGACGCGCCGGCCGCTTTTGCCTGGTGAGTCGGAGCGCATCACGGTTGTCGTCTCCGAGCTGCCGTTCGACACCGATTTGGCATTCGAAGTGCGAGTCGATGGAGAGGCTGCTTCGATGCCTGTGCTCGAATGCAGAGAGGATGACAATACCGCGGCTGGCACCGAACGTTGTCCCGGTTTGCTTTGAGTCATGAGCGCTCAGGGCACGATCATGAGTTCGATCGCACCTGGCAATTCCACGGCAATCTCGGGATCGATGGCTTCTCGTCCCGTCGCTTCCCCGTAGAGACAAAGTCCCTCGGCTCCGTGTCCTGGCACGACCTCGAGTCGCAGTTCGTGAGTGCGATGGGGGCGACCGAAAAGCCGCTGCAGGAGCTCGCGGTCGCTCATCACGAGCTCCACGCGGCGGCCGAGCCCATCGTCGGCTGGCACATCGATCGCACCCACGACCTCTTCATCGATCCACACACGCACACGCGCACCATCTTCGGGTGTTGCGCCGGTACCGCGGCCTGGAAGCTCCGAAGAGGCTCGCATCGTAAGCGTCAGGCGTGAGACTGCACCCAATGGATTTGCGAAGCGATAGCGGACATCTCCGCGTCCAACCCCATACACATGCGTGATCGCGCCTCCATCGAAGCGTCCGAAGGCTTCGAAACGTGCGCGTTCGAACGCGTCGATGGGGATGAGCAACCTGTGATCATCCGACCAATTCTCATGAACGCGGGATGTTCCTCGTACATGACGGATGCGCTCGAAGATCGGCTCAGCACCGCGCGTTCGACCGAGCCGTGGATTTCTCTCCTCGGGTGGGCTTCGTGTCCAACGCCTCGCTGCGCGCGAAAGGACCGCCCGTACATCTCTCGTCCTCCGTTCCCCTTCTCCATCAGGGTGGATGCCGTGATCGAGTGGGCGATCTTCATACGGTAGATACGTCCACACGAGCGCGCCGGCGACTCCGTCGCGATGCGCTGCACGGAGAAAGGCGTGATACAAGCGCGCCCGCGCCATGCCGAGCACCCTCAGCGCACGCGTCGAAAAACCAAACTCGCCCCATACGAAAGGCTTCTGCACGACATGATGCGCGAGCTGGACGTGGTCGTCGATGTAGCGCGAGAGCTCGCGAAGATCGCGCACTCGACCGTACGCCGCGGGATACGCATGTGCGTCGCAATAGTCGATCTCCGGCAGACGTTGAATCGCGAGCCATGTGTCGCGTTCGTGGGCACGGTCATAGCCGATGTGTCCCGCAGAGATCAGATGATGTGGATCGAGCTCGCGAATGAATCGAGCTTGCGATTGTGTCCATCGAATGAGCGAAGGAGCCGCACGAGGAGGCGCGCCCGATTCGTTCACGAGCTCCCACGCCATGATCGTCGGATCCTCGCGATAGGCGATGCCACTCACCGAGTTGACGCGGGAGACGACGCGTCTGACATGGGCTCGATAAAGCTCCTCGGCGCGTGGTGAGTCCCAGAAGCGCGCGATCTCGAATTCGTTCGGCCTCTGCTCATCGAAAGGAAGCCCGATCCACCGTAAATATTGCGGAATTCCACCGTAATCACGCCATCGATTGGCGAGCACGACGATCACACGCAAGTCGCGCTCTCGCGCGGCGACGAGCAACCGGTCGAGATGCTCGAACGATGACTCGATCCAACCGCTCTCCCCGAGTCGAAATGCGAAATCGCGAGACCACTCTGGTGCATCATCTGCGCGCTCGCCGAGCGCCCAGATGCGGATCACACGAAGGCCATCGGCCCGCACGGCGTCGAGCGTGCGCTCCATCGCCTCGCGGTGGGGGCGACCGTGCACGACACCTGCGTTCGCTCCGATGAAATGAAATGGCGTATCGCCGATCATGAAGCGTGTGCCCGAGACTCGAACGAAATCCCGAAGAGGCGGCGGCGACTCAGGCGCAATGGCCTGGATGTCGTGATCCGCCCTTGCCCACGGAATCGCTCCAAGAGAGACAAGCGCGCTCACCCAGAAAAGGGTGCTCAAGAGAGCTCGCATCTGCATATCAGAACGCCACGGCAGGTCTGACATGCGCGTTGCCCGGGCTGCGCACGACGAGACGATAATCACCCACGCCGAGATCCGAGGGGACGCCGAACGAGGCAGTATAACGACCATGCGCATCCGTCACGGTCACACCGAGCAGACGCTCGGACGCCCGCTCGGTGGATGAAAGAAGGACCTCGATACGCAATCCACCGACCTCACGCTGTTCGCTCGATGCGGTGCCCGTCACTTCGATCGACTGACCACGCAAGACAGTCATCGTGTGTTCCATGTCCACTCGAAGCTCGAGCGGAGTGCGATCGTCCTGTTCCGACATCGTGTGCTCAGCGCTCGCTTGTGACGTTCGAGAAGCTCCTCCGCCTCTCCCACCTCTCTCCGAACCAGACGAAGAGGCCTCACTCGAGCGCGATGAATCCGTGCCCTCTCGACTCTCTCTCGCGGCCGCTTCGGCATAGGCGCGCACGTAGGCGGGGGGACGCGGCAAGGGGTCTGGAACGTCGGAATGATACGCGGGCCTCTCGCGGTGACTGCGCGGAGTGAGGCCGCGCGGAGAGCCGCCGAGATCGATGCGCATCCATCCTCGGTTCTCCGGCAGATGCACTTCCACCCAGGCATGCGCTTCGTTTTGTACGAAGCGCGCATGAATGCCGAGCGCCTGGGCCGTGATCACGAAGGCGTATGCGCGATGTCGGCAGACACCCCGTTGCCCGATCGCGAGATCCCAGAAAATATCGCCGGTATCGCGAGGAGGCTCGCGGCTCTCCTCGAAGCTCCGAAACCAATGGACGAGTGTTTCGAGCGTGCGATCGAAGCGTTCGCCTCGACCAAGACCCAATGTTCTTGCGAATTGAAGCGCTCGTCTTTCGATCGCGCGGGGCACTTGGGGAACTTCGTGAATGAGTGCATCGACTGGGGCCGATGGCAACTCCGTACCGAAATAGGAGCGGGGGGCGTCGCTCAGAAAAATGATTCGCACCATGTGCGCCGCTGGTTCGTCGAGCACGACGAAGACGTTGTCCGCGTGGTCACGTTCGAAATGCAGCTGCGTCACGGGCTCGGTGCGCACCGAGAGAATGCGCGACTCGGGAGAGACAGAAGGGAAGGGAGCTTCGCGGCCGGTCGTGAAATCGATCACGACATTGCCCCAGAAAAGATCGCGTGTTCGTCCGTCGGGGGCAGGAGACTGCGTGCCCAAGGGATCGACGCGCACGCGCGGGCCTCGATCGGCGATCGCGAGCACGGGGACACCGTTTCCGCCCATCGCGACCCCATCGAGCGCGGTCACGCGTTTGAAGGGGGAGATGGTCGGCGTGAAGACCTCGAAATAACCGACTTCACCGCGAATTTCCGTCACTCGATCGGGGCTGAACGAGGGGGAGCGCCGTCCCACTTCTTCCATTCCCCGGCCATCGCCTGGGCTCGCTCGCATGGCCCGCTCGTCGCTGCGAAGAGCACCGCCTTCGGGAGCTCGGATGACTTCTCCGTCGTAGACCAGCGCCCGAGGCTCTGCGCTGGCCCACGAGGTGATGAGGGTCCCTTCGTCCGAGGATAAATGGGGGATGTACTCGTGGCGCAATGGCGCATCGGCGTGCGCGATCGCGGCGCACGTGAGCACGAGCGAGGCCATCGTCAGAGGTCCGCGAGGGCGCGGCATCGGGGCAAGCATGGCATGTGTCGATGTGTTCTGACACTCCGCTTTCGTGTGAGGCTTTCGTGCGGGTTCCTCGCGGCCTGGCTTCCGTGTTCAGCAACGGCTAAAGTTCGAGAAAGGCTCTCTTCATTCCGGAGGAGCTGCACGAAAGACAACGCATGGAGATCCTTCTCGCGATCGTTGGCCTCTCCTTCCTGGTCATCGTTCACGAAACCGGTCACTACCTCGCGGCCCGCGCGTTTGGCATGCGTGTGTTGCGATATTCGATCGGCTTCGGCCCGGCGCTCTTTCGCTACCAACCCAAGGGCAGCCCGACGATCTTTCAGGTCTGCGCGATTCCGTTTCTCGCATACGTGCAGATCGATGGGATGAATCCGGCCGAGGAGATTGATCGGAGCGATCCAGCACTCTTTCCGAACAAGGGCGTGCTCGCACGGATGGCGACGATCTTCGCGGGGCCGTTCGCGAACTATCTCGCGGCCTCGCTCATCATGTTCGGATTTGCGTTGACGTATGGTTTTCGCGAAGCCGATCCGGGCGCACCCATGGTCGTGGCCGAAGTGGTGCCCGAAACGCCTGCAGCTCAAGCGGGAATTCAGGTGGGCGACCGGATCGTGCGCGCGAATGGACAGGCCATCGCGACGTTGGAAGATTTGGTCGAAGCGACACGCAGTCGCGCCGAACAACCCACCGAATACATCGTCGAACGCCAAGGGCAACCGCTTCCGCCGCTGACGATCACTCCGCTGGCCGCGGGTGAAGAAGGGCGCGGCATCATCGGTGTGAGTGGTCCATATCGAACGGTGCGAGCTTCATTGAGCGAAGCCGCCGTGTATGCGGTCGAGTGGCCCTTTGCGAAGACCGTGGAGCAGCTCGTTGGAATCGCGACGCTCATCAAGAGGCGATCGACCGAAGGCCTGCAGGGGCCGATCGGCATGGGGGAGCGCATCGCAGAACAGGCGGCGCGTGGTGCTGAATATTATGTCCCCTTCATGGCGCTGATTTCCGTGGCGCTCGGGCTCTTCAACTTGCTTCCGTTTCCTGCGCTCGATGGAGGGCGTCTCGTGTTCCTCGGTTTCGAGCTCGTGACGCGGCGACGCGCAAACGAGAAGGTCGAAGCGATCGTGCACACTGTAGGAATCATTTTCCTGCTCGGCGTGATCGTGCTCGTGACGTTCCGCGATGTGATGAGTTAAGGGGCTTTGTGAACGTATTCGTTCTGACGCTCGTCCTCGTTTGCGTGGTGCCCTCGTTGGCGATGGCAGACGACGCATGCACGATCGAAGGAATCCTCGCGGACGCCGAGATTGTCGTGCGCCTGCCGCGTGGGATGCGCCGTGTGCGCGTCGCCGCGCAACGCGCGGCAATCACACCATTGCGTCCTGGGATTGCCCATGTTCGCACCCTCGAGGGTGAAGCGATCGAAGGCACGACGCGCGCGTCGTTCTCCTATGTGTTGGCGCGGCCCATGGCGCTCCGCGAAGGCGCGCTCGAGTTGCCGGCTGGGCTGCCGATCGAGCGGCTCGATGTCGCGTCACGAGGGCCTTGGGCCGTGATTACGGCTTCGCTCGGAGACGGTTTGTTCTTGAGAGGTGCGGAGGTGCCTTGTTCCGCGATTACGTTGGCCGCGGAAGAGACCGAGATCGTCCCCCGCGCACCACTGACCGAAACCGGCCCGACGTGGCGTGCCCGCACCGAGCGTCTCTACTTCTTCGAGCGTCCCGAAGGCGATGCTTCTTTGCGCATCGATACTGCTCCTGAGTCGCCGGCGCGGCTCATCGAAATCGAGCGCGTGCCCGGTTGGGTTCGCCTCGTGTTTCGGACGGCGCTGGGCGCGCGATTCCGCGCTTGGGTGCGCGATACCTCGATCGTTCGATGACATCCTCTTCTCGCATTCGTCCTCTCCTCACGCGGAGCGGAGCAAGCTTCACCTGCGCGGGAGATGGTCTCTGTTGCACCGATGTGCATTTGCTCGGGCCCATCTCGCGAAGCGAAGCGCGGGCGCTGCGTCAGCTTCATCCACGCTCGACCGCGAAGCAGTACGGAATGCTCGCGCTCCGCGTGAAAAAGACTGGCGAATGTACCTTTCTCACCTGCGGCAACCGTTGCGCGATTCACGCAGAACCGATCAAACCTCGCACGTGCGATCGATATCCGTTCCTCCTCACGGCGACGCCTGATGGCGGGCGAATCGGCACCGATCATCGCTGTCCATGTCGCAGCATGGGAGCGCGCGCACCACTCGATGCATCGCGCATCGAGCCATCGCTTCGTGATTCGGCGGGCCGTCTCGTCGCCGATCATCGGGTCGAGGACGAAGTGCCCATCGCGAAGGGGCGCTCTTGTTCGTGGCACGAATGGAGACGTCATGAATCACGTTTGCTCGAACGCTTACAAGAAGGAGAGATGCCCGAGGGTGTGCTCGCCGCGCAGCTTTTCCCGGCGCTGTTCGATCGCACATGGCTCGACGTCGCCTTGGAGCTCGGGACGAGCTCACATGTCGCAAGATGGGCGTGCGCCAATCGATGGATGGCGAGCGCCATCGAGGCGCTTCACGGAAAGTCGTTTGAAGAGCCGGTAGAGCGTCCATGGGCTTGTGCGTTCGACCGCGCCGAGGCGCGCGCCCAGCTCCAGAATCCAGACATGATGCTCAACGATTGGGTCGCTGATGTGATTTGGAATCTCGAATGGACAGAGCGCGGCGATTTCGCGCATGCTCGCGCGGAGCTCACGACGCGGATCGCCATTGCGCGATGGATCGCTGCGCGTCTCGCACATCGAGGTCATCGCATCGATCGCGCGATGGCCGAGGCGATCTCGATCGTCGAGATCGTGGGCCTGTCGGAGACGTGGGAGACGAGCATCACGGGGCGTTTGACTTGTCCCTCGTCTTCGCCTCATGAATGACGGATTGTGGTCACTCAGAGATACGTGACGGGACTGTCTTTCGCGCTGGCTTCGATCGCGTGCACACCCGAACCGGGGATGCTGATTCCATTCGATGTCGGTGTGGATGCGGGACAATCGACGGATGATGCGGCTTCCGAAGCGGACTCCGGGTTCGAGCTCGATGGGGGCGAGGTGGCCGGGCCGCGTGTGGGTCGCCGGGTCCGCCGCCCGGGCAGCGTGTCCATTCGCTTTCCGCCTGGTCCAAGTGCGGGGGTCGTTCAGGTCGCGGGAGATTTCACGGGATGGGGTGACGCGCCATTGTCCATGAGCGATGAGAATGGAGATGGTGTGTTCGAGTTGCGTCTGGGTCCTGAAACAGGCCTCGTGCCAGGGACTCTTCACGCCTATCGCATCGTCGTCGATGGTCAGTACTTGCTCGATCCCGCAGCGACCCATCGCCAATATGATGGTGCGTGCATCAATAGCGGCGTTCTTGCCCCTCCTTGCACCGCTGGGCCAGAGATTGTTCCAGGGAGGCTCGTGACGAGTTACGACGCGGAGACGCAAACGGGGCGCGCATCGGTGCAGATTGCGGTTCTGACAGCCATTGATGGAGCGGTGCCCGAACGCGTCGAGTTCATGCTCGATGGTACATCGCTTGATGCGAGAACCGCGACGCTCGATGAGAATGGCACCTATGGAATCGAGCTCGAGAGGCTCGATTCCGGACGACATGTGCTCTCCGTGCGAGCGCATGATGTGCGTTCGCGCGAAGCCGAACCCATTGATTTGCCGTTTTGGATCGAGGAGAGGCCCTTTGAGTGGCGCGATGCGATGATGTACATGGTGATGGTCGATCGATTCGCCAATGGCGACTCAAGCATCGATCGACCGGTGGGCGCTCCCGTCGAATATCCGGCGGATTTTCATGGCGGTGATTTGATCGGAATCACGGAGGCCATCCGAGACGGATACCTCGATAGGTTGGGGATCAATGCGCTTTGGCTCTCACCGATTTCGATTCAGGCGAGTGGGCACTTTCAAGGGCGCGACGATGCACATCGTTATGCGGGATACCATGGCTATTGGCCTGCACGCGGACGCGGAGTGGAGCTGCGATTCGGGGGCGATGCAGCGCTCCACGCGCTGGTCGAAGAAGCACATCGACACGGCATTCGTGTCTTGCTCGACTTGATCAACAATCAAGTTCACGAACAGCATGAATATGTTACGGCGCATCCGGATTGGTTCCGAACGGGATGTGTGTGTGGAATCGATGCTGGCTGCGGGTGGAGCGAACGGCCTCTGGAATGCCTTTTTGCGCCGTATTTGCCAGATATCAACTGGCGCAATCCCGAGGCCGAAGCGCAGTTCACGAGTGACGCAATCGATTGGATCGAGAGATTCGGGATCGATGGTTTTCGCATCGATGCGGTCAAGCATGTCGAAACCAATTCGATCGTGAATTTGCGCGCGGCCGTCGCGCGGAGATTCGAGCAAGCGGGATATCGCCATTATTTCGTGGGAGAGACGGCGGTGACCGAAGGGGATTCGGTCGACTACGGATGCGGTGAGCGCTTCGCGAATGGATACGAGTGGCTCGATGGCTACACGGGACCAACGTCCCTCGATGGTCAGTTCGATTTCCCCTCTCATCATCGGTTGGGCGGACTCATCGATGGAACGATGGGTTTCGATGCCGTCGAACGGGTCGTTGAAGACGCACGAAATCGCTTGGCGCCCGAAGGCCTTCACGTGCGCTTCTTGGGGACACATGATTCCGCGAGGATCGCCTCGCGTGCAGCCATGGATGGACATGCGGGGTGCCATTGGCTCGGCGGCGGCTGCGATTCTCTTCCAAGTGTGTCGGTCGATTCACTCGTCTATCAGCGATTGCGTCGCGCGGTGACTGTGCTCTACACGATGCCGGGCATTCCATTTCTTTATTATGGAGACGAGATCGCAATGCCGGGTGGAGGCGATCCCGACAATCGGCGCGACATGCTCTTCGAAGGAGCACTTTCGAGTTTCGCGATGTCGAGCGATGCACTCACCGGCGAACAGCGCGCTCTGCGCGATTTCATCGGAGCGCTCGGTCGAGCGCGACGAGAGAGCGATGCGATTCGTCGTGGTCGGCGTATCGTCTTGGTGGCCGAGCCTGAACTCTATGTCGTGGCGTTCTTCGAAGAGACTTCTGGCGCGCTGGCGTTCATGGTGGCCAATCGAGGAGGAGAGCTCCAAGAACGTGCCATCGATGGATTGAGCGCAGGCCAGCTCGAAGGCGTGACGCACTTCGAGCTGGTGGCGGGCTCGAATGGGACCCTCCGACGTGGGAGTGGCCGTCGGGTCCTCGTCGATTTGAATGCAGGTGAAGCCGCCGTGTTCGTCGCGCGTTGAAAAGTATTTGAGCGAGGAGCAACGAAGAGCGCGCCCCCTTAGCGGCACTCACCGCGTCCGCGTGCTGCGACTTTGCGCAGAATCGCATCAATGGCGGGTGTGAAATCACTTTGGCAAATCGATGACACCACGGCGTGCGCACCCGCTTGCTCGAGGCCATGCGCGACGCCCACGATGCGACCTGGTGGAAATGCCGTGCCCACACCCGGCACCTCGCATGAAGGCCTCAGGCGACCGGGGCTCGTCGGATCTTCTCTCACTGTCATCGAGGGATCGGCGAGCAATGCATCCAAACCCGAGGCGTTCGCGAGCGCTTCGGGGGAGGCGCCCACGATCGGCGCGAAGATCACGTCGGCCGGGTGCGTGCGGAGCGCGAGAAATCCGTCGACATATCGAGTCAATGGATGCACCGCTTCGGGGAAGAAGTGACATCGAAGGTTCAAATCCACACCTCCATAGCGCGAGCTCTCGGGATTGAAGATGTCCGAATCCGCCGCTGAACAATCGTCTTCGTCGCTCATCACGACAATGGCCAACATGGAATCCTCACGAAGGAACCCCGCATTCGCGGTGGTGCCGTGTCCAGTGGTCGAATCATAAAAGACAATGTCTGAGCTCGAGGGCGTCACGGCCTTGAGTGCGGAGTCGAGCTGTTGTTCGAAACCGCATCCGCCAATCCCCACATTCGCCACGCAGCCCACTTGCAAAACGAAATTATCGAGCTCACTTGGTGATGCGTCCGCTCCAATCTCAGCGAAGTTCGGGAAAGACCCTGTGCACTCGGGATCACCCGAAGTCGTACGGAGGATGCCGTCGTCGCCAAACGGGGCATCACACGAAGGCATGGAGGAAGCGCCCACACCCATGTCGGTCGTGACGACGCCGATGCGAACGCTCTCGAGCGCAGGGAAATCCTGAGTGCCATCGCCATCGACGTCACCGCTTGCGAGCGCGCGGGCGAATCGAGGAAGCTGCTCGTGCAGCGAGGCTTGTTCCTCCTCCATCGAGTTCGAGTTGTCGATCACCAAGAGCACGTCGAGCTTGCCATTGGCCTGGCTACAACAGTCTTCACCCTGGCACGCAGTTCCGACCACCGCTTGATGGAGATGAAGGCTTCTCGTCGTGGCGAAACTTCCCTCGATGCGGGTGCTCTGCGCGATGAGTGAGCCTCCCTCGTGCTGCGTCGCGAAGATGGTTGCTGTCTCGGCATGTCCCGAAAATGGAATGCGCAACTCGACCGGTTCGGCGAACGTGAGCGAAGGCTCGAAGCGCAGCGTAGGAGATCTCGGCGTGAGCCACGACGGCAGCTCCGAGGTCGTGGCCATCACTGTGATCATCGTGGGTTCGGCCACGGCTCCTCTCGGGATGACGACGCGCATCTCTCCAAGCACGATTTCGCCGCCGTTTTCATCGATGAGGGCCGACGCCGACTCCCCCACGGTGGGCACGGCGACCGGTTGAGTGTGCGTTTGATTGCACGCAACCATGAGAACGAGTGCGAGTCCAGTGAGCGCTCGAGACCGAGTCTGGATCATGATGGGATACCTCCGAGCTGGAGGTCGTTCGAGCCGCCGGAGATTTCCAAAGTCCCAGTTGAACTCCCGCGCTGCTGCCGTCAGGCTTGCGCGCGTGTCCACATACAACTCTTTGAAGACGCTCGCGCTGGTAAGCACAGTCCTCTTGGCGCTCAACGGTCTCATCGCCATGATTGGGATTCCAAGCGCGATCATGCAGCTCGACGTGCTCGACCGGATCGATCTCGGAACCGTCAGCGATGCGGAGCTCGAGAGCAACGATTCACGGGAAATCATGCTGGGCTTTGTCGGGATGGCCCTTTACTTCGCAGCTGGGGTTGCGTTTCTCTCTTGGTTTCATCGGGCCTATACGAATCTCGCCCATTTCGGATACGAGCGTGCGCATGGCACCGGCTGGGCCATCGGAGCATGGTTCGTGCCCATCATCTCGCTCTACAGGCCTTACCAAATGGCATGTGAGATATGGCGTGCCAGTGACCCCGAACCCCCGGCCGAGTTGGACATTCTATCGAAGCCGCCGCTCTTGCGCGCATGGTGGACGCTTTGGATCATTGGGCTCGTCGTCGGTCAAATCGCATTTCGACTTTCACTTCAAGCGAGCACCGTCGACGCACTTCGCACGAGCACGACGATTCAAATCGTCGCTGATGTGCTTGATCTTTTGGCTGCACCAGTGGCGATCATGGTCGTACGAGAGCTGACCCGTCGTCAGGAAGCACGCGCAGCCGCCATGGCGACGGGCGCGTACGACATCGCCAAAGTATTCGAATGAGATCACCGATAGATCACACCCGTGATCGTCAATCTCCGCTTTCCACCGGGCGTCACCACCGAAATCTCGTCGCCTTCAGTCTTGCGCAGGAGTGCGGTGCCGATCGGAGAGCGATATGAAATGCGACCGCGCTCCGCGTCAGTCTCATGTTCGCCGACGAGCTGATACGTGAACTCTTCACCGCTCTCTGATTCGAGAATCACAGTCGCTCCGAAATAAACCGTGTCGCCACGATCGATGCTGGGGTCGATGACCATCGCAGCCTCCAAGATTTTCCGGAGAAAGCGCATGCGGCGATCGATCTCGCGAAGGCGCTTCTTGCCGTATATGTATTCGGCGTTTTCGGAGCGATCTCCCTCGGCTGCAGCATCCGCCACACCTTGCACGACGCGAGGCCGCTCGACGCCACCGAGAGATTCGTACTCGGCTTTGAGCTTCGCGAATCCCTCGGGCGTGAAATAGACGGGTCCCGCTGCTTTGGGGGTGTCTTCGTGGTCTTCTGCTTCACTCACCCGTCCGATCTTAGCGAGTCGGGAGCATGCCGCCCAGCGCGCGTGAGTTTTTGCATGGCAAGCCCCAATCCCCACGCGCCAGGCTCCCGCGATGATCACGCTTTCGAGTTATCTGCGCGGTGAGTGGGTTACGGGCAAGGGACGCCCTGTCACGCTCAAGAATCCGACGACTGAAGAAGCCATCGCCGAGGCGAGCACCGAAGGGTTGAACCTTCGCGCAGCGCTCGACTTCGCGCGCGACAAGGGAGGGCCCGCACTTCGTGCTGCGACGTTCGCCGAGCGCGGTGCATGGCTCGATGCCATCAGCAAAGCGCTTCACGCGCAGCGCGATGCGCTCTTGGACGAATCGATCCGCAGCTGTGGCACGACGCGCTCGGATGCGAAGTTCGATGTCGACGGCGCGATTGGCACGCTCGCGTTTTATGCGGGTCTCGGCAAGAAGCTCGGCGAGATGCGCGTCATTCTCGAGCCGGCCGAACAGCTCACCAAGAGCGCGCGGTTCGTCGGTACGCACGTGTGGACGGCGCGCGAAGGTGTCGCGGTTCACATCAACGCGTTCAACTTTCCGGCATGGGGGCTCGGAGAAAAGCTCGCTGTGGCGATCCTCGCGGGCATGCCGGTGATTTCGAAACCTGCGACATCGACATCGCTCTTGGCCATGCGAGTCGCCGAAGCGATCGTCTCGGCCAACGTGCTGCCGCCGGGCGCGTTTCAGTTCATTGCCGGAAGCACGGGTGATTTGCTCGACCACCTCGGGCCCGCCGACGTGCTCGCCTTCACTGGCTCGGCCGACACCGGCGCGAAACTCCGCGCAGGAAAAGGTCCCATCGAGCACTCGGCGCGCGTGAATATCGAAGCCGACAGCCTCAATAGCGCGGTGCTCGCGCCCGACGTCCTGCCTGGCTCCGATGTGTACGCGATGTTTCTTCGCGATGTAGTTCGCGAAATCACGCAAAAAACAGGGCAAAAATGTACGGCTACGCGGCGCATCTTCGTGCCGAAGGCGCTCATCGATCGCGTGCAGGAAGATCTCGTCGAACAGCTCTCCACGATCAAAGTGGGCGATCCCGCCCGCGACGATGTGCGCGTCGGTCCTCTCGCGACCGAGCAACAGCTTCGCGATTTCCGCGCAGGCATCGAGAAGCTCGTGGCCTCCGGTGCGCGCGTGGCCTTCGGACGAGCGAACGATGTGAACGCGCTCGGCGTCCCTGCTGGGAAAGGGTATTTTGTTTCGCCGATGCTCCTCCGAGCCGATGCGCCGGGTGAGGCGCGCGCCGTGCACGCGCACGAAGTCTTTGGGCCGAGCTCTACGTTGATGCCGTACGAGAACGTCGCGGATGCCGTGCAGCTCGTCGCGATGGGTGAGGGTGGTCTCGTTGCATCGATTTATGGTGACGATCGCGCGATGCTGCGAGAGCTCGTGCTCGGCCTCTCTCCGTGGCACGGACGTGTGCTCATCGGCTCGAGCAAAGTGGCTGACCAAGCGATTGCACCAGGCATGGTGTTGCCTTCATGCATTCACGGAGGCCCCGGGCGCGCGGGGGGCGGCGAAGAGCTCGGTGGCGAGCGCGGTTTGCGCTTCTATATGCAGCGCACCGCGATCCAGGCGGACCGCGCGGTCATCGATAAGATCTTCGAGGCGGGGAAGACCGAAGGCTGAGGCGGAATACTCCACATGGTCTCGGAAACCGAGATTCATGTGGAGTCGTTCTTTATCGGTTCGTGCTCGATGGTTCAGGTCGGCTCTTTGCCGAGCGCACGCTGAAGTGGTCGATTCGCCGCCATCATCAACATGCCCGTCACGATCCCGAGCGCCGTCAGCATCATGAAGAACTGGTCTTTGTCCATGCGGTCATAGAAGGTTCCGAGGAATCCGCTGATGTAATTGCCGAGGAAGCTCGACAAAAACCACATGCCCATCAGCATCGAGACCAATCGTGCGGGCGCGACCTTCGTGACGAGGGAGAGGCCGATGGGTGAAAGATAAAGCTCGCCGATCGTCAGCACGAATGTCGCGGTCAAGAGCCAGAGTACGCTGCCCCGCTCGCCCTCAGGCACAATGTTCGAGGCGAAGATCATCGTCACGAAGGCAAGCCCCAAGAGCAAACATCCAATGGCCATCTTCGTCACGCTCGAGGGCTCGAAATTGCGCTTGTTCTGCCAAGCCCAAGCGATATTGAGGAGCGGTGCGAAGATGAAAATCATGAGCGGATTGAACGACTGATACCAAGTCGACGGGATCGTCATTCCGAGGAAAACCCAATCGGTGCGATGATCTGCCCAGAGCTGCATCGTGTTGCCCTGCTGTTCATAGACACCCCAGAACACGACGTTGAGCGCGCACAAGAACACCAGCGCAAGGATGCGTTTCCACTCGGCGCTCGTGAGTGGTTCGACGGGCTGACCCTTCTGGTGATGTGCAGACTCTAGCGTGTCCGGTGCCAGATAGCGCTGCCCTCCGAGATAGATCACGAGGCCAATGATCATGCCCACACCAGCGGCACTGAACCCGTAATGCCAACCAACAGTCTGGCCCAACGTTCCGCAGATGAGCGGCGCGAAGAACGCACCGAGGTTGATGCCCATGTAGAAGATCGTGAAGGCGCGATCGCGTCGCGGATCGCCCGGCGCGTAGAGGCGACCCACTTGGGTCGAGATGTTGGGCTTGAAGCACCCATTGCCTAGAATCAGGAAAAAGAGCGCCAAGAAAAACAGCGTCTCGAACGCCATCAAGAAGTGGCCGATGGCCATGAGCACGCCGCCGATGACGACGGTTTTGCGTTGTCCGAGCAGGCGATCGGCCAAAATCCCGCCGAAAAACGGCGTAAAATAGACGAAGCCGGTGTAGAGCCCGTAAATCTGTGAAGCCAGCGGTTGAGCTTCGAGCACTCCGAACACGCTCTCGAGGCCACCGCGAATCGTCCCAAATCCGAGCACCCGTTCGGCGCGTGGAATGTCGGTGAAGAGATAGTTCACCATGTAAAGGACCAGGAGCGCGCGCATCCCGTAATAGCTGAAGCGCTCCCACATCTCGGTGAAGAACAAGACGAAGAGCCCGATGGGGTGCCCCATCACGGTTTTTTTTGCGGCCGGCGGCAGATCGGAATTGTCTACGTCGGGGAGGGGCGTCGTCGATTCAAGCGCAGGCATGCTCACGGTGGCATCTCCGAAAAGGAGCGGGAGCCTAACACGCATATCGGCGAATGCCGGTCATTCGGCGTACGATACTGGACATGCGGCGACGTCAGGTCATTTCGCTCTCGGTCATCCTCCTCGCTCTCTTTCTCGGTTGCGGCAGGAAAGAAGCGCCGTCATCGGCATCGCTCGTTCCATCGGCGAATTCTCCTCGCTCCACGAGCCATGTGCTTTTCGAACAAGATGGAGTTCTCGACTCGAACGACTTGCGGCGGGCTTCGTCCTTCGTCGACCGACTCGATGTGCCCGTCAGCCAAGGGGAGCGAGTGCGTGTCACCGTGAGCTCGACGGCGTTCGACACCATGCTCGAGGTGACGCCTCCACGGGGCGTGCCCCTGAGCAACGATGATGTGGCGGGCGATCGTACGCGCTCCGAGATCGAGCTCGTCTCTCCTGAGACAGGCGCACTCAAGGTGCAGATCACGAGCTTTGCCCCAGGTGCACAAGGCGCTTATCACGTGCGCGTCGAGCGGGTGCGAGACGCCTCTACAGCGAATGCGCCTCGTACAGTGCTGTCTGCGCGACGTCATCATGTGACGACGACCCTGCTTACCTCGCTCACGAATCCAACGGGCATCCAGCTCGGTGGGCGTGTGAGCGGGAGTCTCGCAGAGGGTGATTCGCGTCTCGACAGTGGCGAGCGAGGAGATGTGTATGTGCTCGAGGTGCGTGAGCCAACGGACCTCCGGATCAGTATGGAATCGGCAGAGATCGATTCGTATCTGCTCGTCGATGGGCCGAACCAGACGTTCGAGAATGACGACAGTGGGGGTGGGCTCAATGCGGCGGTGACCATCACAGCGGCTCCTCCTGGTACGTATCGCATCGTCGCGACGAGTTACCGTGCGGGAGCCACAGGGAGCTACGAGCTCAAGGTGCTGGGGACACGGGATGCCGCTGAAGGAACCGCCGCGCCACCGAGTGGCGGAGAGCGAATCATCACCGGTGCGCTCGCGCCAGGAGACCAAACTCTCTCGAGTGGAGAGTTGGCTGATGAGCATCGGTTGACGTGGTCTGCCGGCACGACCGTGCGTCTCGAGGCGCGTTCGACCGAGTTTGACTCGTATCTCATCGTGCGCGCCCCTTCTGGAGAACAACGCGACAACGATGATCAAGCACCAGGCGTCTTGAACGCGGCGCTCGATCTCGTCGTACAAGAGACCGGAGAATATCGCGTGCTCGTGACGAGTTATCGTCCGGGCGAAAGCGGCAGCTACGAGCTTGCGCTTCGTGAGGTCGGCGGGACGACCGCTCCTCCGCAAGTTACGAGTGAAGCAAGTGGAGGAGGCGATGCTTCCCGCATCATTCGCGGTGCCCTCGCGGCTGGAGACACGACGCTCCCGACTGGAGAATTCGTGGATACCCACACAGCTCAATTCACGGCGGGCAGTCCCGTGCGCATTCGACTCGAGTCGTCTGCATTCGATACGTATCTCATCGTGCGTTCGCCGAGTGGCCGTCAGGAAGACAACGACGACCTCGCTCCAGGCGCACTTCATAGCGGCATCGATATTCCCGCGGCAGAAGCCGGCGAATATCGAATCCTCACGACATCCTATCGCTCTGGAGAAACGGGGGATTACACGCTCCGCTTGGACACCGGCACTTCCGGAAGCGTGACCCCGACGGGTCCCACCTCTCCCTCGGCGCCAGTCCCTTCGGCAAGCGGATCGCGTGTGTGGGTCTTGAGCATTGGAATCAGCGATTATCCCGGCGGAGACAATGATCTTCCAGAGTGCGCCAATGACGCATCGAAGATCGCCGAAGCGCTCCGCAATCAAGGCCTCACGACGCCCGAGCGCGAGATTCTACTCACCAATTCGCAGGCGACGACATCCGCTATTCGCGCAGCCATGCAGCGCATCGCGTCGCAGATTCGTCCCGATGAGACGTTCGTTTTCTTTTATTCGGGGCATGGTGGTCAGAGCACGACGCCGAGCAACGACACGCGCGAGCTCGACGGGCGAGATGAATACCTCTTCGTCTACGACGGCGAGTTCTCGGACGACGAGTTTGGGCGCCTCACCGATGCGATCCGCGCCCGCACCGCGCTCGTCGCGATCGATGCTTGCTTTGCAGGTGGCTTCGCCAAAGACGTCATCACGCGCCCCTCCGTGGTTGGAATGTTCTCTTCGGAAGAGGACGTGACGAGCGCCGTGGCCGGGCAGTTTCAAGCCGGCGGTTATCTCTCGCACTTTCTGCGTCTCGGCATTCAGGGCGAAGCCGATGACGACCCGCGCGATCGTGTGCTGACGGTTGGGGAGCTCACGCATTTCGTATGGCAACAGTATGGTCGACACGCGAGCTCGGTTCGGATGCAGATGGGTTATCAACACCTCGTCATCGATCGCGGTGCAGTCTCCACCACGCAAGAACTTTGGCGTTCGAATCGATGAGCATCAGCGCGAGAGCAGCGTGATCTCGGTGCGGCGGTTCTGACGACGGCCCTCTCCGGTCTCATCGCTTGCGATCGGAGCGTCGGCGCCATGACCCATGGTCTCGATGCGCGATTCATCGACGCCGCGCTCGATGAGGGCTGTGCGGATCGCGTCGGCGCGCTCCTGCGAGAGCTCGATATTCCTTTGAGGATCACCGGTCATGTCGGTGTGACCGTCGATCCGGACGCGTGCCGTCGGGTGATCGCGAAGGAGCTCTGCGACGCGATCCACGGTTGCGTTGCTCTGGACGTCGGCTGAGCCGTGCTCGAAGCGCAGCTCATCGAGCACGAAACTCGCCGGGAGCACGTCGGAGTCCGATTCGAGTGCGCTCGTGAATCCGTCGATGCCGCTCGTTTGAGCCGGCGTGGTCTGCATTTCAGGCTCGAGAGTTCCAGTTTGTGTCTCGGGAACGATCCTCTCGTTTTGTGTCTCGGGCTCGATGATTCCGGTCTGTGTTTCAGCCTCACCCGGTGCGATACGCGGCTCTTCAGGCTTTGCGGGAGGCGCTACGCGTTCATGCGTCTCGCGGACCGCCGCGGTGTGCTCCCGTTCGCGTTCGCCGAACCCGCGGAACACAAAGAAGAGGAGGGTGGCGAGGAGCGCGAGGCCGAGAAGCGGCCACATCCAATTGAATCCGCGTGATGAACGCGATGTCGCGGCGGTCGGGCGCTCGACATAGGAGGAGGTCGCGCGGATCGGCGCGGGACGAACCGGCGCGGCCGCGTGGACCGGAGGGGCAGAGGGTGGAGCCGCGACCACCGGTTCGGGGCGATCGAACATCTTCGGCATGCAGAGGTCGTCTTTCGCCACAGCCTTCGTGACTCCATCCGACATCAGTTCACTCACGGGCGGGCGTTGACTGCCGAGGAGAGTGGAGAGGCTTCGATCGTCGAGGCCACCCTCGCGCACCTTCTTGCCGAGTACGCCGAAGACAACCGGCGCGAGCAGTCCGAGCAAGCGTTCCATCGACGTGTGTGCGACCCCTGCGCGATTGCTGAGCGAATCCACGATGCCCTCGAGGCGATCTCCGAACACCGAGCCGAGGAGTCCGCGCCCGTTCTGCGAGAGGCGAGTCCGTCCGCTCGGGTCATCGAGCATCGTGTCGATGTGGCCGAGCGCATCGGGTTCGTCGTAGTGATTCGTTCGAATGATGTCCATCACGCGCGATGAGCCGACTTCGGTGCTGCCGAGCACACGGATGCCGTCGATCAATGAGGGGAGCCCCATCTTTGCGGCGCGCGTGATCGCGTCGGGTCGCTCGCCGTGAGGGCCAGCGAGATGTTCGAATTTGTCGGGCCCCAGGAACGCGGTGACGTCGTCCAAGAGGTTGATGGTGGTCATGTCATTCCGTCCGATGTGAGGGGTTGCGCTCGTGCTGACCCGATGCAGAGACCGTGCGCGTGCGGATGCTCGCGCGGTCACGCTCCCTGCCGTGGCCCATCGCCTCGTGCTTGCGCGCAGACGGGGCGATAGGAGGCACGACTCGATTCCATGTGTGGGAAGAGAGGTGCGATGTCCTCTCGCACGGACAATGCAACCCCCCTCACGGAGAAGAGGAGCAAACATGAAGACGGTAGTTGGACCCTACGAGGACGCGACTGCAAAGCGCATCGCGGGTGAGCTTGCCCTTGCGGGATTCGACAAGAAGTCGATCGCGCTCCGTACGAAGAGAGCGGGTGCGTCGCTCGAGGACTTGCGTGCTTGCGGGATCCCCGCGGAAGACGCGAGCCGTTATGTCACGCAGCTCGCGCGGGGTGGAACGCTCTTGACGGTCGAAACCGACGAGGCGAGGTCGTCTTCGGCGATGGAGATTTTGTCGCGGAACTGTGCGCGCGACTTCACCACGGAGGCAACGCGCGACGTCATCCCGGTGATCGAGGAGCAGCTCCAGATCGCGAAGCAAGACTTCGAGAGCGGCGGTATTCGGGTGCACGCACGCATGGTTGCGACCCCGGTGGAAGAGGAGATCTTGTTGCGGGAGGAGCACATCGACGTCGAGCGTCGACGCGTCGACCGTCCTGTGACGGAGAACGACTATCGGACCGCAGAGCTCTCGATGGTGGAGCGCGCCGAGGAAGCCTTTGCGACGAAGACCGCGCGGGTCGTCGAGGAAGTGCGCGTCGGCAAGACCATCGAGGAGCACAAGGAGACGATCCGTGACACCTTACGGCACACGGAGGTCGACATTGCCAACTTGCCGCAGGGCAAGTCGAACGGTCTCGGCGCGGCGACTGAACTTCCGAAGGGAGCACCCTCGACCGATCGAATCTCGATCGTCGAAGAACGGATGCAGATCGGTAAGCGCGAGGTCGAACATGGCGGAGTCGTCGTGCGCTCGCGCATCGTCGAGGAGCCGGTCCAAAAGGACATCACGGTTCGCGCCGAGCGCGCGTACGTCGATCGGCGCCAGATCGATCGTCCGGCGTCAGCCGCCGATTATCAGCCTCAGGACCTCGAGATGGTCGAACACGCCGAGAAAGTGTACGCAGCCAAGACGGCGCATGTCGTCGAGGAGGTTCGCCTCGGGAAGAAGGTGAGCGAGCACAAGGAAACCATCCGCGATACGGTTCGCCACACCGAAATCGACGTCGAAGATCGACGCAACCTGCGCGATTGGGATTTCGCAGCCTCGGACTACCGCGCTCACTTCGATCGAACGATCGGCGCCAAGAGCGCGACGACCTGGCAACAGATGGAGCCTGCGTACCGGTTTGGACACGAGCTCGGCAACGGCAACGGCGAGTGGATCGCGATCGAGCGCGATGCGCGCACCCGTTGGGAGGCGCGCAATCCTGGGACGTGGGAGCGTGTGAAGGACTCGGTGCGTGAAGCGTTCACGCGAGCACGCCGTGGCCGCACGATGAATCAGCACGCGTGATGGTTCAGATGAACCATCGAAACACCCACGCGCGGAGCCACCACGCGAGCTCTTTGCGTCTCTTGTATCCGGGAATCTGTGACCACGTCGAAAGCGCTTCGGCCAGCGCCTTCTTTGCTCCGGCCTCGTCCTTCGCCGAACGCAACGCAAGCGCGAGTTTGAAGTGCCCTTCGATCGAGCTGGTGTTCATCGACACGAAGCGCTCGTAAGCATCGATCGCTTCTTCATGGCGGTCGAGTTTGCGCAAGGCATCTCCCGCCACCAAATACGCTTCTCCAAAACGAATGCGTGCGTCGATGCTTGCGCTTTGTACGAGCGGCTCGAGCGCAGGTTCTGGCTGTCCTCGACGGAATTGCGCGAGCCCCGTCAAAAACAAGAGCTCTGCATCATTTGGAAACCGCGTTCGGGCTTCGTTCAAGAGCTCGAGCGCGCGCCCGGGCCGCAGTCGTTCGACATAGACCATCGCGAGATCGCGCCGTGCCGTCACGTTCGCCGGGTTGGCATCGATCTGCCGCTGCAATCGCTGAATGCGTCCCATCGTTCGAAAGAGCACGAAAGGATCGGGCACGAAGCGTCGAAGCACATAAATCCCAACGAGCCCCACGAGAAGCGGTGGGTACTGAACGAGATAGGTGAACGCGAGCCACATCAAATAATAAGAAAAATATCCCACGCTTCGCTCCTCGATGCGCGATCGTACGGTCATTGGCAGCGCGTGCAAATCCCGGTTGCGAGCGACACAAGTCGACGAACTGAGCGATCCGATTATCATCTCTGCGGCGTTCGTGTCTTCGAGGCTGCGGCACCCGCTTCATCGCCGGAGCTTCGAGAATCGTGTCCAGCCAAAGCGCAGGTGGCCTGGTAGGCTCTTCATGGAAGTATGCTCTTACGAATCATGAGCATCGATGAGTACGTCGCTCTCGATCGTCGTCGTGATCGAGGTACAGCTCAGGCGAAATGAACCGACCCATGTTCGCGATTCGTGTCGCATTGCCGCTCGCGCTCTTGGCGATCGGATACGCCGTTCTCGTGTCCGAGCAATGGTCGGTCACCCACGAACTCCAACTCGTCGCCCCCGAAGAAGTGCGGCCGGGTGATCCGATTCCCGTGCACGCGTTCGTGTTCGGTGGCATCGAGCATTCGGATGGCGGAGAGCTCGCCCTAGCCCAGGTCGTCGTGGAGCTCCGTGCGGGAGAGACCACGCTTCACCGAGCGAACCTTCGCCCCTCGATTCAGTCGACCTCGGAAATCAATCTGCCCCCCGTGGCCGATGAAATGTCCGGGCTTCAGCTCATCGGCACCGCGCGCAATGAAGACGGAGAAATCCTCGCCACCTCGGTGCGTCTGATCGACATCACCACGAGCGCACGACCTCGTCCTCTTCGAGGACGCATCGGTCTTGCGCTCCAACACCTCGATCTCGGCCCCGTCATGGCGGAGACCGCTGACTTCGTCACGCCGTCCTTCGATGTGCGTGTGGCCGGTGGTATCTGCGTCCCAGAAGAGCCATGCGAGCTGTGGATCGACGCCCTGCCCGCCGATCGAATCACGATGGAAGACACTCCGCAGGCCTCCGTCGTTCAGCGAAGCTCAGTCGATCAGGGGCTCATTCATTTCGTGATCGTACCGCATGGACCCGAAGTCGCGGTCGAACTCCTCGCCTCTCGACTGGGTCAACCGATCGCCCGGCGAACCGTGCGGCTTCCCCTCGCCCTTGCCACGCCCTGGCTCTCGGCCACTCGTGTCGCGAGTGGGTTCGATGTCGACATCGAAACTCATGCGCCGCCTGGTGGCGAGCAGTTGATCCTCGATGTCTTCCATGACGGTCTCTGGATTCACACCGAGGCCACGAGCCCTGGTCACAGGCTCATTTCGCTGCCTGATTCGGGCCCAGGCCTCTATCTCTTGCAGGTCCGCGCCGATCCTTACGGAGGTGAGCGTGCCGCCACGCGCTATGTCCTCGTTTCATCCACCCTCGAACAAACGCATGCGTGGCTCGATCAAGCAGGTGTCCGCCTCGAGGATCCGCCGGACATCGACCCACGCATGCTCCTTGCGGGGGCCGAAGAAGAGGTGCGGATGCTGCCGGAGGCGGTCTCGGGCCTCGAAGCAGATCGCGCCCGGGTGCAGGAGCGCCGACATCGTCTGCACGTGATTTCGGCGACCGCGCTCGGAATCGGCGTCCTGGTGATCGTCGTCCTGCTCTTGCGCCGTGGCTTCGGGGCTGTTGCCGAGGCCACGACACTCATGCACGCAGCGGGTGATTCCGAGGCAAAAAGTCGTCGTAATCGGTTCCGGATGACGCTTTCTGTTCTGGCCATCGTGGGTGGCGTTGCACTTGCGCTTCTGGCGGGCGCGGCAATTCTTCTGTCCCGAGCGGCCATGATTGAATGGTGAAGCTGTCTTGCGCGTTGCGCTCTTGGCATGGGCAACCTAGTCTGCCCCGCCAGTTTTTCTTTTTCGGCCGCTTTTTCCACTCCGGCCGTCGTTTCGAGGCTCGCCCAGCATGCTAGAGGACATTCTCAAGAAGTTTTTTGGCACCAGTCACGATCGTCAGATCAAAAAGATCCAGCCTCGTGTCAACGCCATCAACGCGCTCGAGCCCGAGCTCAAGAAGCTGAGCGACGCGCAACTCAAGGCGAAGACGGCCGAGTTCAAGCAAAAGCTCGATCAAGGCGCCTCCCTCGATCACATCCTTTACGATGCATTCGCGGTCGCTCGTGAAGCGGGCTGGCGTGTGCTCGGCATGCGTCATTACGACGTGCAGCTCATCGGCGGAATGGTGCTGCACGACGGAAGAATCGCTGAGATGAAGACGGGTGAAGGCAAGACGCTCGTCGCAACCTTGCCTTGTTACTTGAACGCCCTCGAAGGGAAGGGCGTTCACGTCGTGACGGTCAACGACTACCTCGCCCGCCGCGACGCCGAGTGGATGGGGCGTCTCTACAATTGGCTTGGCCTGAGCTACGGCGTCGTCATCCCAACACAGAGCGACGCCGCCAAACGCGCGGCCTATCGCGCAGACATCACGTACGGGCAGAACAACGAGTACGGGTTCGATTATCTGCGCGACAACATGAAATTCAGCATCTACGACTATGCGCAGAGGGAGCTGAATTTTGCGATCGTCGACGAAGTCGACTCCATCTTGATCGACGAGGCCCGCACGCCGCTCATCATCAGCGGCCAGGGCGACGTCGCGAGCGACAAATACATTCGCATCGCGAAGATCATGCCCCGTCTGCGCAAAGACGAGCATTATGTCGTCGACGAGAAATTTCACAGCGCCACATTGACGGAAGAGGGCATCGAGTTCGCGCAGCGCATGCTCCGCGAAGCGAAGATCATCGCAGGCGATAACCTCTACGATCCCGTCAACCTCGAAGCGCTCCACATCCTCAACAAGTCACTCATCGCGCACACGCTCTACAAGCGCGATCAGCACTACATGGTCACCGAAGATCTCAAGGTGGTCATCATCGATGAGTTCACGGGCCGCGTCCTCGCCGGACGTCGCTGGTCGGACGGATTGCATCAAGCCGTCGAAGCAAAAGAGGGCGTCCCGATCCAAGCCGAGAACCGCACGCTCGCGACCATCTCGTTCCAGAACTATTTCCGCCTCTACAAAAAGATCGCCGGCATGACCGGCACGGCCGACACCGAAGCGTCGGAGTTCCACAAGACATACAAGCTCGATGTCACGGTCATCCCGACCAACAAGCCCATCCGGCGGAACGATCAAGAGGATCTCGTCTTCAAGAGCGAGCGCGAGAAGTTCAAGGCGGTCTTCGAAGACCTCGTCGAATGCAACAAAGTGGGTCAACCGGTGCTCGTCGGAACGACGAGCGTCGAAAAGAGCGAGGCGCTCGCGCGCATGCTCGAGAAGGCCGGCGTCCACCACGAAGTGCTGAACGCAAAGCAGCACGAACGCGAGGCGTATGTCGTCGCGCAAGCGGGGCGCAAAGGCGCGATCACGATCGCCACCAACATGGCGGGTCGTGGCACCGACATTCTCCTCGGTGGCAACCCCGAGATGCTCGCGCGTTATCGCGTGATGGACGCTGCGCGTGCGAGTGGCAACCTAGAGATTCTACAAAATCGCGAGGCTTTCGAGGCTGCAGTCAAAGAAGAGACGCAGACGCTCGAGAAGGAATGCGCTGTCGAGAAGCAAGAGGTGCTCGCCGCGGGTGGCCTTCAAATCGTGGGCACCGAGCGGCACGAGTCACGTCGTATCGACAACCAGCTCCGAGGACGAGCGGGTCGTCAGGGCGATCCTGGCGCGTCTCGCTTCTATCTCTCCCTCGAAGACGATTTGATGCGCATCTTCGCGGGTGAGCGCATTCAATCGATGATGACGACCCTCGGCATGGAAGAGGGCGTTCCGATCGAGCACAAGTGGGTGACGCGCTCGGTCGAAAATGCGCAGAAGAAGGTCGAAGAACGAAACTTCGATGTTCGTAAGAATCTGCTCGAATACGACGACGTGATGAACCAGCAGCGCAAGAGCATCTACACCTTGCGAAGGCAGGTTCTCGAGGGGCAGTACCGCACGGTCCCGACCGAAGACGAGCTCAACGCTGGGAAAGTCCCCGAGTCTCTCGTCAAAGAGGCGAACGAAGAGCTGCTCAAGCGCTCACGACCCTCGCTCGAACTCATGGTCAAGGTTCCCGGCGCGAAGAACGCGCCGCCTGCGCCGCCTGGCCCTCTGCCGCAAAACGCCGACGCGGCCATGCTCAATGCGTGGAACGAAGCCGTCCATGCATACGATATCGAGCTGCGTGCGTGGCAAGAGCAGGCGCTTTCAGTCCACATCGCAGATCTCGCGGAGGTTCGCCCGGTATCCCTCGAGCGCAACGTCTACGACGTGTTCGGGACCCGCGTCTCCATCGAGAAAATCGCAAAGAAGCCGGTTCAAGTCCTCGAGCTCCTCGAACAAGAGGTTGCCCTCTCGCTCACCGAGCAACGTGAGCGCATGCTCGACCTCGTCGACGACATCGTCGGTCAGCTCGTGACGCAAGCATGTCCACCCAACAAGCATGCGGAGGATTGGGATCTCGAAGGGCTACGCAAATCCTACGAAGAGACGTTCGGAATCGAAGCGACGGGCATTCAGAGTTTTACCGACCCCGAAGATCTCGCGGAGCGTCTCTACGGGGATGCCGAGGCCGTTCTTCTCAAGAAAGAGAAAGAGATCGGGCCCGAACACTTCTTGCGTGCCTTCCGCAACTTTTATCTGCGCGAGATCGATCGTCAGTGGCTCGATCATCTGACGAACATGGATCAACTTCGCGACGGCATCGGCCTTCGCGGATATGGGCAGCGCGATCCCAAAAAGGAATACAAGAAGGAGGGCTACGACCTCTTCGTCGCGATGACCGAAGGCATCAAGGCGCAGGTCGCCCAGCAGATGTTCCGAGTTCAGGTGATGCGTGAGGAGGACGTGCGACGCCTCGAAGAGCAGCGCCGTCGTGAGGTCGAGGCGCAGCAACAGCGCATGCGTATGGGGCACGTCGCGAGTGGGGCGAGCGGGGCACCGTCGGCGGGCGATGCGGCGGGAGCTGCCTCGAGCAATGGTCGGAGCGCGGCGCGTGGCGGAGTGCGAGCAGCCGCTGCGGGGGTGCCGGCAGCCGCCGCGCGTGGTGGCCGCTCCCAGGTCATCGCGCCTGCGCCCAAAGTCGAGACAGTGCGTCGCGACAAGCCCAAGGTGGGGCGCAACGATCCGTGTTGGTGCGGCAGCGGGAAGAAATATAAGAGCTGCCATATGCGTGCGGACCAAGCGACGGAGCCGGCCGAGATCGAGTAGCGGAAAATGTAAAAGACGGGCATCTAGAGGAATGCCACGAGATCTTCGTTGAGCCGCTCTGCGTGCGTCACCGCGATCCCATGGGGAGCGCCCTCGTAAATCTTCAGCGTCGCGTCTCGAACGAGCTTCGAGGCGGCGATGGAAGCCGCACGGATCGGCACGATCTGATCGTCGTCGCCGTGAATGAAGAGCACCGGCACATCGAGCTTTCGGAGATCCTCGGTGAAGTCAGTCTCCGAGAACGCCGCGACGCATTCGAGCTGGCCCTTGAGCCCGCCTTGCATCCCCTGCAGCCAGAATGCGTGCCGGGTGCCGTCCGTAACCCGAGCGCCCGGGCGATTGGCGCCGAAGAACGGGGTCGACAGTTCCTCGTAGAACTGCGAACGGCCTGCGAGGAGGCCGGCTCGGATGCCGTCGAAGACCTCGATCGGCAGCCCATCGGGGTGGGCGGGCGTCTGGAGCATCAGCGGCGGGATGGCGGAGACCAACACGAGCTTCGCGATCCGCCCGGTGCCGTGACGAAAAGTGTAGCGCGTGACTTCTCCGCCTCCGGTGGAGTGCCCCACGAGCGTGGCGCCGCGCAGATCGAGGGCCTCGATCAGCGTCGCGAGGTCGTCGGCGTATGTGTTCATCTCGTTCCCCTCCGACGGCTGACTCGAGCGTCCGTGCCCGCGGCGGGCGTGAGCTAGGCTGCGGTTGCCTCGCGCGGCTAGTAAGACCATCTGCGCGTCCCATGCACCCGTGGCCCGCGGCAAACCGTGACTTAACACGACCGGAGGCCCCGCGCCCCAGTCTTTGTAGAAAATCTCGGTGCCGTCCTTCGTGGTGATCGTGCCCATGCAGGGACGTTCGAGCATCGGGCATGCCGCTTTGATGGACGTGCCGTGCCGTGTCCTCGTTCGTAGCATCGCCGCGCGAAGTCCCGAGCGCCCGAGACGTCGTGCCGCGCGTCGTGTGAGTTGACGGGAGCCAGAGACGAAGGGCACCTTCGCATGCACGATGACGGACGCCACGGGATACCTCCACGGTTACAGTGAAAAAGAGCGCGAGAGGTTGCGACGTCAGGCGCAGTTCCTCGAACCGATGGTCCACGATCGATTGCCGTTTCGCAGGCGACGCAGACTGCTCGAGGTGGGCTCCGGCGTCGGCGCTCAGACCGAGATTCTCCTGCGCCACTTCCCCGATGCCCATGTCACGGGAGTCGAGATCAACGACGAGCAAATCGCCGAAGCGAGCCGTTCTCTCACGACGGTGCCGTGGGCGAAGGGTCGCTACACGATCACCAAGGGTGACGCGACGCGACTCGAGTTCGAACGTGAAACCTTCGATGGCGCCTTCCTGTGCTGGATCCTCGAGCACATTGGCTCTCCCTCGCGCGTGCTCTCCGAAGTTCGTCGCGTGCTCGTTCCGGGGGCACCCATCGTGTGCAATGAAGTGTTGAACGCCACGTTCTTCATCGATCCGTATAGCCCCGACACGCTTCGGTACTGGATGGCTTTCAATGATCACCAGCTGAGCCTCGGCGGCGATCCATTCGTGGGCGCCAAACTCGGGAACCTCCTCCAATCGGTCGGCTTCCGCGACATCACGACAGACGTTCGCACCTTCCACCTCGACAACCGCGCACCGGGCGAGCGCGCCGAGTTCCTCGCCTATTGGACCGAGCTCCTGCTCTCGGGGGCGCCAGGTTTGCTCGCGGCCGGGAAGGTCTCGCAGGAGATCGTGGACGGAATGACGCGCGAGCTCGAAGTCGTCGCGCGCGATCCGAACAGCGTGTTCTTCTATTCGTTCGTGCAAGCACGCGCACGCGCTTGGTGATGCGCCCGCGGGTTCGGACGACGGCATATGCGTTGCGTTGTTTTCACGAGCTCGGCCTGAGCACCGCGTTTGCGTTTTCTGAAACGTCGAAGAGCGGACGCGCCGACATCCACCTCGCGTACTGGTTCTGAGCGCCCGTAAAACGGGTTTTCCCAGTGAACGGAAGCCTTGGGTAGCTATCAAAAGGCGTTTGCGGCGTGTGAGGAAGCGCTTCGCGCATGCAACCATGCGTGTTCCTGGCGCGCGAACGCGTTTTACGCCTGCAAAAGGCGTTTGCGGCGCGGGAAGAGACCTTCTCGCACGTACCAAAGACGTTCGCGCGGCGTGAAGAGCCGTTGTACGCGGAACGAAACCCGATCACCTCGCCACCAATCTTGGCCACGCTGCGAGCATCACCACCACGCACACGCGACCTCGCGAATCCTCCGCGATGCCCGCTCCTGCATCGGTGAAACGACGATCGCTCAGGGCGGCTCGATGCGATGCGCTCCGAGTGAGCGCGTCGAACGCGGCATTCACACTTGCTCCCCGCGCCACGACTTCGCCGATATGGCGCGCCACGAGCCCGCGTTCTCGCGCTCGGGCGCGCGGATCTCGCCCTGGTTCGAGCTCATGGGCCGCATGGCCCACGCGACACACGCGCTCCGCGTGTTCTCGCGCGAGGCTCGCGAGCAGCCGATGCGGACGCAACGCCGAAGCATGGGCTCGAGATCGGAGAGCGCCGATGCGTTCTTCGAGGCTCGACTCCATTCCAGGGTTCGTCGCGACATTCGCCTCTCCCAACGTTCGTTCGGCCACGGGCCGTGGGCCATCGGGCCCTCGCGCGACCAGCTGCACACGCAAGGGTGGCTCGAGATGCGACGGAATCGGAGCTCGAGACCCATCGAGCTCGAAGCGCTCGATGGTGCCTCGCGCGTCCTCGAAAAACACAGTGGGTTCTGAGAATCCGGCGGCCAGCACAAAGGAAAGCTGCCCCTCCTCACCCGTTTCGATGCGTCCGGCCTGCGGTGCGGCGAGAACGAGAATCCGCTCTTGTCCTCGCGCTTGCCCGCACACGATCGGCGCGCGCAGTCGTTCTTCGAGTCGAGTGAGCCACGAGGCGATGCGTGCGTCACTTCCATCGTGGATGGCGAGCGCGTGAACGGTCGGCGCATCGGAGCCGGCACGCCGGGCTGCTGCCACGAGCTCGGTCCCCGTGGGGTCTCCCCCTTCGAGCATGAGCACGGACGCGGCCTCGGCGAGCACGTCATCGTGACAGCGCTGCGCCTGCGCGCTCGTCCCCATCGCCCAAAAAAGCAGGATGAATAAAGAAGTTCGCACGGCACGGAGCATGCGCACGCTTTGGGGGAGATCGCCAAAAAGAGGCGTGAACCCAGAGTCGAACGAATCGACTCTGGTTATTTCGAAAGCGGGCCGAGCTGCGGGGTGGTGGCCCAGACTTGCATCCAGCCAAACGCCGCGACGCTGCCGAAAAACGCAGCTGCGAGAATCGCGACGTCACTTCCCGTGCTCTCGGCGAGAATCGCGAGGACCGCGTGAAGGCCGCACCATCCAAGAACGAACCACGGCCACACGCGACATCCGCTGTCCCCAGTGTCATCCAGAAAGCCAAGCAAGGAGAGGGCAAGCACGACCAACAGCAGGGCTCGCGCTCCCGGTTCACACCATGCGACCCAATCCGTGCTTTGCACCACCATGGCGTCGAGCCCGCCCGTGAGAAACAGCCACGATGCCGACACCGCGATTCCAAGGCCCATGGCAGCCCGCGCGAACTTCGACGTGCGGTGAATCGATCGCAGGAGTTGGGCGGCTGCGAGCAGCGTCGTGCCGAGCGTCACGAGCCCAAACACATCGGCACCTGGTCCTGATTCCACGCTCGTGGTCGCGATCACGAGCCCGATCGACGCGAGCACCGCGAAGACCGAGGCGCGCATGCGAAACCCGAGCGGCGCCAACGCGGCAATCGCAACCGCGAGGAACAAACCAGCGAGCCCGAGATGCGCTCCGCTCCCTCCACCGAAGACCGCCGTGAAGAGCGCGCCACCACCCCCTGTGGCCACCGCCAGAACCCGCGACACCCGCGCGTAGGGTTCCGCTGGGAGTCGTTCGCGAAGGAGCTCCGAGGCGAGCCAGGCCGGCCGATGAGGGGTGGCGCCGGTCGGGAACGCGACGAGGCGTCCTTCCTTCTGGATGACCTCGCTTTCTTTGAGAGGCTCGCTTTCCTCGGGAGCATTGGCGATGGCAAGAGCGGTGCTTTGTCGCGGGCCCGTACGTACCCGATTCATGGTGGGCTCACTGCGCACATCGATGTCGCCGGTCGGAATACGACGAATGCGTCGGGTGTCCTGCTCCGGAAACGATTTGCGCGGAGACTCACTGGTCGACGCCCAAGTGCCGGCAGGGACGGTCTTGCTGGCATCCTCTTCGGCGGCAGAGCCGCTTCCAAGGACAATTCCGCTCTCGTCAGCGGCCTTGTTCCGCAAGGCCTCCAATCGTCGTTCGTCCGGATCCATAGCGCGCGCTGTACCGCAGGCAGAGCAGTGATCCTCCTCCTCGGCAACGGAGGCTCCGCACTTTGTGCACGTCTCCATGGTCGGCTGCGCTTTCGCTCCTTGGCATACTACTCAATCTCTCCGGCGCCACCCAAGCGCTGTCGACATCGGTTACCATGCTCTCCGCATGCGAACACTCCGTGACCTCCGGACCCACGCCGATCAGCAACTCTTCGAAGGCAATTTGCATTCGGCGTTGCACGCCTACTGCGCCATCGTGCAGTTGGATCCCATCGATCTCGATGCGCGTCTTCGAGTCGCGGATGCGTTGCTCGCCCTCGGTGAGGTCCAGCGCGCGGCGATCGTGTACACGGGCCTCGCGCGTTACGCGATGCACGCAGGCTATCCATTGCGGGCGCTCGTCGCGCTCAAAATCCTCACGGCGCTCGAGCCGCAGCTCGAAGCCTTGCTTGGCTCACTCGCCGAACTTTACTCGGCGGATTCCCCTCGTTTGGGACGTGCTGTCCGCGTGGCTCCGACCCATGCCGATCTCGCCTTGCCGACCTCACTCGACCTCACCCGCGAAGTGCCGCTGACCGCGCTCGTCGCCTTTGCCGAACAGGTCGCAGGACAACCCCCGAACGTTCCATTTCCTGAGCATCTGCCGCCCATTCCACTCTTCAGCGCGCTCAGCGCCGACGCGTTCCGCAGGGTGCTTCCGGCGCTCGTGTTACGGCGCGTGCGGTCTTCGGATGTGGTGCTCGAAGAAGGGGCGCCAGGGGCGTCGTTTTTCGTGATTGCGCGCGGTGAGGTCTCGATCACGCGCAAGCTCGCGCAAGGAGGCGAAACCGCGCTGGCCACATTGCGTGAAGGCGCGATTTTCGGTGAGATGGCGCTCGTGTCGGCGGCGCCGCGTTCTGCCACGGTGCGCGCGAACTCAGATACGGATTTGCTGGAATTCGATCGCGATGCGCTCTCTGCGCTCTCGCTCGAGCTCGGGACGCTCGCCGCGGCGCTCGATCAGTTCACCCGCGAACGACTGCTCCACAACTTGCTGCAGACCTCTCCTCTTTTTCGTCCCCTCGATCGAAAGCAGCGCATGGATTTGATCCGCCGCTTTACGGCCCATGACGTGGGTGTCGGGGTGCCGATCGTGCGGGAGGGCGAGCTTGGGCAGGGGCTTTTCCTTTTGCTCTCGGGTGAAGTCGATGTGTCGAAGATCGATGGTGACAGCAAAGTTCTTCTGGCGACCTTGAAGCCCGGGGATGTGTTCGGCGAGATCTCTCTCCTTCACGAGGAGCGCGCGAGCGCGACCGTCACTGCAGCGCAAAAGAGCACCGTTCTTTTCCTCTCCAAAGAGGTGTTTGGAAAGCTCGTCGCGGCGTTCCCCGAGATTCGGGAATACGTGAGCCAGCTCGGTGAGGCGCGGATGCTCGACACGCGCCTCTTGCTCGAGACACCCGAAGAGCTCGGCGACGAGGACATCATTCTCGTGTAGCTCATGCGTTCTGTCGCACCGTGTCGCACGACTTCTCGAGAAGTCGTCCTCTGACACACGTCGCGGAGAGAACGCACGTATACGATTTCATGCCATCGAAGATTCGAGGCGTTCGTATAGCCATCCCGGTGCTTCGGGGCTCATACTGGAAGTCATGCCTCGACGAACGTTTCCCTGGTCGAAGGTGATCTTCGGGGTCGCCGTTCTTGCGTTGGTCCTTGCGTCCGTGTTGGCGCGAACCGATCTGCGCTGTCCCGGTGCTGCCTGCACGGGCGTGTCGCGTGGAGCGGGCACTGTGTTGGATGTCGATCCGCCCACGGGGGCGGTGCTCGTCGATCTCGATGACTCGGCAAGCGCCGAAGATCGCATGGCGGTGGCGCGCGAGTTGGCAGGTGCGATCGCACCCTATGCGTGGCCCGTCGACGAAGCGGGGCTCGGCACGATGCTCAGCGATGAAGCAGAGCTCTTTCGAATCTCGCCTCCCCCGAGTGAGATCTCGGACGTGCTCCGCGTGCTCCGACGCGATGCGCGTGTGGAAGGCGTCGAGGTCGAGCGCACCTGGTCACTGCCCGAGACCGAAGTCGGGTTCATGAACGACCAATCCGGTGAGAGAGCGCCTGCGCCTGCGCCGGCGGACAGAGACGGCGTGTTCCTCCCGGATGATCCCTACTATCGCTATCAGTGGCATCTCGATCAGATTGGCATGCCCGAAGCGTGGACCCGCGCTCGAGGAGCGGGGGTCGTGGTGGCCGTGATCGATACGGGCGTCGCGTATCGGAACGTTGATCGTTTCATGCAGGCCCCCGATCTTGCGCGCACTCGATTCGTCGATGGCTGGGATTTCGTCGATAACGATGCATTTGCCGATGATGAGCACGGCCACGGCACGCACGTCGCGGGCACTATTGCGCAGAGCACTCACAACGCGCTCGGCGTGGCGGGTGTGGCACCCGAAGCGGCCATTATGCCGCTCCGCGTCCTCGACCGAAATGGATCGGGAGGTTGGGGTGGCATCGCGGCGTCGATTCGTTGGGCTGCCGACCACGGAGCCAATGTAATCAACATGTCGCTCGGCGGCGGCATGCGTTCGCGAACCGTCGAGCGAGCCATCGAGTACGCACACGAGCGCGGTGTCGTCGTGGTGGCTGCTGCAGGCAACGCCTCGCGAAGCACGGTCGAATATCCGGCCCGACATGATCACGTGATCGCCGTGGGCGCGGTGCGGTTCGATCGTCATCTCTCGTTCTATTCGTCGTATGGCCGCGGCCTCGATCTCGTGGCTCCCGGCGGCGACATGCGGGTCGATCAGAACGGTGACGGAATGCCCGATGGGGTTCTACAAAACACGTTGGTCGCGCGCGATCCCCGTCGCTTCGATTACGTCGCCTATCAAGGCACCTCGATGGCCGCGCCGCACGTGGCGGGTGTCGCAGCCCTGGTGATCGGCAGCGGCGTCACCGACCCTGATGCCGTCGAGCGTGTGTTGACTCAAACGGCCGTCGATTTGGGAGATCGACAGCACTTTGGTGCAGGGCTCGTGCAAGCGTCGGGAGCGCTCGCGAAGGCCGTCAATGAAACGGGGGCCATGCGTGGTGTGCTCGCGGTCGCGCTCGGCATCGGAGTCCTTGCCCTTTTGCGGAGACGTCATCAGTTGGGGACTGGATTCCTCACCGCGACCGCCGTGGCCTTCGTGACGGCGGGAGGCCTCGGTGCACTGCCGTTCCATGCCATCGCTGGCACGGCAGGACTTGGCACACTGCTATCGTGGGGCGGACCTGGTTTGGGGGCGAACCTGCTAGGTTCGTGGGGAGCGCTGTTCGCTTTCAGTGCGCTCATTCCGCTCGTGATCGTGGCTCTGATGCTGCACCTCAGAAAAATGCAGCCTCTGCTCGTTGGCCTGTGTCTTGGAACGGCGGCGTTCCTCTTGATCGAAGCGTTCTGGCCGACGACGACCCTCGCGCTCTTGCCCTCTCTCCTCGTGGGACCGTGGCTCGTGCTCAACGCCGCTGTGGTGTTGGTGCTCGGTCGCCAGGTGGCTCGCAAGCGGAACTGAAACACCTACTCTGGTGTGCAGTCGTGGATCACCACGACAGCGATGTCATGGATAGAAGCCCTGCCACCTTGTCTCGGATGGCAGGGCTTTCGTGTTTTTATTGACAAAACGACGCGCTCACACGTGCTGGTAGTCGCTGCCCAATGTCTGGCAAGCACCTTGCTCAAGGAGCCACCCGAGCTGTCTTCATAGCGACTTCTTGGCAGTGATCAGCCCTTCGAGACGCTGAACTCTTAGAGATACCGGCTTTCCCGACGTCGAGCCTGCTCTGGCCGGAGTGGATCGTCATCGGTATGTTGCTTCGCTTTGCTTCGCTTTGTCTTCTTGCTTTGGTTCGACTGAACTTGTTCCGATTGGAACAGCATTTTCTGTTTCGGTTGGTCGTCTCGATTTCTTGAGCTTGATTTCCTGAACGCCTTTGATTTTCCTGAACGCGGAGTTGCTCACGGAAGCGGCTCCGCGTTCGTTCTTTTCGTCGGTGTTCTTAAACAGGCGCCCGATGCAGCACATTCCAGTATGCTGTCAGGCGATGTGTTGGCCGTTCTCTCGCTTGCTCTTTCCGTCACTCGCTGCGCTTTTGCTCATTGGCTGTGCAGCGACGACCTCGGAAATGCGTCGTGCTCAAGAAGCGTATGACGATGCGCGTTTCGATGCGGCTCGCATTTGGCTCGTCGATCTCGAGACTTCTCTCCCGACGATGGATGAGAGCATGCGAGCTCGCTATTATTATTTTCGAGGGATGGCTGAGTACCGTCTCGGCCATCGCCTCGAGGCATTGCACTATTTGGTCGTTGCGGAGGAGCTCGTGCGAGAGACCCTCGTGCGAGAGACCGTGCGAGAGACCCATGCGCTTCGTGATGAACAGCGAGATCTCCTCACACGAACGCTCGCCGAGCTCCAACCCCGTGAACCGCTTGCATTTCGGCCGCCAGAATCGAGCGATCGCTGACGCGGCGCAATGGAAACTTTGGCAGGTCAGTTCGCGGTGCTTCGGAGGCTTTCGATCGCATCCTTGGTCGCAAGCTTCTCCTTCTTCAGCTTCGCCAAGCTCAGCTGCTCGGTATTCGAGAGGAATAGGCGCGCTTCATATTCTGCGACGCGCTCCTTGAGCTTCCTATGCCGATTCTGCAGGCGATCGAGCTCCTTCTGGGGATCCGCCTGACGCAACTGCGTTCTCGCCATGACACCTCCATCACACGTTGAAGGACGATTGGAGTAAGAGAAGGCAGAGATCTGTAAAGAAGAACAACTGCCACATCCTACCGACCGACTCATGACGTTTCAACAACCGTCGCTCTCATTTGTGCCATCAAGAGCTCGAAAGTTTTTCCCAGTGTTCTCTAAAATCTCAAAATACTGGAGTTTTCTGCTGGTTATTGCGCTCTGCTGGAGAGTCGGTTCGTCGACGCTTGCAGCACAATCGGCTCCTCCATCTGACCCGGCGAGCCTCGTGCTTTCAGAGATCCAATCGCGCTATGGCGTGCTCCGAACATTTCGGGCGCGGTTCGAGCAGCGATATTTCCACCGCATTCAACAGCGCGAGGAGCGGTCTCGTGGTGAGATCGCGGTGGCCCGTGCGAATCGAATGCGCATCGATTTCGAGAGGCCGACGAGGCGCGTGGTGGTGAGTGATGGTACACGCCTGATTGCATATGAGCCCGAACCTTCTCCTGGGCATTATTACGAGCAGCAGGTCGATCAAGACGTATTGCCCGTCGTGCTCGGGTTATGGATGGGAACATCGAATCTCGAGACCGAGTTCGACGCGAGGTTGCTCGAGCATGGAGCCACGGGATTCGTTGGGAGCGTCGTCGAGCTGCGTCCCCGACAACCTATCGCGCTGTACGAACGTGTGCTCCTTTATGTCGATCGAAGCGAGGCGCGTCGCGGTCGCGTGCATCGCATGATGATCATCGACCATGCAGGCAATACGAATCGATTCGATTTTCGTCGCCAAGAGGAAAATCCCCGATTGCCAACCTCGATTTTTTCGTTTCGTCCTCCAGCCGCGGCAGAGCGAATCGAGATGTAACGCCGATCGCGTGGAGCGCGGCTCAAAGCAGCGCTTGGATCTTCGGTGCGACGAAATCCCAAGTTCGCTTCATGCCCTCTTCTTCTGCATTTCGGCGAAGGCGCGACGCGAGATTCGGGTCTTCTGCGAAGCGCAGAATGGCACTCCGCAGATCACGCACGTCGCAGCTCGAGCTAAGCAGCCCCGAGCGTTCGTGCATGATGAGCTCGGGCAATCCTCCGACCGGATGCGCGATGATCGGGAGCCCGGCGGCCATGGCTTCGATGACGGCGGTCGGTGCGCCTTCCGTGCGCCCAGAAGCAAGAGTGATCGAAGGAGCGATGAGTGCGTCCGCGGCAGCGAGCCACGTTGCCTTTTCGAGACCGGCGAGCTGACCCATGAAATGTACATTTGGAGGTGCGCTTCGTTCGAGTCGCGTCCGCTCCGGGCCGGCACCTGCGATCACGAGACGAATGCCAGGCAAGCCGCTCACCGCCTCGATGGCGCGGTCGACTCCTTTGATCGGAACGAGACGACTCATGACGAGGAGCGTGAGCTCGGAGCATCCGAGCTCGCGACGCGCGTGCGCACGATCGAACGTGGTTGGCCTATCGACACCCATCGCGATGACATGCGCTTTCGAGGCAGACTCGGGTGCGAGCGCGAGAAATCGATCGCGAAGAGCTGCGCTCACGAACACGAGTGAGTCACTTCCGAGCGAGATTTCTCGCGCAAGCACGCGACCCATCCGTGCGCTCATCGCGAGCAGGTGAACGTCGGCCGAATGAAAGAAAGCGATGTGCTTTTGATGCTCACGCGCGAGAGATACGACGAGACCCGTCGGCAGCCCCCAATGACTGATGATCGCGTCCCATCGTCTCGAGGAGCTCCGCTCTTTGGCAAGAGCGTGACCGAGCACGAGAGGAAACGTCGCGGCGCCGAGCCACGCGAGCGGATCTCGAGCAAGATTGTCTGGAGCACCGTGACGATGAAACGTGCGCTCGAGGCTTCTCGGACGCACATAAGGGAGCCAACGCACCGAGACGCCTGGTGCCGGATGGGTCCATGCGCCGTCGTCTTCATTCGATTCGGGAGCGATCACCTCGATTTCGTGTCCAAGCTGCGCGAGCGCACGCGCCATGCCGAGCACGAAAACTCCAGAAATGTCGTGAACATTTCTGGGGAAGCTGGTGGTGGGCATTCCGATCTTCATGCACGGTCGTGCCAGTTCAATTAGCTAATAGGACGGCCAGTCCATCGTGGCGGGCTCGAGTCGATCGATATCGACGATGATGAATTGGGATCGATTCGTGACGAGGAGCGCCCGCCGTGAGTCGGCGTGGATCGCCACTCCGTAAAGTTCGCTCTCGACTTCCATGAGGTGTGTTCTCGAAACCAATCGTGGAGCACGCGGAAGGGAAGCGTCGAAGACGTCGACGTAGCCAAACGACCCCACGGCAAAGAGGAGACGAGTCGCGTCCCGTCGGACGAACGCGGAATCTCGATAACCGCCAGCGTTGTCGAAGCGCGACGCGAGCACGGCTCTTCCGAGTGTCATATCGAACTCGAAAAATCCGCTCACCCAGCCGCCGAGGAAGCCAATTTCTTCGAACGAAGACGCGGTCCAAAAGCCGGAGAGGTCGTGGTGACTCATGTCGATCGAGTCGATCGACGTGAGGCTGGCGGCGTCGATGATCTCGGCCGGCGAGTTGTCGTCTGCGCACCCGGTAAGAAGGGAGCCTCGGAGGAGTGCCGCGCCGTTGTAGTGGAGATTGCACAGCGGCAAAGCATAGGAATCAATCAAGCTCAAGGAACCATCGCCGGCGATGTCGATTCGTGAAAATCCAGGGGTTGGCTGTCCTTGAATGACGTAGAGCACGTGGTTTGCTTCGTCGAACACAACGTCCCTTGGATAGTTGACCGTCAGTGCGCTGATGCGAGTCGCTTCGCGTGGATCGTCGTCCAATCGCCAATACTCGAGTTGATTGTTCAACCAGGAAGTGAGGAAGAGATGCTGTCCTGTTTCCGAGATCGTCGAGCCAAGGCAGCGACCCCCGGTGCCGTCCGCAGCACCGAGGATGCGAACGATCGTCGGAGTCAGCTCGTTCGAAAAGTCGACGACATAAAGACACGCGGCCGTTTCACGAGAGGACACATATGCGAGTTGGCGATGCCAATCGACATCGATGTCGACGAACGAATCGTCTAGGACCGAGACGAGCCGAGTGGCGCTGATGATCGGGTTGAGGGGGAGGCTCGCGTCGATGGTGGATGAGTCTGAGAGCCCACCATCGAGCGTCATCGGCCAGTCGCATACCCGCACCTGAGCCATGCTCGTACATACGGTGCCGTCACGGCAGTCGCGATCCGTACGACATTGCTCGCGGCATCGATGATCGGGCGCGCAAATTTTGATATCGCCACACTCCGTATTGTACTGACATTCGATCCTCGATTCATCTCGGCATCCGCGACCGTTCGATCCCTCGACGCATTCCATGCCAGGAGGACAATCAATGTTTGTCTCACATGCATTGGCGCAACGCGCGTCGAGACAGACGAGATGTTCGGGACAATCACTGCTGAGTACGCAAGTCTCGTACTCGAGTTCGCATACACCAAAACCATTCTCGCGAAGACACGTGAGTCCAGCGCGGCAATCACGATTGCTCCGGCACTCATCTCGGCAGCGTCCCAGCCGGCACACGAACGGTGCCGCACATTCGGCGGTGAGCTCGCATTCCGCTCCGAGCTCGAACCGAGGGCGAGCAGCACATGCCGAGAGCACGAGCGATACGGTGAGGAAGCCTTGAAAGCTCGTCATAGCGATACATTTCGTCGGTTGAGCGCGGTGCGCGCCAGGAGGAATGGAATCACGAGAAGGCCATGTCGTAAGCGAATGCCGCTCTCTTCGTCAGCATAAATCGGTCTCACCGTGACTTCTCGGACGCGCAATCGTGCGGCCACGAGTCGACCCAAAAGGTCATTGGGATAGCCATACCCAGGCCATATTCGGTCGAGATGAATGCGTGCAATGGCAGCACGCGATATCGCCGTATAGCCGCACTGAGAGTCTCGCACGATCATGCCGAGCGCGAGGCTCGTCAGCCGAGAGAGCACGTGATTGGCGACAAAACGATGCTTCGGCATCGCGGTTTTGACACTCGGATGAGAGAGCCTATCTCCTTTACAATAATCGACTTCACCGCGGGCCACGGGTGCGACGACGCGTTCGAGATCCGCGGGGTCCATTTGTGCGTCACCCGCCATGACAGCGGCGACATCGGCGTCCGTATCGAACGCAATGCGGTATCCCGTGGCAATCGCAGCGCCGACGCCACGATTGCTTTCGTGTTGCACCACGAGGGCGCGAGGATCAGAAACGGCACGCGCAGCGTCGCTCGTGCGGTCACTCGACGCATCGTCGACCACGATCACGTGATCGACGAAGGTCGGGATGTTTGCGAGCGTCCGTTCGATGAATCGCGCCTCGTTGTACGCTGGTACGACGACGGCAATGCGCGCGCCATGAAGCATCTTCGAAGCGTTACTCGACCGTGACTGTCTTTGCGAGATTGCGAGGCTGGTCGACGTCCGTGCCCTTCAGGTCTGCCACGTAATACGAGTAGAGCTGGAGCGGAAGCACCGTGAGGAAGGGCGTGATGGCTTCGTGTGCTGCGGGGATCTCAATGACGTCTTGCGAGGTGCCGTGGGCTGATTCGTCGCCCTCGGTCGCGATCGCGATGACTTGGCCTTCGCGTGCTTTGGCCTCTTGGAGGTTGCTATTCGTGCGCTCGTACCAACGATCTCTGGGCATCAACACGAAGACGGGCACCGCCGCATCGATGAGCGCGATGGGGCCGTGCTTCATTTCTCCCGCCGCATAGCCTTCCGCGTGGACGTACGAGATCTCTTTGAGCTTGAGTGCGCCCTCGAGCGCGATGGGGAAGTTCAAGCCACGGCCGAGGAAGAGCACATCACGCGCATCGCGATAGCGCTTGGCGACATTGTAGACGAGCTGCCGGGTGCCATGGACGACGTCGCGCATCATGAGCGGCAAGCGCGCCATCGCTTCGACGAGTTCGCGTGCTTGCGCTTCGTCGAGCGCTCCGCGCCGACGTCCGAGCCAAACCGACAGCATCAAGAGGTTCGCGAGCTGCGTCGTAAAACATTTCGTCGACGCGACACCGATCTCCGGGCCCGCGTGCGTGTAGAAGGCTGCGTCTGCCATGCGCGGAATCGCGCTTCCGATCACGTTTGCGATCGCGAGTACTTTTGCGCCGCGCTCCTTCGCTTCGCGTGCCGCGACGAGCGTGTCGAGCGTCTCTCCGCTCTGGCTGACGGCGATGACCAAGTCGCCTTCGCCGATCATGGGATCGCGTCCACGAAACTCGCTCGCGAGCTCGATCGATGTCGGAATGCGCGCGATCGACTCGAGGTAATATCGGCCGGTCATCGCCGCGTGATGGCTCGTACCGCACGCAAGCAAGAACACGCGCTTGATCGCCTTCGCATCGTCCTCGGACAAGCCGATCTCGTGTCCATGAATATCTCCTTGTTCGCGATCGAGTCGACCGCGAAGGGTATCTTCGATGGCGCGGGGCTGCTCGTGAATCTCCTTCAGCATGAAGTGCTTGAAGCCGGCCTTTTCGGCCATCACGGGCGACCAATCGATCGCCTTGACGGGGCGCTCGACGGGGCTTCCGTCGAGGCGTGTGATCTTGACCGAACCCTCTTCGATGACAGCCATATCGCCATCTTCGAGAAAGACCATGTTGCGCGTGTAGGGGAGGAGTGCGGGGATGTCGCTGCCTGCATACGTTGCATCTTCAGCGAGGCCGAGCACCAAGGGTGAGCTCGATTTTGCGACGACGATTTTGCCGGGCTCATCGTTGCTCATCACGGCGAGCGCATAGGCGCCATGCACTTCGCGGAGTGCCGCACGCACGGCTTCTTCGAGGCCCCCTTTGCCTCCGCTTTCGCGAAGCTTTTCCGAAACCAAGTGGGCAACGATTTCGGTATCGGTGTCGCTGACGATCTTCGCCCCGCGTTCGACCAAACGCACACGCAGTGAGAGGTGATTCTCGATGATGCCGTTGTGCACGACGGCCACGGGCCCTGAGACGTGCGGGTGAGCGTTCACTTCGCTGGGCCTGCCGTGGGTGGCCCAGCGCGTATGACCGATGCCGCTCGTGCCTTCGATTGGGTTCGCGTCCAGCGTCTTTTCGAGGTTGCGCAGCTTGCCTACGGCACGCGCCACCTTGATTTGCTCGCCGCACTGAATGGCGACCCCCGCGCTATCGTAGCCGCGGTACTCGAGGCGCCGAAGGCCATCGAGAAGAATGGGCGCGGTGCTTCCCTTGCCGACATAGCCAACGATGCCACACATGAGACGTGTCCTCCGATCCGCCGCTTCTAGGAGCGCAAAGGCATATATAGCAGTAGGCGCGGATAGGAACGAGGGTAGCACGTGCGTGATGTTTGCGTCGTGATCCCGAAGATCCCTATGTCCAACACGCCTTTGGATTCGGGCCGTTGCTCGAATCTCGTCTCGAGGGGCTGATCGATCTTGCACCCGAAGAGCGTGCAGGTGCGACGGATCTTGGATGCCAACCGTGCGCGACGGATACGTTGAATTTCAACCAGCGATTTTCTCGCCACCATCGATTCGAATGACGTTGCCCGTCATCCATCGCGTCGCGGGCATCGAGAGCGCGACGATACAGTCTGCGACGTCTTCGACCGTCGTGAGACGTCGATGCGGATTTCGCGCAATCGCGCCGACTTTCATCCCATCGCTGCCTGGAATCTTCGCAAGCGCCGGCGTATCCGTCACACCCGCTTCGATGGCGTTGGCCGTGATATCGAGCGGGGCGAGCTCACATGCAAGCTGTCGCAGATGAGACTCGAGCGCGCACTTCGCAGCGCTGACTGCGCCGTAGCCGCTCCACATCTGCATGTTGCCGGCTGATGTCATCCCAAAGACGCGTCCGTTCTTCGAGAAGAGGCCGCGACGCAGCGTGTCTTGAGTCCAATACACGAGGCTATGGGCCATGACATCGAGCGTCATGTCCATGTTGGCCTTGTTGATCACGTTCGGATCTTCGCTCGTCCAAAACGGCTTGAGCGTTCCGAACGCGAGAGAATGCATGAGCACACGAACTTTTTCGCCGCGTTCGTCGAGAACATGCGCCACCGCATCGAGGGTCTCGTTGCGCTTGGCTTCGTCGGCGGCGTTCACATTGAAGAACAACGCTTCGCGTCCTGCGGCCACGATTTTCGCTTTGATCTCCTCGACATGTGCCATTCCAGCACGTCGATCGAGATGCACTCCGATGACATTCATGCCTGCGCGTGCAAGCGCGATGCTCGTGGCCTCACCAAAGCCGCTCGATGCGCCAAGCACGAGCGCCCACCCGTCGAGTCGATAGAGATTCGTGTCACTCACGCGGCGGAACCTATCGGCGCAGAACCCAAATGTCGAGCCGAGCCATGGGACATTCGTCTCGATTCAATTCTGGCCATGAAACGAGGAACCGCTTTAGGATCGAGGCCATGCACGCCTCTCGTCACTTTGCATGGGCTTTGGCCCTCACCCTCACTCTTGTATCCGCCTCCCTCGTCGAGGTGCCCTCCGCCCATGCGGATCACCAAATCGACCGCCCATTCACGGGAAACCGCCCATTCCAACTCGATTTCCATGGCGGCCTCGCGTGGTATGGGTTCGGTTTTGCAGGTGGGGGTCGTTTCGGAATCCCGATCGTGCAAAACGGTTTCGTGCCATCGCTCGACAACGCCGTCTATCTCAACTTCGGGTTCGATTTTTACTACGTGGACGATTTCTGGTGCCACGGCCTCGGGTGCGATCGCGCGTATCGATTCGCGATGGGTTTTCCCATCGCGCTGCACTGGGAGTTTTATTTCAATGACACTTGGAGCGCCTTCGCGGAACTCGGCCTGCAGGTTTATCTGCCGCCATCGTTTTTTCATCGAGGCTCTTTCGACTATCGCGAAGACGCGGGAGCGTGGGTGATCGCCGCCGTGGGTGGCTCACTTCATCTCGGAGAGGTCCTTGCGCTGACACTCCGCGTCGGAAACCCCTACATCTCGTTTGGCATCACGCTCAAACTCGGTTGAGCAGCCGCCTCAGTTCGTGAGAATGCCTTTGATCTCGGCCTCGACGCGCTCTTCGTTCGAACGGCGTGCGAGGGCGAGCTCCGTCACCAAGAGGCCGCGCGCGTGATCCAAAAGCCGTCGCTCTCCCAATGAGAGCTCCTTATCGGATTTGAGTCGCGTCAAGTCTCGCAAGACTTTCGCGACCTCGATCGGAGAGCCACTGTTGAGCATCTCGGTGTATTCGCGTTGACGTCGATTCCACGGCTGAGATGTCACCGCGACCTTCGTCTCTTTGAGAACGGCCAACACCTTGTCGGCTTCTTTCTTGGAAATCACGGAGCGAAGCCCGACGCGTGCGGCTGCATCCGTCGGCACCATCACCTTGATTCCACTCTCGACGATTCGAAGGATGTAGAACTTCTTGGTGTGCCCGGCGATCTCTTTCATTTCGACGGCCGTGACTTCTCCAACACCATGATTCGGATGAACTGCTTTCTCGCCGACCTTGAACTCCATGAACGTCCTCCTCGGCATCGCCCAACCGAGCGACGATCATCCGAACACACGTCGACTCCATCGAGAGGCGCGAGCTTGGCAGAGGTTGGGTCCCACGTCAACTCGTAAAAACGCAAATTGCGTATAAATTTCAATCACTTAGACGTCAAAATGCTCACAGAGCGGGCGAGATGAGCTCGGAGATTTCCGCCTGGAAAAGAATGCGAAGCCCAGCGGTCAAAACTCGGGCTGGCAAGTTCGCGCGAATTGCGATGTGGGCATCGTCCGCCGCGATACTCAACGACGAGAGTGCGTCGCGCATTCCCAACGCGGCGCCAAGATCACTCTCCGCCAGAGATTCCACCAACGCTCGAATGTTCTGATCTGCTCCAGGCGGGAATTCTCCCTCCAGATCGATCCTCAGGAGAATCGCGTCAGACCCCTCGGGGGAGGCTGACACGATCATTCTGCGCTCTAGCGCGAGCAAGAGACCCACCCCCGAGCCGATGGGCAACCCAAGTGGCCGAGGCATCATCACGAGGAACGGGGCCCCCTCGTGTGCGCGCATCATGTCGATGACCGTATTCGATGCGGTCTCGAGATTCGAAGGTGCGCGCCGCATTTCACGCCGATCGAGCTCGATTCGATCGAGCATCGTTCCCGTCAAGGAGGGCGCTCCTGTGATCGCGACGAGCATATCGCGAGAGAGCGAAAGCAAATCTCGGCGCGCACCAGCGTAGTGGCCGCCGCGGCGTAAAAAGGGTTCTTCCGAGCTCGACTCCAGCGGGAGCATTTGACGACCCATCTCCGCCACCGCGAGCGGCGCGTTGAAGGGCCCCCGGATCGCGCAGATCGAACCTTCATCCGCCTCGGCCCATACGAGCTCCTCGAGCGTCCGCGGATCGATTCCCGTGTGCTGACGATAACTTTCGAAGCGCTCATCGGGAATGATCGCGTTGATCACGAGGCGCGAGGCCGGCCCCTGGAAAAGCTCGCGAGGTTTCGCGATCACGATGAACTTCGGATTCTCCGGAAGCAAATCAGTGATCGCACCTTCGAATGCCAACGCACGCGACGATGGCGGGGGAGGCGGGGGTGAAGCCCCGCATGCGCTCGCCACCATCGCAAAGACGACTATCCAGACCGTCCGGATCAAGCGCGTGCACGCGTGCGCCGGTCGGATGTGGCTGGCGTGGCTTTCTCTTCGCTCTCTTCGGAGCCCGACGCCGCACCACCGCGTTTCAATCCATGCTTCTCGAGGATCTGGTTCTCCACCCACGCCAACATCTCCGGATGCTGCTCGAGATAGGTTCGGGCATTGTCACGCCCTTGCCCGATGCGCTCCCCCTGACAGCTATACCACGCGCCCGATTTCTCGATGACTCCCATCTCCGAACCGAGATCGAGCACGTCGCCCGTGCGGCTAATTCCTTTTCCGAACATCACGTCGAACTCGCATTCGACGAAGGGCGGCGCGAGCTTGTTCTTCACGACTTTGACGCGCGTGCGATTGCCGACCGCTGCATCTCCCGTCTTGATCGTGCCCACCCGGCGAATGTCGAGCCTCTGCGATGCATAGAACTTCAGCGCGTTGCCGCCGCTCGTCGTCTCGGGTGAGCCGAACATGACGCCGATCTTCATCCGGATCTGGTTGATGAAGAACAATGTCGTATTCGATTTGTGCACCGTGGCCGTGAGCTTACGGAGCGCTTGGCTCATCAGCCGCGCCTGCAAACCCACGTGGGAATCACCCATCTCGCCTTCGATCTCCGCTTTCGGAACCAACGCGGCCACCGAGTCGACGACGATCATGTCGACTGCTCCGCTGCGCACGAGCGTGTCCGCGATCTCGAGCGCCTGCTCTCCATGATCGGGCTGCGAAACGAGCAGTTCCTCGACATTGACGCCAAGCTTTCTTGCATACCCCACGTCGAGCGCGTGCTCCGCATCGATGAATGCCGCAACGCCGCCCAACTTCTGCACTTCTGCGATCGCATGCAACGTCAGGGTCGTCTTGCCGCTCGATTCTGGCCCATAAATCTCGATGATGCGGCCGCGGGGATACCCCCCCACGCCGAGCGCGATGTCGAGCGCCACCGAGCCCGACGGAATCACGGGGACGTCTTTGACTTGGTCACCCACCCCAAGGCGCATGATCGCGCCTTTCCCGTAGGCTTTTTCGATCGTGCCGAGCGCGAGGCTCAACGCTTTTTCCTTGTTCGCATCCATCGTCATATACGTTCCCCGTCGCGACACCCCTCGTGCTGCTGGTGGTGAGTGCCGCTGGTTGTGAAATGAACCTCGAGCTCGCACCTGATACCGTGTTCAGTGCTCTCTGTCCAGAGGGACATCAAGTGCCATCTGAGCTGTGGTCGTACGTCGTGCCCATCGACTGACGGGCAGCAGAGTGAATTGGAGCGAACCCCCCAAGGCCGAAGTGGCACGCATAGCCGAGCGCGATCGGTCCCTGCACCGGCTGGGCAAAGCGCAGTTCGAGACTGTAGGCCGTTCTCATGGGCGGCCCCTGATCGCCACGTTCGAGGTGCACATGCCGGAACCGATGGCTTGGGCGCATGTTCGACTCGAACGCTTCGAGCGACACGAAGCGTCCGTCGTCGAGCTCGATCGCGACGTCGACGAGCCCGTGCAGGCCGCGTTCGTCGAGCTCATGCTCGATCTGCCCGCGCATGGAGTTACGTCCTCGAGGCTTCATGAAGCGCGGCGGCACGAAGGGCGTACGGCTCCGCCACACGGATGCGCGGAGCACGTCGGGCACGTGTCTCATGAAATCATCGCGCGTGCCCATTCCAGCGAGCGTCACGAAGAGCTCCGGCATCCCCTTCGCGTACGTCTTGCGGACCGCGCCGAGCGCTTCGCGCGCCGACGCGTCGAGCCCCATCGCAGCGTACACGAGCACGTGATCGAAGCGATCGGGACGACACGCGAGCGAGAGCGGGATGAGCTGCACGTGTCGATGACCGCGCAGTGGCGCACCGTCCTCCTTGCCGGTCAGGACGGGACTGCTTTGCCCTGTCTTCGCTCGGTCGGCGAGCGAGACCAAGGTCTTGTGCAACATGTCCATGCGTCGAATCGCATCGCGCAGCGGCGGCAACACATCCGCGCGACGTGCATCGGCCGAGAGCGCGAGCAGGGCCACGTCGATGCGCTCGTCTCGTCCGCGCATCGGCGGAGTCTCGAGGGCCACGCTCATCGACGCTTTCGGCAGCGCGTAAGCGGCCCACCGCGCGCCGGGCGGCATGTCCCAGCCGTGGCGTTGCAAGGCCATGGTGTCCCATCCGAGCGCGTCGATCCATGACGACGGAAAACACCCCGCGACCTTTGCTTGATCGGTCTTGCTGAGCGAGGCGGGCGGCTTTTTGCCCTTCTTCGCGGCGTCTTCGATTTTCTGCGCGAGCCGCTCTTGCCACGCCTGATCGAGGCTGCGTGCACGCCACGCCGCGAACACTTCGGGGGCCTCGGGCGCGAGCAGATCGACTCGCTCGGCCGGGCCCACCTCCGCCCCAGCCTCGAGCGGCACGCAGTTGAAGCGCGGCGCCTCTGGCGCATCGAGCACACGTCCCAACACCCACGACTCGGCGCGGCCGAGGTAGGGAAGGCGCTCGCACAGCTCGCGCGCGAGCGAGCGCTCTTCGTCTGAGAAATCGCCGGCGTACCCGATACGAAGCCGCTCGGCCCCGACGTACGCGAACGCGTCGATCACCTTCGTCGTGTTCTCCCGCATGAGCATGTAGTGACGACTGTGACCGAGCGCGGCCTGCGGTAGCGCGTAGCGCGGCAGCGTCCTCGCCAACTTCTCCAGCAGCGTCACGCCCACGTCTGGCACGTCACTCCACCCGAGCCGGGTGTAGCCCACCGAGAGCAACGCCCGCACGAGCCGCCATGGGCTCGGCGGCCACTCGACGCGCCCTTCGTTCACGTGCGCACCCCACGGCGTCGCGTGGTAGCGACCTGCAGGAAACTCGAGCTCGAAGCACAACATGCTCACCCCTTCTGGTACTTCACGCGGGTGATGCCGCGTTCGCCGTGGAAGAGGTCTTTGCACTCCGCGATCCACGCAGGCAGCGCCTTCTGCAGTTCGGAGAACGTCGGCAGCACGAAGTCGTCGGGCCGCTTCACGACCGGCGGAGCCGCGACCTCGAGATCGCATGCCGTGCGCAGGCGCATGGGCCGCTCGAGGAACGCAGTGATCTTGTAGAGCGCGAGCGCAGTGAGCAGGCGCGTGGCTGGATGGGGCAGTCCGAAGGCGCGGATCTCGGCGAGATCCAGCGAGAAATACGCGACGATCTCCGCCGCGGTGTACTCGTCGCGCTGGAACGGCACGTTGCCAAAGCCCTTCTTCGTATCGCCGCTTGGGTTGACGTGATCGTTCTTCACACCGCCCGAAGCGGCCACCTGCACCTGGCTCGCCTCGATGAAGCTCGAGAGCGCCCGTTCGATGCGCAGGCGTCCGCCCGCGAGCTCGCCCTTGGCGAGGAACAAACCATGGAGCAGGCAGAACGCATCGTATCCGAACACGACCGCCGCGAGGCGACGGCGATCGATGTTGCCTTCCTCCATGCCCTTGGTTTCCTCCTTGAGGGCATCGAAGACGGTCTTGTCTTTTCCTTCGAGGATGTAGGGCGAGTTCAGGCGGTGCGCCTCGGTGATGGAGCTCGTGAAATAGGTGCCGTCGGCGCGCTCGACGCGCACGTAGGAGATGCCCTCGAGCTCAGGCACGAGCTCCTGACGTCCGCTGTCCCAACACACGCTCTCGAGGCGGTTGGCCATGCTCTGCGCGCTCTCGACGAGCAGACGACGTCCGCCCGGCGCGTCGAAGACCGCGGGCCCCAAGTCAGGGAATCCGGTCGGCTGGAATCGCTCCCCTTGCACGGGACGCAAGCGGGCTTCGATGAGCAGACGGTGCTGATTGGACTGCAGGAGCGTATCGAGAGAGACGGTCATGACGGGTCGCTTTCTTGGTGGGAGGTCGCATCATCGGGTTTGGCCACGAGGTGAAAGAGGCGGAGGTGATCGGACGGGGAGATCGGGATCGCAACGCTCGCAGCGAGCCGCCGAGCGTACTCTGCGCTGCCCACGAGCACGCGCAGCTTCGGACGCACGCCTCGCGCAGCGAGATGACGAAAGAGCGCCGTGGACGCGGCGTCCCATTGCCCTGCGCCGAGCAGGCGCAGCGCGTGCCACGGGCCGTGACAGTCGATGTGCTTGACGATGCAGGCGGGATACACGAGCCGGACGACGGCGAGCGCTGATGGCACGTCGTGCTTGCCGGTGGGACGCGCACGCTCGTGGTACTTGAGGGTCATGAGGCCTCGTGCGAGGCGACCGATCTTCGCCTCGTGGACGCGACCTTCGAGAAACGCGGCGACGTCCGAGAGCGGCGCGGGCATCAGGCTCGTGAGCGGCAAGAGGCCACCGGGCGAGGCGAGGATGCGACGCTCGACGATGGCCAAGAGATCGCGAGAGAGATCGCGCTGAGTCCAGACCACGTCGGGATCGCGCAGCAAAGCCTCCGAGCCTTTGGCGAGATCCCAGCGGTTTTTCTCGTAGACGAGCGGGATCGCGTGGCGGTGTACCCGGTCCTGTTTCGTGCCGTGTGCGGTGGCGATGGCCAACGCGAGGCGCACCTCTGCGCTGCCATCGTCGATCCGATCGGCCCAGCCCTCGCTCAGCTCCGGCAAGCGGCGCAAGAACGCGTCCACCACGAGTTTCGGCCGCGAGAGCATCGCGTGCTCGGCCTCGCCGAGCGCGATGACGAGCGCCTGCCATCGCTGCGTGTCGGCAGGTTGCTCGGCGCACGCGAGCACCGCGCTGTCGATCGATCGCGAGAGCCGCGCGAACGCCGGGCTCTTTTCGCCAGCGCGGCGGATGCGCGCAGCAAAGTCGTCGATCTCGTCGAGCAAACGCACTTCGGGGTGATGGCGCACCTCGAACACGCCCGTGGGCACGGCGAGGTTGGAGAGCCCATTGCGAACGAGATAGCTGTACCGCACGAACGCGTTCACGCCGCGCGCCACGCCGAGGGTGCCGAGCGCGCGCGCTGCGTCGAGGGCGCCTTCGGCCGCGCGGCGTCCGGTGCGCAGGCGCGCTTCGCCGAAGAGCTGTTTGACTTCATCGAAGCTCGCGAGCTTCGGCCAGAGCGGCAGCCATTGCTCGCCGCGCGCGGCGTCCTCCGCATCGGCGGCAGAGCCGAAGCCCCGCGCGGTAGCCCGCAACGCGAACGGCGCCGAGGCCTGCATCCGAGCGTGACTCTCGAGCTTCCGGAGCCCAGCGACGCGAAGCACCATCGCGCCCTCGAGCATCAACACGAAGTCCCACGGATTCCACTTTGGCGCGCCGATGAAGCCAACCCCTGCGTTGGCGCCGCCTGCGGCTCCTGGGTTGAACTGTCCGATGCTGCCTCCTGGCAGCTCGGCCGCGGGCTGCCCGAAAAGCGCGTTCGGTAAAAGCGCGCGCGCCTCGGAGCTCGGCGCGCCCGTCTGCGGATCGAACAGCGCGACCAACCGCCACATGTAGTTCGTGGAGAAGTCGAGGCGTCCATCGTTGCCTCCCGTACCGAGCAGCGACGGATAGGAAGGCTCGCCCGCGTCATCGAGCAGCACCGACGAGGAGAACCACGCGAGCGCCTCGTCGCTCCACGTGGCGAGACAAGCGGCGAGCATCGAGTTCTTTTCGGGCCCTGCGTCGGGCCGCTTGTCGCGCCCCTCGGCCACGCGCCTCGCCACGGCGATCGCCGAACGGTACGGCGAAAAGCGCGTCGCCGCGCTGGTCTCGAGCGGGACGATGCCGGCGGTGTTGTCCTTCGGGTAAAAGCCGCTGCCGCCATTCCACGGCGAGAGCACGGGGGTCGGCGCGTAGCGGTGCAGCAAGAACTCTTGCAGTGCGCCTTCGTCGAGCGTGCTTCCGAGGACGAAGCGGCCCTCACGCCACGCGCCTCGCGCTTCGGGGTCGGCTTGGGTGGCGACGAGCCGTAATACGCCGAGCGCCTTCAAGTAATGGGCGAGCGGCGTAGGTCGGCACCCACCGAGCGAGACGACATGCAAGCTCATCGGACCTCCTTTGTCGTGCGCTTGGTGGCGCGCCAGTCCGCGACGCGGAACAAGGCTTCGAGGTACGCAAGCGTAAACGGACCGAAGACTGACCTCAGACGAGCCACGCGATCCGTCCAACTCTTGCCGTAGCGTTCGCCCAGGCCCATCTCAGCGGGCTCGAGCGAGAGCGTGAGCTCTGGCAGCACGGCGTAGCCGCCTTCGCGCGTGGCGAGCTCGAGCTCCGGCAGCACATCCCCACCCAGCACCCCGAACGCAGTCGGCAGGGGCGTCTCTCGATCGAGCGGCGTGCTCGCCCATGTGCACCGAACCTTCCCGTGATGTGTGCATACGAGATACGCGACGAGATCGAATTGATCGGCCGAGAGCGCCGCGAGCTCCTGTCCGAGAGCGTCGCTCTCGGTGACGACCGTGTCGCCAGGCGTCGCGCCAGGCCACGAGAAGCCACGCACCGCGGGATGATCTGGCGCGGCACGCTTCAGACACTCGAAGAGCGCGAGCGTGCTCGCCAGCTCGTGTCGAAAGCCGGGGCGCTCGGGGTACGGAGGGCGTCGCCACGCCCCTCGAGGCGCCTTCGCGAGGTCGTGACGCTGCGCCAGCTCGGATGATTCCGCGCGACTCGAGGCCTTGATCGCCGATGCGAACACCTGATGGACTTTCCCCGCATCGTGCCATCGTCCAGCGAGCTCGAGGAGCGCTCGCAGCTCCGGAGGAAGGTCGAGCGCATGCGCGAGGACCGTCGTCTCTTCGGCCACCTCGCGACCGTGGAACGCGATCGTCTTCCACTCCGCCAAGGAGAGCACGTCATTCTCGGCCGCTGTGCTTGCTTTCACGAGCGCAGGCTCCACGACGCCGGGGGCAGAGGGCACGGGTGTGACGGTGCTCTTGCTGCTCGGATCCCAACCGAGCTCCGCGTCGTATCCTCCTGCGTTCGCAGGGATGAGCACGCTCATGCCGGGCACGAGGTGGTCGGCATAGCGCCACGTTCCCCTCTCGTACTCGAATGTGTAGATGGGGACCTTGTTCTTGCTACGCCAATCTTCGAGATCTCTCAGCGCGACCGCACACAGTTCCTCGCGACGTGGAGAATCGATCTCTGGAAGGGCCCGCGGTGTCGATTCGAGCACGCGCCAGAAGACGCGCACGTCGCGCTCTTCCCCGACGCGGATATAGCGCCCGACGTCGAGATCAGCGCCCGAGAGATCGGGTGTGGTGTCGAAGAGATCGTCAAACTCCGCGCGGCGCAAGATCTGCTCGGGCACGTACGGATAGACACGCCGCAAGAAGTCCGGATCCCATCCTGCCTCGGCGTCTTCGAGCTCGCGCACCGACACACCACGCCCCTCGTTCACCAGACGTTCGAGCGCGGTGGCCGCTGCCTGGAGCTCGACCTGTGAGTACGGCGCGCTGCGCTTCTCGTCGGCAGGGACATCCCCGACGACGATCACCTTCGCGGCATCACCTTCGCGGCGGCCTGCTCTTCCGAAACGCTGCACGAGGCTCGGATACGGCGCGAGGTCGCTCACCAAGAGCGAGGACGAGATGTCGACTCCTGCTTCGATGACTTGGGTCGCCACGAGGATACGTCCGCCCGGAGGCAGCGCGCGCTCGGCCTCCTTGCCGAGGAACGACCACGCGGCGCGCTCGTGAGGGCGAAAGCGCGAGTGCGCGAGCCGGAGCTCGGGGGCATCGCTCTGCTTCTTCGTGGCCTTCGTCAGCGCCTTGAGCGTCTCGAGCGCGCGCTTGACCGTGTTGACCACGACGAGCGTCTGGGTGCCCGGCTGGTGCGCCTCGAGCGCGGTGCGGGCGACTTCTTCTTCTGTCGAGACATCGCGATGCCACGCGAGCGCTTTATCGTTGTCCCACACACCTCCGCGCCGCTCTTCGGTAGGAACACGGGTGGGCCCAGAGAGCTCCTTTTGGCGCACGTCGCGGAAATCGATCGAGTCGAGCCACTCCGGTTGCAGCGTGGCGCTCATCCACCACGAGAACGTGGGTCGCAGTCCGGCGTTCGCGCGCGAGCGGCGAAACGCCTCGAGCTGCGTGCTCGTCGCGAGGCCCACGCCCATCAGCTGCACTTCGTCGAACACCCATAGCGCATCCGAGTGCAGCGCGCCGAACTCCATCGGCCAGAGCCCGCGTGCGCTCGCATAGCCGCGGTTGAGCGCGCGGGAGAGGAGCATGTCTTGTGTGCCGACGAGCAACGCAGGACGCTCGAGGTCCTCGACCCAGCGCAACGCCTCGACGCCGCCCATCAGGAGATGCACGGGCACATCGAGCTTTGCAGTCTCGATCCATTGCGTTGCTTCGCGCGCGACTTGATCGGCGAGCACGCGCATCGGCAACACGAACACGAGGCGCCGCGGCCACGAGGCGTCGCTGCGCTGCACTGCGTGATAGAGCCACGGCAAGATCGTGCCCGCGCTCTTGCCGAGCCCAGTGGGAATGCGCAGAAGACGGCGTTGGGGCTCAGCCGCTTCGCCAAGCCGGCGCTGCCATGGATGAGGAGCGAATCCAGCGACGCGCTGGAACCAACTCGCATAGTCCGTCACTTTCGTCGCTCTCCCACTACGAAACAGCACGAGCGCGCAGGCGGCCAACTCGCCTTCACACGACACACGTCGCTGTGACTCCCCACCAACTTCCCCGAGCGAGCGCGATGGTTGCACCCGTAAATCACGAAACACAATTCATTTCTGTAGACGCGAGAATTTTACGAGAGGAGATGACTGTGATCATGTCGGCGGAGTGCGCTTGGGCGATCCAAAAAGAAGCTCACAGCGTCGAGGGAAGTGTTCCATGGCCGCCAAAGCCACTTCTGCTGCGCCCATGGAGCCCACATGGGACGCACGCAGTGTGCTCCGTGATGCTGCGGGAGAGCGTATGAGACGCACATGGCACGCTCCTGCGACGCGCCGGGAGCCGGCTTCGGGCGTGCATTGAACGCTCCCGCGCGTGCTGTCGCGACATTCGAGCCGCCAAGTACGGCGGAAGAGGCGTGGATCGCGACGCCGCGGCGGCGCGATCATCACGATGAGGACATCGTCCGCTCCGAACGCCTCGCCACACGAGAGCGTGGTGGGCGTCCATGACGTCGCCATGCAGCTCGATGGGCGTGACCGAGGACTCGCTGAGAACCCTCTCAGACGTCCCTTGTCGCCGGATGGGCAAACGCGTAAACCCGCCACCTTCGCATGCGAAAGCCCGTTTTTAACGTGAGGTCGAACGGATCTTTGTTGGCGCCTTGTGCGCTCACCGTGGCCCTTCTGGTGCAAGTGCACGCGGTGTCTTCCCATGCGGAGGCTCAGGAGCACCCAGTGCTCGAGCTGCGCTTCGAGGCACCCGCCGAGTGTCGCGACGCGCGCGGGTTTCGGGACCGCGTGGTGTCTCGTCTTGGCTACGACCCTTTCGTCGACGATGCCGAGGATGTGCTCGAACTTCGCGTGGTGCTCGGCGACGATGGATTCCGGGCGACCGCACGTCTCTCCGGGCATGCGCGCGGCGCCCGCAATCTCGGCCCGAGCGCCACGTGTAGCGAGCTGCTGACGGCCGTCGCCACGACCGTCAGCATTCTCGTCGATCCCCTCGCGACGCCTCGAGCGGATCATGGCACGACACAGGACTCAGACTCAGAAGCAGCGCCGCCGCCCATCGATGATGTCGCCACCGCTGACTCGAGCCCCGTGATGGCTGTGGAGACCGAAGTCGTGATCGACGATGTCGAACGTGAAAGCCCCCCGATGCGAATCGGAATTGGAGTGCATGGAGGCGCCAACGTGGGCTTTGCTGCTCAGCCGATGTCCGAGCTCGAGCTCGGAGCCGTGATGGGCAATGGCCCATGGTCGGGTGAGCTCGGTGGGCGCATTCGACATTCTTTGGTCGGCGTTCCCGTGGCGGATGACTCCCTCGTGCTTGGCGTGTATACGGGACGCCTCTCAGGATGCTACGAAGCGATCGCGATCGCCTGCGTCGAGCTCGAGCTTGGCGCGTATGTTGGAGATGCGGCGCAGCGAACGCTCACGCGCAGCGAATTCTTCGCGACGCTGGGGCTCCGTGGCGGCGTGCGATGGCCGATCGACCCGGGTTTTTCGATCGACGCGCTCGTCACCCTCACGCTCACACCCACGCCGCTCCGGATTTGGTTCGACGGCGTCCTCGCATCGGAGATGCTGCCCATCGCGGGTTCGCTCGTGATCGGGGCTCACTTTTTTCCGTCGCACTTGTGACGGAATGCCCACGCCAGCACAAATCCCTATTGGCGTGAAGGATCCATCGGAAGGAGTGCTCGATTTTCAGAGCGTATTCGAGGCCGAGCTCGATTACGTGTGTGGATCACTCCGTCGGCTCGGGGTGCATTCGCGAGATCTCGAGGATCTCGCGCAGGACGTGTTCATCGCGATGCATCGGCATTTCAGCCAATACGACCCAAGGCGCCCGCTGCGTCCTTGGATCTTCGGGTTCGTGTATCTCACGGCGTCCAACTATCGGCGTCTGTCACGCCATCAAGCCGAGGTGTTCGAGGATCGAGCCGAAGAGCTCATCGAACCCGCGTCACCCGAGGACGAGCTCGTGAGCGTGCAGCTCGAGAAGCGTTTTTGGGCAGCGCTCGACCGGCTCTCCGATGAGCTGCGCGCCGTCTTCGTGATGCACGAGCTCGATGAGATGTCGGGACCGGACATCGCTGAATCACTCGGGATCCCATTGAATACGGCCTATTCGCGCATCCGTGCGGCGCGTCTCCAGATGGAGAAGCGCCTCTCTGACTCCGCATCTAGCGCAAGGAGGCATCCATGAGCGACGAGTCACTTCCGCCGCTTGGCACCGCGCTGCGCAAAGCGATCGCCTCGGCGCGCCATATCGAGCGCGCGGATGACGAACTGCGCGCGCGACTTCGCACTCGGATCGCGGAGGCGATCGGATCCGCGTCGGTCGGCATGCCGGCTCCGCCCGAGGCTTCGGCGCCGGCGGACGCCGCATCAGCAGCCGATGGGATCGGCTCCACGGCTTCGGCGGTATCCGCTTCGACGGTCATCACCTCGAAGATCGTCGGCGCTTTGCTCGTGGGTTTGACGATTGGAGGCACGGGCGGAGTCGTGGTCGGACGCATGACGGTGGAGCCCACCCTCGTGAGGGTCGAGGTCCCGGCGTTCGAGCCTCCTTCGCAGCTCGAAACGCCGAGCGTCGAGGAAGAGGTGGCTCCACCCTTCGAGATGGAGCCAGATCTGAGTCCACCCGGCGAGGCCACGCCTCCTCCGCTTCCTTCGATCGTCGATGCTCCCAGAGCCTCGACCGTGCGGCGCGTGACAGAGACCGATCTGGAAGCCGAGCAGATGCTGATCGACGCCGCCCGAGCCGCGCTCGCGCGCGAGAACCCGGCGCAGGCGAGAGAGCTCTTGGCGCGGCACCGGGCGCAGTTTCCAAGCGGGGCGCTCCGTGAGGAGCGTGAAGGGCTCGAGGTGCTGGGGCTCCTACGGACCGACCCGGAACGAGCCCGCCGCGCCGCCGCGCGATTCGCGCGCCGCTATCCGGAGAGCTTGCTCTGGCCCGCGATCGAGCGGGCGCTTCCACGCGATTCGAGCGGACCCGCGGACACACCTTAGGGCGTGTCGCCATGCTCGGTCCGGAATATGCGGACACGTCCTAGACGCGCCCGCGCGCCGTCGCGGCATCGGCCACCAATTTCAGCGCGATGTACGATGCGAGGGATCGGATCCGTTCGCGATCGCCGAAGAGTTTTTGCATCACTTCCACGGTCTCTGCGTCCTTCTGGGCAAGCGCAAAGAACACCGTGCCGACCGGCTTGGCTTCGGTGCCGCCTCCGGGCCCCGCGATCCCCGTCACGGCCACCGCGAGATCGGCATGGGAACGCCGCAAAGCACCTTCCGCCATGGCCCGCGCCACTTCGCTGCTCACCGCTCCGTAATGACGCATGAGCTCGGGATCCACGCCGAGCAGCTCCTGCTTGGCAACATTCGAATACGTGACGGCATCGAAGAGCAGGTATTCCGAGCTCCCCGGCACGCGCGTGATCATCTCGCCGATCATTCCTCCAGTGCACGACTCGGCCACGGCCATGGTCAATCCGCGATCGTGCAGCGCACGGCCCACGTACGCAGGATATGTGTCCTGCCCCTCGCCATACACAGCATCCCCAAGTCGCTCACGCACTTTCGATGCGTAACGCATGGCCGTCGCTTCCGCTTCACTCTCGCTCGTTCCATGCACGAGCACCTTCACTTCGATCTCGGGGAACGATGCGCGATAGCCGATCGTGAGCTTGGGCTCTTCGTCTTCGAGACCTGCGAGCCTTTCACCGATCACCGATTCGGGAAGACCAAAACATCGAAGTCGAATCTGCGCGCTCGTTCGCTCGGCGAGCGGTGCGATCACGGGTTGTACGTGATCCGCGAAGATCCGCATCATCTCCGAGGGAACACCAGGCATGAAAAATACACGCGCGGTGTGGAGTGTGATCGCGAATCCCGGCGCAGTGCCTGCGGCATTGGGCAAGACCGTCGCGCCCTCGGGAAAATCCGCCTGTTTCAAATTGGATGGCGACATTTCGCGACCGAGCGCGGCGAAGCGTCGACGAATCGTATCGACCGACGGCTCATGCCGTTCGAGCTTCACACCGAGCGCGGATGCCGCAGATTCCGTCGTGAGATCGTCGGTCGTCGGACCGAGCCCCCCTGTGGCGACGATCACTCGATGTTCTCCGGCAAGACGATCCAGCGCGCTCACGATGCGCCCCACGTGATCGTCGACGGTCACGTGCTCACGGACCTCGAAACCCAGCCAGGTGAGCCGCTCGGCCAGCCAGCTTGCATTCGTGTTGACGAGCTCGCCACGCGTGAGCTCCGTCCCGATCGATAGGATCGCTGCTGTCATTTCCCGGGAAGACTCGCAGTCTGGGCGGCGTTGGGTCAAGCACCCGTGGTTCATTTGCCAAGGGAATGGTAGGTAGGCCCTCTGGAGGAATCGAGCGGATGGAGAAACGAGCAAAAAGGGGCGTCGCGCTCGCGATCACCCTCGGCATCTGCGGTGCGCTTTCAGGAGCGCTCATAGAGGACGTCGACGCGCAGGAAGCTTCATCGGAAGCGCGCGCCTCGGCCCTCTCTCGAATGGAGATTCACCGCGAGAGACTCGAGAACGGGTTGCGCGTCGTGCTCAACCCCGACCGCACGGTTCCGACCGTCGCCATCGCGGTGTATTACGATGTCGGCTCGCGCAATGAAGAGCGTGGGCGCTCGGGCTTCGCGCATCTCTTCGAGCACATGATGTTCCAAGGGTCGGCGAACGTGGAGCGTGGAGAGCACTTCTCGCTCATCATGAACCGCGGAGGAACGCTCAACGGCACGACGAGCGAAGACCGTACGAACTATTTCGAAGCGCTGCCTGCGAACGAGCTCGAGCTCGGACTCTTCCTCGAATCCGATCGCATGCGCTCCCTCGCGATCACTCAATCGAACTTCGAAAATCAGCGCATCGTCGTCATTCAAGAACGCCAACAGAGCTACGAAAACCGTCCCTATGCGCCGTCGTTCTTGCGCATCAACGAACTCGCGTACGGCGACTATTGGCCTTATTCGCATTCGACGATCGGCGACACGCAAGACCTCGTCGATGCGCCGCTCTCGGCGGTCCAAGAGTTTTGGAACACGCATTACGCACCGAACAACGCCGTGCTCGCGATCTCCGGCGACTTCGACCCAGACGAAGCCCTCACGCTCGTTCGCCGATATTTTGGCGACATCGCGTCACGCGAAGTCCCTCCGTATGATCCTCCGGAGTTCGCTCCTCAGACGGCAGAGCGCGTCGAGAGCATCACGGATGCGCTCGCCGATGTGCCGGCGTTCCATCTGACCTACCACATCCCGCCCTCACGCGAAGCCGATCACTACGCGCTCGAGATGCTCGCACTCGCGCTCGGTGATGGAGAGTCGTCACGGCTCTATCAAAAGCTCGTCAAAGAACGTGAGCTCGTCTCCGAAATCTACGTCTCCACCGACGACCGACGTGGCCCCGATCTTTTTTCGATCTTCGCGCTCGTCTCGGAAGGGCACACCGGCGGCGAAGTTCGTCCTCATATATACGCAGAGATTGAACGAATCGCGCGCAACGGTGTCCCGCCGCGCGAGCTCGAGAAGCTGCGCAATCGCATTCGCGCGTCCTTCGTGTTTGGTTTGCAGAGCAACATGGAGCGCGCACGCAATTTCGCAGAATTCGAGCTCTATTGGGGGGATGCGACGCTGATTCAGAGCGAGCTCGAACGCTACTTGGCCGTCTCGGATAGCGATATTCGTCGCGTGGCCGGACAGTATTTCGCAGACACGAATCGTACGGTGCTCGACGTCGTCCCGGAGTCAGGAAATCAGGAAGGTGCGCAATGATGATGTCGTTCCGAAAGCTCACCCTCCTGAGCCTCGCGAGCGCGCTCCTCGCGTGCGGCGGGAGCACCACTCCGGCTCCTACGGCCCAGGTCGCAGAAAACACGGCGGGCGCAGAGCCGACGCGCATCCCTCCCCCGGTTTCGGGGCCTGCGCGTGATGTCCACCTGCCGTCCATCACGCGCACCGAGCTCGGCAACGGGCTCGAGATCAACACGGTGCGCTCGGACGCACTCCCGCTCGTCTACGTGCGGCTCGTCATCCGCGATGGTCTGGCAGCGTCGCCGGATGGGATGCCTGGAATCTCGCGTCTCGTCGCGAAGATGCTGAAGGAAGGCACGCGAACGCGGACGAGCATGCAGCTCGCCGAGGCGATCGAATACCTCGGCGCCGACCTCTTCGTGGCCGACGATCAAGTCTCGGTCGTGCTTCAAATTCGTGCGCTCGCCGAGCATCTCGACACGGTCACCTCGCTGCTTGCCGACATGGCGATGAATCCGCGTTGGGGCGATGCGGAGCTTCGTCAGCTGAAGGCGCGCGAGCTCGATCGATTGCGGGTCGCAGCGGGCGATGCATCCACGCTCGCACGCCGCGAGTTCTATCGCGCGGTGTATGGCAATCATCCCGCGGCCCACGTGGACCTGACACCCGAGTCGATCGCGCGCATTCGTCGCCAAGATTTGAGCGCGTGGCATCGCGATCATTTCGTTCCAAACAATGCGTATCTCGTCGTGGTGGGTGATGTGTCGCCCGAGCAAGTGCAGGCCTCTGCGGGGCGCGCGTTTGGACGTTGGCGTCGGCGTGACGTGCACCATGTGACGCTCCCCGAGATTCCGGAGCGTACGGAGCGAGAGGTCGTCATCGTGCATCGTCCGGGTTCGGCTCAGTCGGTGATCGCGGTCGGCAATCTCGCGATTGCGCGCGGAGATGCGGATTGGGTGCCGCTCGAAGTGGCGAACCAAGTGCTCGGTGGCAGCGCCGCATCACGTCTCTTCATGGATCTGCGCGAGCGACGTGGATTGACTTACGGCGCCAACAGCAGCGTCGATGAGCTGCCTTTCATCGCGCCCTTCCGTGCGCGTGCAGCCGTCGGTCGCGATCCAAGGCAGCCCGATGTCGATCGCACGGCAGCGGCGATGGACGCGTTCATGGAACACTTGGAGCGCATCGTCTCCGAGCCTGCGCCTCTCAATGAAGTGCAAGACGCGCAGCGATACTTGTCGGATTCGTTCCCGCTCCAGATCGACACAGCGGGTCGCATCGCATCCCTCGTCTCCGAGCTGCGCCTCTACGGTCTTCCCGATAATTATTGGGATACATACCGCTCGCAAATTCGCGACGTCACGCCCGAGCAAGCCCTGCAAGCTGCACGAGCGCATATCCATCCGGATCGCGCGCTCATCGTGATCGTGGGGGACGCCGAATCCATCGCGCAGCCGATGCGCCGCTGGGGCAAAGTGCGGGTCGTTCAAACCGACGGAAGCGAAATCGCGAGGTTCGAACGAGAAGAGACGGTCGCCACATCGCGTTGATGTCGAGCTCACGGCGAGCCCGTTCGCAATCCGATCTCATCGGACTTTGCAGACGGGCTATCCCGATACGAAATGTCCGTCACGAAGGGTGAAGCGTGTGGGGCCAGGGACGCACGCTTCGCGTTCGGGGTGCTCGGGATCGCCCGGGAGCGCGAGGATCCAGACGCCATCACCGAGATCGCGGAAGACGGGTTGAACGAGGGGTGGTCGTCGCGAGCGCGCCAGAGCGAGCACATCCGAGGCACGTTCGAAGTGTGCGAGCTCCTCGAGCGTGCGCAGGGTGGGCGGGGGAAGGTCGATCGTCTTGTCGGCGTGTTCGGCGATCGCGTCGTGGGGTGTCTTCCAGCACGAGGTGATCGTTTCGGCATCGTCGTGACGAGCGCTCATGTCGGGTGGGGCGACTGCGACGAAGAAGCGCGCGTCGAAACGGCGTCGTTCGACCGATGGCGTGACCCATCGCGCAAAGGGGATGAGCGCCCGTGGTTCGAGCGAGAGATCGAGCTCGTCCACGAGCGCGCCGAATGAGGCGCCCGAAGCAAGGCGTGCACGTCCGTCGTTCAAATCGAATCGGGCCGCGTGCTTCGCGAAGAGAACTCCTGATTCTTCGAACGTCTCGCGGATCGCCGCGACGAAACATGCGAGCGCGGCTTCGGGCTCGAGGTCCTCCGCGAGCGCGAGGCGTGCGTCTTCTGACGTGAACTCTCCGAGGCGCGCGACGAGCGCGGGATCGGAATCCGCGGAGTCTACTTTGCCGCCAGGAAACACATACGCTCCGCCCATGAACGCTGCGCTCTTGGTGCGGCGGACGAGAAAAACTTCGAGTGCACCCACGTCATCTCGTAGGGGACGATCGCGCAAGAGGATCACGGTTGCAGCTGCGCGCGGCGGAACGCCTTCGCGCAGAGGATCGATATCGAGCATGATGTCAGTCGCCGATCAACACGCGGGTCGTCGGCACGCCAATCGCCGTTGCAAGTCTCGCGAGAGTTTCGAGTGAAGGCGTGTGCCGCCCGGCCTCGACCCGGGCGATGTTGGGACGATGAATGCCGGTTCTTCGCGCGAGCTCAGCCTGCGTGAGGCCCGCTGCGAGGCGCAGCGCACGAATCCTGGCGCCGAGCCGTTGTCCGTCGATTTCACCGAGCGCCAACGCCTGCTCTGCGGAGCTCGCGCCGTTGTTCGAGCTTCGCTGAAGAATGCTTTCCGCTCTCACATCGAAGCGCACGCCGCTGACGAGCTCCAAGCTTGCATGCTGCGCATCATCCGAAAGAACGATCGACGCGACGTCGCTCTTGTCGTCTTGAGGATCTGCAGGACGAGGCAGAAGAACGGCAGAGCCATCGGCAAGAATCGCGAGGAGATCTCCGCCTCGGGGGGAAACGGTGAGGTATTCGAATCGCCGAGATCGCCTCGCGCCCACCCGTCGCGCAAGGACCGACGAGACGCGCACGACGTCATCGGACGTTCGCGCGACCAAACCTGCGCAGAGATCGTCCACGAGATCATCGACGGAAGCCATCACGTCATTCGGCGGAAGCATGACGGCGGGCATCGCGCCCATCGCCCGTGCCAAGCCGAGATGCGCGAGAAGCTCGTCCTCGTCATAGACGCCCGCCGATGCATCGACGACGAGCGCGGTGTCGTGATCGAGGCGTTCTGGCAAATGCTCTGGTCTCGCGGTCGAGACGCCAACGCCCAAACTTTCGAGGACCGGCTTCCATGCCGTTTCGAACGAAGGGCGATCGGTGAACAGGGTGACGCTCGCCGACATCGGTTCCACGGCTCCTCCAACTCCAGTTCTCATCGTTGGTCACCGATGGAGCCACACGCCGAGCCCGTTCGCAAGTCGCGTGATGTATGTGCGCGCATGTTCATAAGATTGCGCGATAGTGAACGGTCTGCATCCACGACGCCACGGCGTTCCGCTTTCGAGCGCATACGCAAGGGCAATCATCATGGACGAGATGATGATGATACCAAGCCACGCCGTTTCGAGGTGTAGCGTATGCTCGAGCGGCACGCCGATGAGACCATACACGAACTCGAGGTGAACGCAGTACAGCCATAACGAATGTCGCCCCAGCAGGCAGAGCACGTTGAGTTTCCGCGGCGTCCATTGGCCAAGGAGCGCAAGCATGCCGCAACATGCGGCGATGGTCGATGCGTTGAAGACGAGTCGGACGAGGCTCCGCAGTTCTTCTGCGCGATCGAGCACGAATTGCACCACCAGAGAACCTTCGAAGGTGAGCGCTGCGAGCGCGCATGCAACGGAGATGAGCGCGAGCGGAGAATGGATGTGCGGCACATCGAAGCGATGTGAGAGCGCAAGAGGGCGCGCGCGAATCGCGAGCGCCACAGCGGCCCCCACGAGTGCGTAAGCAAGCCATGGAAAGAGCGGAAAACCCCATGAATGTGGGCTTTCCCGGGCGATCCACGCTGCGAGCTCGGCAGGGAGGAAGCGCGAGGGGACTCCGGTGAGCCCAACCGAAAGTGAGGCCACGAGAGCAGAGCCGACGCCCAAGCACGTGATGCGCCACCGTGGCGTCAGCGCGCGCGTCGCGTGCAGCATGAGTGAAGTGACGATCAACGAGGCACCAATGCCATGCAGAACATCGCGGCGCAGAAAGTGCTCGATTCGAGCTTCGGGTTGCGAGAGCGCCACGGCGAGCGAGCTTGCTCCCAGCATCGAAAGGGCCATTCGATGAAGGAAGGGACGTGGACGATCGCCGATGGCCAGATGGAACCCCATGAGGGCGAGCGCGGCCGCCGCAATTGAGACTCGCTCACTCGCGTTGCAGAGCCCGGCGTGATCCACGGCCCATCCAAAGAGAGCGAGCGCGTAGCCAGCGAGCACGATGCGCATTCCCCGGAGCGAGTTCTTCACGGTTTCGCGCATCTCGGGCTGAAGGGGGGAGGCGAGCCCGAGCCCGAGACCTGCGAGGAGAATGAACGCAGGGGCTGCGAATCCGCCGAATTGCTGATGCATTCCGAAACCACGGGTGGTTCGCATGGCATCGACGGTCCAAGCGTCGGTGACGTGCCATTGCACCATGGCGAGCACGGCGACTCCGCGGGCCGCATCGAATACGGCAAGACGTGGCGTTCGGCGATGTGTCGCCGGGTTCTCGGAAACAGATGAGATGTTCGAGCGCTGAAGACGAGCCACGATCGTTGACACTCCGAAGGGCCTCTGCTACCCCACGCCACCCTTCGGGTCCGCACGGTTTCCGAGACCGTGGCAGAGGAGGCAGCGGGTGTTCAAGTCGATCTGCATCTTCGCTGGTCACGCAAATCCGCGTCTTGCCGAGGCCATCGCTGAATATCTTCAAATTCCGGTAGGCCGGATGAAGATAGCGAATTTCTCCGATGGCGAGGTGTTCTCTGAAATTCAGGAGAACGTCCGTGGCGTCGACGTGTATGTGGTTCAACCGACCTGCGCACCGGTGAACGACAATCTGATGGAGCTTTTGGTGACGGTGGACGCGTTGAAGCGTGCCTCCGCCGGTGCGATCACGGCTGTGATTCCGTATTACGGCTATGGACGGCAGGACCGAAAGGTGGCCCCGCGCACGCCGATCACCGCCAAGCTCGTGGCCGATTTGCTGACGGCGGCCGGTGTCTCACGGGTCGTTTCGATGGATTTGCATGCGGGTCAGATCCAAGGCTTCTTCAATGTGCCTTTCGATCACCTGTATTCGATGCCTGTGTTCCTCGATTATCTTCGTCCTCGCTTGCCGGAGGGGACTGTGTTCGTGTCGCCCGATGCAGGCGGCGTGGAGCGCACCCGCGCGTACGCCAAGCGCTTGAAGGGAGAGCTCGCGATCATCGACAAGAGACGCGCCAAAGCGAACGTCAGCGAAGTCATGAACATCGTCGGTGATGTCGAAGGGCGCGCATGCGTGATCATCGACGACATGATCGATACGGCTGGGACGCTCACCAACGCGGCGGCTGCGCTCAAGGATCGAGGCGCATCCCGCGTGCTCGCGGCGGCCACTCACCCTGTCCTTTCTGGGCCCGCGGTGACTCGGATCGCCGAATCAGTGCTCGAAGAGGTGGTGGTCACCAACACGATTCCGCTTGGGGCCGAGGCCGCGGCGTGTGGCAAGTTCACGCAACTTTCGGTGGCTCGTCTTTTGGGCGAGGCCATCAAACGAATTCACAACAGCGACTCGGTGAGCTCGCTGTTCGTGTAGTCCAAAATCAAACCAAGAGTAGAGGCGAAGATGGAAACGCAGACGCTGAAGGCTGAGGTCCGCGAATTGAGCGGAAAGGGGCCGGCGCGTCAGCTCCGAATGAAGGGGCTGATTCCGGCGGTGTTTTATGGTCCTGGCAAGACGCCGAGGAATCTGAGCGTGGCTCCCGATGCGCTCACGAAAATTTTGAGTGGTGCGTATGGTAGAAACCAGCTCATCGCGCTTCAGATCAATGGTGCGGACGAGCACGCTCTCGTGCGCGATCTCGAAGTGCATCCGGTGACGCGAGAGCTTCTCCACGCGGATTTTTATTCGGTCGCGCTCGACCGCACAGTGCATGCGCATGTTCCGTTCCTGACCAAGGGGCGCGCGGTCGGTGTTCAGAAGGGTGGCAAGCTGCGTGTGATTTACCGGACGCTTCCGGTGGTCGCGACACCCGAAAAAATTCCCGCGAAGATCGAGGTCGATGTGTCGCATCTCGATTCTCTGCAGTCGCTCCGCGTCAAAGAGATCGAACTTCCGGCGGGCGTGACGATCGATATGCCCCCCGAACGACCGGTGGCGTCGATCATCAGCAAGGAAAAGGAAGTGGAAGAGGGCGCTGAAGGCGCGGCCGCAGCAGCGGCTCCTGCCGCGGCAGCCAAGGCACCGGCTGCCAAGGCCGCTCCTGCGAAGGACGAGAAGAAGAAGAAGTGATCACGGTTTCGTGATCGAGGGCTCCGCTGATGTGGTTGATCGTCGGGCTCGGCAATCCCGGGCCCAAATACCAAAAGACTCGTCACAACATCGGTTTCATGACGGTGGACCGCCTTGCGGCGCGTGCATCAGCGGGGCCTTTCAAAGAAAAGTGGAAAGGCGAGTTCTCGAGAGGAACGCTCGATCGGCAGGACGTCGTGCTCCTCAAGCCGATGACGTACATGAATCTTTCCGGAGAATCGCTGCAGGCAGCCATGGCCTTCTGGAAGGTTTCACTCTCGGAGCTCATCGTGGTTCACGATGAGCTCGACCTTCCGTTCGGCGACGTGCGAGTGAAGCTCGGAGGCGGTTTGGCGGGCCATAACGGGCTCAAATCGATTGTGCAGCATTGTGGAGGCCCCGACTTCGTTCGTGTGCGGGTCGGTATTGGAAGACCGCCTTCTGGAAAGACAGAATCCTGGGTGCTTGGTGGATTTGACGCATTGGAGAGCGCAGAGCTCGAAGATGTGCTACAGCAGGCCGCCCTTGCGGTCGAGACAGTGGTTTCGGCCGGGGTCCAAGTGGCCCAAAACAAGTTCAACGTGCGTGCTCCAAAGCAAGAGGGCTTATAGCCAAGCACGTTGATGGCGATCGAAGCATGGTGCTTGGGTCGTCTCCTCGCTCCAGGGAGTTCGTGACTCACCCGGAGCATTTCCCGAGAGGAAAGTTCGAATGCAGCAGACTGTCAGCACCGCGCCCGGTTCCGGCGCCGCACAGAAGCGGATCGCTCGCGAATACGAGCTCGTTTATATTCTCACCCCCAACATCGATCCGGACGAAGCGGAACGGATCGCGAATCGCATCCAGGAAGTCGTGACGCGCCTTTCTGGCAAGATCACGAAAGTCGATTCGTGGGGCCGTCGCCGGCTCGCATATCCGATCAAGAAGTCGTCGCGTGGTGTGTTCATCTACGTGCGCATGGTCGGCTATAGCGATCTCGTGGCAGAGCTCGAGCGCAATCTCCGCAACATCGACTCGGTCGTTCGTTTCCAAACGGTTCGGCGTCATGTCGTGGTGGATCTCGCGTCGGTGACGATCGACCCCGAAGAGACGAAGTTTGCTCGTCTCGAGGTGCCGCCGGCCGAAGAAGAGGTCGAGCCCAGCTTCGAGGAACGCTTGGGCCTGACGCAGCGTCCGCGTGAGCGCGACGAGGAAGCGTTCGATGACATGATGGACGACGCCGACATGATGCCGGGCGCCTTGGATGACAAATAACTTCGAGCCCCTCGAGCAAAGGAGACACGAACATGATTTTCTACGCACGGCCGGGCGATGAAGAACGGCGCAGTCGAGAAGAGGGAAACGCATCGGCGCGCGGAGGCGTCGAAGACCCGCTGGGGCTTCGACGTCGTGCGGGCCGCAAGCGCGCGCCCTCGTTCACGTCGGACCCGGCATTCGAGTTCGATTACAAGGACCCGCAGACGCTGAAGCATTTCATCACCGAGCGCGGCAAGATCGTCCCGCGGCGCATCAGTGGCCTCAACGCCACGCAGCAGCGCCAACTGACGCGAGCGATCAAGCTGGCACGCAAGGTTGCGTTGCTTCCGTACACCGGAGTGAAGTGAGCCATGGCGACGCATATCCAGGTCGTCTTGAAGGACGACGTCGACAACTTGGGAAAGAGCGGTGAACTCGTGCGCGTGCGTCCTGGTTACGCGCGCAACTACTTGCTCCCGCGGGGTCTTGCTGCGCTCGCAACGCGAGGCAACATCGCGCAGGTCGAGCACGAGAAGAAGGTCGCGTTGGCGCGTGCGGCGAAGCTTCGTGGCGACGCCGAGGCGGTCGCCAAGCGCGTCGAGGGCACTGCGATCGAGATCGCGATGGCCGCAGGCGAGGGCGATAAGCTCTTTGGCTCGGTCGGAACGAAGGACATCGCTGAAGCCCTTGCGAAGAAGGGACACCAGATCGATCGTAAGAAGATCGTTCTGCCCGAGAACATCAAGGCGCTCGGTGAGCAAACGGTCACGGTGAAGCTCGGCTACGATGTCACCGCGAGCATCAAGGTGAACATCGTCCGCCTCGAGGCGTGAGCGAGCGACGCGTCGAGTTGAAAACGAAACGGGTGATCGCACATTGCGATCGCCCGTTTCGCGTTCGTGGCATTCTTTGTTCTTGGCCTGAGTGAGTGACGATGTTCGACGAGCCTTCGAGCTACGGTGAGAGAGCAAATCCTGGTCGCGTTCCACCGCACTCGCTGGAGGCGGAGCGCGCCGTGCTCGGGGGTGTTCTCCTCGAGAACAATGCGCTCAACACCGTCACGCAAATCCTGACGGCGGATGATTTCTATAGTCGCGCCAACGGCCTCATCTTCGAGGGAATGTGCGAGCTCTTTCGGCGTGGCACGCCGGTCGACACCGTCACGCTCCGCGCATGGCTGGTCGACCGCGCGTCGCTGCCGAAAGCGGGTGGCGACGAACATCTTCTGTCGTTGACCAACACGATTCCGACCGTCGCCAACATCGAAGAGCACGCGAAGATCGTGCGCGAGAAGTCGGTCGTGCGAAGGATGATCACGACCTGTCACGAGATCTCTGCGCAAGGGTATGGCGATTACGGCGAGCCTGAAGAGTTCTTCGATCAGGCGGAGAAGAAGATCTTCGATGTCGGCAAGGAGCGCGGAGGCTCACCCTACGAGCACATCAAAGAAGTCGTCCTCCGCACGTTCGAGCAAGTGCAGCTCGCGGCGTCGCGCAAAGAGCAGATCACAGGTTTGCCGACGGGGCTCGCGAAGCTGGACGAGATGACGGCTGGCCTCAAAGGCGGTGAGCTCATCATCATCGCCGGTCGTCCGGGCATGGGCAAAACCGCATTCGCTTTGAACATCGCGGTGACGGCATGTCAGTCGCGGAATGTGCCGGTGGCGGTGTTTTCGCTCGAAATGCGGAAGGAAGAGCTCGCGCGGCGTCTCTTGTGCAGCGAAGCGAAAGTCGACGGCGGGCGAATGCGCACCGGCATGCTCAGTCGTGATGACTGGTCGCGCCTCGCGGGCGCAGCGGGGCCGCTCACGGAGCTGCCGCTCTTCATCGATGACACGGCCGCCGTGACGTTGATGCAAGTGCGCGGCAAAGCGCGTCGTCTCCGCGCGGAGCACGGGCTTGGAATGATCGTGATCGACTACCTCCAGCTCATGCGTTCGGGCGTGAAGAACGACAATCGCGAGCAAGAGATCAGCGAGATCAGCCGATCGCTCAAGGCGCTCAGCAAAGAGCTCGATGTGCCGGTCATCGCGCTCTCGCAGCTCAACCGCGGTGTCGAGACGAGACCAGGAAAAGACAAGCGGCCGCAGCTCGCAGATTTGCGCGAATCGGGTGCGATCGAGCAGGACGCGGACGTGATCATGTTCGTGTATCGCCCTGAGGTGTATGCGAAAGAAGAAGAGCGCGCGCAGCTGCGCGGCTTGGCGGAGGTCATCGTCGGCAAACAGCGCGCGGGCCCGACGGGCATCGTGAAGTGCCGCTTCTTCCACGAGTTCACGCGCTTCGAGAACCTCGCGGACGGCGAGTTCGAAGACTACGACGGTGGCGGCGACGAGTGATGCTCTCGTGAGCGCGTAGGCGAGCCGCGCCGGCGGAGTAGCGACGGGAACGAGCGTGAGTCCGAGGGACCTCGCGAGTGCCATGTTGGCATCCGCGAGCAGGATGAGGCTCTGTGCTCAGAACACTGCATCGTGCGCAGTTCGTTGCCGTACGAGAGATTCCGCCTTGGAAAGGTCTGTAGCCGCGATGTGCCGATGAAACTCTCGAACCAAACTCATGCAGACCTCCTCATCGAGCTCGCGATTTGTGGGAACCTTTTGGCTTCTGGCACGTGAAACGTGCAGAGGCAATGGCGCCGCGCGAACCCGAGATCGATGACGCGATGTTGCAGAGAGCCGCTGCGGGCGATGTGGCGGCGGCGACGCTCCTCATCCGTCGTTACGAGCGGCTCGTTCACGTCACGGCAGCGCGCGTCCTCGGGACGAGCTCCGACGAGGTTCGTGACGTGGCACAAGAGACGTTTTTGCGAGTGATATCGCGCTTGTCGACCTTCGATCCACACGGGAGAGCTCGGCTCTCGACATGGATCTCGACGATCGCCGTGCGCCTGGCGATCGATGTCTCGAGGCGCTCGCGGCGTGTGATCTCTTCGAGCACGCGCTCGATGCATCGACTCCCGACGTTCATGTGGATCCTCGCTTTGCCGAGGAGACCGTGGCGCGCGCTTTCGCGAGGCGCTCCTATCGATGGCGAAACGTCGTGCTGTGGAGCGCCGCAGCCGCGATTCTCCTCACATTTGCTGGGCTCACGCATGCGCATCGGCGCATCGAGGGCGAGTTCGAGGTCGCACGCGACGCTTCCTCACCTCTCACTCGCTCGCTCGGACAGCGGACCATCGCCGTGCTCGATCCCGGCACGCATGTCCGCTTCGCTGTAGGTGGCGTATTCGAGAGCGAGCCTGATGTGCTCTGGCTCGAGAGGGGAGCGGTCTTCCTGCGAGTCGAGCCCGGTCGAGCGTTCGAAGTGCGCTCACGGTTCGGTGATGTGCATGTCACGGGCACGTGTTTTCGCGTCGATCTTGGCGAAGACGCGAATCGAGAAAGCGAAGAGGAGGGCTCGATGTCGATGGGGACCAGAAGCAGGCTTGGCTATTTCGGATGGGGAGCGTTGTCCTCCGCGGTGATGATGGTCGCGGTCTACGAAGGTGGAGTTCGAGTCACGAGCGCACATGATCAGAGCGAACGAGAGGTCGGACCAGGAGAAGCGTCGATCATCGATGTGCATGGCCGAATCGTGCCGATCGATCGCGGGCCGCTATCGGGATCCGCCAGGGTCAGCGCGATCCCCAGGACAGCGACCGATGATCCAAGTGCAGGCGGATCCAGCGCGCGAGCGCTGGCCGTTCGTATCGACTCGCTCTCAGCCGAGATCGATCGCTTGAATGCGATCCTCGAACGCCATTCGATTTCTTCTGCAACCGGCGAGCGCACGCGCCAAGGTCTCGAGTCGAGTGGGAACACCGACCTGAGCCCAGAAGAATGGCGCATTCTCGCGGAGCGCGGAGAGCTCCGCTTTCGGCTTCCGGGGCGAGAGCAAGACTCGATTCGCGACGACATGATCGAGGAGCATGGTTTTGATTCTGCGACTGAAGAGGCGCTCGAGCGACGCATCGCTCAAGCGCACGAGCGCTTGAGCTCCGATCTCCGCGAGCTCTATCGCGAAGCGACCGGGCTCGATCCTGCGGGAGTTTCCCTTCAAGCGATGATGAGCGAAATCGATGACAAGAGCCCTCCTGAGGTGAATTCGCACATTCGGTGGTTGCTCGCACAAGAGCGCGCCGGACTCGCCACGGCACCTCCCATCACCCGCGAGATGCTCCCGTATGAGCGGATGATACGACGCCTCGTCGGCTTCGAGAGCGAGCTCGAATCGCAACTCGCCGAAGAAATCGGCCCTGAAGCCGCGCACTCGCTCCTTTTTGATGAGCCCAGGCTCAGCGCACACGCCTTCGGCATGACCGGCTCACCTCTCGAGCGGTGAACGGACGTTTGTGACGAATCGATAGTTGGTCGAATGGCAACACGGAGGAATGAAATCAATCGTGTTACAACTCCGATGGGGTCAATCTCTGCCGTGTCTGCGAAGTCAATCCTGTACCGGATGAAGGTTTTTGTGCTGCCTGTACCGTCGGTGGCCACGTCGATCCTTCGATCGGAAATTGGGTCGAAACGCGATTTCCTCAACGCTTCGCGGATTCTTTCGTCGAGGAGCGTATGTGTTTGAATCGTGGGCGGCTGAGCTGTCACATGATCAGCACGCCAAAGTCGACTGAAGATAGCGGAGATAGGATCCATATCCGTAAAACACATGACTCTTATCGATGAAACCCTCGCGCTCGAAGATGGCGTGGACCTTGGACAAGTTGGAACATGCGATTCCCGGATAGAAGTGATGATATGAATGAAGGGTGAAGTTGAGATTGGGCAAGAGCAACTTCTCCCACCACCTCGGAATGATGAGAGGAGTCGTCTCTGTGAGGCTCGCCCCACGCACATAGACGTGCTCGCACATCGCGCCAAGTCGCACAATCACCGGAAACAACATCAAAAGAGGCACGACCCAGAACAAAAGGAATCCAATCCAACTTCCGGTGATGCTCAGCAAGAGAATGAGGAGCGCGTAAAAAGCGATCCTGACCCAGCCCGGTGTCGGATGACTCCGTTTGAACTGTGGGCCGTTCGTCCCTTGCTTTCCTCGCACCATTTGGACGGCGCTGAGGCCAGAGAGGTCGCGCAAGAAGAGCCCGATGAGTCGAGAGGCTGGCATTGGGAAGGTCCATTCGGGGCCTGATTTGCGCAGCACGTCGGGATCGCGCTCGGTGAAGTAGAACTTGTGATGCGCCAAATGAACATTGGCGTATCCCTCGACGCTGGTTCCCATCGGATACGCGGCGATGAGATTGACGATGAGGTCGCCGAAGCGCCCTCGAAATCCGAGCGAATGCACCTGTTCATGCACGAGAAGAGCGAGGACGTTGAGCCTCGTGGCGATGAGGATCATCGCTAGCAAGCTCACCCACGCTGAGTCCATGAGAGTCGCGGTCGCGATCGCCGCGAGGATGACCGCCCAGGCGAGGATGGCTTCGCGCGCGAACGTCATGGGGCGTGCGCCGAGGAGCGCACGAATCTCACGACGTGCCCCTTCGGACAAATGACTCTTGTCTTTCGAGAACGCCAACGGAAGCAGATGTGACATTTCGAGCTCCTCGATGATTCGGAACATCGCGATGCTGCGATGCCGAGCCGGAGGGATGTCGTTTACGCAGCATTCCTCCTCGCCTCCACACGAAGCTTCTTATCGAAATACGCGGCATAGCGTCGTTCGTTGTCGGCGCGACGCAGCTTCTGAGTGAGTGTGATCTCGCCTTCTTCGAGCCGCGCCAGACGGTGGAAAAACATGTACTCTTCGGGATGTGAACGCCGTTCGAAATGGCGGATGGCCTGTGAGAGATGATCCCGAATTTCACGCTCTGGCGGTGCCGAACTCGGATCGATCCAGAGAATGGCGACTGGCCTTGTCCGACCACGGCCGAGCACCTGCGCCTGGTCGACCCACGGAAGCCGTTTGAGGGCCTCTTCGATCGGCGCGGGCGCGACTTTATGACCCGTGCTGAGCTTGAATATGCTGCCTTTACGATCGACGATTCGCAGGAATCCGCCGTCGAGGACGCCGATGTCTCCGGTGCGCAGATATCCATCCTTCGTGAGAGGGAGTGAGGAGTCGAGTGAGAACTCCGGTAAACCCGACCCACGCACCTCGATCTCGCCGTCTTCGGCGAGGCGTACTTCGAGATCGTCGAGTGGCCGGCCTACGGTTCCGACGCGCCGCGCAGAGAGCGAGCTCATCGCGATTGGAGTGATGCATTCGGTCATGGCGTAAGCCTCGATGATCGGAATGCCAAGACCTTCGAATTCATCGATGAGCTCTGTCGGCATCGGCGCCGAACCCGTCACCGCTACCCTGAGCTCATCGCCGAGCACGCGCCGCAATCGACCGATCACCGTTCGGAACACGGTCCTCGCGGCGAGCTCGGCCTTCCAATCGATGCGCCCCTCACGCTTGGCCTTGCCTCGTGTTCTACAGTTTTCGAGCGCAGACTCGATGAGCCAACGCTGATGGCGGGGTGCGTGCGCGGCGTGCGCGAGGATCGTCCCTCGGAGCTTCTGATAGAACCGCGGCACTCCAAAAAAGAGCGTGGGATGGACCTCCTGCGCGCGCCGCGCGACGTCCGCTGGATCAGAAACGAAATACGTTGTGGAACCTGCGATCCATGCGGCCAGATTGATCATGCGCTGGAAGAGCGCCGAGAGCGGCAGCCACGCGATCAAGCGACTCTCATGGCCAACGTCATTGAAAGCAGTCCTGCACGTGAGCGCGGCTCGGACGAGCTGATCATGCCGATATCCATATCCCTTCGGCTCTCCGCTGCTGCCCGAGGTCAGGACGATCGTGGCGAGATCGTGAGGCTCGGGCGGCGCTGGAGGGAGCTGCCCTCGCATGAGCGGGATCGGCTCGAGCGTGGCTCCATTCCGAAGGACGCCGCGCCATTTTTCGACCCGTGCTTCCTTGGCTTCGATCGCGAATTGCAATCGCGCACGAACGGATGGCTCGAGACGGGTGAGATCGTCAAAGTCTTCGACGACGAGACCCACGATGTGGGTCTTCGTCATCGCGCGGCCAAGGCCCTCATTCGAATCTCGCGGGTCGAGGCCGATCACGACACCGCCCATCGACAAGAGCCCGAATTGAGCCACTTCGAATGCCAACGACGTCTTGAGGAGGATGCCAATGCGATCCCCTTTCTGAACGCCGAGGCCAAGGAACACCGATGTCGCGTTCATCACTTCATCGTGAAACTGCTGCCGACTCACGTGCTGTAATCCGGCAGAGGTCCACTCCGCGAACGCGATCTCATCGGGGCTCTCGAGGACGCGCTTTCGAAGCACGTCGAAGACCGTCTGTCGACTCGCTGTCATGGGAGCCTCCTGTCGAAGCAGAACACACGTCAGCGCGCCCTCATGACATCGAGCTCGCGCGTATTCGCGCGAACTCGAAAGCGGTGAGAGCTCTGCTTTTCGTTGGTCTCCGCTAGTGGTCGACAGGAAGCAGTTTTCTCATCGACTCCCCATATTTTCTTCGTCGGAAGGCGGAGTCAGAAGAAGCGCGCGAATTTTGCAAGTCAACGACGCTCGGCCCGCTTCGGCAATAACGGCTTTCAATCAGATCGCATGCCGGTACGGCATCGATGCAAGCGCGGTCCTCTCGCTCAGAAATGCGTCGACTGCCCTCGCGGTCTGGCGACCTTCCCAGATCGCCCACACCACGAGTGATTGACCTCTTCGAGCATCACCACATGCAAAGATTCCAGGCGCATTGGTTTGGAACGATTCGGTATCGGCCAGAACGTTGCCGCGCTCGTCCTGCGCAAGGGGAATCCCACTCCATGTCTGTTCGTGAGGAGACACGAAACCGAGGGCCAAGAGGACGAGATCGCATTCGATCTCGAACTCGCTCCCGTCGACTTCGAGAAAGGCATGTCGATCTTCGCTCCACGTGACGCGCACCGCGGCGAGCGCGCGAACTCGTCCAGCCTCGTCTCGCAAAAACTTCTTCGTCAGCACCGCGAACTCGCGCGCTCCGCCCTCTTCTTGGCTGCTCGAAGTTCGATATATCCAAGGCCAAAGCGGCCAAGAATACGCATCGGGTGCATCGGGTGGACGCGGCAAGAGCTCGATTTGTATGACCTCTGTCGCGCCCTGTCTCAATGAAGTTCCAAGACAATCGCTGCCGGTGTCACCGCCTCCGAGAACCACGACCCTTTTCCCGGTGGCGGTGATCTGCTCGCTCACCTCATCTCCTGCCACGACGCGATTCTGTTGTTCGAGAAACTCCATCGCGAAGTGAACCCCTGCCCCCGCTCGACCTTCGAGCGGTAGATCACGAGGGACCGTGGCGCCCGTGGCGAGCACGACCGCGTCATGCGTGGTCCGGAGCTCAGCGAGCGTGATATCGACTCCGACTTCGACACGGGTTCGAAACACCACGCCTTCGCTTCGCATTTGTTCGACGCGGCGTTCGATGATGCTCTTTTCGAGTTTGAAATCTGGAATGCCGTAGCGGAGCAGTCCCCCCACGCGATCACTGCGCTCGAATACGTGGACTTCATGTCCTCGGCGCGCGAGCTGTTGCGCACATGCAAGACCTGCCGGACCAGAACCGACGACCGCGATTCGCTGTCCACTTCGATGTTCGGAGATGCGAGGCGTGAGCCCGGATTCGATCGCACGATCTGCGATCACGCGCTCGAGGGCCTTGATGGAAACCGGCTCTCCTCTTCGTGCATGAGCCGATTGCGGAATGTTCAGGACACACGCTTCTTCGCAGGGCGCCGGGCACACGCGCCCCGTGATCTCAGGGAAGTTGTTCGTGGCGTGCAGCGCATGACTCGCTCGCTCCCACCGATCGCGATACACGTGATCGTTCCAATCGGGGATCCGGTTTCCGAGGGGACAACCGGTATGACAGAACGGCACGCCGCAGTTCATGCACCGTGCACCCTGATTGCGCGCGTCGAGAACGGGCAGCCTGCGCTCGAACTCGCGAAAGTGCTCGAGTCTTTGGGCAACCGGTTCTTTGGTCGGTTCGATGCGTGTCAATTCGAGAAATCCGGTGGGTTTTCCCATCGTTCAAGCCCTCCTGTCGCGTTCGCTACGGTGGGTGTTCTCGACATCGAGCGCCTTGCGATATTCGAGAGGCATCACCTTCGAAAATCGCCGGCTCCATTGCTTCCAACCGCTGAGCACACGCCACGCGTGGGCGCTCATCGTGCGTTGATAATGCCGATGCACGAGCGAACGGATGCGTTGAAGGTCCTCGCCATCGAGGCCCTCGAGCGCGACCATCCCTTTGTTGAGACGAGATTCGAACGTTCCGTCCGAGTCGAGCACGTACGCGATGCCTCCGCTCATACCCGCTGCGAAGTTGCGACCCGTGGGTCCGATCACGACCACGAGTCCTCCTGTCATGTATTCACAACCGTGATCCCCACAGCCTTCGACGACCGCGGTTGCACCGCTATTTCGAACTGCGAAGCGCTCTCCCGCCATACCGCGCACGAAGAGCTCGCCGGCAGTCGCGCCATAGAGTGCGACATTGCCGATCGCGATGTTTTCCTCCGGCACGAACCCCGCGTCCTCCGGCGGATGCACCACGATGCGCCCGCCCGAGAGACCTTTTCCGCAACCATCGTTCGCGTCCCCCTCCAACGTGACGTCGATGCCGCGCGCGAGAAATGCGCCGAAGCTCTGACCTGCTGACCCGGTGAAATGGATGCGAATCGTTTCATCGGGCATTCCCGTCACGCCAACCCGCTTCGCCACTTCGTGGCTGAGCATCGTGCACGCGGTGCGATGCACATTCCGGATCGGCATTCGAATCTCGACAGGCTCGCCCCGCTCGAGCGCAGGCCGCGCTTGTTCGATGAGCACGGTGTCCATCGCGAGCTCGAGCTCATGATCTTGGGCCGTGACCTGATACCTCGGGCCTGGCACGGGTGGCGAATAAAGGACCCGCGACAAATCGAGCATTCGCGCCTTGTCGTGCTGCACGTCATCGCGCTGTCTGAGACGCTCGACTTTGCCCACCATCTCCTCGAAGCGGCGGAACCCGAGCTCTGCCATGAGCTCGCGTACTTCTTCTGCAACGAACGAGAAGAAATTGATCACGTGCTCGGGCTGTCCTCTGAAGCGCTCGCGCAAACGAGGATCTTGGGTGGCGACACCCACCGGACAGGTGTTGAGGTGACAAACGCGCATGAGCACGCATCCCATCGTGATGAGCGCAATCGTGCCGAACCCCATCTCCTCCGCGCCGAGCAGCGCCGCGATGACCACGTCGCGTCCTGTCTTGAGTTGGCCATCCGTCTCGAGGCGCACTCGACCGCGAAGCCCGTTCAAGACGAGCACCTGCTGTGCTTCGGCGAGACCGATCTCCCATGGCAGCCCGGCATGCTTCAGTGAAGTCAAAGGAGACGCACCCGTTCCTCCGGAATCACCGCTGATCAGGATGAGATCCGCTTTCGCTTTGGCGACGCCTGCGGCGACGGTGCCCACGCCCGCTTCGCTCACCAACTTGACGCTGACGCGTGCGCGTGGGTTTGCGTTCTTGAGGTCATAGACCAACTGAGCGAGATCTTCGATGGAGTAAATATCGTGGTGAGGCGGTGGGGAGATGAGGCCTACGCCGGGCGTCGAATGGCGCGTTTTGGCGATGTGCTCATCGACTTTGTGCCCTGGTAGCTGGCCACCTTCGCCCGGCTTCGCGCCCTGCGCGATTTTGATCTGAAGCTCATCGGCGTGGGTGAGGTATTCGATCGTCACGCCAAAGCGTCCGCTCGCGACTTGTTTGATGGCGCTGCGCGCGAAATCGCCATTCTCTTTGGGGACCCAGCGCTCCGGATCTTCGCCGCCTTCGCCCGTGTTCGACTTCGCTCCGATGCGATTCATCGCGATGGCGAGCGTCTCGTGAGCCTCCTTCGAGATCGATCCGAAGGACATGGCGCCCGTCTTGAATCGTTTCACGATCTCGTGTGCAGGCTCGACCTCCGAAAGCGGGACGGGCGTACCGGGCACGAAGTCGAAGAGCCCACGGATGAGCCCTCCATCGCGTGACTCTTCATCGACCCGCTGGGTCCATGTTTTGAACTTGCGATAGTCGCCGCTTCGAACCGCGTGCTGCAGTAGGCCCACCGTCGCCGGATTCCATGCGTGGCGTTCTCCATCGCGGCGGAACTGATATACGCCGCCTGGATCGAGATCGTCGACCAGCACATCCAGCTGCGCTTTGTTCCATGCGGCGTGGTGTCGCTCGAGCGATTCTTTTTCGATCTCGGGGATATCGATGCCCCCGAGATGGCTCGGAGTGCCTCCGAAGAAGCGATCCACGAGCGCTGTCGAGAGCCCGATGGCTTCGAAGATTTGGGCTCCACGATACGATTGAATCGTGGAGATGCCCATCTTGCTCATCACCTTGGAGAGGCCCTTTTCGAGCGCGCGTCGATAATTCGAAAGTGCGATTGAAGCCGGCTGCTCCTGAGTGTTCGAGGGGTGGAGCACACCCTCCGCGTGCATCGCCCGAAGAGTGGCGTAGGCCATCCATGGACATACAGCGCCTGCGCCGAAGCCGATGAGAGCCGCCACATGCATCACTTCGCGCGGCTCACCGCTCTCGACGATGAGTCCGCAGCTTTGCCTCAGCCCCACGCGAACCAGATGATCGTGCACTGCCACGAGGACGAGCAAACTCGGAAGAGGCGCTCGCTGCTTCGTCGCGCCGCGATCGCTCAAGATGAGCAACGTGCTGCCTTCGCGCACGGCTTCTTCTGCCTCGTGTTGGATCTCGACGAGCGCTTTTTCGATGCCGCCCACCTGGGCTGAGAAAAGAGTTCCTATGGTGTGTGCTCGAAGGCCAGGACGATCGAGCGCGCGAATCTTCTCGAGATCGTGCTCACTCAAGATCGGACTTTCGATCTGGAGTTTTTCAGCGTGATGCGGGCTCTCGACGAAGAGATTCGTTTCGGGGCCGAGGCATTGCACGAGCGACATCACGAGCTGTTCACGAATGGGATCGATCGGCGGATTCGTGACCTGCGCAAATCGCTGACGAAAGTAGGAGAAAAGGAGTTGAGGGCGACGGCTCAGCACGGCGGGCGGAGCATCGTTGCCCATGGAGCCGATGGCTTCCTCTCCGTTCTCCGCCATCGGGGCGAGCACCATCCGTCGCTCTTCTTCGGTGTATCCCCAAGCGCGCTCGAACCTCCTTTGTCTTGCAGCATCGACGGGCGGAGGGATGGACTCGCCTTTGTTCTCGAGCTCTTGCAAGCGGACCATGTGTTCGGCCACCCAACGGCCATAAGGGCGACGGACGCTGATGTCTCGTTTGATCTCTGCGTCTGGGGCGATGCGCCCCGCGAGGGTATCGACGAGCAGCATGCGCCCGGGCTGGAGGCGGTCCTTCACCACGATGTCGGCCGCAGGAATGTCGAGCACCCCCACTTCGCTCGCCATCACCACCAGGCCCGCCTTCGTCACGACGTAGCGCGCAGGACGGAGCCCATTGCGATCGAGCGTGGCACCGATGAGGCGTCCGTCCGTGAACGCAATGCACGCAGGACCGTCCCATGGCTCCATGACGCACGAGTGATATTCGTAGAATGCGCGGCGCATCGGGTCCATCGACGAGTGCTGTTGCCACGCCTCCGGAATCATCATCATCATCGCGTGCGGCAACGAGCGGCCCGTGTGCACGAGGAGCTCGAGCACGTCGTCGAACATGGCCGAGTCGCTTCCGTTTTCATCGATGATCGGAAGGAGCTTCTGGACGTCTTCGCCGAACACGGGCGCCATCAACACCGGCTCCCGCGCTTTCATCCAATTCACGTTGCCGCGCAGCGTGTTGATCTCACCGTTGTGCGCGATGCGGCGGTATGGATGCGCGCGCGACCAGCTCGGAAAGGTGTTCGTCGAAAATCGCTGATGGACGAGAGCCAACGTCGTCGTGGCGCGGGTGTCCGCCAAATCGACGTAAAAACGGGGCAATTGCTCGGGCGTGAGGAGCCCCTTGTACACCACGGTTCGCGTGGAGAGTGATGCAAAATACGGATATTCCTCTTCGCGCAATCCGAGCCGTCGTGACTCGTTCTCGATGCGCTTCCGGATGACATAGAGCTTGCGATCGAGCGCGAAATCGTCGCTCGGCAACGTGCCAGGCCCGATGAAAAGTTGAGCCACGTGCGGCATCGTGCGAAGAGCCGCGGGGCCTGCGTGCTCGGCCATGCATGGGACATCACGCCATCCGAGCACGATTTGCTCTTCGCTCTCGATGATTCGCTCGATGAGGGCGATCACCTCGGCGCGCAGGGCTTCGTCGCGAGGCAAAAACAACATGCCAAGTCCATATGTGCCGGGCGCGCCAAGAGGGATGTCGAGCTTTTGACATTCCTCGGCGAGGAGCGTGTGCGGGATCTGAGTGAGAATACCCGCACCATCGCCTGTCAGAGGATCACTCGCGGCGGCACCTCGATGCTCGAGGTTCTCGAGCACCGTGAGCGCTTGGGTGAGCACTCGATGATTGCGTTCACGTCCGAGCGTCGCGACGAATCCGACACCGCACGCGTCCGACTCGAACGCTGACCGATAGAGGCCGTGAGCCTCGGCGTGACGTCGAGAAGAATGCATTTTCAGCTCTCCGCGCGCATGACGGCGCGAGCACGTCGTCGCCGCGGTGTTTCGACCTCTTCGTCCGAAGGCAGGGCGAGATGCTGCCTCTCGAGCTGTGTTTCGAGCACGACCATCGTGTCTGTGCGCGCAACTCCGGGGAGCTCGCGCAGGGCGCTGATCAGACGATGCAGCGACTCTGTATTACGCGTGCGGACCTTGATCATCAACGTGTGGCGTCCCGTGACGTGATGGCATTCGAGCACCTCGGACATCCCCATCACCGCCTCTTCGAAGCGAGCGATGCTTCGTGGATGATCGATTCCGATCCCGATGAACGCACCGATGTCGAGCCCGAGAGCCCGAGGATCGACCATCGCGTGATAGCCGATGATCAGTCCCGCCTGTTCGAGTTTGCGCACACGCTCGAGCACGGATGGAGGCGAGAGACCCACGCGCTCGCCGAGCTTCGCGAGCGCTTGTTTGCAGTCATCCTGGAGTGTGTCGAGCAGCGCACGATCGATGGTGTCCAGAGCGAGCGCTGAAGGGGGAGGAGGGCGCATCATCACGGCCGTCGGTGTAGGGGGGATAACGCGCTGTGTCAACAATAAGATTCGGATAAATCGAGCGTGAATTAACGGTTGGTTCGATATTTGTCTCTGTTGGCTAAATATATTCGAACAAGATGTCCGCAATCGTCATAGGACCTAACCTTATTCGGTGATCTCTGGCGATCGATGGTTCTACGTCATCAACACGATCATCTCGGGGACGGCGATGTTCGTGCTCGGATGGATCCTCATGGGGCGCGAGCCGGCAGGCGATGCTCACGCGCTCGCGTTCATGCCGTCGATCAATGCGACGATGAACGTGGCCGCGGCGAGCTGTCTCGTCGCAGGCTTCGTCGCGATTCGGCGAAACAAGCGAGAGCTCCATCGCAAGCTGATGCTTGGGGCGCTCTCGTCATCGGCGATTTTTTTGATCGGATATTTGACCTACCACTGGTTTCACGGTGATACGCACTATCCAGCGGACGCGCCGTGGCGCTCGGCATATCTCGTGGTGCTCGCCTCTCATGTCGTTCTTTCGATCTTCGTCTTCCCGATGATCATCGCGACGTTCTGGTTTGCCCTCTCAGGTCGATTCGCGAGACACCGAAAGCTTGCGCGCATCACGCTGCCGATGTGGCTCTACGTGTCGGTGACCGGTGTCGTGGTCTTTCTGATGCTTCGCTCGGCACTCGGATAGCCGGCTACTCTTCCCGAGGGTTGAACACGCCGAGGCGAAGGAGGAAATAGAACAGCGTCAGGAGACCCGTCACGGCCGCGCCGACATAGGTCATCGCTGCAGCCGAGAGCACTTTGCTTACGCCAGCACGCTCACTTGGCGAGATGATCGCGTTTCGCTCGAGCTCCGCCTTGGCGCGCCTCGATGCGTCGAGCTCGACGGGGAGCGTGACGAGCTGGAATGCAACCGTCCCGCTGAAGAGCAGAACACCTGCCCAGATCATCGAGCTCGCCGAGAGCATGAACCCGATCATGATCAAGAACCAACTCAGGTTCGAGCCGAGGTTTGCGACCGGGACAGCGAGCGTGCGCAAGGTGAGCGGGAGATATTTTTGTTGATGTTGGATCGCGTGTCCAACCTCGTGTGCGGCCACGGCGAGCGCGGAGATCGAAGCGCCGTAATACACGTCTTCCGACAAGCGAACCCGACGATGAAGGGGGTCATAGTGATCGCTCAAGAGCCCACTTGCGGGCTCGACGTGAACGTCATGAAGCCCGTTTCGATCGAGGATGTATCGAGCCACCTGCGAGCCCGGGATCCGTCGATGATTCGGGACCTGCGCATAGGCCTGAAAGCGTGAGCGCGTCGCGTATGCAGCCCACGCCGAGAGCAGCATGGCCGGTGCAAGGACCAAAAAGTAGAGCGGGTCGAGGATCATGGATTGAGCTCCTCCTTGAAGCGCGAAACACGGATAATCATGGTTTGGCTACACAGCAAGATCAGAGCCTGCCAACGCTCATGATGGAGAGGGTGTCCCTACGATGAAGCTCTTCGCGCTAGGTGATTTGCACGTTGAACATCGTTCCAACCGTGCCGCGATCGAATCTCTTCCGCCGCACCCGGAGGATTGGCTCGCTCTCTGTGGTGACGTCTCTGAATCAGTGGCAGCGCTGTCGTGGACGCTCGACGCACTTTTGCCCCGCTTTTCCAAGCTGATCTGGGTTCCCGGAAATCACGAGCTCTGGACGGTGCCTCGTACAGGCGAGACCTCTCGCGGAGAGGAGAGATATGCGCGTCTCGTCGCCGCTTGTCGCGCACGGGGTGTTTTGACACCTGAAGACGAATACCCCACCTGGACCGAGGAGCCGCGAATTCGAATCGCACCGCTCTTCATTCTTTACGATTATTCATTTGCACCCGATGGGATTCACGGTGCAGATGCGGCTCGAGCGTGGGCGCTCGAGGGTGGGATTTCGGCGGCAGACGAGGTGCTCCTGCATTTCGATCCGCATCCGAGCCGCGAAGCTTGGTGTCATGCGCGCATCGATGCGACTGTGCCTCGTCTTGAAGAAGCGTCACGCGACGCGAAGCTCGTGCTCATCAATCATTGGCCTTTGCGTCGTGATCTGGTGCGCATTCCGCGTGTGCCTCGATACGTGCCGTGGTGCGGCACACGAGCCACCGAGGATTGGCATGTGCGCTTCAACGCAGAGGTCGTGGTGAGCGGACATTTGCATGTGCGCGCGACCGACATGCGCGACGGAGTGCGCTTCGAAGAAGTGAGCCTCGGCTATCCGCGCGACTGGGATGCTTCGCGCGGGATCGCGCATTATTTCCGCCGGATTTTGTGAGCGGATGGATGACACTTGACGGCTTCATACAAAAATGTAGAACTGGGGCAGAGGTTCTGCATGGCGAAGGGGACGCAAATCTCGGCATTCATATCGGAGGCGACTCGTGAGCGCCTCGAAAAGCATGTGCGGGCGACGGGCGTGAAAAAGGGTTACCTCGTTGAGCAGGCCTTGCTCCACCACCTTCAGGCGCTCGAGGAGTTGCCGGCCGATGTCATCGTCCACCCTCGCATCGTGGTCACCCGCAAGTCGTTCGAGCAGATCGTCGAGCAGATGGAGAGCGCCAAGCCCACGCAAGCCCTCCGCGATCTCATGCGCGATGGAGATTAGACGACTCCGCGAGCAGGATGATCGTTCGCAGTTTCGTTCTGGGGACGACGACCTCGACCGTTTCTTCCACCGTTTCGCTGGCCAGAATCAATTCCGTCACTACGTCGGCGTGACGTACGTCGCTGTCGAGAACGAGCGCATCCTTGGCTTCGTCACGATCACCGCAGGTCAGGTCGAAGGAGACGACCTTCCTGCGGCGCTTCATCGGAAGTTGCCTGACTACCCTCTGCCCATCCTTCGCCTCGCCAGGCTGGCCGTCGACGAGGGGGCTCGTGGCCGGGGGCTCGGAAAGCAACTCCTCCGCTTCGCAGTTGGTCTCGCGCTGAGCATGGCGAGGGAGTACGGCTGCGTCGGGATCATCGTAGACGCGAAGCACGGAGCGAAGGAGTTCTATGCCAAGTATGGCTTCGTGGAACTCATTGCCGTGGAAGGCGCGTCCGATACGCGCCCAAGCCCCACCCCGATGTTCTTGGCGATGCGCGCGATCACGACGAGCAAGCGCTTACACTGACGAGGCCACGATGATCGAGCTCCCCATTTTGATATGCACCACTGATGACGGAACCTTCTGCAAAGCGCATTCGATTTCGCGCGCGGAGTGCGAGATGGAACCGATCGATGTCCGCAATGGAATCTGGAGAGCTTTCGATGCGAGCGGTGCGCCTTTGAAGCTCCTGGTGACGAAGACACCAACCGCAATCGGTTTGTTTACGTTCGAACGGGTCTCCATCCTGGAGGATGAGCGACCTCCAAAGGAGGCCCCCAACATTCGACAGGAGCTCGCCGCGTACTTGCACGAGATAGGGGCCGGAGGCGACGAGCTTTATCGGCAGACTTTTCGAGAGCTATTGGCGTTCGTCCATGCGCTCGATTGAGGTCGTGAGGCGTCGAGCTGAGTAGGACGATGCTGGTGTGATCAGCTGGGTGACTTTGCTGAATGGCGCGTGAACGAAAACTCGCCCGACTCCGTGACGTCGATATGAATCGTGTCGCCTGGCACGTATCCACCGCGAAGGATCTCTTCGGCGAGAGGGTCTTGAAGGTGCTTCAAGATCACGCGCTTGAGCGGGCGTGCACCAAAGGCCGGTTCATGGCCGAGCTCGGTCAATCGATCTTTGGCGGCGTCACTCACTTCGAGCGTGAGGCGACGATCGATGACGAGCTTTTGTAAGCCTCGGAGCTGAATGTCGACAATCTCGCGCAGCTCGTGTTTGCCGAGCGGGTCGAAGATGACGACGTCGTCGATGCGGTTGAGGAATTCAGGTCGGAAATGTTTGCGCAGCTGGGCGTCGAGCTCTTCGCGAATGGCCTCGCGCGTGACGCCCTCGCCGTGATCGAGGATCGCGTGGCTCCCGACGTTGCTCGTCATGATGATGACGGTGTCTGCGAAATGCGCGATGCGGCCACGCGAATCGGTGAGGCGGCCATCGTCGAGGACTTGAAGGAGGATGTTGAAGACGTCGGGATGCGCCTTCTCCATTTCGTCGAAGAGGATCACGGAGTAGGGTCGCTTGCGTACGGCTTCGGTGAGAAAGCCGCCCTCTTCGCTATCGACATAACCAGGAGGCGAGCCGAGCAGGCGCGCGACCATGTGCTTTTCCATGAACTCGCTCATGTCGAGGCGAGTCAGAGCGAACTCGTCATCGAAGAGGAACTCAGCGAGCACTTTGGCGAGCTCGGTTTTTCCAACTCCGGTCGGTCCGAGGAACAAGAACGATCCGATGGGGCGCTTGGGATCGCGCAACCCCACGCGTCCTCGACGGACGGCTTTCGAGACGGCACTCACCGCGGGGTCTTGTCCGATCACTCGCGACCGGAGTGTCTTCTCCATCGCGAGCAGTTTCTCGGCTTCGGCTTGCATCATGCGCGCGACCGGAACACCCGTCCATGTGGCCACGACGTCAGCGACGTCCGATGGCGTGACTTGATCGCGCACTTTGGGGTCATCGGGTCCCGCGAGGGTTTGTGCGCGTGCCCGCGCATCGGCGAGCTGCTTTTCGAGGAGCGGCAAGGTGCCGAACCGAAGCTCGCCTGCTTTGGCGTGATCGCCTGAGGCCTTTGCCTGCTCGTATGCCTTCTGCGCGAACTCGAGTTCGCTTTCGATCCCACGTGTTTCGCTCGAACGCGCGAGCGCGGCGGTCCAGCGGGCCCGCACTTCGATGGCTTTGGGGCGCAGCGTCGCGATGAGCGCGTCGATCGCTTTCTTCTCGCCGACGCTCTCTTCATCCGTGTCGTCTTCGAGGGATTGGCTCTGCGCTTCGAGCGATTCGAGTTGACGTTCGACCATGTCGAGTTCGGCGGGAACTCCGTCGAGCTCGACGCGGACGCGAGCGGCTGCTTCGTCGATCAAATCGATCGCGCTCTTGGGTAGGTTGATGGAAGGCACATATCGCCTCGCGAGGCGCACGGCGGTGAGGAGCGCAGGGTCACCGATGCGGATTCCATGTGTGGCTTCATACCGAGCCACGACACCGCGGAGAATCGCCACGGATTCGTCAGGGCTCGGAGGCTCGATCGCGATCGACACGAAACGACGGGCGAGCAGTGGGTCGGCTTCGAATGCTTTGCGCATGGTCTCGGTCGTCGCGAGCGCGATGACTTGGAGCTCGCCGCGCCCCAGGGCGGTCGACAAGAGCTGTCCAGGCCCACTCGAGATCCGATCGCCCACCAAGGTGCCGAGGTCGGGGATTGCGAGCAGGACTTCGCCCGCTTTGTCGCGCACCGAGGAGAGCAGGGCGCGCATTCGTTCTTCTGCGCTGCTGCGCAGTTTGGTGCCCGCAAGGAGCGCGCCGGCTTCGAGCGCGATGAGACGCTTGCCTTGCAAAGTTCGTGGGACGTCGCCTTTGATGATCCGCATCGCGAGCGCGTTCATGATCGCGGTTTTCCCGATACCCGGTTCACCTACGAGGAGGGGGCTATTTTCATGGCGTCGTGTCAAGACTTGGAGGATGCGACGGAGCTCACCATCGCGGCCGATGACGGGATCGAACTTGCCTTCGCTCGCGAGGCGGGTGAGATCACGTCCGTACTGCTCGAGCGGATCACCGTTCTGAGTTGCGCTGAATGCATCTCTTCGCATCTCCGGTTCACCTTCTGCTTTGGCGCGCAGGACGAGCGCGGAGAGCGCGCATGCTTGGAATACGCGATGTACGGGGCCGCTGCTCTCTTGGGCGCACGCAAGGAGCAGGTGAAGCTCACTCACGGGGATTCCGCCCGCGCGCGATGATTCGCCTTCGGCTCTGTTCAGGAGCGCGAGCAACCGCGCAGAAAAAACAGCGACGGATCCTTCGCGCTTGAAGAGCTTGCGGAGTTCGGCCTCCGCTTCGATGAGCATGTCTTCCGGCTCGACGCCCGAGCGACGAATCACCGTGGCTGCGAGCTCACTCCGTTCGAGGAGTCTGTAAAGAAGGTGGAGTGGCTCGACTTCGGGGTGTTTTCGGTCGTCGGCGAGGGTTTGGGCGGCGCCGATCAAGGCGCGCGATTCGCGATCATAGGCATCGAGGCGAAGGGTGAGCGTGCTCATGGGACGCGGAGCATACAACGCCGGAAGCCCAGAATCCTTCAGTCAGCGCAACGACGCTCAGGTCCCGTCCTTTGTGCGTCGGAATCTCTCCCGGAAGAGCTGCACCAAGGTGAACACGTAGGTCTCTCCGAGGGCTACGGTGAGCGTGCTTGCGGGATGAGCTTCAAGAGGGTCGATGTGATCGCGCGGCCAGCGATCGTGTTCGCCGTTCCGCCG
>CAYZTA010000019.1:0-90230 GCA_964481145.1 uncultured Sandaracinus sp.
CGACTCCGGCGTGGATATTGACGCCATCGAACTCGGCATACGAACCATTCGAGTCGGAAGAGACGAGACGGAGAGTACGACGAAGTTTGTTCGTGCGCTGTCCCGCATGCTCGCCGAACAGCACGAGGTCCGCAGAGGATGCGCCTGCGCATGACGCAAGCGCGGGCTCTTCAGTCGCAAACACGTCTTCGTCCGCGCCATGTTCATTCGTCAAACGTTCTTCGTTCGTCATGAACAGCACACTGGCTCGGCTCGGGTCCAGGCCGACGATGTCGTCCTCGTGGCTCGAAGAGAGCTCGCCGTGGGATCAACTGGCCTTCGGCTCGGGGCGCAACCATAGCCAGGTCCCCACGCACGCCATGCAGACCATCGCGATCGCAGCGATCCACCACTGCGGGGCGACGAGCATGAGGATCCCCGCACAAACGACCATGCTGATCGTCGCCGCCCACTTGGCGCGTCTGCTCACCGAGCCCGTCGCCTGCCAATCGCGGATCATTGGGCCGAACTGCCGGTGTGCGTGCAACCAGCGATGAAGGCGCTCCGAACCGCGCATCGCCGCCCAAGCCGAGATGAGGATGAAGACCGTCGTGGGAAGGCCGGGCACGAAGACCCCGACGATGCCAAGGCCGAGGCTGACATACGCGAGGAGCCACCACGCCCAGCGAAATCGAACCGCAGGACCCATCTTCGAGTCACCGAGATTCTCGCCGTCGTTCGTCACATCCGCCTCGGTCTCTCTCGTCGGATGAATCACCCAGCAGCTTGTTCGATGCTCGCCGCATCGTCTGAACGACCGAGCGCTCGATAACATGCCGCGAGCATCCGAAGCGCGGCCATCTCGCCTTTGCGGTCCGCGGCGCGGCGCGTGAGCGCGAGGGCTCGCAAACCGAGGCGAACGGCGCTCGTGGCATCGCCGCCGCCGAGCGCCACCGCGGCTTCGGCGATCGATTCACGCGGATCTGCATGGATGGGGGTCTTCCTGTATCGCCTTGCCTGCGCGAGTCGCTGTTTGGCCATTCCGACGTCTCCTCGGAGAAGATCGGCCATGGCCCGAATTCGCGCGATCGCAGCCATGTCGCTCCCCGACGCAATCGCTCGTTCGAGCAAGCGTTCGAGCGCGATCATGTCGCGAGTGCGAACAGCGTTCTCGGCCATGACGACGAACGATGCCCCCTCGTGCGTGTGCGCTTCATCGAGAGAGGTTTCGGTCGATGGAGGGGAGGACTCGTCCTCCCACGGAGTGCGAATCGCTGAAAGCACCTGAACCGAAGAGGTCTTTGGGCCCACTCCATCCAGCCGCTTTACGTAGCGATTCATCCGCACTGCCGCGCGCTTGTAACCGCGCGCCTTCGCGAGCTCGGCGATGCGATTCATGTGCTCGATGCCCTGCTCCGTGAGGCCCCCTTCGACTTCGAAAAATCCTAGCTCCGCTTGCATCGATCCGAGCACGAGATCATCGGCGCCACGTTCGATCAGCGCCTCCGCGGCAAAGCAATGGAGCTGGCTGAGGCGCTCCTTGGACATCGCCGCGATCACCACACGGCGCACGAAATTCGTGCTCGGGGCAGGACGCGAAAGCAACAGCTCCGCCGGCCGTGCAAAGACCGTCGGCCACGCATTCGGCGCTGCCAACCATGCCTCACGGCGCAACCGCTCGATCGCTCGATGCCGCGCTCTTTCCGCCAATCCATCGCGCTCTGCGATCGCCGAAATTAAATCGTCGTGCGCTCCATCGGATGCGATGCACACCGCCTCGAGCATGCGCCTCGCGTCCTCATCGAGGGGATCCAGACGCTCGAGCACGACCTCATCGAGGGGGACGGCCGTGGCCCCCGCGCGCGGCTGGCCTCGCCACATGAACCCATCCCCTTCCGACACGAGATCCCCCGCGGAAATCAGGGCTCGCGCCACCTCCACGACACCGAGAGGAGTTTCACCACCCAGCACAGCCACCCGGCGGGCCACCTCGGGATCCGTCTCGGGCCCAAGCACCGCCTCTGCGATCGCCCGGGCGTCGGACGTTCGAAGCGGCGGCAACATCAGCTCCTCGGCCAGTCCGGCAAAGACGATCGGTAGTTCGGCCTCCACGCTCGAGCGCGCCACGATCACGAGCGCGCCGCTGTGGTCGCGAACATCGAGCAAGACTTCGAGGGTGGCGGCATCGATCCTCGTCAAGGGCGCGAGGAAAATCAAAGTGCGTCGTCCGCAACCCAGCTGTACGAAAAGATGCGCGAGCGCGCTGACGAGCTCACTCCGCTCTGGCAGCCCGCCATGAAGCAGCGACGAGAGCACCGACGATGCGGTCCTGCCTGGTTCGTCTTCGCCGCACACGAGAGAGATCTCTCGCTCCCCTCCGATGGCACGCAGGAGCCCATACCGAAGACTCGCGAGCGGAATCACACCTCCGGGCGCGCCCGAAAGGCCGATCACGACCGCAAAATTCGCCTTTGCGGCCGCCGCCGAAACCAACTCCACCGCCCCCGCCCCCACCGGACCTCGCAGAATCACGATGCTCGGATCGTCGCGTTGCATCAGCATGGCGAGCTGGGCTTCGAGTTCTTGTGTCACGGGCGCAAGGGGGACCGGGCCGAGGCGTCCGAGCGCGTCGAGCAAGGCTTCACGTCGGGGATGCGCTCGATCGAGCGTCGTTCCACGCGGACCACCCACCCCTGTCGAGACCTGACGACCAAAGAGGAATCGTCCTTCGAGACGTTCACGCGCCACTGGATCGCAAACGAGCTCGCCCGCTTGAGCACGCGAAGCGAGCAGCTCGGCGCTCTCGATGGCGCGTCCCGCCCCCTCCTCGATGGGCCCGAGCGCGATCCCGATGGCGATCGCCATCCGCTCCTGCTCGGCGGCATCGAGCAACTCAAGCGCGTTCTCGATGATATCTGCGGCTTCGCTCGCGTCGAACGTCGCGACGACCGTGCCCGATATTTGCGCGAGCACGTCTCCTCCGGCTGCAGTCAAGCGCGCACGCACTGTGCGAGCCCAGCCCACGATCACGCCTGGTTCGCTGATATCCTGACGGCTGCGCGAAACGAGGCGATGCCAGAGAATCAGCTTCTCTGGAATCACTCAGCCTCCGAGCTTGCGCTTCAGAGCCGCGAGCTCGTCATCGACGACCGCACCTCCACTGCGCTTTTCGAGCTCGCGGAAACGCCGCTCGACGGCTGCTCGATCGGGATCCTCGAGCACGTTGGCCGCTTCGACTTCTGCTTCGAGTCGATCGATGCGTCCCGCCAACTGATCGAGCCCGTCGAGCGATTCCGACCCAAAACGACCGCCTCCCGACGTCGTGCCCACCTCGCGCGCACGGCGCACTTGCGCTGCGAGCGTGCCCTTGCGGGACTTCAAGTCCTCGATTTTGGTTTCGATCTGCTCGAGCGTGGATTGCAAATCGCGCGCGCTCCGCATCGCGGCATCGGCCTGCCTCTGGACATTCTCCATCGTGGCCTTCGTCTTCTGCTTCATTTTGAGCGCTTCGCGGGCGAGCACTTCGTCTCCCGCGCGCAACGCGAGGACAGCCTTGTCCTCCCATCCGCGCACCTCATCCCCATGCTCGGCGACCTTTTTTTCGAGCCGTTTGGCCGTGCCGAGCTGCGTGATCAGATCTTTTTTCGAACGTGAAAGCTCGTTCTCCATGTCGGTGACCGTTTGGTCCAAGAGCTTCCCCGGATCTTCGGCACGATCCACGAGCGAGTTGAGGTTCGACTTCAGAACGCGATTGAAACGATCGAAAATGCCCATCGCCTTGCCGCCTGTTCGAGGAATCTTGCCATGCTCGTCCGGCGATGGAAAGCACGCATGAGGAATGCTGGTGCTGACCCCCGCAATCATGGTAGCGGTTTCATCATGATTCGCGACTCGACTCTGCTCCTCACTGGCGGCGCTGGTTTCATTGGCACGGCGCTGACGCGGCGCCTCCTCGAACATGGCAATAGAGTCCGCATCTTCGACAATCTACGGCGAAATGCGCTCAAGGACGCCGGTCTCGACAGCCACCCCAACATCGAGTTGATCGTGGGCGACGTACGTGATCTCGCCGCCCTCGAAAAGGCGACGCAAGGCGCGCAGTACGTGGTTCACATGGCATCCATCGCGGGTGTCGATACGGTGCTCAAACATCCCGTACTCACGATGGAGATCAGCCTCGAAGGGACGATGAACGCGCTCCGCGCAGCCCAAAATGCGGGCGGAGTGAAGCGGTTCATCGATTTTTCGACGAGCGAAGTGTTCGGCAGCTATGCCTTTCGCGTTCGCGAGGCGGATGTCACGAGCCTTGGTGCCGTGGGCGAAGCGCGTTGGACGTACGCCGTTTCGAAGCTCGCCACTGAGCATCTCGCCCATAACTACTGGAAACAGCATGGGCTGCCCACCTGTGCCATTCGTCCTTTCAACATCTACGGTCCCGGCCAAGTCGGAGAAGGTGCGATTCACGCATTCGTCGTTCGCGCCCTCCAAAACCAACCCATCCAGATTCACAACGAAGGCGATCAGATTCGTTCGTGGTGCTACATCGACGACATCGTCGACGCGATCATGCTCGCCCTCGCGCGGGATGAAGCCACCGGCCAATCGTTCAACATCGGCAACGCACGAAGCACCATCACCATCTACCAGCTCGCGCGCCTCGTCGTTTCTCTCGCGAAGAGCTCGTCTCCGATCGACTTCGTCGAGTGGAACTTTGCAGACGTCGAATTGCGCATCCCTGACGTCAAAAAGGCCGAAAAACTTCTTGGTTTTCGAGCTCGGGTCGACCTCGAAGACGGTCTCGTGCGAACCATCGATTGGTATCGCAAAAAGCTGGGCCGAGCAGCAAACGCTTGACCTCGAGCAGGTTGTTTTGAAAGCATGAGAGCAGACTCCTCGTGAGTGAGCATTTGGTTTCATTCCGGCTCGAGGAAATCCGAGCCGATGGTTGGTTCGAACGTCTCGGCGAAGGCTCGCCGACGTTCGAGCAGCTCTGTGATGTGGTCGGCTCTCGCTTCGTCGCGTTTGCGGTCGTGACGGGTGTGCGGATCACAGCAGTCAGCGTCGACTCGCGCGTGCCCGAGGCTTCGGTCATCGACTTCGCAGTCGGCGATGGAGGGCCCGCACAGCGCTTGCCGCTGTCCGAGTTCCGTCGCCGCCTCGCGGGCGCTCTTCTTGCGGACGAGCAGAATGAAAGGCCTCTGCCTCCCCAACCCAAAGGCGACGATTTGCTCGCCTTCATCGGTTTTCGTTGGGTCCTTCTTTCGTCCGTGTTCGACATCGAGCTCCATGAGTTGCGCGTCGATGGCGAAGGTCACGCGTCGATTGCCTTCGAGTTCGGGGATCGCTCGGACGAGCTTTCGCTCACATCTTTCCGAGCCCTCATCCGCGATCTCATCCGCGAAGAAGCTGCGCGCGCAAAACCCGCTTCTCCCTTTGCCATCGACCTCAATGTCATGGCTGGGGTCACGGCCGCCGCTGAACATGGGGATCATGACAAAGTCATCGAGCTCATCGGCGCCTGGCCTGGACCGCTCTCGCTTTTGCTCCGCACCTCCGAAGGGCAAGCGCTCGCACCGGACGTGAGGGCAACGCTCGCCCGAGCGCTCGGCATGCTCGGGAGCGCGTATGCCGCGCTCGGACGTGTGGAGTGGGCGGAGGAGGTGTTGCGCCTCGGCATCCAGTGGGGGCAAGAGGGGCCCGCTTCCGCAGAGCTCTTTCGACGCCTGGCCGAGGCTCATTTCTCGAGCGAACGACATGGGGAAGCGATCGGAATGTTTCGACGCGCCCTTCAACTCGGGGCATCGAAATCCGAAATCTTACCGCCACTCGCGGCGGCATTCGCCGCGCGTCAGCGTCACCTCGCTGCCCTGATTTGTGTGGAAGACGCGATGGTCGCAGGCGCAAACGAAGCCGCCATCATCGAAGTACGCGAAGAAGCCCTCGGTGCGCTCGGGGAACACTGGATCCGTTTCAAGCAATTTCTCGGGAACTAACCGTGCTCGAGCCCGCCCATCGTGCGCCGATCATCGGCTTCTCGCTTCGATTCGAAGCGGGGCGCGGCGTTGCTACGCTCGCGAGACCGGTCGCATCTGCAGTCAGCACGCTCACTCGACTCATCATGGACTTCGGGCGTCTGCGGCCACCGATTGATCTCCGCGCCGGAGCCAATCGCTTCAAACATCGACGCGCACGTGTCATCGAGCTCGAAGCGCGCCTGGACCTCGATGCGCTCGCTCGGGTGCTCTCTCGGAATGATCTGGAGATGAGAGTCCTCGGCACGAGCCCTGAGAAGCTCTCCCTCGTGTTGAGAGATCCCGTGCGAACCATCGCGCTCGATCTCTTGCCTGCGTGGGAAGGATGTGAGCTCGTCTTGGCCGTTCGCAACGTGCGCGCAGCGCTCGAAGGACCACGCAGCGCAATCGCCGACGCGCTCGACTCTCTTCATGGATATGGCGCCGAGATGGACCCAGACCTCGGTGTGCTCCGACTCGGAGATCCACTCCTCGAATTGCTCACGGAGGCGCTCGTCCCTCACGGATGGCGCGTGCCCGAGCTCGCATCGATCGCACGCCGTGCGCCCTTGCTCGAAGGACGGCATCTCGTCCTCCGTACGGGCACGTCGAACGTCATCGCCGACGAAACACGCGCGGCTCTCGAAGACGCCCGCGTGCTCGCTCCTTTGCTAACAACACTCATTTCGAAAGATGGAAAGGACGCGCTCCACGTCGCCACCGAGCTCAGCGCAAAAACGCAGCGCAAGCTCCTCCCGCTCGAAGCGATCTCGGCAGACATCGCGCTCGCCGTGGGACAGCCTCCCACCACGATTCCGCCAGACGTTTCCTTGTGTCTACGCGCTGCCGTGCAGCGGGACGCCCCCGAAGCAATCGCGGAATACGCATGCGAGCTTGGTTCGACCGAACCATGTGACGAGATCGCGATCGAAGGGTTGCGTGCGTCCTCGTCTCTCTTGCGCGAACTCGATCCGAGCGTCGCGGCCGATCTTTCTGCGCGGGCGTTCGGTCGAAAGCCTCGGGACGGAACGCTCGCCTTGGAGTGGCTCGAACGCGCCTCACGCGCGCCGACTTCCGAACCCCTCATTCACGCGCTTCGCTCGCTCCAGAAGACCTTCGTCGGCCCCATGCGAGGCAGCGTTCTTCGTGGTGCGGCAGCTTTGCTCGATCGCGCTGGCGACAAAGGCGCAGCTCTTGCTGCTTGGGAAGAAGCGTGCCAGCTCGCACCCAATGATGCCGTTGCCTGTGAAGGCTTGGCGCGTGCGCTGGGAGCTTCCGATCGCCATGACGAAGCGCTCGCGGCCTGGGATCGAGCCGCTCGGCTCCACTCGGACCCTGATCACGCCGCGCGTGCGCTCATGAGTGCGGCATCCGAAGCGCGGGCTACCAGCCACATGATGGGCGCGGCCTCACGTCTCGAGTCCGCCGTGGCGCGCGTTCGCTCGGATGAGCTCCATGCTGAGGCATGGCGCGAATTGGCGCGAATTCGCTGCGAAATGGGCGTCGCCGAGCTCGAGCGCGAGGTGAAAGAGCCATCGAATGTCGATCCACGAAAGCGCGCCCAAGCTGCGCGGGCCATCGCCGAACGATTGCGTGCGAGCGGGCACCTCGGTGATGCGGCACTCGCACTCGCACAGGCCGGGGTGTTCCTAGAGGACTCGGCGACGCTGCGTGCCGCGCTCGAGCTCGCGGAGAAAGCGGAGGCTTGGAAAGAAGCTCTGTTCATCATCGATCGCGCGATCGAGCTCGTCGGGGACGGCCCCGCGCGCGGGGCGCTGGAGGCGCGACGCGACGCGATCCGAATGCGAGATCTGGGGACCCGAGAGTCCATGTCTTGACCGAGGGTCCCGTGGGCTCCGTCGCCCCGCTCGTCCTGCGTTCGAGCTGGGATCACTGAGCGCGTCAGCAGGCGGGCACACGGAACACGACATCGCGCGCGACGTCGCCCTCGTGCCTGGGACGACGGTCGAGCGGCCCAAGCCGCGGAACGCGAAGCGGAAGGATCCGTCCCCCGCGGTCACCGCGCGGTAGGCGCCGCGCGAGTAGGGAGTCACGTCACTTGGGCGCGACGCGATCCGAATGCGAGCTCTTCAAGTGCCCCGAGAATCCATCTCTTGAACGAGGGCGTACGGCTGAACCACGATCGCGAGCCATCTTCGCTCTGGGCTCTGCGACCACGACGTGACCTCGGCCTCACTGGGTCGTCTCAGCCATCCCTTGCCGAGCCACTGGGTCACCTTCACGGAGTCATCCATCGCGATCGCGAGCCCCGCATCGATCAGCAAGAGCGCGGGATCGACGAGCAAGAGACCGCCGCGCGCGATGTGTGCTCTCAAATCGGAGTAAAATACCGGCCCTATCGTCTCTTCGAGCTTCGCTCGGATCTCGTGGACTGAAATCGCGTGAGCCATCAATCCAACCCCATCCTGCCCGGAACCCAGTAGGGTTTTGTTTTGATGTCACGGATGCGGTGCGTGTGGAGCGCTGCGCGCACCGCGACGACGAGCTCTGAGCCACCCGTCAGCGCAAGCCGTGCCGTGGGCGCGGAGGCCCGAGCGGCGAGCACCGCTTCCACGACGTCATCGATTCCACCCTGCGGATGGATCGTCGCCTGCTGGAGTCCCATGGCGCGCACCGCGACGTCGACATCCTCGAGCGCGTTCACCTGAAACACGGCATGGATCTGCCCAGGGCGTTCGGTCTCGAACGCTGCGGCGACCGCGACGCTCGTCTCGTCGCCGACAAGGATCACGGGGCCATCAGGGAGGTCGAGCGAGCGCTGCGGGCCGACGAAACGAACCGTGTCGCCAGCTTTCACCTCTGACATCCACCGCGCCCCCGGCCCTCCCGCGCGTGTGTAACCGAGCAAGGTGAGCCCGTCCGCAGCGCCGATGGGCGAGTACGTGCGCATGTCGTCCGACGGAAGGACGAGTTGCACCTTCGTTCCCGCCCGCGGCGCCCGAACGTCACAGCGCAGCAGGAGCCGACGAAACCCGCCCATCTCCTCTGTCGAGGCGATGCTCGCGTCCGTGAGGAACATGCCGCCGAGGAGCCGTGTGAACTTGCCTTTGAACGACATTCGTATTCTCCACGGCTCACAGCAGCCGATCGATCACTCAGAGATTTCGGCAGAAATCGCGTTGAACCGAATGCCCGCCGAAAGCCCCGTACACATGGTCATATCCTCGGCGCTAGGAGCCATGTCCGCGTTCTGTCCAAGCACACTGAGCACCGCCTCCCGGCGACCGGGCATGGACCCTTCGACTGCGTTGGCCACGTCCTCGATGTTCACCGTTCCACCGAATGTGCCCCCGATCAAACGAGTGTCGGTGATGCTCGCTTCCAGCGTTGCCGAGCGGAGGCGAAGATCCAACATGAAGTTGTCCACATGAATCGGAATCGTGATCTCGGGGGCATTGAAACGCAGCCGCCCATTCACGATATTGCCTGTGATCTGCCCCCCCAATGAGGTGGCATCAAAGACTTGATTGGCCGCAATCGTCGAGCCTTCGACCGCAAGGGTCGATCCTTCGGGGACGGCGCCCAAGAAGAATTGAACCGTGACCTCATCGTCGTCTTGGTAGCTGTCGACATCCGAGACCTGAAGCAGGATGAGAAGATTGCCTTCCGTGATCCGCTGGGCCAGTCGTTCATCGAAAGGAGTGCCGTCGAGCAGCAAAGTTTCGATGTTGGGCACCAGAGTCGAAAGGGCGTTGTCGATGCCAGTTTGATTGGGATCGTCCACCGAAACGAAATCGCGAACATCTTCGACACACGTGCAGGGCGGTGTTGCGCAAGCTCCGGTCGAATCCACTCCATCGAGATTGAAACCCACGGCGGCATTGGTGCCCGACACAGGCGGAATCGAAAGATTCGAGATCACATATGTGCGCGTCGTGTCAGACACGCTGTCGTCTCCTCCCTGGCATCCCGTTGCCGAAAGAACCACGCCGCAAAGAACCGCAATCAAAGCCCATTGTTGACGAATCATCCAAATCCTCCTTGAATCAAACCATAGAATGCAACGAGCAACGCGATGATCAGATCATGCCAAGCTCGTCCACTCCATCACGAATTCATGGATCTCGGGGCGAGCCGTCCTCGACGGCTCCTCCCGCACGGTGCCCAGGTACATGATTCCGACGATTCGGTCGGACTCACCAAGGCCGAGCCTTCCGTGCAGCATGCGATCGTACGCCGCATCCCCCGTCTTCCAGACCGCGCCAAAGCCTTCGGCCTGCGCGGCGATTTCGAGGCCGTAGGCCACGCATCCCGCCGAGAGGAGCTGCTCGATCTCCGGGACCTTCATGCTCGGTCGAAGAGCCGCCACCACGATCGCGATGAGCGGCGCGCGCATCGCCTTGGCCTTTTCGCGTGAGAGCTCATCCTCCGTCGCCTCAGGCTTTCGATGGCGCAGCGCATCGGCCAAGAGCGCGCCCAGTTTTTCGCGCGCATCACCGCGCACGAGGAGAATCTTCCACGGGCGAAGCGCCCCATGATCGGGCGCACGCAATGCGACTTCGAGGATGCGCGCGAGCGCTTCTCCTTCGGGTGCGGGTTCGATGAGCTTGCTGACCGAGCGGCGGTTTCGAAGTAGCTCCATCGCGTCCATGTTCGCCCTGCTCTTTCTTTCTATCGTCTTGTCCGAAGCTGCGAGTGATTTCGGAAATTTTGCCTGGGCCGCTTGGCCTTTTCCGACCTCATCCCCTTCGCGCATCTTGCGTTCAGCCTGCTTCGCCCACGCGCGATAGTTGCCCGCGGCAATCTGCTCTCGCCCTCGTCGGGTCAGCGCTCCGTAGAACCAGAGATTGTGCTCGGTGAGGAGACGAGCGCCGAGCATTTCCCCGGTGCGCACCAGATGATGGAGGTAAGCACGCGAATAGCGCGCACACACAGGACAATCACAGTCACGATCGAGCGCGGATTCGTCTCGCTTGTGTCGCGCTTGTTTGAGGTTGACTCTGCCCGACCACGTGAGCGCTTGTCCGTTCCGCGCATTGCGCGTGGGCATCACGCAGTCGAAGAGGTCGATGCCGCATCCCATCGCATGCAGCAAATCGTAAGGCGTACCCACACCCATCAAATACCGCGGCTTGTCCAGAGGCATCCGCGGAACGATCTCGGTGAGCGCAGCCCACATCTCGGGGATGGGTTCCCCCACCGAAAAACCACCGAGTGCAATGCCATCGAACTCGCGCCCGCCTTCCTCCATCCCAGCGATTTCATCGAGATGAGCGAGGCGCAAATCGATGTGCGTCGCGCCCTGCACGATTCCGAAGCGCGCTTGCCCTTCGCGCCATGGAGCGAGCAAACAGCGTCGCGCCCATACGCTGGTGCGCCGCATCGCGCGCTCGATCACCGCACGCTCACCGCCGCCGGGTGGACATTCATCGAATGCCATCGCGATGTCCGAGCCCAGGAGCGACTGAATGCGCATCGACTCTTCAGGGGTCAAGCGCAGCGGTCGACCATCGAGATGCGATTTGAAGGACACGCCGTCATCATCGATGGTGCGCAAATCTGCGAGCGAGAAGACCTGAAATCCACCGCTGTCGGTGAGGAGCGCATGAGGCCATCCCATGAAACGTTGGACGCCACCGAGCGCATCGACGATCTCCGGACCAGGCCGGAGCCACAGATGGTAAGTGTTCGCGAGAATCAGCTTCGCGCCGGTCGCCGCGACTTCGTCTGGCGATTGAGATTTGACGGTCGCCAACGTGCCGACCGGCATGAACACGGGCGTCTCGACGAGCGCGCGCGGCGTCTCGAATTGCCCCGCGCGCGCATCGCCATCACGTGCTGTCTCACGATACGAAAATCTCTCGGTCCTCACGGCGCTCCTCGCGCGTGCGCGTCGCTTCGAATCAACATCGCATCGCCATAACTGAAAAATCGATATCGTGCATCGACAGCCGCACGATATGCGTTTCGAACGGCTTCGATGCCGCCGAACGTCATCACGAGCGCGAGCAAAGTCGAACGCGGGAGATGGAAATTCGTGAAGAGCCCATCGATCGCGCGGAATGTGTATGGCGGGTGGATGAAAAGACGCGTACGCCCCATCCCTGCGCGAACGATGCCTGCTTCATCGCATGCGGATTCGAGCGTTCGACAAACGGTCGTTCCGATCGCGATGATCGGCCGCCCCACAGAACGCGCCTGCGTCAGAATTCGCGCGGTTTCATCCGAGACTTCGTAACGCTCTTCATGCATCACGTGCTCCGACAGATGCTCGGTGCGAAGCGGTGCAAAAGTACCTGGCCCGACATGCAGCGTGACTCGAGCGATCTGGTGTCCTGCCGAATGAAGCGCTTCGATCAGCGACTCCGAAAAATGTAGCCCTGCGGTGGGCGCGGCGACTGAGCCGTGGTGCGTCGCGAACAGCGTCTGATAGCGTTCGGCATCGAGTTCGTCATCGCTGCGACGAATGTAAGGCGGCAATGGCATTCGTCCGTGCACATCGAGCGCCTCGGTGACTCCCGCATCACTTTCGAGCTCGAGCTCGAGCTCCCCTCCTTCTTCGATCGATCGCACGATCGCGCGGAGCTCGGCTCCGATCGCAAGCATCATCGAAGGACGCAAGCTCTTCGTTCCGCGCGCAATCGCCTTCCATCTCTCGCGTGTACCCATCGGCGAAATCCTCTCCAGGAGAAGGATCTCGACACGACCGCCGGTGGGTTTCGTTCCAAAAAGGCGCGCGGGGATCACGCGGGAGTCATTCACGACCAAGAGCGATGGGGTCAAAAGTGACGGCAACTCGCGCACGGCTCGGTGCTCGAACGTGCCGCGCTCACGCGACATCACCAAGAGCCGCGCCGCATCACGATGGGTCGGCGGGTGCTGCGCAATCAGAGCCTCCGGCAGCTCGTAAAAAAGCTCATTGGCGTCCACAGGGTGGCCATATCTGAAGCCAATCCGCGCGAAGAGCAAGCGGCCTCAGCCCGGGTCCAATGCGTCAAACGACGTGAAGCTCCAAAGTTGGATCGAGACGATGGAGATCGTCTGGATCGGACGTCACGACAGATGCGTCGATGACATCGAAGGTGCGAGAGCGACCGCAAAGCACACCCGAGGCTTCTGCCAACGGTCGATCGAGATCGACCACCTTCGCATTGGGACCATGGATGAGGGCTCGCAGAGGGATTTGTCGCGCACGATTCGAGGCTGACATTCGAATACGCGAGCTCCAAGATAACACGATGCGCTTTGACGATCGTTTCCTCCGTGAACTCCCGGGAGATCCCGAAACAGCCGCCCGTCCCCGCCAAGTGCGCGGTGCTTGCTGGTCCCGCGTCGAGCCGACCAAGGTCCGAGAGCCTCGACTCATCGCGTGGTCCAACGAAGTCGCGGAGATGCTCGGACTCACCTCTGATCAGATGGAAAGCGCAGAGATGACCGAAGTGCTCGCGGGCAATCGGCTGCTTCCGGGGATGGATCCGTACGCTGCATGTTACGGCGGTCATCAATTCGGAAACTGGGCCGGACAATTGGGCGATGGACGCGCGATCACCCTCGGCGAGCTCGTGAATGAGCGCGGCGAATATTTCGAGCTCCAACTCAAAGGAGCCGGTCTGACGCCGTACTCACGCACGGCCGATGGACGCGCCGTCATGCGCTCTTCGGTACGCGAGTTCTTGTGCAGCGAAGCGATGCATCACCTCGGAGTCCCCACCACGCGCGCGCTCTCGCTCGTCTCGACGGGCGAATCGGTCGTCCGTGACATGCTCTACGACGGCAATGCGCGCCCCGAGCCAGGGGCCATCGTATGCCGCGTCGCGCCCTCCTTCTTGCGCTTCGGCAACTTCGAGATTTTCGCTTCCCGCGACGAGATCGATGTGCTCCGTGCGCTCGCCGATCACACGTTGCACACGCATTTCCCAGAGCTCGTCAGCAAAGATCCGCGCGATGGATACGTCGCGATGTTGGCCGAGGTCGCGGCCCGCACGGCGAAGCTGGTCACGCATTGGATGCGGGTCGGATTCGTCCATGGGGTGATGAACACCGACAACATGTCCATCCTCGGCCTCACCATCGATTACGGCCCTTATGGATGGCTCGAAGGCTTCGATCCGGACTGGACGCCCAACACGACCGACGCACATCGCCGTCGATATCGTTATGGACAGCAGCCTGCAATCGCCGGATGGAATGTCGCACGACTGGCGAGCGCGCTCGTGCCGCTCGTCGATGACACCGCGTCGCTCGAACGAGCGCTCTCCTTCTATCCCGCCACACTCCGCCACGAAGAGCCGCTCATGTGGGCTCAGAAGCTCGGGCTCACGAAGCTCGATTTGGAAAGCCAAACAGGTCCGGATGCGCACGTTCTCAGCGAGCTCTTCGAGCTCTTCGATGCGCACGAAACCGATATGACCCTCTTCTTCCGGCGGCTCGCGCGCGTTCCGAGTGAGCCGGGCGATATGAGCGACACATCCCTCGTCGCGTTCATCGATGAAGCTTTTTATGGAGCTCCATCTTCGGATCATTCGAAGCGAATGGCGCTTTGGCTGCGTCGCTACGCCGAGCGACTTCGTGAGGAGCGCATTCCAGACCAAGAGCGATGCGCGCGGATGAACGCAGTCAATCCGAAGTACGTGCTCCGCAACTATCTCGCACAGCTCGCGATCGATGATGCCGAACGAGAGGATGGCGGAAAGGTGCGCGAGTTCCTCGAGGTGCTGCGACGCCCCTATGACGAACAACCCGATCGCGAAGAATACGCAGCGAAGCGACCCGAGTGGGCGCGTCATCGTGTGGGCTGCTCGATGCTGTCGTGCAGTTCGTAGCTGGGTTCATTCGGATGCGCGCACGATGCGAAGCGAATAACGCTCGCTCGCATCACTCGAGGCCGCGCCATCTCGCGCCCGCGCAGACACGAAAACACACGTCGAGCCCGCACGGACATCGCTGAGACTCACTCGCTCGGTGCCACCGACCCCCGATTCGTCCACGATTCGAACGCGATCCGTGTGTCGCTCTTCGACCTGGAGCTTCAAGTCGAGCGTGGGTGTCGGTTCGAGAATCACGATCGCTCGTTCGATGTCGGACGCTGCACAAAACACGTCGACATCATCGAGCCATCCGATGAAACCCTGTCGCGCTTGCCCCTCTTCGATGCGCTCCGCGAGCGCGCGCGTATCGTTGATCTCACGCTCGTCACCCTGTCGCACATGGGACTCTTCCCATCGCACTCGATACTCGTCGGACACATTTTCGGTGGGAAATCGCCCTGGCACCCATTTCTCGCGAACCTGGACGTAATAAATCGGATCTACCAATGCGAAGTTCGGCACACGTTCTCCACCTCCGAGTCCCGTATCGTCGACGATGAGAACAGGATCCCTCTGCGTTCCTCGGAAGATTTCGAGCACCGTATCCATGTTCGGGACACCGCTGAACGTGATCGACACGGGGCGGACTCGCCCCCCAGGGTTGCGCAGGAGCCACAAATCAGCATCACTTCGCTCGGGCGATTGACGTCGTCCCAAATGACCGATGCGCTCTTGCCCAATCGGCAACTCGTTCGCTTGGCTCGCGAGATCATTGGGCTCGCGCTCGAACGCGCCCTGACTCTCGGCTTCCACATCACCACGAAAGCGGCGGAAACTCCAATACCCGCCCGCGATGAGCCCCGCGCATAGGACGATGCCGAAGAGCTTCAAAAGCCACGTCTGCGCACGCAATCGGCGCTCATAACGCTCGACTTCCGTTCGAGTGGCGACTTGAACCTTGCGTCCAGAATCGGTCACTTCGTAAGGGACCTCGGAGGGGCGCGTCACCCGTTCGAGGCTGAATGGCGCAGTGTCTTCGCCGCGCGACCTCAACCAGGACAAGAGCTCATCGCGCAGCTCGTCCATGCTTTGTTGGCGTGCGCGAGGATCTTTCTCCATCGCGCGCATCACGATCGCCTCGGCCTCTTTGGAAATTCGGATATCGGAGCGCAACGTCTTGACCGATGGAGGGACGACCCCCTCCGTCAGATGTTTCGTCAGCACCCCCATCGGGGTTGGCGCCCAAAACGGAGGCACACCGGCAAGACATTTGTACATCAGCGCGCCCAGCGCATAGACATCGCTGCGCGCATCGGTGGCCTCTCCTCGAATCTGTTCGGGCGCCATGTAATACGGCGTCCCCACGATGAGCCCCGCGCGCGTGATGCTCGCGCTCGCAGCATCTTCGTTTTCGCGCAACTTCGCGAGCCCGAAATCCATCACCTTCACGAAGTCGGGATCTGCTCCATCCGCGAGGATGCGAACGTTCTCTGGCTTGAGATCGCGATGAACGATGCCTCGCACATGGGCTTGAGCCACCGAACCTGCGATCTGCGTCGCGATGCGCGCCACCCGTTCGAAAGGCAGTGCGCGCTCGAGCTCGACGATGACCCCGAGGTCTTTACCGCCGAGCAACTCCATCACGAGGTACATCAATCCTTCGGAGCGGCCAAAGTCGAAGACCTGCACCGTATTCTGATGATCCAGCTTGCTCACCGCATCGGCTTCGCGGCGGAATCTCTTGACGACGTCCTTGTCGCGCGCGAGCTCGCCATGCAGCAGCTTCATCGCCATCATCTTGCCGATGCGAACGTGCTCGACGCGATAGACGACCCCCATTCCACCGCGACCGATCATCTGATCGATCCGATATCGGTCTGCGATCGTACGTCCGATCAACGGATCGGCGACCTGTCCGGGCTCGGTCTCCGTTTCCTCGCCTCGAAAACGGTGACCACACCCAGCACAGAATCGCGCATCGATTGGATTGGGGCGCCCGCAAGAGGGACACGCGCGTTCACGAGAAACGACATCAGAGACATCAGCGGTCGCGGGATCCCCCATGAGACTCAACGTCGCGCATCTAGGGCCGCGCAGGCAAGACGTACGTTGCATCCACCCGCGGAACCGTTCGAACTTGACCAGATTCGCTGCGGAATTGCTGCTCTCCCACGATCGTGCCGAGCACGCGCACCCAGCTCTCGATGCTCACGTCGGTCGCCGCGGGATAGGTGACCCACAGTGGACAACGCTGACCTGTCGGGCACTCACGCACCAGCATCTGCAGGACGCTGCGTCCGCCTTGCACGTCGACGTTGTAGATGCGCCCCTCGAACGCCACACGCTGTCCCTGGTAGTGCGTCGGAGACTGCGCCACGCGCGCATACGTCAGCGAACGATCGTAGGTGAAGCTCGCCGCTTCTCGAGCCAGATCAGCCACGCGGTGGATCGTCACTGTTTGCGTGATCGGCGCGCGATCAGGAGCCCGCGCCACGATTCGCGGCGTGAAATCGCCCAGGGTTGCAAGACGATATCGATGAAGAAATCGACCTTCGTTCACGGTCACGGGTTGACCATCCACCGTGACGATCGTCTGCGGCACGACTGCGCCCGCGATTTCGACTTCATCGCGATCCGTGGTCAGCTCAGTGCCGGGACGATCGATCTGCAGCGTCGTCATGGGAACACGCGTCGTGAGCGTTCCTTCGGCCACCATGCCGCTCGGTGGTTGCACCACCCATCGCACCACGTGCTGCACCCCTTCGGCGTTGGTGGCCATTTGCGCGAGTGGAAATGCACGTGAGCCTTGCCCCCGTTCATCGAGCACGATGGGCTGACCTTCGATCATGGCGGTCGAGCCGGGCAGCGCTTCGACCACGATCGTGATCGCTGGCTCCTCGGCCGCGAGGGTCTCGAGATCCGCCCGAACACGCAGCTCGAGCGTGAGCGTCACACGATGCGTTTCGGTCGCACCACTCGGTGCGATCACATCGATGGAGAGGGGGTTGTCACCCACGTGCAGCAGCTCCCTTGGCAGAGGGAAACGAGCACGGTTCCCATCGAGGCTCTGCTCGGTCCCTGCGAAACGCACGCGGGAGCCCGCTGGAGCACCAGGCACCTCGATCTCGAGCACCTCTTGCCCCTGCTCGATCTGCGCAATCGAAGCACGCACGGGGACGTTGCGTTGGCCGAATCGCCAGTATGCAAGGACCCCCACGACGCCCACCATGAAGAGGAGCCCCAGCGTGAGCAGAGCGATCAGCGGAGCACGGGCTCGTTTGCGTGGAGAGGGCAGCCCCGCGATCGACACATCCACTCCACCGAGCGTCGTCTCCGGCGACGGAGCGCTGGCAGACCCCATGGTTGACGCATGTTGACGTGCCGCAGCCGCAGCTGCGTGGGCTTGGGCGAGCACGGGAGCGGCCACGCCGAGCATGGTGCGATTCGAAGGGCCAAGCCCGCTGCGCTTGCCCGCATCGGGTGCGGTCGCGGGCGCAGGATGGGGCGGCAACGGGTTCGTCGGGGCAGGCGCTTGCGTAGAAGCCTCCGGGATCATCGCCGGATTGACAGCGGGCACACCGAGCATGGTGCGATTTGCATGCAAAGGCTTTGGAGCCATCGCCGTAGACGTGGGATCGTGGGGGGGATCGACGATCGTATCCGAACGTGCAGGCGTGGACTGTGCGGACGGGCTTGCCGACCCCGTGAGCGCGCTCATCGAGACGCCGAGCATCGTTTTTTGCGCTGGCTTCATCGCCTTCGTTTTTTGCGACGGCTCTTCGGGCGCCTTCGGCACCTCCACGATGGGCCCACCACAACGCCCACAGAACCGAGCGTCCGAGGTGCTCGAGGTTCCGCAAGTCCCACAAATTCTCTGGGCAACAGTCATTCTGGTCCGGAATGTATCTGGCTCTGTGCATCCGGCCAACAGTTCGTATGTAAAGCGCTACAATCGACGAGAATGCACGTGCGACCTGACACAGGAGGGGTGTCGCCCTCGTCCTTGCCGCGCATCCTGCTTCTGAGCCTTGTCGTCGCGCCTCCGTTCTTGCTTCTCCTCTTCGAACCCGATGGGCTTCGCCATGGCTTGATGCACCAAGCGCGCTCCATCGCCGCCGTGTTCATCTATTCGCTCACCATCGGTGGGGCGCTCCACCTCATGACGGAGCGCGTGGAAGAGCAGTGGTCCAACGCCCTGCGTGGTACGTTGGGGCTGGCGCGTCATCTCGCACTCACCGCGCTCCTCGTGCTCGTCATCACTTCGGTCCTCGCGTGGCCGCTCGGCCAAATCTGCCCAGGCTTGCAAGGCCAAGGCGTACCGCTGTTGCTTCGCGGCCTGGTGCTGAGTGCGGGCTATCTCGTGATGGGACGCGCCTACGCTCGATTCGTGCGGCAACGCGAAGAAGCCGCGGCCGGCCGGGCGGAGGCCGAGCGACTTCTCGTAGAGGCGCGCTACGCCGCGCTCGTGTCTCGAACGCAACCGCACTTTCTCCATAACGCGCTCGCCGCCGCGGCGGGCCTCGTTCCGAACGATCCTCTGGCCGCCGAACGAATGTTGCGCGACCTCGGCGCCCTCTTTCGCGAAGTCGTGCACGGGACCGAACGCGCGATCGTACGAGCCGAAGAAGAGCTCGAGACCGCGCGGCGCTACCTCGAGATTCAAGCGGCGCGGTTTTCTCCCCACTTGCGCGTCATCGTCGAACCGTCGACGTTGGCCAAAGACGAGCTTGTCCCCGCCCTGGTGCTCCTGCCCTTGGTCGAAAACGCAGTGCTCCACGGGATGCGCGCCGGAAAGACGCTAACCATCACGGTCCGACTCGAGCTCGAACGAACGCACGTTCGTTTCGTCGTGCGGGATGACGGTCCCGGTCCCTCAGCCTCCTCTCATCGAGGCGCGGGCGTCGGGCTCGCCGATATTCGTGAGCGCCTTTACACCTTGTACGGAGCGGAAGGATCTCTCGAATTGCGCGGCGTCGATGAGGGTTCGGGGACGATCGCAGAGCTTCGTATTCCACGAGAGGAGGATTGAACCGATGCGCCTGCGGGTGGTGGTGGCGGATGACGAAGCGCCGGTGCGCGCCGATCTCGTGCGCATGCTTCGAGCGCTCGATGCCGATGTCATCGGGGAGGCAAGCGATGGGCAAGAAGCGCTCGCGCTCGTGCTCCGAGAACAGCCCGATTTGTTCTTTCTCGACATCCATATGCCGTCGCTCGATGGTTTGAGCCTCGCAGCGCGCGAAGGACTTCCGCCGATTGTCTTCGTCACGGCGCACGCCGAGCACGCGCACCGTGCATTCGATCTCGACGCCTGTGATTACGTGGTCAAACCCATCACGAAAGAGCGCATCTCGATAGCGCTGCGGCGCGCATCGAAGCGCGTCGAACTCGAAGCCTCTGGCAACGCACGCCTGCGCGTCACCGAAGGGCGCACCACGCGCTTCATCGACGCACGACGTATCGAGGCGTTCTGGGCAACCGACAAGTACATCGCGTTTCAGGATGGCGATGAGGAGCACCTCTTGCGCGCGAGCATGAGCGAGCTCGAAGCGCAGCTCGGAGCGCATGGATTTCTGCGCATCCATCGCGCGCATCTCGTGCGTGTGAGCGCCATCGTGAGTTTGGACGACGGCGCCGAAGGGCTCGTGCTCACCCTCGTATCGGGCGCCCGTGTCCCCGTCTCACGACGAGCGCGCGCAGCCGTTCTTGGCGCGCTCGAATAAAAATCGCGCCCGCTCGGTGCGTAAGTATTCAAAGACATGTCCAGCGGAGGATCCGACTCCGGGAGCCGCGTCAAAGGCTTCGTACGACGTGCGGAGGGGGGCAACAACGCATGCGATTTTTGCAAACGAGCCAGGCGATGGGCCTTCAAGGGGTCCGCATCCTCTGCGCGCTCTCCAGCCGTCGGCGGAGCTCGGCGAGTGCTGCCGGGGGGAGCTCGCTCTGCAGTCGAGCGAGCCGCGCACGGAGGAGCGAACCGTATCCGAACGTGTGCTGGACGTAGGGATCGCTCGGCGAGCGCTCCAACCATCGTTGCATCGCCTGCTGGACGCGCGCCCTGTCACCATCGCGCTCGCGTCCGCGCTCGATGCGCAAGAAGCCGGGCACCGCCGGGAGCAGCATGGCAGCGAAAGAGTCGGCATCGACCACGGATGCGTTCGCGATGCGCTGGACGAACGCATCGGCGGGTAGCACCGTATCGCGCGCGCCTCCAAGAGGGGCGTACTCCGGCGCGGGCCACGCATCGCGCACGACTGGCCCCTCCTCCACGAGCGTACGTAACCGAGCCGCGTCCGTGGCTTGCGTCTCGCGGAGCGGATCGAGCCCTGTCATTCCAATGGTGGCGAGGTCTCTACGGACACGCTCGCGCTCTAGACGCGGCGCGCGGTGCTCGCCACTCGGCGCCTCGAGTGTGCCCAACAAGACGGCTTCGTTCCGCTCGGTGAGATGAAGCGTGGCATGGTCGAACACGTAGAGGAAGGTCCGCACGAGCGTCTCGAGCTCAACTCCTGACATCCCATGAAGCGGTAGCCACTGAGCAAATGCTCCTCCGGGACGGAGGTGATCACGGACATCTTCGTAGAACTCGATCGAGTAGAGCGACGATGCCCCGGGAGCACGAGGTGGTGGTGGCTCTAACGTGATGACGTCGTAGTGCTCATGCGCACGACGTAGGTAGCGCGCGCCGTCCTCGACCAGGAGACGTACACGCGGATCTTCGTGTGCTCCGCGGCTCACGTGGTGGAAGAATTGCAGGGTAGAGGTGATCGAGGGACTGATGTCCACAGCATCGATTCGGTCGTAGTCGTATGCTCTCAAGGCGTCGAGCGTCGTCCCAGTGCCAACGCAGATCACCAATGCTCGCTGTTCGCCACGAGCCGCGAGCGCCGGCAGATGCGCGAGCAGTCGCATGTAACGCTGCGCGTAGATGCTGTCCCCCGAGTACGAAACACCGTTGGATACGAGCCGTCGGATTCGCGGCTCGAGGGGCCGGTCCACGACCACGACGGCTGTCGTGTCCTGCACACCATGCTCGGCGTAGTACACTGGCGCAGCGTCGAACGCCGGCCCGAGGAACCATGCTGGACCGGGAGCCAACCAAGCGACTCCCAGCGCCACAGAGAGCGCGATACCAGCCAATGCGCGACGGCCCGAGATGGCGACCACCGCAAGTGCGGGGACACTGGCGGCGATGAGTGTTCCACGTGGACCGAACGAGGCCAGGCCGAGCGTCGAGGCGAGCAGCGCGCCGCGCGCCGATGCGATTGTGCCGAGACCGGCAACGCCAGCGGCGCGGCGCCCCCAGTCTCCCGCCCTCTGCTCGACGCGCGCCAGCGCCGATGCTTGGGAGATCCCGAGTATGCACGCGGTGGGCGCCACGACGACGAGGACGACAGTGCCCGCCGCAGCGAACCACAGCGAGGGATTGATATCTCGAGATGGAGCACTCTCGGGGACGAGTGAGACTGCACCCAGCGTCGCCAGGGCAATCGCAGGCGCTGCACAGAGCGCAACCGCGCCAGTGGCTCTGTCATCAGCCTTTCTCCAGCGCGCGTAGAGCGCGAATCCTGCCGCCTGCGCGAGAACATACACGGCCACGATCGCCGCGAAGGTAAAGACCGATACACCAGCGTACGGTAGAACCGTACGGTTCCAGATCACCTGCGCGGCGAGCCCGAGCGAACCTGCGGCGGCGAAGTCCAGTATCTCTCGGCGGTCTTCGCGTGCGATGGCCCAACCTGCCTCGTGACGTCGAGGCACGAGATCCGACGGGAGCCACTTCCAGGCGAGCGCCGCGAGCATGACGTTCAGAGTCGCGGCCGCGAACGTTGCCGTGTCGAGCCCCCATGCGGGTCCGATCCCCATGGCCGCCCACAGCGTCCCCACCACTGCGCCCATTAACCCCGCTGCATAATGCTGCCGTACACCTCTATATCCGGCGCCCGTCGAGGCCTCGACGAGCAAGGGGTAGGTGGCTCCCATGGCAAATGCAGGAACCAGCGCGACGACACCCACGGAGAGCACATCGACGTAGAGCGCAGGATCGCCATCGAGAGCGGCCAAGGACGACGGAAGCGGAGCGCACAGACAGTAGAACGCGAGCGTCAGCGCGCCGACACCAATCCCCATCTCGGCGGCGGTGTACGCTGCACGCGGGCGCCTCCAGAACGGGAACAAGGGTGCGAGCAGCGCTCCCGCTCCACTGCCGACCATGAACACCGTCAGCGCCAGGCCGACGCCCAGTGTCGTATTCCCGGTGGCTCGCCCAATCAGCCGCGTCCAGGCGACCTCATGCATAGCTGCCGCGAACGCCGATACGACAGCCAGCAATACCGCCCGTGCCTGGATCTTGGCTCCCATGTTCTCTGAGAACATCATGGTGACTCAAGCGTTCTATCTTGGGCCACCCTCGAACATCTCGTCTTGCTTGATTGGGAGGGAGACAAAGGCGAATTCATTCCGGCGAGGGGGGCGGGAATCTGGGACAGATCCTCCGGAAACGATCGAAGCAACAGTCTGAGCCAATCACACTTCTATCGAGAGAAGACTGACACGGTTTGCGTCGGAGTGACTATTCGTCGAACGCGTGGGTCGGCGCTTCATCGATAACCCGAAGCCGAAGGGACGGCGATACACCGGCGCTCGCTCCAGGTGTATAGACAAAGAGAGCTGCCGCGAGGCCGAGTGAAGGGGCGCGTACAATGTCGACCAACTCCGTCACATGCTCTGGCGGACGTATCGGCCAGAGTTCGATATTGCCCCCATAGCGCTCGTGGATCCAGCGGTTGGATCCGCCAGGAGTCGCAGAGCAGAGGGTCGTTGGGGTCGCACCCGAGGTGAGCTCGCTGACTATGCCCGATCTGTTGGCGCAGGTGGTTGAAAGACACGAACCTCCCATGCGAAACTCCCAGCCCGCAAAGTAGTCGACTTCAGTCGTGGTACGGCTTCCACGAGAAACGCACGTCTGCGCGTCCATGCAGTTCAACCCACTACGTACACAAGAGAGACCGGCTCCCGTTCGTGCTACGAGAGCAGAGTTGTGCTGGAACAAAAAGTGATATCGGCTGGTGTCACGATTGAATGAGAGCTGAGCCCCCGAGTGCGACGCGTCGACACCGACATGAGCGTCGAATCGTGCTCCGACGGCTACACCAGTCCAATCGAAGCGTTGGAGGTAAGCCGTCCAAACCCGCCCATCAGGGTGGCTGATTTCATTGAATTGCCATCCAACGGTAAACTCGTGGTTGCCTGCATCGTGAGCCGCTACAAGCGCATGGTAGACGCTTCCCGACACTCCGCCTGTGCTGTTTGATTGAATGTCCAATTGGTCCCTGACCGCGTCAGGAAACCTGCTCGAATCTGAGGAACACCCCCGGTCGTCGTAGGTGCGACGTAGGCCATGAACGTCTTTGACGTCGCACTCCAAGTGCCGTGAGCAAGAGCAGGAACAGCCTTGTAATCAAGGAGTGACGAAACACCGCTCACAACAGCGACAGCACTTGGAGTCGGACTCGCATCTTCACCCTCCACCGTGAATGCTCGGATGGTTGGTGGCGAGCCTGTGCTTGTGAACAGAAAAAGTCCGTCCACATTTCCGGATCCATCGCGAAATGATGTCGCAGCCATGCCGCGAATCCCTGTAAGATTTCCGAATCCGACTGAATCTCCGGTCCACACATTGGGATGTGACGATGTAACGATAGGATCGGAGTTCCACGCATCGTGGATGTCAATTGTGTATGCGGAGATGCGTTCATGGAAAGAGCAATACCAATAGGGAAATGTACCCGTACAGTAGAATCCGAGCCCCGGAGCAGCTGCAACAATCAACTCCGAAGGTTGTAGAGAGACACCCATTGGGCGAAGATCGAATTGTGCAGTTGTTCCAGATCCACTTGCGTATGCACCGAAGCTGCCCGTGCTGAGCGACGCAATGGTAACCTCGTTTGGATGTGCGATTACCTCACTGCGAATGGAATCCGCCTCTTCTGCTACGAAGGTGCACCGATAGATAGAGGGAGATACAACAATACGCTACGCATACGCCAGTTCTTCACGGCAGCTACGTTAACCGCTGACGAGCCGACCTGGCAACGGGGGAGGCAACTGGGTCGCAAAACTGATGGCTCCACTATCGAGAGATGCTAAGCCCGCCGAGGATCACAGCCGGGGCAGAGGCACCGCCCCCGATTCCCTGGAATAAGAGCCGTTCTTGGCGCGCTCGAATAAAAATCGCGCCACACTGCTCGGTAAGGGGCCGGGGATGACAGCACGCGAGGTTGATCCTAGAACCGCGGTCGCATGCGACTTCGTGCGCCACCGAGCTTCGTCTTCACCGCTGCCGCGGCGCTCACGCTGACGCTCTCGATCCCAGCGTCGGTGCGCGCGTGCGCGACCTGCGGCGTCGGAGATCCGACGCTCACCGCGGTCGGTGTCGAGCAGCCTTTCGCGGGGCGAATCCGGCTCTCACTGGGCGTCGCACAGCTCTCGTACCGCGACGGTGAGGGAGTCGGGCAGCTCGAGGTGGCCGATCGTCGCGCCACGCTCGGGATCGCGGTCTCGCCGACCGAATGGCTCACGGTGACGGCCTTCGTGCCCTTCGTCTGGCGCGAGGTCGCATACGCCACACTCGCCCGCGAGACGACGCTCGGGCTCGGAGGTCCCGAGCTTCGCGCTCGCTTCGTGGTGTTTCGTGATCGCGCGTTCGCTCCCTCACACCTGCTCTCGATGCAGGCGGGTCTGCGCTTCCCCACGCCGACTGCGCTCCACGACGGACGTGGCGCGCTCATGCCGCTCGATGCGCAGACCGGCACGGGTTCGTTCGATCCGATCGTCGGCTTGATGTGGAGTCACTTCGGTGGTGAGTTCGCGATGCACACCAGCGCGATCCTCACCATGTCGACCGAGGGCACCGGTGGCTGGCGCAACGGCCCGAGCGTAAGGCTCGCGTGGCAGGGTCAGTGGCAGCCGGCGAACAGCATGGCGCTCACGCTGGGGCTCGATGGACGCATCGACGCCGACCCCACGCTGCAAGGCGAGGCGGTGGAGGGCGCGGGCGCGGCGCTCTTCGTCTCCCCAGGCATGTCGATCGCGCCGAGCTCGGACACGCTGCTCTGGCTCGTGATACGGATCCCAGTCATCCAGCATTTCGGTGGCGCGCGTGCCGACGGGCCGATCGCGGAGATCGGGATGGCGCTCGATGTCTGAGCGGGCCCGTCGCAGCGTCCCGCTCGCGGTCGTGCTCCTGCTCGTCCACTGTGCGTGGCAGCGCCCAGGCGTCGGCGTGGCGCTCTCGTTCCGTTCGGATGACGCCGACGGACCACGGATGGCGCTCGATGCCGGAGGACACCCACACGCGCTCGAGCGCGTGACGCTCGACGTGCGCTCCGTTTCGCTCGTGCCGTGCCCAGAAGAGGGAACACGTGCGTGGCTCGATCTCGGCCCCGCAGTGGCACGCGCACACAGCGAGGAGACGGTGCTCGGGCCGCTCTCGCTCGAGCTCACCGACCCGCAGCCGTTGCCGTCGTCGTCCTTCGGTGTTCTGCCCGGTCAGTACTGCGATCTTCGTCTTACCGTCGATGGCATCGCGATCCGCGCGGGCGGCGGCACGCTCTCTCTCGAGGCGCGCGTGACGCGCGACGTGCTGCTGCGCATGCCCCGCCAAGCACTCGACGCGGCGGGACGAGAAGCACATATCGTGGTGCTCGCCTCGACCACGACGCTGCTCGACGACTTCGACCCGACGCGGAACGATCGCGAGGTCGCGGCGATACGAGCGCTCGGTGCGGCGCTCCGCGCGCTGCGCGTCACGGCCGAGTAGGATGAGCCACTCGACGAAACTCCTCGTCGGCAACTCCACTCCGGGTCACGCTCTTGCCATGAGAACGATTGGGCAAGACGTGAATCGGCTGGGGCATGTGCTCGGAACGGTGTTGCGCGAACAAGAGGGGGATACGTTTTTCGAGCTCGTCGAGGAGGTGCGCACCCGGACCAAAACGCTCCGTGAAGCAGGACTCGACACGTCCCCTCTTCAGGCGCGGCTCGCGGAGGTGAACCTCACGGACGCCGAAGGCCTCGTGCGCGCGTTCTCGCTCTATTTCCAGCTCGTCAACATGGCTGAAGAGCACGAACGCGTGCGACGTGTGCAAAAGGCGCCAGGGCCGCGCAAAGAAGGAATCGAAGACGCGCTTTTCCAACTCCAAGCGCGCGGGCTTTCCGTGGACGATGTTCTTTCGCTGATCGAGCGCGTCGAGCTCGGCCTCACCTTCACCGCGCACCCGACCGAAATGCGCAGACGCACCGTGCGCCAGCACCTCACCGCCATCGCGAGCGAGATCAAAACGCTCGATGATCCTGCGTCGATCGAACGTGTGACAGCGCACGTCGAGGCCCTCTGGGGGACGCTCGAGCTGCGTCGCACTCAGCCGACGGTGCACGATGAAGTGCAGGGAGGCCTCGCTTACATCGACGTCATCGAGAAAGTCCTCCCGATGATCGATCGCGATTTCGAGGAGGCTTTTCACAAAGTCTACGGGCGAAAGGTCGCACCGCGGCTCCCTCTCACATTCCACTCGTGGATGGGCGGTGATCGCGATGGCAACCCGAACGTCACCCCTCTCGCCACTCGCGAGACCTTCATATTTCACACCGAACGTGCGCGTGCATTCTTACGCGAAGCGATCGCAGACACGTACGGCAGCCTCAGCCAACACGAAAGCCGAGTTCACTTCGTCCCCGAAGAGATCCGAGGTCCCGAAGAACCGTGGCGCAAAATCTTGCTCGAACTCCACGGTGCAATCGATTCCGATAGGGCGATCGATGTGCGTACCCCGCTCGTCGCGCTCGAACGCACACTCGAAGAAGCCGGACAGAACCGCAGCGCGGTGGCGTTTGCACACCCGGTACGCGTTCAAGCCGAAGCCTTCGGGGTCCATTGGGTCTCGCTCGACATTCGTGAGCATTCGGAGAAGACCGGCGCCGCGGTCGCCGAGCTCTTCGCGCGCGCCGGCATCGATACGAACTATCGAGCGCAAAGTGAACATGCCCGGCGGGCGCTCTTGGTTCGCGAGCTCACGACGAAGAGGCCGCTCCTCGCGGTGGGCGAAGCACTCTCGCCGGAGCTCGAATGGGTGCTCGAACCTTTGCGTGCGGCTCGTGATGCCATGCATCACGCGGGGCCTCGTGCGTTCGGCCGCTACGTGACGTCGATGAGCGAAGATGTCTCGGACCTCCTGGAGGTCCTCATCCTCGCACGAGAAGTCGGCGTGCACGTTCTGCCCGTGCCACTCTTCGAAACTCGTCACGATCTGATGCGCGCCCCCGAAGTGCTGCGTGAAGTACTCGCGATCCCCGAGTATCGCGCGCACCTCGGCGATGACGTTCAAGAGGTGATGATCGGCTATAGCGACAGCAACAAGGACGCCGGCTTCTTCGCAGCCCACTGGGCGCTCTATGAAGCGCAGCGCCGCATGGCGGAGGTGGCACGGGCTGCGGGCGTGCGCTTCCGATTTTTTCACGGTCGCGGCACGAGCATCGGCCGCGGGGGCGGACCGATGGTGCGCGGCATCTTGGGTCAGCCCCCCGGCACGATTGGCGCAGGGCTTCGCATCACCGAACAGGGCGAGGCGCTCGCCGACAAGTACAGCCATCCTGAGCGCGCCCATCGCAACCTCGAACAGTCCATGTATGGTCTATTGCTCGCTGCGGCGACCGAGCCTTCGATGCTTCCCCCCGCATGGAGCGATGCCCTCGATCGCGCTGCGGAGGCGAGCGTTCGTGAGTATCGGAGTCTCGTCGAAGACCCCACATTCATTCCGTTCTACGAAGCCGTCACGCCGATCTTGGAGTTCTCACGCCTGCGCATCGCATCGAGACCCGTTCGCCGCCCCGGCGCCGCCACTCTCCAAAATCTTCGCGCGATCCCGTGGGTCATGTCGTGGATGCAAAACCGCGCGAGCTTGCCCGGCTGGTACGGCCTTCACGTCGCGCTCGAGTCGCTCGGCACAGAAATGAGCCAGAGACTCTACACAGAAGCTCCGTTTTTCCGCGCCATGGTCGACAACGCGCAGATGGGACTCGCGATGAGTGATCCGGCGATCTTTCGCGCCTACCTCACCCTCGCCCCTCCGGGTCATGTGCTCGGCGAACGCATCCTCACGGCACGTGAAGAAACCATTGCGCGCATCACCGAGATCACGAAGGCGCCCTTGCTCGCCTCCGAGCCCGCGATCGCGCGCTCCATCGCACTTCGCAATCCGTATGTCGAGCCGATCCATCGCTTGCAAGTCGAGCTCTTGCGCCGCGCGCGCGCTTCGGGTGCACAAGAGATCGACCCCCTGCTCGAGCGGGCGCTCTTGCTCTCGATTCACGGCATTGCTGCAGGCGTCCGCAACGCTGGGTGAAGACCATCGTCCCTTTCTGAGAGAGATGGTGCATTGCGCCACGCGCGTGAAGGAACGGGGAATGCACCCGGGACGAGACGCGATGACGACCCCGTCTTGCCCGCCCCATGCACCCCCCCAAAGCGAGCCGGTCATCCTCCATGCATGGCGAATCCGGCTATGCGCCCGTGGCCTTCGAGAAGCACACGAACGAATCCAACGAGCCGCCGGCAACGGTGGCCTCACATTTCGGCAAGCACTCACGATCGCCCGATCGATGGATGCAGCGGCCAGCACACTCGAACGAACCGCCGCGGGTCTCGACGCGAACTCCGAGCTCCGCACGCTCGCCGACGCTGTGCTCGCAGCCTTCGCGACATGGCGCGTGGCCGAGCCGCGCACGAACGAATCCACGAACGCGGCCTTGGATCTCGGCGCAAAAGTCCACGCCCTCGAAGCGCTCGCGGTCAAAGCGAGCACACCTGGGTTCAAACACGCACGAACGGAGCTGGCAACCGCCCAAAGCCACGCTACCGTCGAGGACGTGTCCGACAAATCCAAATCCAAATCCACCGAATCGCCCCAACTCAAGAGCTCGCCGTTTGCCTCGCTCGAATCGTTGCGGGAGGATTTGCCCGAAGGGCCCGCACAAGCCGAACTTCCTCCCAACGAGGAGACGTCCGACGACGACAAGTCCCTCCGCAGCAAAATCGTCATCAGCAAAACGCGCAAAGGACGCGGTGGGAAAACAGTCACCGTGATCACCGGGATCACCGACGCGAAGCTGCGCGATGAGATTGCAAAGGAGCTGCGCACAGCGCTCGGCTGCGGCGTGAAAGCTCAAGGAAACGACATCGTCGCGCAGGGCGCGCAAGAAGCGCGCGTCCGAGAATTCCTCGAAGCGCGCGGCGCCAAACACATCGTCACTGGCACATAACTGACCAGAGTCGCATTGATCCTGTATAGTTTTCGAGCCTGCGAGCGCGGGCTTCGTGACAGGAGGCGGCGGGTCGTCACGAGCCATCCCCGGCTTCGAGACGGGCCTCGAAGCGCACCTCGACGTGAGGAGCCAGGGTCGCACGCACCGAGCAATATTTCTCGACGCTGAGTGTCACTGCGCGTTTCAGTTTGTGCTCGTCGACGGCACCTCGCGCGATGAAGATCAACTTCATGTGCGTGAATGGCGCTGGTACCCCTTCTGCGCGCTCACCCTCGATCTCGATGCGCAAGTCCTCGAGCGGCTCACGCTGTTTCTTCAAGATCGCGACCACATCCATCGCGCTACAGCTCGCGATCGCGGCGAGCAGAAGCTCCATTGGCCTCATGCCGCGCCCTTCGCCGCCCATCGCTGGCGCGCCATCCACGACGAGCTTGCCGCCCGAACCGCCTTCGGCTTCGAACGCCGCGGGCCCGACCTTCGAAAGCGTGACCCGCATCGTCATCGCGTCCCCTCCGCATCGAAAAGCGCGGACGACAAATATCGATCTCCGCGATCACACAAAATACACACCACCACACCATCTTCCTCTTTGGCCGCGAGCTCGCTGCACACTTTGCGCGCCGCCCACACCGCACCTCCCGAGCTCGCCCCCACGAACACACCCTCGCTCCGCGCGAGCCGTCGCGTCGTCTCCTCCGCGTCGCGCTGATCCACGTCGATGATGCGATCCACCCGCTCCGGCTCGTAGATCTTCGGCAAATACGCCGCTGGCCACCTGCGAATCCCGGGAATGCTCGAGTTCTCCGTCGGCTGGCAGCCCGCGATCGTGATGCTCGCGCGCTGCTCCTTGAGATAACGCGACACCCCCATGATCGTCCCGGTCGTGCCCATCGCGCTCACGAAATGCGTGATCGTGCCCCCCGTATCACGCCAAATCTCAGGCCCTGTCGACTCGTAATGCGCGTGCCAGTTATCGGGATTCGCGAACTGATCGAGCATGAGCACTCCGCCCTCTCCAATCTTCGCTCGCGCAGCATCGATCGCCCCTTCCATCCCGCCTTCGGCAGGTGTCAGAGTCACAGTCGCTCCCAGTGCGCGCATTTGGCGGACACGCTCCGCAGTCGCGTTGCTCGGCATCACGAGCTCGAGCGGATAACCGCGCGCCGCCGCGATCATCGCGAGCGCGATTCCCGTGTTGCCGCTCGTCGGCTCGACGATGCGCATCCCAGGACGCAGCTCCCCTCGCTCTTCGGCGCGGAGGATCATCGAACGGGCTGGGCGATCTTTCACGCTGCCCCCCGGATTGTTTCCCTCGAGCTTTCCGTAAAGCTTCACCGAAGGTCGCGCCACACCCGTTTCGAGCTCGACCAGCGGAGTCGAACCAACCAACTCTAAAATTCTCGACATCGTAGGCTCGCCGCTCCCTTCACCGGCGGGTAACTTAGCTCGTACATGCCTCAGATGCGAAGAGAGCCCAAGCGGTACCGAGAACTCGAAGCCACCATCGACGCGGTCACTGCAAGCTATACCGGTGCGCTCGAAATCGACACGCTCGAGAGCGCAGCACTTCCGAACAAGCGCAGCGTCATCGAGGCGATCGATCATCTGCGCTCCACGATCTTCGTAGGCTTTTACAGCACCTGTGCGCTCAACGGCGACAATCTCAGGCAGACCATCGCAGGGCACCTTTACTCCGCCTATCGGCTCTTGGTCGAACAGGTCGAGCGCGCGTTGACCTACGACAGCTGGATGGGTCGATCGGGGTGCACATCGCCCACGGATTCCGGCGAAGAGATCGTCCTCGGACTCTTTCGAGAGTTGCCCGCCCTTCGCGCCATGCTGAACGGCGATGTGCGCGCTGCATACGAGGGCGATCCGGCCGCCAAGAACATCGAAGAAATCGTATTCAGCTATCCATCCATCGAAGCCGTGACTGCATATCGCATCGCGCATTGGCTCCATCGCACGGGCGTGCCGATGATTCCGCGCATCATCACCGAACATGCCCACGCCCGCACCGGAATCGACATCAACCCTGGAGCAAAGATCGGGGCTCGCTTCTTCATCGATCACGGCACGGGCACCGTGATCGGAGAGACCGCCGTCATCGGCGATGACGTCAAACTCTATCAAGGCGTCACGCTCGGTGCGCTCAGCGTTCCCCATCGCGATGAAGAATCGAAAAAGCGTCACCCTACCCTCGAAGACAGCGTCACGATCTATGCGGGGGCGACCATCCTCGGAGGCGACACTGTGATCGGCAAAGGATCGATTGTGGGCGGCAATGTCTGGATCACGAAATCAGTTGCTCCTGGCTCGAAAGTCTTCGGTCGCGGAAGGAATGGCACCGACATCGACGAGTGAGAATCGCATCTGCCTCGGGGTGGTATTCAGTGTCCGTGGGCTCCACATGATCGTGATGCCGACAGCGCTCGTCACGGGTGGAAATCGTGGAATCGGACTCGAAGTCTGTCGTGGGCTTGGAAAGCGTGGATATCGCGTGCTCCTCGCCGCGCGCGACCCGAGATCCGGAAAAGAAGCGACCGACGAACTTCGTCGAGAAGGGCTGGAGGTCCACGCACGTGTGTTGGACGTCGAGGATCGGTCGAGCATCGAGGCACTCACCCGCGATCTCGAACACGAGGGACTCGACACCCTCGTCAACAATGCAGGCATTGCCCTCGAGGGCTTCGACGCGAGCGTCGTGAGGCGAACTCTCGCGACGAACGTCGAAGGCGCGCTCGATGTCACCGAGGCGCTCGCTCCTCACCTCTCGCGTGGCGCGCGGGTCGTGATGGTCTCGAGCGGTCTCGGTGTGCTCGAAGGTCTCTCGCCCACCATTCGGGCGCGCTTCGACCCTCCGGAGAGCCGCGACGCCGTTCTCCAAGCAACCCGCGACTTTCTTCGTGCCGTGGAACGCGGAACCGAAGCGGCCGAGGGGTGGCCGCGCTCGGCTTATCGCGTCTCCAAAGTCGCGCTGAATGCGCTCACACGCCTTCTTGCGGACGAGTTCCGTGAACATGGGGTGCTCGTCAACGCCGTCGATCCCGGCTGGGTGCGCACACGCATGGGGGGTCCTTCGGCATCGCGTTCGCCAGAGGAAGGTGCCCGTGGGATCATCTGGGCTGCCACGCTTCCTTCAGACGGTCCGACGGGCGGTTTCTTCCGCGACGGGCACGCGCAGCATTTTTGATCGACAGCAGGATCACGCTCCACGCGATCCTGGTGTCGCCAAGCGCTCACGTAGAAGCTCCGAAAGCGCGCGACACGCATCCACCGTCGTGAAGATGCCGACCACCTTCTGGTTCTGCAACACCACCGCCGATCCATATTTTCGCTCGGCCATCTCCGACGCGACCTCATCGAGCAACGCCTCGGGCGACACGGCGTATACATCGGTCGTCATCGCCTCTTCGACCGTCGTATCCCTCTCGCTCGCATCCATCATCGATGTGATGAGCCCCACATCGCGCTCGGTCAGGATACCGACCAACCGCCCTCCCTCGAGCACCGGAAGGTGACGAATATGGTGTTCGTGCATCATCGCATGCGCGACACGCAGCGGCTGCGCGCGCCCAATCGAATGCGGCGCAGTGCTCATGTATTTCTGGACACGGGGAATGGACTTGCTCATGCAAGACATCTGAGCATCTCGCATGCCACTTCATCCCAACAAAAAAGCTCGCATTTCGTAAGTAAAATCGATTGAAGCGCACCAACTGCACAGGAGCCCTGCAAGACCTGCGCAGCCACCATGGTCTACGAAATGCATTCGTCAACGCATCATGCCGAAAGCCTGGAACAACAAAGACGAACGAAAATACGAACACATCAAGGAAAATGCCGAAAAGCGAGGTGTCTCTGAAGATAGAGCCGAAGAGATCGCCGCGAGAACGGTGAACAAGCAACGGCGTCTCGAGGGCCGCACGCCGAATGAAAAGACACAGGGAACTGGCAATCCGAATCTCTCCTATGAGGAACGCACCCGAGACGAACTCGTCAATCTCGCCAAAGAGCGTGGCATCGAGTCACCCTCGAGAAAAACGAAGGACGAGTTGGTACGCGCATTGCGTCATTCCTGAATGCTCAATTGCACAATAAGCGGACGATTCCATCGTTGACGTTATCTCGGGCACCTGAGAGGCTGGTGTTGGAGGAACGTCATGCGCGTCACACCCCCTCTTGTATTCCTTACATTTGTTAGTCTTTTCAGTGCATGTAGCAACAGTCGACCCATGGTTGCCCCCGACGCAAGCTTCTCTGGAGAAGACGGAGGAACACGCGATGGGGGTCGAGCCGATTCGGGAATCATCGTGATGCTCGACGCGGCGGTCGTGCCTGATGCCGCGATCGAAATGGATGGGGGAGCGGTTCGAGAGTGCGCCACGAACAACGGCGGTTGTGATCCTCTCGTCACGTGCACCGAGGGTCCCACCGGACCGGTCTGCGGAGAATGCCCGAGCGGCTATACGGGAACGGGTGATACTTCCTGCGAGGACATCGACGAATGCGCCACGAACAATGGCGGCTGCGATGCCATGACGACATGCACCAACACATCCGGCTCACGACAATGCGGGCTTTGTCCTTACGGTTATGCCGGCAACGGCGATACCTCTTGCGGCGACATCGATGAATGCGAAATCGACAACGGCGGATGTGACCCACTCGTCGCATGCACCAATACCGAAGGCGGTTTCACGTGCGGCGCTTGCCCCGAAGGAACCATCGGCGGAGGCGAATCGGGCTGCATCGACATCGACGAATGCGCCACGAACAATGGCGGTTGTGATTCGCTGTCGGCATGCATGAATACACCTGGCTCGCACTTCTGTGGTGCTTGCCCCGAAGGTTATTCCGGCACGGGCACGACTGGCTGCGTGGACATCGACGAGTGCACCACGGACAACGGCGGTTGCGACGCGATGACGACGTGTACGAATACGCTTGGGTCGCGCACGTGCAGCGCGTGTCCCTCGGGGTATGGCGGCACGGGCGACACGGCGTGCGTCGATATCGATGAGTGCACGACTGGAGCCCACGACTGCGATGTCAACGCGTCATGCGCCAACACCGAAGGCTCATTCGCCTGCACGTGCAACGCGTGCTTCATGGGAGATGGCGCATCGTGCGCGCTCATCGATTCGGGGGCGTCCGCGTTCAGCAATGATGAACACACGCTGGCGCGCTTCGAATTCAACTGCGGATTGATCGACGAGAGCGGCAACGACCGTCACGGCGTCCCATTCGGGACACCGTCCTTCGTGTCCTCTCGATTTGGCTCTGGTTACCATGTCTCCACGAACCCGCAGGGCATGGACTGGAGCGCCTATGCCGCGCTCTTGACCCATCCCTTCACAGTGGAAATCGCGCTCACTCCCACGGACACGAGCTGTGGGAAGAAGCTCTTCGGCTCTGACGATACAGACGATGCTGGCTGGTACTACTGCGATGGAGGATTCCAAGCCCGTCCCAATACGACGCTCGGCAGCGGAACCATGGCGGCCAATACGTATCACTACCTCGCGATGGTCTCGACGAGCGAGAGCACGATGGATGTTTATTTCAATGGCGCGTTCATTGGAAACACGCCGATGTCATTCACGGCGCCGGGCTCTCGAGCGGTCTTCTTCTCCGATGAAGATCGCGGCGATGAACGCCTCGATGGCGTGATCGATGCCATGCGCATTTCGAATGTCGCGCGCTCGTCTGCGGAGATTGCGGCCCAATGGACGCAGCTCGAGATTGGCGTCGACATCCTCCTGCACTGCAGCGGCACGTCCTCCGTGCTGAGCTCGTTCCGAGGCCATGGCTGCTTCGGGCCGGTCGCGCCGGGAGGCGCATCGTGGGCGATTCTTCGTGGAGTGCCGAGTGTGACCCTGTGGCAAGGCGCGAACTGCACCGGCTGCCAGCGCACCATCACAGCAGACACCAACTTCTGCTCCATGACCTTCGAAGCGCCGTGCAATGGCGGGCTCAACGATCAAGTCACGTACGTCAGCATCCCATGATGGCGGTGATTGAGTGGACTGGATCGTGATGAGTGGAGGCGCCGCGCGAGCGACGTTCATGCTCGGCGCCCTCGACGTGCTGATCCGAGAGCGTGGCTTCGAGCCCATGGGATTTGCCGGCGTGAGTGCAGGCGCGCTGATCGCGGCGGATCTGGCTCAGGCTCCGCCCGGAAAGCTCGCAGAACGTGTCCGTGAAGTGGTGGACGTGTGGCTGAACGATCTGCCAGGACGCGTGCGGCTGGGTCGTCATCGACACGTGGTTCGTGAGATCGCACGCGAACGCCTCGACCCCGATGCCATCCGCTCTACGGGCCGTCGCTTTGTCGGGGGTGCTGTCGACGTGAAGTCGGGTCGATTCGTGACGATCACACACAAGGAACTGAAGCTCGAGCACCTGCTCGGCATGTCGGCTCTCCCTTGGATCGATCCGCCTGTGCGCATCGACGATGGTTACTGGGTCGATGGCGTGCTTCGGCGCATCGTCCCGCTCGAAGCGGTGCTCGCAGAACGACCAGCGCATGTGCTGCTGATGACCGCAGGAACACCTCAGCTACCGGCAGGTCGTGTGGGCCTTTGGCGCATGGCGCAGATCGCTTTTCAAGAGCTGGTGTTCACGAAAGAGATACGAGCCGCACTCCTCGCCAGCCAGCATGGCGGACCGCGCGTCGAAGTGCTCTTCCCCACAGCCGATCTACCGCACCCGCTCGCGTTCGATCGCACCTCATTGCGACGCTCTTTCGAGCACGGTCAGGAGATCGCACGGTCGGAGTCGTGGCGATGGATCCATGGTCCACCGCCCTCGGCCTACCGCGCGTATTTCGACTGATGAGCGCGCATCAGCCCGTCGGCGCCACGGCGCCGAGGGGCGACATCGGAGGACGCGAAAGTCTCGGTGACATCACATGCGCACGGCTCTCGATGGTTTGAAGGAAGCTCTGCGCGATGCGCTCGACAGGGACGAATGCAGGGCGCATCGCAGCGCTTCGGAGTTCCGCCCTCCGCTCGTCATCGCTCAACCAGCGAACCACAGCAGCCGTGAGCTCAGGCAACGACTGCGCGACCTCACCCGCGCCCGAGCCTTGGATCCAATCGAGATTTCCTTCTTCCTGACCTGGAATATGGGACGTGATGATCATCGGCGTTCCTACGGCGCGACATTCCGCGAGCGTCGAGGGACCTGCTTTCGTGAGCACCAGATCCGCGGCGCACATTCGCTCCGGCAGATCAGCGATGAATCCAAGTGTCTCGATGCCGTGTCTCGAGAGGCGCGCTCGCACACGCTCGTCACGGCCACAGGCCACGATCACCCTCGCCCCAAGCGAACGAACCGCATGCGCCGCAGCTTCCACTCCGAAGCCGCATCCGCCACCCGTGATGAGGACGATGCGCTCGGACCACCCAACCTGCGCACGCAGCTCAGCGCGCTGCGCGGCAAGGCCATACACACGTGGATGAACCGGGTGGTCGAGAACTGTGATGCGTTCCGATGAAACACCGGAGGCCAGCGCTTTTTTGCGCGCGGTCTCACTGGACACGATGATGCGATCGACGTCGGGCTCGAACCACGCTGTATGAGCCGTCACAGGATCGGTCACCACCGTGACGAGCGCGCTGCGATGGCGTGTGGCCGCCATCGCCCTCCGCGTCCCACGCGTGCAGCATGGATGAAAGACCGCAACGAGATCCGGGCTGTCGCGATTGATGAGCTCCACGAACGCGGAGGACTGCATCGCATAAAACGGATCCGAAAGGAGCCACGCGAGCTCTGGACGATCGAACGCATGCCAGAGTGGACCCCAAAGGCCAGGGCGCGCGGTGAACCAGTCATACAGCGCTGGCATTCCCGACGACACGCCCCCGGCCGCAACGAGAATATCTAGGATTTCAACGTCCGCATCGCTCGTAAGCGCAGCGCGAACGGCTTCGGCAGCAGCCCGATGACCGCCACCAGTATCTGACACGACACATTTGATCCGTGGCCTACTTGGTCTTGGCAACATGTACAGCGTACCGTTGTACAATTACTGCACAACGGTGTGAAGCTGGAACCACGCTTTTGCCGCTAAAAATTACACGACGAAGGCATCCACAAAATCATTGACAGCGGTGGCTTCGAGGGTCTCGAGCTCGAGAGAGAGAGCGAGGATCTTGCGCTTCTGTGCTTCGCCAAAACGGCGCGAGAGGTTCTTTCGGAACTTCTCCTCCAAAAGCGGGATGCCTTCGGCGCGTCGTCGTTTGTGTCCAATCGGGTATTCGACGACGATCTCAGGAAGCACGCTTCCGTCGTTCAGCGTCACCGTGAGTCCATTGGCGATCGAGCGCTTGTCAGGGTCGTGGTAGTCGCGGGTGAACGCCGGATCTTCGATACACACAATCTTTTCTCGGAGCGCATCGATGCGAGGATCGACCGCGATGTCATCTTCGTAATCCGCCGCAGTGAGGCGACCGAAGAGGAGCGGCACCGCCACCATGTATTGAATGCAATGGTCGCGATCGGCGGGATTGGCGAGAGGGCCTTTCTTGTCGATGATGCGAATGCACGCTTCGTGCGTGCGCACCGCGACACGCGCGATGTCCTCTGCGCTCTTGCCGCGTCGGACGAGCTCAGCGTGGAGACTCATGGCCGCCTCGACTGCGGTCTGGGCGTGGAACTCCGCTGGAAAGGAGACTTTGAACAGCACGTTCTCCATGACGTACGAGCCGTAAGGCCGCTGGAACTCGAAAGGCTTTCCTTTGAACGAAACGTCGTAAAAGCCCCACGTCTTTGCCGTCAACGCAGACGGGTATCCCATCTCTCCGGTGCGCGCGATGAGCGCGAGCCGGACGCCTCGCGAGGTCGCGTCGCCCGCTGCCCACGATTTGCGCGAGCCCGTGTTCGGTGCGTGGCGATAAGTGCGGAGGCTCTGACCATCCACCCATGCAAGCGAGAGCGCATTGAGGATCTCCTGCTTCGAGAGGCCGAGCATGCGCGCCACCACGGCGGTGGTCGCGACCTTCACGAGCACGACGTGATCGAGGCCAACGCGGTTGAATGAGTTCTCGAGGGCGAGGCACCCTTGGATCTCATGGGCCTGCACCATCGCGACGAGCACGTCGCGCATCGTGAGCGGCGCTTTTCCTTCTGCGATGGCGGTTCGCGACAGCCAATCGGCGGTGGCGAGGATGCCGCCGAGATTGTCTGAAGGATGCCCCCACTCGGCGGCGAGCCAAGTGTCGTTGAAGTCGAGCCAACGCACCATCACGCCGAGGTTGAAAGCCGCCTGGACGGGGTCGAGTTGGTAAGGGGTGCCCGGTACTTTCGCGCCGTGAGAGACGACCGTGCCCGGCACGATCGGTCCGAGCAACTTGGTGCACGCAGGGTACTCGAGCGCTTCGAGGCCGCAGCCAAGCGTGTCGAGCAAGCAATGCCGTGCGGTCTCGTAAGCGAGCGCGCTGGGGGCTTCCCCTCGGGTGACGTACTCAGCGATGTCCACCATCACGGAGTCGAACGGCGGCCTTTGGGTGGAGGTGTGAAGACTCATGGATTCCTCGGCTAGGGGCGCTTTTTGAGAGGGATGAAGGGGCGGTTTTCAGGCCCGACGTAGCGCGCGCTGGGCCGGATGATCTTGTTGTCCTCGCGCTGCTCGAGGATGTGCGCGCTCCATCCCGTGGTGCGCGCGATCACGAAGAGCGGCGTGAACATCGAGGTCGGAATGCCCATCTGGTGGTAGCTGACGGCGCTGAACCAATCGAGGTTGGGAAACATCCTCTTCGTCTCCCACATCACCGACTCGATGCGCTCGGCGACTTCGAACATCTGCATCGTTCGGGCGCTTCTCGACAGTGTTCGGGCGACTTCCTTGATGATCTGATTGCGCGGATCGGCCACGGTGTAGACGGGATGACCAAAGCCGATCACGACCTCTTTGTTCTCGACCCGACGGCGGATGTCGGCTTCGGCTTCGACTACGGAGCCGTAGCGCTTTTGAATTTCGAGCGCGACCTCATTGGCCCCGCCGTGCTTGGGACCGCGCAGCGCGCCGATGCCACCACAGATGGCCGAGTAGATGTCCGAGCCGGTTCCTGCCACGACCCGACAGGTGAACGTGGACGCGTTGAACTCGTGCTCGGCGTATAAGATCAAGCTGACGTGCATCGCGTGCGTCCACTCGGCGGACGGCTTCTTTCGATGCAAAAGATGCAGAAAATGCCCGCCGATGGAGTCGTCATCGGTCTCGACGTCGATGCGCCTTCCGTTGTGCGCGTAATGATGCCAATAAAGGAGAATCGAGCCGAGCGACGCGAGCAGACGATCCGCGATGTCCCGTGCGCCCGGCGCGTTGTGATCGTCTTTCTCTGGTTCATTGCATCCGAGCACCGAAACACCGGTGCGCAAGACGTCCATGGGGTGTGTGGACGACGGAAGTTGCTCGAGCGCAGCCTTCACCGCAGCGGGGAGCCCGCGCAGCGCTTGGAGCTTCGTCTTATAAGCCTCGAGCTCGGCGCCGTTCGGCAACTTGCCGTGGATGAGGAGATGAGCGACCTCCTCGAACTCGCAGTGCTTGGCGATGTCCAGGATGTCGTATCCGCGGTAGTGGAGATCGTTTCCGCTCTGGCCCACCGTACACAAGGCGGTCGTCCCCGCCTCCACACCGGACAGCGCCACCGACTTCTTCGGCTTGCGTTCTCTCTTTTCGGCCAAGACTGCGCTCATGACTTCTTTCCTGTTTCGAAGAGCGCGTCGAGCTTCTGCTCGAACGCGTGATAGCCGATGACTTCGTACAGCTCGGCGCGGGTCTGCATCGTGTCGGTGACGCGTTTCTGCGTGCCGTCTTTGCGGATGGCGCGGTACACGTGGTCTGCGGCTTTGTTCATCGCGCGAAAGGCCGAGAGCGGATAGAGCGCCAAGGACACGCCCGCAGACGCGAGCTCAGAGGTCGTGTAGAGCGGCGTGACGCCGAACTCGGTGAGGTTCGCGAGGACGGGGACCTTCACGGCGTCCGCGAAGCGGCGATAGAGGTCGAGGCTGGTCATGGCCTCGGGGAAGACCATGTCCGCGCCAGCCTCCACGCAAGCAACGGCGCGCTCGATGGCTCGCTCTTCACCGAGCGTGGCGAGCGCGTCGGTGCGCGCCATGATGACGAAGCTCGCGTCGGTGCGCGCATCGACGGCGGCCTTGATGCGATCGACCATCTCTTCCTGCGAGACGATCTCTTTGTTGGGGCGATGGCCACAGCGCTTGGCCCCAACCTGATCTTCGATGTGCATCGCCGCGGCGCCGGCCTTGATGACGGCGCGTGTGGTGCGGGCGACATTGAACGCGCTCGGGCCAAACCCCGTGTCGACGTCGACGAGCAGCGGAAGCTCGCAGATGTCCGTCACTCGGCGGATGTCGGTCAAGAGATCGTCGAGCGTCGAGATACCGAGATCGGGCAATCCCAACGAACCCGCCGAGAGCCCCCCTCCCGATAGATAGATGGCGCGAAAGCCCGCGCGCTGCGCCAGGAGCGCGTGGAGGGCGTTGATCGCGCCGACCACCTGCAACGGCGTTTCTTCTCGAACAGCGGCTCGAAAGCGCTCACCTGCGGTGGAATGGCTCATGTGAGAGGTCCCTTCTGCATCAACTTGACGATGCTCGAGAAATCGAGCGCTCCGTGGCCGGCGAGGCTGCTCGCGGCGTAGAGGTTTCGAGCGAGTCCGCCGAGCGGCGTCGTGGCGGCGAGAGCCGAAGCTGCTTCTTGCGCCAAGCCAAGGTCCTTGAGCATGAGGTCTGTGCCGAACCCACCCGTGTAGTGTCGAGACGCAGGTGCGTTCTCCATGACCCCGGCGATGGGGTTGTATTTCTCGAGGACCCAATTGCCGCCGGAGCTGCGCTTCATGATCTCCGAGAGCACGTTGGGATCGAGGCCGCTGGCCATGCCAAGAGTCAGCGCCTCTGCGGTGCCGATCATCTGAATGGCGAGGAGCATGTTGTTGCAGATCTTGGTGCTCTGACCTGCTCCCGCAGGACCTGCGTGAAAGATGTGTTGTCCCATCTTCTCGAGCACGGGGCGTGCGCGCTCGAGGTCGGCGGCGCTCCCGCCCACCATGAAGGTCAGCGTGCCTGCCGCGGCGCCGCTCGTCCCGCCCGACACAGGCGCATCGATGCATCCGATGCCGCGAGAAGCGGCCATCTCCGCGACCTTGCGTGCGCTCGCGGCGGCGATGGTGCTGCAGTCGATGATCAGGGCGCCTCGGCTCAAGCTCTGTAGAAGACCGCCCTCGCTGAGATAGAGCGCCTCCACGTGCTGACTCGCCGGGAGCATGCTGATGACGACAGCGGCGTCCCTGACCGCATCACCCACCGAATGAGCGATAGGTAGCGCCTCTTCGGCGACACGCCTTCGCACCTCGACCGAGAGATCGAATCCAAGAACATCGAACCCGCCTTTCTGTCTTTTTTCATGCAGGTTAAGGGCCATCGGGCGCCCCATGTTGCCCAGGCCAATGAAGGCGATCTTCATGCGAGCCTCCTGTCCAGCTCCGCGAGCGGATGTGGTCCTTCGAAACGGGGTTGAAAATGCGCTTCGATGAGCTCTCGCGAGACCTCTTCGAGCGACTCTGGATGAAAGCGCGGCTTGCGATCTTTTTCGATCAGGAGCGCGCGAATCCCCTCGACGAAATCCGAGTGCGCGCAGCAGCCGAGCGACGCGGTGTATTCGAGGCGGAAGACATCGGCGAGCGACAAATGCAGCGCACGTCTCCAGAGCTCGAAGGCCAGCGCAATCGATGTGGGTGAGCCTTTGGAGAAGGCTGTCGTCGCGGCCGTAAGCCAAGGATCGTCACTCCGGAGCGTTCGCAAGCGCGTCGCGATGTCTTCGAGGTCGTCGCCTGCCATGAGTTCACCGATGAGATCGAAGTGCCGGCGGAGGTTCGATTCCGGCAGCTCGCGGACAGCGCGGTGGGCGAGAAATCTCGAGAGATCGGCGTGGTGCTCATGGGCCGAATCCGACCAATGTGTGGTTTGGATCGCGGCCAGCACATCGGGTCGGCTCTCGGCGCTCAGATGAAAATCGCCGAGCCCACAAAAGAGCGCGTCCGCGACGTTGAGCGACGCACCGGTGAGCGCCAGGAACAGCCCCACGCGTCCCGGCATGCGCCGGAGGAGCCAGCTCCCGCCGACATCGGGATAGAGACCGATGCTGATCTCAGGCATCGCGAGCCGGCTCTGCGAAGTCAGCACCCGGTGCGAGGCGCCCGCCAAAAGACCGATGCCGCCGCCCATGACGATGCCGTGGCCCCAGCACAGGATGGGCTTCTCATAGGTGTGGATCAGATAGTCGAGCTCATACTCTTCCGCGAAGAAGCTACGCGCATATGCACTCGGCCGAGCTTCGCTGCGGCGGAGCGATTGATAGAGCTCACGCAGATCGCCGCCTGCACAGAATGCTTTTTCGCCAGCGCCCTGCAGCACCACGCCAATGACGGTCTCGTCTTTTGCCCAACGGGCAAGCGCAGGCGTAAGGGCGCGCACCATCTCCAGCGACAGCGCATTGAGCGCGCTCGGTGCGTGGAGCATGGCCACTCCAAAACGGCGCCCACACGCGGTGGGGAGCTCTTCTTCGAGAACGACATCCGTCATCGGATCTCCCCATGGGCATCGCCGAGCACACGTCGCGAGACGATCACGCGCATGATCTCGTTCGTGCCTTCCAAAATCTGGTGCACACGCGCATCGCGCAGGTAGCGCTCGAGCGGATATTCACGCATGTACCCGTAACCGCCGTGGATCTGCAGAGCTTCGTTGCAGATCCGGAAACCAGCATCCGTGGCCGTCTGCTTGGCCATCGCGCAGTACACCGTGGCCTCGTGCGCCCCCGCATCGAGCTTGGTCGCGGCGAGCCGCACGAACATCTTCGAAAGAGATCATGCGGGTCGGTTGGCTGTGCCATCCGAGCTTCTCTTCCTCACGGCCGAGGGTGATCCCCTCGGCATCCGCAGGGACCAAAAAGGCAGAGAGCCCCTCGGGACCATCCCCGCCTGTACGCGCCATGACCACGAGCGCGTTCGTGACGCCGGCCCCCGAAACGAAAGCCTTCGTGCCGCGGATCACGTATTCGCGCCCATCGCGCCTCGCAGTCGAACGGAGCGACGCCGCATCCGAGCCCGCGCTGGGCTCGGTCAGACAATACGAAGCGAGAGACTCACCCGAGGCGAGCCGATGTGCCCAACGCGCGAGGACGTCTGCACGCCCCCAGCGCGTGATCATCCAGGTCGCCATGTTGTGGATCGTCAGGAACGCCGTGGTCGACGTGCAGGCTGCGGCGAGCTCTTCGAAAGCCAACGTTGCATCGAGCCGGCATAGGCCCATGCCGCCGAGTTCTTTCTCGATGTAGAGCCCACAAAAGCCCGAGCGACCTGCGCGCGTGATCGCTTCACGCGGAAAAATGTGCTCTCTGTCCCAGCACGCGGCGTACGGCGCGAGCTCGCGTTCGGCGAAGTCGCGGGCAGTGCGCTGGAGCGCGCGCTGGCCCTCTTCCAGTTCGAAGTTCATCGCAGGCTGATCGTGGTGTTGACGCCCGAGACGCTGGCGTCATCGAACCAACGTTCGGTGACGGTCTTCGTCTGCGTGTAGAACAGGATCACTTGCTTGCCGTACGGACCGAGATCGCCGAGCTTCGAAGCACGAGAGCCCGTGAACGAGAAGAGCGGCACAGGCACGGGGATCGGCACGTTGATGCCGACCTGACCGACATCGATCTCTTCCTGAAACTTCCGCGCTGCCGCGCCCGACTGCGTGAAGATGGCGGTGCCGTTGCCGTTCGGGTTGGCGTTGATGAACGCGATCGCCTCATCGAGGCTCGAGGCGCTCGCGATGCAGAGGACGGGGCCGAAGACCTCTTCGTCATAGATCGTCATGCCGGGCGTGACGCCGGAGAAGATGGTGGGACCGACGTAGTTGCCACTCTTCACGTGCTCGGCGACGGCAGGGCGCCGACCATCGAGCTCGAGCTTCGCGCCTTCGGCCTTGCCGCGCGCGATGAACTGCTCCACCCGCTCTTTGGCAGCGCAAGAGATGAGCGGCCCGACATCGGTGCCCGCGGCCGCGCCATCGCCGATGGAGAGCTTCTTGGCGCGCTCGATGATCTCGGGGATCCAGCGTTGCGTCTCACCCACCAAGACGGCGACCGACACCGCCATGCAGCGCTGGCCTGCGGCGCCGAACGCCGCGCCGACCAAGTTGTTCAGCGTCTGTTCCTTGTTTGCGTCGGGCATCACCACGGCGTGGTTCTTCGCGCCCATCATGCATTGCACGCGCTTTTTGGCGCGCGACGCGCGCTCGTAGACGTGCGTGCCGACCCGCGTCGAACCGACGAAAGAAATCGCCTTGATGTATGGGTGATCACACAGCGCGTCCACCACGGACGCCGCGCCGTGCACCACGTTGAGCACTCCGGGTGGGATGCCCGCTTCGAGCGCCAGCTCCACGAGGCGCATCGTGCACATCGGATCTTGCTCCGAAGGCTTGAGCACGAAGGTGTTCCCACACGCGATCGCCATGGGGAACATCCACAGCGGGATCATCGCAGGGAAGTTGAAGGGGGTGATGCCGGCGCATACCCCAAGGGGCTGTTGGAGAGTGTACGTGTCGATGCCGCTGGCCACGTTGCTCGCACGCTCGCCCATCTGCAGCGCGCCGATGTTCGCGGCGTGCTCCACCACTTCGAGCCCGCGGAAGACATCGCCTTCGGCGTCCGCCAACGTCTTGCCCTGCTCCGCAGTGAGCAACGCGGCGATGTCTTTGGTGTTCTTTCGAATGAGCTCTTGGTACTTGAGGAAGATCCGCGCGCGCACACCGATCGGCGTCTTGCGCCAGGTCACGAACGCCTTCTTCGCGCTCGCGACGGCAGCCTCCACTTCCTCATGGGTCGCGAGGGGCACACGGGCCAAGACGGTTTGGGTCGCGGGGTTGACGACATCGCGCCATTCGCTCGCACGCGACTCGACGAACTTTCCGTCAATCAGCAGCTTGATGTGGGGGACGCTCATTTGGATCCTCACCTTCGCATTTGCGAAATACGCATCCTGAGACGTGCCACCAAGAACTGAAAATGCGTATTTTTGCATAGTCATATTTGCGAATTTGCAAATTTTGCGATAGTTGGTGTGCGTGAGTAAAACGTTCATGGGCATTCGGTTGCGACGCTTGAGAGAGGAGCGTCAGATGACGCAGGTCGCAGCTGCGCACGCGCTTGGGCTCTCGCCGAGCTACTACAACCAACTCGAGAACGACGAACGGCCGCTCACGGTCCCGGTGCTGGTGAAGGTGAGCGCCGTGTTTGGAGTCGACGTGCAGGTCTTCTCCGAAGAGGAAGAGGCGCGTCTCATCGCCGACATCCGAGAGGCCTTGTCGGCGTCGGTCCCCGAAGAATCGATCGCAGCGGCGGAGCTGCGTCGACTCGCGAGCAGCATGCCGTCCTTCGGCCGTGCGTTGGTCACGATGCATCGACGTCTTCGAGAGGCCGCGGATCGGGCGGATGCGATGGCGGATCGGCTCGGTGGAGATATGCGCCACGGGACATCTCCCCTTCCGCTCATGCCGTTCGAAGAGGTCCGCGACTTCTTCTACGCGCGGCACAATCACATCGACGAACTCGACACCGCAGCCGAGCGGCTCTTTGCTGACGCAGGCTTGCGCATCGGGGATGTCGCCACCGGTCTCGCCGAACGACTCACGAAACAGCATGGCGTGACGATCACGGTCAGCGACGAAGCGCCTCAGCGCAAATACGAGCCGCGCTCGCGCCGCCTCTTGCTCGCGAGTCACCTCTCGCCTGGGCAGCGGGCGTTTCAGATGGCCACCCAGCTCGCGTTCTTGGAGCTCGGCGAGAGCATCCAGTGCTTGGTGGACGAGACGAGTTTTTCGAGCGACGAAGCGCGTGCGCTGGCGCGCATCGGCTTGGCCAACTACTTCGCGGGCGCGCTCGTCATGCCCTACGGCCAGTTCCTCGAAGCGGCGGAGAGCTTGCGATACGACATCGATTTGCTGCGGCAGCGCTTCGGAGTGGGGTTCGAGGTCACCTGTCACCGCCTGAGCACGCTGCAGCGCACGGACGCGCGTGGGGTGCCCTTCTTCTTCATCCGCGTCGATCGCGCCGGCAACATCTCGAAGCGCCAATCGGCGACCGACTTCCACTTCTCGCGTGTCGGCGGCACGTGTCCTCTGTGGAACGTCTACGAGGCCTTCGCGCAGCCAGGTCGTGTCCTGCGGCAACTCGCTCAAATGCCAGACGGCCGGACTTATTTATGGATCGCGCGGACGGTCTCGCGCGGGCATGGTGGATACGCCGCGCCGACCAAGACCTTCGCCATCGCGCTCGGATGCGACGTACGACACGCGGGACGGCTCGTGTACTCGAAGGGCCTCGACCTCGACGATCCCAGCGCCCCCACGCCGATCGGCGCGGGGTGCAAGGTGTGCGAGCGCAAAGCATGCCCGCAGAGAGCGTTCCCTCCGATGGGAGGGAAAGTCATCGTCGATGAGAACGAACGGCGCCTCGCGCCTTACTCAGCGCTCTCCCATCGACATACCCAGGCTCGGTAACGATCCTCCGCCGATGTGGATCGAATGGAGATGAACCTCAGGAAAAAACAAAACAAAAAAACAAAAAAGGCGCCCTTTGGGGGCGCCTTTTTAAGGAGGTAAAGAGAGCGGGGTGGACGGGACTCGAACCCGCGGCCTCCGGCGTGACAGGCCGGCGTTATAACCAACTTAACTACCACCCCTCGAATCGGTGCCCCTCGATGGTTGGTCCGCCGCCGAGGAGCCGCGTTTTTAGCACGCGTGATCGTGCTGTCAATGGTGTTCGAAAGCACATGATGTCAAAACGAGCCCACCGATGGGATTGAGATGATGATGAAACACAAAACTGCGCTGTTCTTCTGTTTGATTTCGCTCCTTTGGACGCTGCCGCTCGCTGCCCAGGATGCTCCGAATGACGACGGGTCTGTCGTCCAGGCGGAGGTGGTTTCTGCGATCCCGCCATCCACACCTGACACGTGCGCAGCCCAAGCACACGAACGCGCCCGTGCATCGGTGGTCCGAGTGATCAGCGGTGGGCGCGTCGGTGCGGGCGTGCTCATCACCGATTCTTCGCACGTCGTGACACCGCTTCGCATCGTCGAACAAGGTCATGGTGTCGACGTCATCGATGCTGAGGGCAATCGACGACGTGGTCATATCGTGCTGACCGCCGATGGCGATGGGCTGGCCATGCTCGAGCTCGACGCAGCGCTTCCAGGAAGACCGCTGCCGCTCGCCCCGGCTCCCGTGATCGCCATCGGATTGCCTGTCGTGCTCGTGGGTGTTCCGAGTGATCATTCACCGCGCGGCGCCCCCCACTCACTCCGCGGTATGTTGCCGTGGGCCGCGAGCGAAGGTGTGGTGAGCTCCGTGGGTCCGCGAGCGATTCAAATGGACGCGACCGTGCACATGCATTCGGGGAGCCCTGTCGTCACGTGTGCAGGCGAGCTCGTCGCTGTGCTCGGTACGGGCCACGAGCTCTTTGGCGGCGAGTCCCCTGTCTATGCGATGCCCTCCGTGTCTGCGCTCGCCGATCTCACCTCGCGCCTCGATCATCCGGAGGGTTATGGCGGTCGCTGGAATCTCACGGGAGGCCTCGCGCTCGCGGCGGCCTACGAAGATCCGACGTGGCTTTGGGGGGCTTCACTTCATGTCGGCCTGATCGGCCTCGACACGTTCGTGCTCGGCGCGCGTTTCACGTATCTCTTTCAGAACGATGCGCCCACGGGGACGGATGTCTTGTCTCTCAAACACGAGCGCTTCCGCGGCGATGCATTCGTGGGTTGGCGACAGATTCTCGCGTTCGGCTCTTTCGCCATGCACTTCGAGCTCGCGCTCGGTGCATCGGTGACGAGCGTCGAGACGGAAGCCCGCCGCGCCGAGATCGTCCTCGACGGCGCAGGCGCCTCGAGCGTCGCGTGGCGCGATCTCGAAACGCAACGTTGGTCCGTGCGACCGATGGCCGTCTTGAACTTGATCCACGGACCGATGCTCGCGTCGTACACACTCGAGGTCGACATCGATCGCAAACACGCGGTGCACCTGTTCCAACTCGGCGCGCGATTCTGATTCTCGTGAGCTCTCGTCGTGCGACGAGAGCTCATTTCTTTGCAGCGACAATGGCTGCGAGCGCGGCGCGTGCTTTGTGCACTGTCTCGTCGTACTCAGCGTCGGGTTCGCTCGCATCGACGAGCCCCGCGCCCGCTTGCACACGCAGCTCGCCGCCTTGTATCGCGATCGTGCGAATCGCGATCGCCATGTCCATGTTCCCGTCCCAACCGAGATAGCCGACAGCGCCCCCATAAATCCCGCGCGGCTCGGGCTCGAGCGCGTCGATGATCTGCATCGCGCGCACCTTCGGTGCGCCGCTCAGCGTCCCTGCCGGAAACGTGGCCGCAAGCAAATGAAGCGCATCGTTTCCGTGCGCGAGCTGACCCGCGACGTTCGATGTCATGTGCATTACGTGGCTGTATCTCTCGATCTGCATCTGTTCGGTGATCTTCACCGTCCCCGGCACACACACGCGGCCGAGATCGTTGCGCCCCAAATCGACGAGCATCACGTGCTCGGCGCGCTCCTTTGCATCCGCCAAGAGTTCGGCCGCGGCCGCCGCATCTTCATCATCGCTCGCGCCACGGCGCCTCGTGCCCGCAATCGGACGCACTTCGGCGACCCCGTTCTCGAGGCGCACCAGGGTCTCCGGGCTCGCGCCTGCGATCGCGCACTCTTCGAAGCGGAGAAAAAACATGTAAGGCGAAGGATTGATCGTGCGAAGCGCGCGATACACATCGAACGCATCCATCTCCGAGGAGGGCACGCGAAAGCGCTGCGAGAGCACGACCTGAAAAATATCGCCCGCGCGGATGAGCTCCTTGCATTGCTTCACCGCATCGCAAAATCGCGCTCGATCGAAGGAGCTCTGAGGGAGCGGCACATCATGTCGCGGCGGACCAGGTGGGTGCATCGGCCGCAACTTCGCGCCGCGCTCGAGTCGATGCGCGATCTCATCGATTCGCGAAAGTGCGCCTTCGTAAGCAGCGCGCACATCCGCGACATCCGTGCGCACCGGAATCACGATGCGCGCGGTCTGCTTCAAGTCATCGAAGACGACGACCGGACCTCCCACGGCAAACGAGAAATCCCATTCGTCTTCACCGCGGCGTTCCGCGCTCGGAAGCGCGCTGGGTTCGAAAGCGCGCACGGCATCGTACGCGACATATCCAACGGCACCGCCCCAAAAACGCGGCAGCCACGGCACCGTGGGGGGTCGGTACTCCGCGAGCACAGCACGCAGCTCCGCCCACGGATCGACCCCTTCGCGCACCTCGTCCCGTCCGCTGCCGCGAATCTCGAAGCGCTTCCCACGTCCACGCACGCGCAGATCAGGATCCGCCCCCACGAACGAATAGCGCGCCCATTTCTCACCGCCGATCACGCTCTCGAGCAGATAACTCTCTGATCGCCCATGGTCGGTCGTGAGCGCGGCATACGCGCTCACCGGAGTGAGCGTATCGGCGAGTATCTCGCGCGTCACAGGCACGATCGTCGCTTGTGAACACAGCTCTGCGAACTCTTCGAACGAAGGACGAGCAGACCCCATATCGGGGCTCATATCACGGAAGACTTTAAGCGTGTGAAACCAAGAACCCGCCTCGATACATCAATCCGTGTCCTCGTGGAAGCGATGCATACCACAGCACGCGCATCGAAACGTCATGAATCCCTCATCCTCGGGAGCTACGTCCATGCGCGCAAGCAGATCCCTCGCATCCGGCGCGAGCTCGCGTTGTTCGACTTCTGCACGAGTGAGCTCGCCGATAAAGACCATCGGTTGGCCGCAGTGAAAGAGCCACATCTCACCCTGCCAGCTCGTGTAGGGCGGCGTCCGTGTCAGCATCATCAATCGTTCGCTTGGCACAAGCGCATACACCCACGGCTCTTCATCGCTTACATTGGAGCATAGTTCGAATGCGTTGTTGGAGAGCGCTCGGCGATCGAGCTGCTGAGCTCCGTGTGTACGGCCTTGCGACGCCAGCTCGTTCGTGACCATCCCAAGCTCGGTATCGATCACAAATCCCGCACGTCCCTCCATGATCGCTTCGTATCCAACGATCACGAAATCGTGTGGCGAATCAATGGCCCTGCCACACCCCGGACATTTGTCCTGTGAGCTCGTCCGAGCACCGCAATGCGTGCAATCGGCGATGAGCTCGTCGACCTCAAAACAATGTGCGCGCTCGACTTGATCGAGGGCACACATCCCTCGTCCAACGTAACGAGAACACGAATCGACCTTCGCTTCGTACAAGGAAAAAGGGATCCCGAGCTCTCGAAACGTCATCTGATTTTTCGGCTCTGTCGCGACGAGACGTACGCTTGGTGCACTCGAGCACTCGGGCGTAGCTGTGGCTCTCGGCCGGATTTTGGGGGCTTCGAAGCTCGCGATATCGCGACCGAGCGCAACACTATGGCCGACCTTCGATTCGAGTTCGAAGAGCAGCCAGTACATTCGCTCACGAATCGTCAAATCCGATTCAGGAACGAACGGTCCGCCATCGAGCGCGGCGAGGAGCGGCTTCAAAGTGCGAGTCAGCTGGTCCGACGAACCGCGCAGCAGCTCCCGAGCCCACGCATCCTGACCACGCAATGCGGCACGATATGCCATTCCTACCAAGAACCCGCGGGGGGCAAGCTCAGGAATCCTCTCTGCCCATTCGAAGGCTTCTTCATATCGCTCTTGCTCCTCAAGCAATCGCAGCACCTCTCGACCCCAAAGGCGCCGCCTCTCCTCAAATCGCGGAAATCCATGCGCCGGCCGCATGACTTCGACCAACTCGCGCGCGGTGTCGTCGTCACACGCCGCAATCGCTTCGGCGAACATAGGTGTGAGCATGGTGTGCGCGCCGCCCTTCGGCGACCTCTTCGACGACATTGCCTCGTCTGCAAATCTGGGAACATCTCGCGCGCATTTCGCAAAGAGCGCAATCGCCTCGACCGTGAGGATCGCGCGGTGGTCGAGGGCGATCTCCGAGAGCTCGCCCACGAGAGGTGCGGCTTCGTCGAACGCGTCAGCGCGTGCGGCCGACACGGCGATGAGTCCAATGGCTTCGGCGCGCTCGGGCTTCCAGTCGTTCGAAATGCGCTCAAGCAGAGCCCGTGCGATATCCCGCTCGCCAGCATCAGCGGCCGCCGCGATCAAAGATCCGTAGGCCCATGGCATCACACGAGGACGAGGAACACGGCCTCCATTCCAATCCTCGGCTTGGATGTCCCAGTACTCGTCAGCAAGCTCCCAAAACTCACTGGGATGAGTGCGCGCGATTGCCTGATGCAAGACCGGATGACGCCATCCGAAGGAGCGACAGAGCCGAGCACACTCATCGAGTGCGTCCTCTCCCCAGCGCTCGAGCTCGTCGAATGGGAAGTGATGCTCGATGCGTAAAGCGATTCGAGGGGCGGCTGCAATGAGGTGGTCGAACCATTGAAGCCGCAATGCACGTCGCAAAACCATCGTCATTCGTAAGGGCGGTCCGTCCAAGAGCGACACCAACCGTTCCGGATGCTGCTCGAGGAGGGAGGCTGCGTTTGCGTGTTTCGCGAGGACTCGGGACTCGATGTTTCCAGGAATCGTAGAGACAAAGGCGTCCAATGGACTCGAGGGAGCCGCACGAACCATGATCTCGATCGAACGTTCGATCACATTGGGCGGCCAGGTGTGCGGAGGCGAAGCAAGGAGCTCGCTCAGTAACTTCAAAGGCATCCTGAGAATCATAGGTGGAGGTCCTCCATGGGTCCATCCGCAGCGTGAGCCCAATCATCATCTCCTCGGATCCCATCAAAGAACCACACCCGCGATCTGCAAGGTCATCTCCTTCGACCACACGACAGCAAGCTCACGGCAGATCACAGGCACGATCGTCGCTTCGTCAGCTGCATCATGGGAATGCTCAAAGACGTCATGGTGGGGGCGGTGTCGATCGATCGGTTCACCCCACTGCTTGGGGCCGAAAGGATCGCGCAAGCCCATGCTCGCGCCGAAGCGCTCCGAACGAAGCTCGCGGGTCGCGTCGTTTGGAACGTGAATTCGACGGCGATCGGCGGGGGTGTGGCCGAAATGCTGCCTTCGCTGCTCGCATACGTGCGCGGTGAGGGCATCGATACCCGGTGGGTCGTCATGCAGGGCGAGCCGGAGTTCTTCGAGATCACCAAGCGCTTGCATCACGCCCTCCATGGAGTGGTGGCCGAAGGCGGTGTCCCGAGCGACGTGGATCGAGCGATCTACGAACGTGTGACGCAAGCGAACGCCGCCGAACTCGCTGCGCGCACGGGCCACGGCGACATCGTGATCCTCCATGACCCCCAGACCGCAGGGATGGCACCCATCTTGGTCTCGAAATGCGCCAATGTGATCTGGCGCTCGCACATTGGTCACGATCGCCGGAGTCCCGAAGTCGATGCGGCATGGAACTTCCTCCTGCCCTATTTGCGCGATGTTCCGGTCGTCGTGTTCTCACGACGGGATTACGTACCGGCCGAGCTCGATCGAACGCGCGCCCGTATCGTGCAGCCTTCGATCGACGCATTTTCTCCCAAAAACGTAGAGCTCGATTCCGATGCCACGCGCGCGATTCTCCATCACATCGGCGCGCTCGCAGGACCCACTCCCGAAGGTTCGCATCCTCTCTATCTACGGCGCGATGGCAGCCCGGCGCGCGTCGAACGTCATGCGGATCTCGTGCTCTCCGGCCCGCCGCCCTCCCCGGATGTGCCGCTCGTCGTGCAAGTCTCGAGATGGGATCCTCTCAAAGACATGTGCGGTGTCATGCAAGGATTTGCCACGCTCATCGAGAGCGGCCGCGTCGACAACGCCGAGCTCATCCTGGCGGGGCCCAATGTGCACGGGGTTGCCGATGATCCCGAAGGCCCTCAGTCGTACCATCAAACATTGCGCACCTGGTATTCCCTACCCCCCGAGGCGCGGCTGCGGATCACACTCGTGACGATTCCCACCGACGACGTCGACGAGAATGCGGCGATCGTCAACGCGCTTCAGCGCCACGCAACCATCGTCGTCCAGAAGAGCCTGCAAGAGGGATTCGGACTCACGGTCACCGAAGCGATGTGGAAAGGGCGTGCTGTGCTCGCCAGTCGAGTCGGGGGGATTCAAGATCAAATCATCAATGGAGAAAGTGGCGTGTTACTCGACGATCCGTCGGATCTCGACGCGTTCGCCGACGCGCTCTCGGCGTTGCTCACCGAGCCTGCGCGGCGAAAAAAGCTGGGAGATGCCGCGCGGCAGCGCGTCGTCAAAGAGTTCCTCGGCCCCCGACATCTGCTCGAATACGTCGATATCTTCGTCCCGATGCTCGAAAACGAATGCGCCGAGAGCGAATGACGCTCAAGCGCGTTGTTTCCGCCAACCGCGAGCCACCCCTACACACGCGATCAACCCCACCAACGATATCCCCACAGAGACTGGGAGATCGTGCGGAAAATACCGAGCTGACACACGTCGGTGGCCCACTTGTGGGACCTCAATCGCCAATCGCACTTGATCATCCACCACGGGGCCTTCGGCGCTCTCCCAATCTGCATCGTAATTTTGATTGAAGATCACGCGCGCGGGCGCTTCGAGTTCGATCTCCGCCCATACACTCAAACTCGTCCGCCCCCACGAGATGACTCGTCCCGCGGTCCTCGGCTCGATTCGAGCTTGTGGCGATTCGCCCAACCATAGCGAATGTGAACGAGGCCAGGGAACGGGGTCGTAACACTCCGTGGTGCCGACGTTTTCAGACGGATAATTCGCGTAATCATCGAGGTACTGACGACCACGCACGAGATAATGCGAGCCCGGCTCGCGCTCACCCACGGTGTCTTCGTTCCAGCGATCGATGATCGCCATGTTGACGACGTACATGTCGACACTGACGCAAAGCACGAACACCCACGGCAGCGCGAAGCCGAATGCTCGCAAATCCTCGCGAACGGGGAGTTGGCGAATCCACGCAGACAATCGATCGAGCGCGAAACCTCCGAGCAACGCCAAGAAGAAGATCAAGAAGACACGAAAGCGCGAAGGGACGTGGATGGAACGATAGAAGGGGAGCTCCTGAAGGAGCGGCCACGGATGCCACGGCGTCGCACTGCCCTGTGTGAATAGGAAAAACGCGGCAACACCGATGAGCAACCAGACAAATGTCAACCTCTGCCGTGCGCTCGTCTTCGACGAAACAGCAAGAACGAGAGCGCAGACTCCTCCGATCGCAGAAAGCGCAATGACGACCCAACCGACATACGCGCCGTATTCGGGCCAGACCCAACCATGCCCGTCGAAGCGATACTCATGCGTGCGCGCCGTGAGCATTTCGAGAATCTCGGACGGCAGCAGTGAGTCGTGATCTGGAACAGGGTTCGGATTCGCACGAAGAGCAAGCAAAATCGGCAAAAAGCGAAACATGCCGAGCAAGCCCGTGAGGAGTCCCGATACGATCGCAACCGCCATCAAGCGCGGCGCGCGACGCGGACGCATCACCCCACGAACGACCGCATCGAGTCCGAGCAGAAGGACGAAATATGGAAATGGATAATGCCCCCCCTCGAGGACCACGAGCACCATCGTGACCGCAACGGCGGCAGAGAAACGCAGATCACGCTCCGCAGCTCGCCACGCGAGGAGCAAGAGCGGCGCATAATAAAACGCCAGAAACGTCGCATGCCCGCCCGCTCCGTGCCACGCGAAGAAGCCGGAGGCGCACCACACCATCGCCGCGAACAGCGATCCTGAGCGCGTCAACGTGATCTCACGGCGCGCGAAGAGGTAGATGCTCGCGAAGCCGACGATCGCATGGAAGAGAACGAAGAATTTGTGCCCGAGCGTCGTCCCGAGTGGAAGCGCAAATACGAGATACGTAGGTGAGTAGACCTGCGCTTGTGGATTGCCCCAAAGAGGCACTCCACCGCAATGATGTGGATTCCAGAAGGGCACCTCGCCCCAGCGCAGATACGCAACCCTGCCGGCTTCCCACATGTGGTGAAACCATTGCCAGTCGCCCCAACCGCTCGCATGCAAGTTCGCGAATGCCGGAGACCAAAGAATCCCCATCGCAATCGACGCGACGACAAAGACACCCATCCCGCGCGCCAGTCGTCCCCGAATCACGCGTCGTGCTCCCGCTTCACTTGCGCCCGCTTCGTGCCACGAGAACGAGTCCGGTACCATCCATCAAGGCAGGAGGTGTAGCGCAGACGAGCGCAAAGCAAAACGAGTTTGCTCGTAGAGATTTCTCCGACGTGCGAATGGGCCCAAGCCAGATAGGATGCGGCCGTGCAAATGCGCTCTCGAATCTCGACCACAGCCAAGGTGGTGATCGGCGGAGCACTGGTCTGGCTCGTCGTCCTTTGCGTCGTCGACCCCATGAGTGCGACGGTCCACGGGGATGGCTATTACACGTGGCTCTGGGCGCGCTCGATCGTGTTCGATCACGACCTTGACTTCGAGAACGATTACGAGCTTTGCGACGATCCATGGAGGCTCGCGCACACCGTACAGGGCGATGCGATCAATCAATGGAATCCAGGGCCGTCACTCTTCTGGATTCCGATCCTGCTTTTCGATATCGCGACGGATCATCCCGCGCTGCACCACCCCGATCCCCAAATTTCCAAAGGGTGTCATGGAGCGTTGGCAGAACGGGCCGTAAGGGGGTCTCTCGTGGCAGGAGCGCTCACGATCCTGCTCGGCTTTTGGATGGCGCGTCACCATTTCGGTGAAGGACCGGCGTTGTTTGGAGCGGTGGCGGTGGGCCTCCTTTCGCCCCTGACCTACTACGCGGCGATGTTGCTTTCGTATGGGCATGCCGCATCGGCATGCACGTCTGGCCTGGTCGTTTTTTTGTGGGATCGCGAACGACGCAGGCCGATGCGTGGTGGCTTCGTTTGGCTGGGTGTGGCCACGGGTCTGGCCATGCTCACACGTCCGCAGAACGCAGTGCTCGCGATCTTACCGCTCTGCCTCTGGCTTGAACGCGCAATGGCACCCATTCGAGAGCGGCAATGGCGTGAGCTTGGCGTGCACATCGCTCGCGGCGCTTCTTATGTGCTCGCCACATGTACGTTGTTCTCTCCGCAAATAGTGCAGTGGTACACGAACTACGGAGAGATTTTTTTTCTGCCGCAAGGGCCGCACTACCTACGCCTCGATGCGCCGCGTCTCGTCAATATTTACTTCGCAACGGCCAACGGCCTCTTGCCGTGGAATCCGATCCTATATCTTTCGCTCATCGGCCTCGTGATGTTGACGCTGAGGCGAAAAACTCGGAGTCTTGGAATCCCCTTGCTCCTGCTGCTCGCCCTTCACTCTTACGTGATCGCATGCGTCTCGGACTGGTGGGGCGCGATCGGATTTCCAGGTCGCCGTTTCGATGCGATGTCGGTGCCGTTCATGTTTGGACTGGCCGCCTTCACCGAACGAATCGTGGACTTACAGCGTCGACGAGTGACGTTGCTCCCGATGGCATTCGCGGGTGCCTTGTTCCTCGTGCTCGGCACCTGGTCCACGGCATCGCAAGTCGCGGTGGCCAACGGCACACGAATCGATATCGGTCATCGTTCGGACTCGATGTGGCTCGAAACTTGGGGACGAGCCGCGCATCCTCTCTGGGAGCACGTGGGAAATCCCCTTGCGTGGCCAGCATCGATCCCGTTCGCGATACGCTACCGCATTCACCCTCGCGCATGGGACTTCGCGAGTGCGCAGGAATTGTTTTTCCATCATTGGTTGACACTTGAACGCGTACCGCACGAGACCACATTCGATTTCGTCCAACGGCATTCCGAACTCGTGGTCGGTTTCGATCCGCCCATCGAAACGCCTCACGGAGCAGCGCGCAGGATCCACAACGAGTATGCGCACGCCATCGTTCCCATCAGTTGGCCAGAAGTGGGAGCGCTGCGTTTCTCCATCGCGCGACGCGACGGAACCCAAGCTCGCACCGCTCATCTCTGGCTCGAGTTCGACGGTGAAGACTTGGGGACCCATCGCATCGACCCCGAGCAATCCACAGTGACTGTTCCTGTCTACGAAGCACATGAGGGGATGTGCGAATTACGCATGCGCCTTGTCGGGGATTGGATCGGCTTCCGCACGATGGAAATTCTCGATCCTAGACCCACGCCCCTCGAGCGAGAGGCACCGCTCCTGCGCGAGCGCGCAGAACGACGGCGGGCTTGGCGCGCGTCGAGGAAAGCGCCGTAATCCGGACACCCGTTCCGTGGGCTTGCTTCGAGACTGAGTCCTCGCTAGAAATGGTGCGTTTTGGCGATCGTTTCATCGAGCTCTGGGCCGCTCGCGTCGTTCGTGGAGTACTTCACACTTCGACGTGCGCTTGGAATTCACGCCTCGCTTGCACCTTCCGTGCGGGAAAGCGTTTCGCGATCATTATCGATCGCACGTCAACGCAGTGATGCTGCCGAAACCCTCTGGTCCAACGGCCACGCGGCCGAAGCGCTTCGCCTGGCTGTCGCCGCGCTCCAGCTTTCCTCCGAAGCTGTGCTCGAATATGCACGCGGGGTGAGCACACCCCACGCGGATGCTCCTCACGGAAATATCGACCACGAACCTGTGCAGGAAGAGGCTTCTTCCTCGTCGGAGCGGGAAGACTCCCGTGATGCCGAGTTCCCTCCCAAGGATCCAACAGAAGCTCTGCGCACATGCGGCGTGTCCAACAAGCAAATTGGAACGATCAACGCGGCCATTTCATCCGCAAAAGAGACGACCATCCCGCTCTTGGACGCAGACGTGAGCCCAAGCGCCGCGACTCTCTTCCGGACATTCATCGAGGCTCATCGGCTCATCGATCGAGCCCTTTCACCCGGGCTGCTCGAACGACGTGAAATCGCTTTCACACGCGCATTCCGCATGGGAACGGTCGTCTTTCTGAGCGCTATCGTCGCCCTTGGGAGCTACCTCATGACGCGCACCCCGGATGGGGTGTTCGTCGAAGCCTCCGCCGTCTGGGCCGATGCACCAGCCTTTGCCGCAGACAAAATCAATGACGGTCGAGCCGATACCCACTGGCTGCTCCCGGACAACAGCACCGGCTGGGTGCAGGTCCGTATTTCGCCAGGTCGGCGGATCGAACATGTGATCGTTCGTAACTCACACAATCCACCTCACGGTGATCGCGCAACGAACGAGTATCGAATCGAGCTCTCTTCGGGTGGCCGAGTCGTTCGAACCATCGAAGGCGCATTCGAGTACACCGCCAGTCCGACGCCGGTCACCTATGACGTAGGGCTCGACGGTATCGAACAAATTCGTTTCGTCGTGCGCAGCCATCACCGAACGGGAGCGGGCCTGGCGGAGCTTAGTTGGGATTGATCAATGCGACTCTGGTTGGACACGTCGCTATGAATCCGACGCCACCTCGTTGCCCGGAGGCAGCTTCCATGGCTCAGGCAACAACGCGAGGAGAATCATCCCCACTCCGGCGATGATGAATTGCGCAATTCGTGCGAGAATTGCGATAGAAATCGCCCTCGCAGGATCATGAGCCAGGCCGACTGCGTCCGCAAAAATGCGATACGCGCCTTCGAGAATCCCGATTTGATTCGGAACGAAATCTCCGAAACCAGCGCCTACGAGATGAACCCCGAGTGCGACGAGTGTTCCACTCAGAGTCACGATCGCTCCGATCGCTGCGAGCAATGCGGCGTACATCACGACCTGCACCGCGCGCGCAGCGCAACACCACGCCGTTGCAATGACGAGATCTCGTCGCGGCGCAATGCACGCCACGTCGAGCTCAGCGCCGATCGTTGCCAAACGAGGAAAGCGCCGCCCGAGACGCTCTCCGATACGCGAACGACGCACCATGATCAACGTGATCGCCCCAAACACGCCCGTCCCAACACCATTGATGAGAAGGAGCCACGCCAATGAATGATGTGCTCCTACGGTGCTGACCACTGCCACCCATGCGGGGATCGAGATGACCATATTGGCGATGAGTACGCTCCCCTGCACGTTCGCCGCGGCCGCCGTCGCGCGAGCTCCTCCGACCCACGGCGCGAAAGAAGTCGCACGCGCGATTTCCGCCCCCGCCCGCCCAAGTGGAGCAATCGCGAGGACAGAGTAGTAGAGCAGCGAGCTTCGAATGAAGCGTGCCATGGGAATCGAACCTCGCTCAGGTCCGAGCACGGCTCGATGAGCCATCGCTTCACACGCAAAAAAGCTGAGATCACAAACGATGATGAGCGGCATCATGAACGAGGCACCAACCACCACCTCGAGCACGCGCGCCGCGCCCACTCCACGAATCAACACTGCGAGCATCACGATGCCCGCGACGAGAAGCAGCATCCGGAGAACACGCAACCATCGCTTTCGCTCGGTCCTCCTTGGGCTCATTGCGCCTGCGCCTGTTCGGAGGAGATTCCGTAAATGAAAAATCGCTCCAATGGCTCGGTGCGCAAAGTCCACGGTAGGCCCTTCCACACGCAATAGAGCCCTTCGCGATCGATCAGCGTACGCAAGAGATCCAAGGGCCCCGACGGCACCACGATCGTATCTTGCAGAACGAGGCGTGCTCGGTCCGCCGTGGTGATGGGCTGCGCCGCCACACCCTCGGGCTCAATCAGGATGTCGCCAGGACGAAGCTCTGTTTGTTCCGGAACGTACGGCACAATCCCCGCCTGCTTGGCGTAGAACTGAAAGCCCCAATGTCCAACGAAGAAGACCCGCGAAGCATCTTCCGTCTGCTCCGCCAATTGCGGCGCTTGATCTCGATACACCGCAGCGACTCTCCAGTCCGAAATCGCGAGTGCGATACCCAATACCAACGCGATTCCGACCATCGGACGTTCGAGACCGGCGAACGACACGTCCGCATGACGCGCGACGAGCATCATCACGGCAGGAAGCGCCACGAGCACGTGCCGCGCCGCTACGAAAGGTGACAACATGAACACGAACACCGATGCTGTCGCAATCCAGATGAGGAGCCGTTTGTCATCGTCATCGCCTGCCTTCACACGCAACCAAGCCAGACGCAGGAGGCTCAGCCCGATCATGAAGAACGAGCCGCGAAGCACCGTATGAACGAAGGGCTCCCCTGCAAGCTGTTCGGGACCCCATGCAACGAGCGCACGTCCGATGGGCACGAGCACCACCAAGACGGCGAATGCGGAAATCATGAATCGCTGCATCGAGCGCTTCGTAAAGAGACGCGGAAGCAGCGCGTAGAATCCGGTCGTAATCCCTCCGAGCGTCACGATCCATAAAGCAGCACGCCCAGCGATGGTCCCGACGGATTTGAGAAAATCGAGTCCGGGAATCGGCGCTCGCCCCGTCGCGAGTTGCGGCGCGCCGTACTCGAGAGGACGGGCCAAAATCTGAATGCCACCGTATTCGAAATAGTTCCAAGTAGACCAGAGCGCCAACACCATGGCTGGCACCGTCAACGCCACCAGACGGCGCATGGACCTCGTGCGGATGGCTTCGATGATCAAGAAAAAAATCAAAGCAAACGACGTGAACTTGATCATCACGGCCACGGCTGCGATCGACGCGGCTCCCCACCACTGTCGAGACGCTTTTCCATCGCCAAAAACGAGGAAGAACGCGAGCCAACTCATCACGAGCGGAACGTCGAGCATGATGTTTTGCTCGGCGATGAACGATGGACTCAGAACGAAGATTGCCGTGAGAACTGGCGCGACGTCTCGTGCGAGTCGGGTTGCAAGGGCATGAAAAAATAGGATCGCAAACGCGGCGAAGACGGACGTCATCACGTGAAGCGCCAAGGGCGATAGCCCGAAGACGCGCAAGACGCCCGCTTGAAGGAACGGGATGAGGATCGGAGAATTGTTCGAGAGATAGAACGGTTCGGGTTGATCAGTGATCCAATACATCTCGCCCGACATCGGACGCGTCGGGTTCTCAGCGATCCACTGAGCTTCTTCGAGATAATAGATATCGTCGATATGAAATGGCTTGCCGAGATTGAGGATCGTCGCCAGTCCCCAAAGCGCTGCGAGAAGCAGCCACGTTCGACGATTCCAACTGCGAATCTCCGTCACAAACACAAACCTTTCGCGCGAATCCCAAGCTCGGACATCACCGACCTGCCCTTCGAGCCACGAGGACGAACCCTTCGTTCACAGGAGGCCACGATGCCTCGAGCAATCTCTTGGGGGCGACCCTCAGCGCAAGCCTCGCCATCTTCGCTGCAAGCTCGAAATTCGTCCCGCGCGCAAGAATCGATGCGATGTAATCGAGGTTGTACGTCCTCGGAATCGGTGCGGTTCGAATGACTTCCAAACCTGCGGAGCGCGCGACCTCTCGCAACGTCTCTGGCGTAAAAAACCACAGGTGCGCCCGATGATAATGAGTCCAGCGTGGCCCGAGCACACGTGCCCCAAGGCTCGAGCTGTCGTTGGTGGCCAGTGCGACCACTCCGTCTGGAGCAAGAAGGCGTACGACACGACGGAGGGTATCGACGGGGTCGCGTACGTGTTCGATCACGTCGATCATCGACACCAAGTCGAAGGGTTCGTCGGGTTGGAAGGTCTCGAGTGTTCCCCGAATCACCTTTCGACCAGGACGCAACTCGGGATTGCTCGGAGCCAAAGGATCGATCCCAAGCGCATCGAAGCCATGATCCATCGCGGCAAAAAGCGAAAACCCGAGCCCACATCCGATATCGAGCAGTCGTTTGCCACCCGAAACCATGACTGGCTCGGTGACATCGAGGATGCTGCTGTAGGTGGCCTTCTTCATCCGCGCGAGCGCCAAATCCGAAGGGTTCGGTCCTTCGACGAAGCCAAACTGCTCGTAATAATGTTCGTCGTAAATCGCTGAAAGCTCGTCATCGGATGGCTGTGGATTGGCGAATACGAGTCCGCACTGTTCGCACTCCACCACCCACGGCAGCAACGCCCCGAAGCGCGAGCGATGCTGATCGCCTCGACATACCGCACAGCGTACTTGGATGGATGTCGAAGACTCGACGCTCACGAAAGTCCCGTCCATAAGGAGCGAGGTGTAGCGCATCGAATCGGATCGCCAAGCCGTTCTACACAGGGGCCCCCACACGGAGATGTATCTCGTGCTATCGTGCGCGGCTTTTGGCCCATCGCATGGAAAATCCGCGCATTCTCGTCATCACTCCCACCTACAACGAACGCGAAAACCTCGAGCACTTCGTCGAAGGTGTGCTCCGTTGGATGCCGGAGGCGCACGTCCTCATCGTCGATGACGCATCGCCCGACGGAACTGGCGATGTCGCCGATCGACTCGCTGCGAGTGATCCGCGCGTCAAGGTCATGCATCGCCCCGGCAAGCGCGGGATCGGAACCGCATACGTGCAAGGCTTTCAGCGAGGGCTCGCCGAAGGGTACGACGTCTTCTTCGAGATGGATGCCGATCTTTCCCATGATCCCGCCCATCTCCCCGCGTTCTTGAAGGCCTTCGAACGCGGCGCCGATGTCGTGATCGGTTCGCGCAATATCCCGGGCGGAGGCGTCACGGGATGGGGCGCGGGACGGCACTTTCTGAGCAAAGGAGGCTCCTTTTACAGCCGCACGATCCTCGGTTTACCGATTCGCGATCTGACGAGCGGATACAAGGCCTTCCGAGCCTCGGTGCTGCGCGCCATCGATCTCGATGGAATCCGAAGCGAGGGGTATTCATTCCAAATCGAACTCACCTATCGCGCAATCAAACGCGGCTTCGCCGTGGTCGAAGTGCCGATCCATTTCGTCGATCGAAAAAACGGTCAATCGAAGATGTCGAGCCGCATCTTCGCCGAGGCGATCACGATGGTTTGGAAGCTGCGCTTCGAACGTTGAGCTTCGAGCGATTTCGATGCTACGCCCCGAAAGCCCACTTCGATTTCTCGCTCCGCTCTCGCTCCTCGTCATCGCGATAGCTCAGCTCTGGCCGGGGCTCTCGGCGGGCCTCTCACCCCCGATCTCCTGGGATCATGGCTCCCACCTCGGCAAAGCGGCGCTCGTTGCAGAGGAGCTTCTGCCGTGGATTCGCGGTTGGTCCGATCGTGTCGAAGCGGGTGTTCCACAGAACACGCTCTACACGGCCACCGGTACCCTCTGGATCCTTCTTTTTCGCTTCTTCACACCATTTCTCGAGTGGCATCAAACGTATGCGCTCGCGTTCGTTGGCTTTCGTGCGCTGACGGCGTTCGCCGTGTATCGGCTCGCACGCGTCGCGCGCGCCGGACGTTTGGGCGCGCTCGCTGCCGGCATATTGATGCTGGCCGATTGGGGCGACCATAGCGAGGGCGGTTGGTTCTACGACGTCATCTTTGGTGTTTGGCCGATGGCGCTCGCCATGGCCATTTTCTTTCTCGGTTTGGCAGATCTCTTGGCCTATCTCGAGCAAGGCCGACGCGCCCAAGGGGCACGGGCGATGCTCTTGCTTGGCATCGCGCTCTTTTCACATCAAGCGAGTCTCCTCGCTCTTGGCTCGATTGGGCCCGCGATCCTGGTGGTGCGCGCGGTCGAACAACCCGACCTACGTCGTGATGTCAGTCGCATGACGGGCATCTTCTTCGTGGCTGGGCTCATCATGTGTTGGTGGACGCTGCCCATGTTGGCCAATGCCGCGTGGATCGATGATCATGGGCAACTCTATCGAAGCACGCCCGACATCGGCGCACGCTTCTTGGCTGGGCAAGGCATTTTGAATGGAGGACTCTGGACAGGTCCGCTCGTTGGTTTGGCGCTGCTCGTGAGCGTGTTCTCGAGCGGACATCGGCGTGTTTACGCAGCCGGGGCGCTCGTGGCCATGCTGATCTCGTCGCCCGGTTGGCTTCTGGAGTTCGACATGGTGCGATGGATGCCATCGCTTGGTCGCGTCATGTTCCCGCGTATGATGATGATCGCGAAGCCGCTTGTCTTCGCGCTCGTCGGTTGTCTCCTGAGCGATCTCTCTACGCAAGTCGCGTTGGCTCTCAGGAAGACATGGACCCGAGCACACGGAAAGCTGAGCATCGCTCTGACGCTCGCGTTGCTCGCTCCATTTCTCGTTGGTGCACCAGAAAAGATCGATGAACTCCTCATCCACCGCGACGTGGCGTACACGAACACTCTTCCCGATTGGAACGATCGCCGCGCCGTTTGGGATTGGATGCGAGAACAGCCGCAAGTTCCTTTCTTCCGCGTCTTTTATTATGACGAGAGCACGCATCTTCCCCAAGCCGCACCCGCTTTTTCGGGACATCCGGGAATCATTTACGGCGTCTTGGTCGGTGAGACGTTTCGCAATACCCTCGACTCGATCGACCCGAACGCACTGCGCGCGATCAACGTACGTTACGTCGTCAGCGCGGGTCCTGCCCCCGGTGCGCTGCGAAGCGAAGTCCACGAGGTCGCGCGCTTCGGCAGCCAGCACATCTACGAGCTTCGTGATTTTCGTTCCAGCGTCGCCTCGGATGCAAGCCGCGGCCACGCGCTTCGTGTGACGAACCTCGAGCGCGAACGTGTGGTCTTCGAGCCGAATGGATCCGAGCACGCGATCGTTCATCGTGCGTTCGCTCCTGGATGGCGCGCCTATGCCGATGGCTCGCCGATCGAGATCGAGCCGTCACCTGTTCCAGGAAGCGCGCGCCTCCGCTTGATGCATGTTCGAGTTCCGGAAGGAACACACCGCGTCGAGCTCCGATACGGCAGCCTTCTTCTGCCGACCGCGCTCGGCATGTTTTTGACGACCTCGGGGCTCTTCGTCGTTGCGCTCTTTCTCACCTGGCCTCGCCTCCCCACGAGGTTCGTGACGCCTCTGCGGATCGTTTACGGAAAGGCGTATGATCGCGTGCCGACGTGGCTTCGCACACATGGTCATCGCATCCTCGTCGCGCTCCCATTCGCCTTGGTCGTGCTCGTGATTGCACGCGGCGCTTCGGGCGTTCACCTCGCGTATGCACTCGAGGATGCACGCGTCTCGATTGCGCATCACGACGGCCGCACCGAAGAATGCGGCTTCGACGGGGAAGCCTTCATGTGCGCCACGGCCAACCTCCGCGTCGAACGGACGACTCAAATCGTCGACGGTCGCTTTCATGGCTGCATCACGGCGCATCCTCCGCCCTCGGGTTCGCTCGCCGTCGAGTGGAACCGAGTGACACTCCGATCGACGTTGACGATTGGAGCTGGCATCAGCGACGAAACGCACGCTGGAGGGTTCGGCGCCCCGGTGCGTGTTCGAGTGAGCCTCGATGGCAATGAACGGACGACGCTGAGGGTGCCGAATGGCCGGGAATGGGTCGAAGAGACGCTCTCGTTCGAAGGTGGTGAGCACGCCCTGCGTTTCGACATCGATGCCGACGACCCATTTCGACGTTGGCTTTGTTTCGACGCAATCAGTCGGTAGTCGATGCTTCAATGCGCGGGAAGATTGTGAAGCTCCGCGAAGACCTCTCCTGCCTCTCGCACGTGCGGTGTGATCGTGTCGCCGTCTCGAACCCGCCGTAATCCTTCGATGAGCACATGCTCTCCTTCCTCGAGGCCGCTCTCGATGACGTAGAGATGCGGGACCTCCGCCCCCACCACGATCTCGCGAGTACGCACGATGTTGTCATCGGCCACGACGAATACATACATCTTGTCGAGCACGCGATATGTCGCAGCCTGTGGGATCATCAACACGTGTGGCAGCACCTTCGTCATCAAGATCTCACCCGTCTCACCATGCCGGAGGAGCCCGTTCGGGTTCGGAAAACCAGCCCGGAACGCGATCGTGCCGGTCTCGTTGTTGAAGTCGGCTTCAATCGTCTGAATGGTCCCCGGTTGTTCGAAGATCTCTCCGTTCGCCATGCGCAGCTGCACCGGGACGGGATCTCCCACGGCGTGGGCCGTACGGTATGCGAGGTACTCTCTCTCACTCACGTTGAAGTACACCCACATCTCGCTGTTGTCGGATAGAATCGTCAAGAGCTCACCCTCCTCGAGCAAGCTGCCCTGACGAACCATCAGTCGACCGATGATCCCGTCAAACGGGGCATCGAGACTCGTAAAGCGAAGGTGCGCCTGCGCGAGGTTCCTTTGCGCAGAAGCCTTTTCGAGATTGGCCTGCGCCATGGCGAGCTCGTTGGACGAGACGACGTTTCCCTCGCGAAGCATCCGCGTGTTCTGGTACTCGATCTCCGCGAACTGCCTCTCGGCCGATGAGCGCGCGAGCTCCGCTTGATAGACCACGGGCATGATCTGAAAGAGGCGCTGTCCACTCTCGACGTGTTGCCCTTCGTCGACGAAAATCTCGCGGAGATAGCCGCCTTCGAGCGCACGTACTTCGATGTGTCGAATCGCGCGAATCTGACACACGTACTCGCGCACGATTTCCGTGTCCTGCCGAACCACAGTCGTGACATCGAACGTCGACGGCTCGGCGTGATGCTCCTCGTGTTCACCACAGCCTGTCAACACGCTGACGGCAAAGAGCGCCGTGGCGATTCCATACTTCACATACTCATTCACGGTACTGCTCCCATCGGCTCAGGATCACTCGCTTGTTCATCCGCGTGCCGCCAGCCTCCACCGAGCGCTTGATAGAGCGTCACCGTGGCTGCGAGCTGTCGTTGTTTGATCTCCACGAGCTCCATCTGCGCTTCCAAAGATTCGCGGCGCGCAGTCAAGACCTCCAGATAGTCCGCACGTGTCGAGTTGAAGAGCTGAGTCGAAATCTCCACCGATTCTCGTAGACGTTCGACCTGTTGCATCTTGAGCTCGTAACTCCGCACCACGTTGCGAAGCAGACTGAGACCGGTGCTGACATCGACGACGGCCGATAAGATCGTCCGCTCGTACCGAAGCACAGCCTGCATTTGTCGCGAGTTCGACGCGAAATAGTCTGCCGTGATGCCGCTCCGGTTGAGCAACGGCGCCGTGATTCCTCCGAGCAGACCATAGACGATCGACTCCGGCGTCGCGAAGAGCTGGGTGATGTCGAAGGATCGATAGCCAATGCCGACATCGAGGCGCAAGGACGGATAAAACCGTGCGCGCGCCGCCGATACATCGAGTTGTGAGGCGGTGAGCTCCAACTCGGCCTGCTGCACGTCCGGTCGATTCTCGAGGAGCTGCGTCGGCACCCCCGCTTGGATCACGGGAGGCTCGGCGGCGAGGAAATCGTCCGTGCTGCGTTCGATGTGTTGCGGAAATCGTCCGACCAAGAAATTGAGCTGATTTTCGGTCGCGGTGATCTGTTGGGCGATTTCGTACTGGCGACTCTGAAAGCCGAGCAGCTGCGCCTCGAAACGCGTGACAGCGGCCATCGTGACGCGCGCAGCCTGTTGCTGTAGGCGCACCATCTCGAGGTAGTTCTCCTGCAACTGGATGTTGGTCGTCAGGAGCTCGAGTTGTCGATCGAGCGCGAGAAGCTCGTAATAGCGCGTCGCTATCTCTGCCACGAGCCTCGTGATCATGAAGTTCCGGCCCGCAGCGCTCGCGAGATACCGATACATCGCGGCATCGGCCGAGTTTCGCAATCTGGACCAGATGTCGATCTCCCATGAAGCAAAGAGCCCGAGGGAATAGTTTTGGAGATCGGGTGCGATGTTCAGATGCTCATCGCTCTGTCCTTGACTCGTATAACGACCAGCGCGTTCGAGCCCCGCCTCGACACCCAAGGAGAGACTTGGAAAAATCTCCCCGCGGCGCGCCATGATTTCGCTGTTGGCGACGACCATCTCCTGCACCGCGATGTTCAGCTCCTGGTTGTTCGTCAGTGCTGCTTCGATCAGGGCCACGAGCTGCGGATCGTGAAAGAATTCACGCCAATCTACCCGCGCCGAGGTCGGCTCTTCACTCCCCTCCACAGCCGGCTCGGCCTCGCCGCCGAAGGTGGCGGGTACCTCTGCATTGGCTTCGCGCGCCAACCCGCCCGGTGGGGTCGGAATGCAAGCGGCGAGAGGAATGGAGACGAGCACACACCAACACGAAAAACGAAAATTCATGTTCATCATGTTCGTCAAACCTGCTCGGAAGATTCGGCCCTCGGTCCAGCCTCGGGCTCGGTGAGCGGCACGAAGTGTTCTTCACGAATGAGCGAGCGTCCGTCCGCCAATTTGCCGAACACGTAATAGAGGCCGGGTATGATGATGACACCGAAGACCGTGCCAAAGAGCATCCCGCCCAGCGCAGAAGCACCGATCGTGTGATTGCCGACGGCACCTGGCCCGCTCGCGCGAACCAGAGGAATGAGTCCGGCAATGAACGCGAAGGAGGTCATGAGGATCGGGCGAAACCGAGCCTTCGCAGCCTCGATGGCGGCCTCGTGTATCGGAAGCCCTTTGTTGCGCTTCTGCACGGCATACTCGACGATCAGAACCGCGTTTTTGCCGAGAAGCCCCACCAACATGACGAGGCCGACTTGCGCGTAAATATCATTCGCCAGGCCGAGCATCCTCAACAGGAGAAACGCACCAAAGATTCCGACTGGAAGGGAGAGCAAGACCGAAAATGGGAGGATGAAGCTCTCGTACTGGGCCGCGAGCACGAGATACACGAACGCGAGCACCACGACGAAGATGAAGATCGCTTCGTTTCCACGACGCGCTTCGTCGAAGGAAAGACCCTCCCACGCGACGTCGTAGCCGCGCGGCAACGTCGTCGCTGCCACCTCTCGAATCGCTTGAATCGCATCATCACTCGTATACCCCGGCGCGGGGACACCACGGATGGCGGATGAGTTATAGAGGTTATAGCGAGTGATTTCATTCGGCCCTTGGGTCTCTCGCATCGTCATGAACGCGGAGTAAGGAACCATCTCGCCTCGTTCGTTCTCTACGTAGAGGTCGAGGATGTCCGAGGGCATGCGCCGATACTGCGGCTGCGATTGCACGTAGACCTTGAAGAAGCGTCCGAAGCGGATGAATCCCTGCTCGTACGTGCTGCCGATGAGGATATCGAGATTTTCGAGCGCGCGACCGATCGTCACGCCCTTCTGCATCGCGAGCTCGTTGTCGATCACCAGCTCGTACTGAGGATAGTTCGCAGCAAAGAAGGTAAAGAGACCGGCGAGTTCGGGACGTCTGCCGAGGTTGTCCATGAACTCGCGGTTGACGCGATCGAACTCTGCGTAGTCCGTGGTGTCGCTCATGTCGAGCAAACGAACTGCAAAGCCGTCCGCCGCACCGTATCCAGGCACCGACGGAGGTTCGAAGAACTCGACGATCGCGCCGATGTCTCGCGAGCTCTCCTCGAGCTCTTCGATGATCTCCCGCACCGAATGGCTGCGCTCCGACCACGGCCGAAGATTGATCAGACACGTGCCGGCGTTCGAGCCCCGGCCTTCGGTGAGGATTTCGTAACCAGCGAGCGACGAAACGGATTCCACGCCTTCGATCTCACGGGCGATGGTCTGGAGCTCGTGCGAAACCTCGTTGGTGCGTTCGAGGGTCGTGCCCGGAGGGGTCTGGATGATGGCGTAAATCTGACCTTGGTCTTCGTTCGGAATGAAGCCCGCTGGAAGCGTTCGGTTCACGACGAAGATGCCCAAACCGAAAAGAGCAAGGATCGCGAACGTGACCGATCGGCGCGTCACGATGAGACCGAGGAACTGCACGTATTTGTTCGTCGCGACGTCGAACGTTCGGTTGAACCAGTCGATGAACACGCCGATCGGCGTGCGCCGCTTCTTCTTTCCATGATGACCTCTCAGGATCATCGCGCACAACACCGGCGTGAGGGTGAGCGCGACGACACCGGAGAGGACGATCGACGACGCCATCGTGATCGAGAACTGACGATAGAAGACGCCGACTGGCCCCGTCATGAATGCCACGGGTACGAAGACGGCTGCCATCAGCAACGTGATCGCGATGATCGCCCCGCTGATGTCACCCATGACCTTCTTCACCGCCTCGTAGGGCGGAATGTGCTCCTCCTCCATCTTGGCGTGCACGGCCTCGACGACGACGATCGCGTCGTCGACGACGATGCCGATCGCCAGCACCAACGCGAAGAGCGTGATGAGGTTGATCGTGAGATCGAACGCCTGCATGAAGATGAATGCCCCGATCAACGACACCGGCACAGCGAGCGTCGGAATCAATGTGGAGCGCCAATCACCGAGGAAGATGAATACGACGAGGGCGACGAGGACGAACGCCTCGCCGAGCGTGTGCAGCACCTGCTCGATCGACGCATCGAGGAACATCGAGACGTCGTAGTTGATCGAGTAATGCATATTTGGCGGGAACGTGGTGCGCTCGAGCTCCTCGAGTTCTTCCTTCACATCCTCGATCACCTGGCTCGCGTTGCTGCCGTAGTTCTGCTTGAGAACGATGGCGGCCGAAGGATGACCATCGAGATCCGAATAGATACTCTGGAACTCACTGCCGAGCTCGACCTCAGCGATGTCACGCAAGTAAAGGATCTCTCCTTCGGGAGTCGCCCGAATGATGATGTTCGCGTATTGCTCCGGTTCGCTATAGCGACTCTGATACGTCAGCACGTACTCGATCGATTGCGCTGTTTGCCCCGAGCTCTGCCCCGTCCTTCCTGGGCGGCCGATGATGCTCTGTTCGCCAATGGCGGCCATGACATCGTCGGTCGAGACGTTGTACGCACGCATGCGATCGGGCCTAAGCCAAATGCGCATCGCGTACTGTCGATTGCCAAGGATCGTCGCTCGACCGATGCCATGGATGCGCTGCAGCTCGGAAATCAAATGCACATTTGCGAAGTTGAAGAGGAACGTCTCGTCCGTATTTGGATCCGTGCTGTAGAGGTTGACGTACATCAGCATGCTGGGCTGCACCGGCATGACGACGACGCCTTCGAGGCGCACGAGCTCCGGCAGGAGACTCATGACTTGATCGACGCGATTCTTGACGTTGACGACGGCAAGATCTGGATCGGTCCCGAGCTCGAAGATGACTTGAATGGTCGCCTCTCCAGCGCTCGTCGCGTCCGAAGTCATGTACCGCATCCCCTGTACACCGTTGATCGAGCGCTCAATGGGAATGAGCGCCGATTCGACGAGCACATGCGCGCTCGCGCCGGGATAGGAGAGCGTGACGGTGACAACTGGCGGCGCAATCGCTGGGAATTGAGAGATCGGACGACTCTGAATCGCGAGCACACCGAGAAAGACAAGAAGGAGAGAAACGACAATGGCGAGGACCGGTCGATGAATGAACTTCTGGAGCATGGACGTGTCCAAGAAAGGCGAGCGAGAAACTCACTCGAACGTGTTCACAGCGTGCGGGGTATATAGAGTGAACAACCCTGGTCAACTCGTTATGCGCATCCCTATGGCAAATGGGGAGAAATACCCCGCTCACCATGCAAGCGCTTCGGCTCAGCGATCGAAATACCGGTCGCGGTCGAAATCACGATATTGCGACGAAATCACATCGTAGTTCGCGATGAAATAGCCGCCCATCATCACGACGACGACGAGTCCGAGTGCAATCGTCGCTCTCGCCCATCCGCGGAAACGCCTGCCGAATGCTTGTACGAGCCCCAAGGGAGCCAACGAAAGCGCGAGCACGACCGTCACCACACGCCGAATTTCGGTCCAATGCTGGATGTCTTTCGCGTACGTTGGATCGAGCGCGAAATTGAGCGAATAAAACACGAGCACAAAAATGAAAATCCCACCTCGAAGAAGGTCGGGACTGCGCCATAGCTCGGCCACGAAGCGACCCGCTGCAATGCACAACAAGGGCAGGAGTGGAGTCACATACCAGCCGAACGTCCAAGTCCCGCTGCCGAGCGCAATCGCGGCGAAATAAGTCATGAGCGGGACCGCGAGCACCGCCACGTCACGACGATGGCGATTCGCAAGTCCCGTCATTGCAGCCAACCACAAGAACAAAAGCCAACCGCGTCCAATGACGTTGTGATTGATGAGGGGGGTATCAAAGAAGCGTAAAAAGATATTGAAATGAACAGGACGTCCGCTCTGCAATCGTTGTGTGAACACGAATGCATCCCAATCGATGACAGCCCCATACACCAGCAACATCGAAGCCGTGATGAACGAGGACAGAAGCACGACGCCGAACGCGCGCGCCTTCCCTTCAGCTGCGACCAATATCAAGAGCGCAATGATGAACGCCGCCCCCGTCACTTTGGTGAACGGACAAAGCCCCGCGAGCACCGCCGCCCAAACGAGGTCGCGGTTTCGCTGACCATCATCTCGCCATCTCAAAAATGCGAGCACCGAACCCATGGCCAGCGTCGTCAGGAGGGATTCTTCCTTCACGACCCGCGTCTGGAGTGCAATCCATGGCAACGCCGCCCAAAGCAGCCCCCCGAACCATGGAGACAGACCACCCGGATCGAGGCGGCGTCCAATCGCGATCATCAGGAGGAGGGTCAACGCCGAAAGCGCAATCGGCACAATCCTCGCGTGCGCGAGTGGCACTTCGAGGTGATCTCTGGCCCCGCCGAGATGCCCAGCTGCGCCCACCAACACGTGCATGAGCGGCGGATGCTCGAAATACGGAGTGACGACGTGATAAGCGCGATCGAAATATTGTGGTCTCTCGATCTCACCGTGGCTGTTCGCGAGATAATCGCTCCACCACATCGTGATGCCTCGGGTCGTTCCGTCCTCGAGGATCGAATAGCCATTCCAGATAGCGAAACGTTCGTCGTCGTTTTCGCGAAAATCTGGCATTACGTCGTAATCGAAGGTGCGGTATCCGACTCCAAGCACGACGAGGAGCACCGTCGCAAGTGTCGCGATGCGTCCGTTTCGTGCTCGCTCGTTTGGGGCAAGCGCGATTCGTGCGCACTGCCATCCCATGAACATCGCGGCCACGAACGCGAAGATCCAAAGCGCCATCCGCAACGGCGGGAACGATCCGTCGAGCGGCACCAGCGCCTCACGTGGCACAGCCTCGAGGGCTCCGCTCGAATCACCCCATCGAAGCTCGAGCGAAGTCGTCGGACGAAAATCCCCCCTCCATATCACGTCGATCCGATGCCATCCTGCATCGATTCGCTCACGCTCGCGAATCGCTCGTCCGTCGATCGCAATCGACGTCGTGTCGGGGGAGCGCACATCGATGATGCGGCCTCCCTCAGGCACACGAATTCGAGCGCGCAGTGTGACATCCAGCTCCGGGAGCGAGGATGGCATCCCAAAACGGGCGAAATCCCAGCGCTGGATATAACGCGCCAAGGGGCGTTGTTCGTTTGGAAACGCGACGCGGTGCTCGGTGCTCCGCGCCATCTCCACCGATTGCCCCTCGTGTTCGACGTAAAAAGAGGCCGTCCAACCGTGTCGCGCGTACCGGTCGGCCATCGACGCAAGTGCAAGCACGAGCGAAACGCCCAGGGCAGCAACAAAAAGAGCGCGATTGCGCTCGTGCATCGGCGCAGGCATCGAGCGGCCCGTGCTTATCATTCGGCGGGGGTGCCGTCACGTGCCTTCGTGGAGATCGACCGAATCGCGCTCAGCCTCAATGCCGGGAACGCCTGCCGCTTCGCGGCTCGGCCCTCCGCGACCGCGCCGCGCGTCGTACGCGATCCGCCGCTCTCAGCTCCGCCATCTGCGGAGCGCTCGGCCGCTCGACCCATGGACGCCACGGTGGGTCATCGAGACAACGCGGCTGATCCGTCATTGGACAATAAATGCGCACATGAAAGTGATCGTCATGCCGTCCGCCCCGTCGTGGTTGTTCCAGGAGCGCCGCGGCTCTTTCAATCACCTCGGCCGGCGCGCCGATGCTCGCAGCATGATCGAGCAAACGTTGACGCAGCCAGCGCGCCGCAAAGATGTATTGCACAGGCGTATCGCTCTGCGAGACGAGCGCCGCCACGAGCGCCCAATTCCGCGCGTCGTCGAAGCGCCATTCAGGGTTCGCTCGGGTCGTGCCATCCGCACGGAAATCGACGAAACGCTGGAGGTAGACGAGCTCCCCTTGGGTATCGACAATATAGAAACCGATATCGACGTCACGACCACTGCGATGTGAACGATGGGGACGCATGCGGCCACCGCGACGTCGAGAGAGATCGCCCACCGTCAGTTGCGAACCTGGGAACTGCTCGGCGACACTTCGTGCTCCGTGCTCGATCAACGAGACGAGTTCGTCTGTGCCATGATGCTGATCCCCCTCGGGGTGTTTGATGCGGATGGTCTCAGATGCGACGAGCTCACGCCCGTTCTCGAGCCGTCCTCGATTGTGTCGCCCGATCGAAATACTTGGCGGTGGTTGCGGCCTCCTGGCAGCAGGCCCGCGCGATGGCGCTCTCTTCGTGGCAACTGCCACATGCTCGGAGCCCTGCTCCGCCTCTCGTGCGCGTTCTTGAGCATTCGCCGCACGCTTCATGAACGCGCCCACCAAAAACAGCAGCACCATCGAGATGCCGGCGATACGAACGAACCATCGCACGGAAAGCGATGGTAGCCCGAGATCATTTGACGTCAAATCAATCGCCGGTCTCTCGCACGTCGCGTTTATTCGCGCATCGTGGTGTCCACGTCGATGCGATAGACACGACGGTGCACCATATGCGCGAAGTAGATCGTTCCGTCGATGACACTGATGCCCGCGAGTCCTTCGCCGAGCCCAGTGTCGAGAGTACGATGCACTGTTCCGTCGAGGCCCACGAGGGTGATATGGCCGCTGCCGTAATTGCCCACCACCAATGTGTCTGCGTCGAGAAGAGCAAGGCCGCTCGGCTCGATGCGCCCGCCGCCCCAAAGACCGCTGAGCGTGTCGACGTCGAGGACGGTCTCGAGCGTGATGTCGGTCATGATGTCGGCGAACAGCCCCTCGTATGTACGGAAGGCACCATTTGCTTCACCATCGTTGCGATCGAAGCGCACCACCCGACCGTTGCCAGTATCGGCGATGTAAAGGTGCTCGCCCACCACGATCATATTGCTGGGCACATTGGGGAGGCGGGCCAGCGCGTCATCGCCAAAGTCGTAACGCGTGACCGTCGCATCATCGTGGAAATAATGCCCAGGAACATGAGGGCGCGCGAAGTCGTAGTGATCGACCGTTCCAAGCGCGCCATTGAAGGTCCAATACATGTTCGCCGAGTCGTAGGCGATGCCCATGCAGTATTCCGTGGCGTGCACCATGTCCAGATGCGAACCGTTCTTCCACGAAGGATCCGACGCACTGGGCGACGCGCCGTTGTAGATCGCAGGGTCTGCGGTCCAGAGCGTTGGGCCGATGAAAGCGGACTGATCCGTATAGTTCCCGGTGCTGTGCTCGTGGCAGGTCGCGAATGTATCGGGGTAGGTCACTGGCGAAGCGATCACCGGTGTTCTGTCGGGGTTGGCTGCACCTTGAAAGTCCGTGGGGTCGAGCGTGAGGTTCGGATCACCGAACGCGATCGCGCTGGGGCGACGCATGAAGTGCCATGCGTTCCCATCCACCACGAAACGCGCGCTCGAACCATCCACTGCTGGCGAGCTCGTTCGAGGTTCGGCGATCGCAACCGTCGAGCCCTGCAAAGCATTGCAGTCATTGGCTGCTCCACTCATGGAGTCGGACGGACACTCCGTGGTGTCGTCGAACGAACCACTTCGCTCCATCCGCTGTACGATCCACAGCTCACCTCCGACCGTCGAGCCGAGATCGACAGGAATCCACGGGCGCTCCGAAATACTCCAGTCGGAGTACGTGCCCGAAACGTAGACCTCGGCGTAGCGCACCAGCGCATCGGTCTTGAGCGTCGCTGGGCTCGTCATCATCATCGCAGGGGGCTGCTCCTCACAGCCCATGACCGTCAGCGCCAGGGAAGATGTGAGCACCAGCGAGGAGAAGGCTGGAACAAAGGTTCGAAGAATAGGATGTTTCGTCATCGCGCGAACGTTAGCATTCATACGTCATTGCGAAAGTGAGATGATTTGGGGTGCGCTCGGCGTCAGATTTGCGCACGAAGCTCGTGGTTTTTCACGTGTCCTCCTCGTCGAGACCGGAGTTCCATGGCGCGAAGGGATCATGGTAACGAACCCATGCTTCTGGCCCCGCCGCGAGCTCCGCATCGTTCAGCAGACACTGCTCGAACCCACGGCGCAGCGACGGCTCATCCATGTCGATGCCGATGAGCACGATCTCTTGACGGCGATCGCCGAAGGGCTCCTGCCAATCACGCCGAATCTCTGCGAGGGCGTCGGCTTCCGTCGGCCATGCCGACTTCGGCGCCGCCGCCCACCAGAACCCCGCACCTTCGGTCTGACATGAAGACCCAGCCTGAGACCACGAGCCGGCTTCGCTCATTCGCGAAGCCAGCCAGAAAAATCCTTTGGAACGAAGCACACCGCGCCATTCGCTCGAGAAGAACGCATTGAGCCGCTCAGGATGAAACGGACGACGCGCGCGATACACGAAGCTCGAGATGCCGTACTCCTCGGTCTCTGGTGTATGAACGCCCGCGAGCTCTTTCGCCCAACCGGGATACGAGGACGCCTTGTCGTGGTCGAAGAGTCCCGTATCCATGATGGTGTCGAGCGGGACACGACCGTGCTCTGCCTTCACGATGCGCGCATCGGGGTTCAGATGGCGGAGGATCCCTTCGAGCCGCGCAAGATCGGAATCCTCTACGAGATCGGGCTTCGAAAGGACGAGTACATTCGCGAACTCCACTTGATCGACGAGCAAATCGACGATCGTGCGCTCATCTTCAGGGCCGAGCGCGATGCCCCGTGCACGCAAATCGTCGGATGAGCCGTACTCGCGCAGGAAGCTCACCGCATCGACGACCGTGACCATCGTGTCGAGCTTCGCGACATCGGCGAGGCTGAATCCTGTCTCATCGCGGAAGGAGAACGTCGCAGCCACCGGCATGGGCTCGCCGATCCCAGTCGACTCGATGAGGAGGCTGTCAAAGCGCCCCTCCTTGACCAAGCCTGCCACCTCGATGAGCAAATCTTCGCGCAAAGTGCAGCAATACAGCCATTCGACATCTCGACCAGCTTCTCTTCGGTGCGGCCGAGGGCGACGCTTCCCAGTTTCACGAGCTGGGCGTCGATGTTCACCTCGCTCATGTCATTGACGATGACGGCGATACGTCGCTCCCCGCGATGGGCAAGCACGTGGTTGAGAAGTGTGGTCTTGCCGGCTCCGAGAAAGCCGCTGAGAACAGTGACAGGGAGTTGATCCATATCCGCAGCTTATATCCAAGTTGCAACAAAGTTGCAACTTGGATATGTTGACTCTCTCAAAGGAGCCCCCATGCGCGATATCATCCAACTCGTCTCCACGGCCGGCACCGGCTACGCCTACGTCACCACGAAAAACAAGCGCACGAAGCCGGAAAAACTCGAGATCAAGAAGTTCGATCCGATCGCACGCAAACACGTGATCTTCGTCGAAAAGAAGATCTCCAAAGGATAGACGGTCGGCACCCAATGCAACTTTATTGCATTGTCTCCATCCCGTCGCTCTAGGGCGTGTCCGCATATTCCGGACCGAGCATGGCGAAGGGCGCAGAATCGCAGGCTAGGCGCGAGGAGGGAGCAGGCGATAGCCTGTGACCGACGAGCAACAACGCATGCGATTCTGCGAACGAGCCAGGCGATGGGAGGATTTGCGGACACGCCCTAGGACGTGGAAGGCACTCGAGTGAGTGCTCTCACGAGCCCCGCTTCGAGCGATGGGGATGCTTCCTTCCGTCTCCCAGTCTACTCTGCGCTCCCTCGTGAACGCTCCCTTCGACCAAGTCGAGGCCAAAGGCCTCGTCAAGACCTTTGGCCCGACCCGCGCGCTTGCGGGAGTCGACCTCACGCTCCGCGCCGGAGAGGTCACGGTCATCGAAGGGCCGAATGGCTCGGGCAAGAGCACCTTGCTCGGCATTCTTTCGCTCCTGGTGCGCCCGACCCGCGGCACGATCCGTTTTGGAAACCGCGATGCGTTCGCCGAGCCCGAAGCGCTTCGTGCGAGCATCGGAGTGCTGGCGCATGCCGCGATGGTGTATCCCGATTTGACCGGCGCCGAGAGCCTCGCCCTCTCGGCGGCGCTCTATGGCGTGCGTGATACGAGCACACACCTCGTGAGTCTTCGTGCGCGCTTCGACATCGGTCCCTTCGGCGATCGCCCCACACGCACATATTCGCGCGGGCAATTGCAGCGGATCGCGCTAGCGCGAGCGCTCATTCATGCACCACAACTCCTCTTGCTCGACGAGCCGTCGACAGGGCTCGATGCAGCTTCGGTCGCACGGCTCGAAACTGCGGTTCAAGAAGAAAAAAAGCGGGGCGCCATCGTCGTGCTCGTCACCCATGATGCAACGTTTTCGCATGCCGTCGGCGATCGCCGAATCGCGCTCTCACGCGGACGCGTCGAACCCCCATCGGTGCTCACGTGAGCTCAAACCAACGCCAAAGCACGCTCGAGGCGGCGCTGCGCATTGCCGCAAAAGACCTGCGGATCGAGCTTCGCACCCGAGAAATCACCGTGAGCACGGGGCTCTTCGCGATCCTCGTGGTGGTGCTCACATCGATCTCCTTCTACATCGATGAGCTCGTCGCGCGTCGCATCGCGCCTGGCGTGCTCTGGATTGCGATCGCGTTCTCCGGCGTGCTCGCGATCGGACGCACCTGGCAGCGCGAGCGCGAGCAAGACGCGATGCGCGGGCTCTTGCTCGCGCCGATTCCGCGTCCGGCGATCTTCGTCGGCAAGGCCATCGGGACCCTCGCCTTTCTCCTCACCATCGAGCTCGCCGTCGTACCGCTCGTGGCGGTCCTCTTTCACGTCGATCTGTTGGCGATTCTTCCTTTGCTCTCCGCGGTCCTCGTCCTCGGAACACTCGGCTTCGTGCTCACCGGAACACTGTTTGGTGCGATGACCGTACGAACGCAGTCACGCGACTTGATGCTCAGCGTCGTCGTGTTCCCGCTCGTGACGCCGGCGCTCCTCGCAGGCGTCGTCGCCACCCGCGAAATCCTCGGTGGTGGCCCAGTCGCTGAAACATTCGCGTGGCTGCGTGTGCTCGGAGCCTATGACCTCTTGGTCGGCGCATGTGGCTGGTTCTTGTTCGGCCCCTTGGTCAGCGATTGAACCCGCCTTGCTCATCAGCGCACTCAGCCCCAACATCTGCCACCATGCGTCGCGCTGAAATTGTCTCCGGTATCGTAGTTTTCCTTTTGGGTGGGCCGCTCGCGTTCATGTACGCGAGCGCTTTGGCCGATGGCGAAACACGCAGGACCGAAGCACCTTTGCGCGCGCTCCTGGGCAGCTCGTACGATGCACTTCGTCGCGGCGAGGCGACCGAGCAGCACTATCTAGGCCATGATCGATTGGCACCAGATTTCACTCTCACCGATCGAGAGGGGCGCCCGTTTCGGCTTTCGGAGCACCGCGGCAAAGTGGTCATCCTCAACTTCTGGACCGTGACCTGCCAGCCCTGTGTCGAAGAAATGCCGGAGTTCGAAGTGTTGGCGCGCATTGTCTCCGAGCGCAATGACATGGAGCTCGTTGCGATCTCGACCGATCGCGATTGGGACACGGTCGGGACCGTGGTCGGTGCCCGCTCGCCGCTCCGGGTGCTGCTCGATCCCGACAAAGCCGTGGTCCGCGAAAAGTTCGGCACGCGCCTGTATCCAGAAACCTGGATCATCGATCGAGAAGGCGTCATTCGAATGCGGGTCGATGGTCAACGTCAGTGGTCGAGCGCTGTCACCCTCGATGCGATCGAGTCATTCCTCTGAGCCTCATGCAAGAGGGTCCTCGACGATCTTGGGCCGGATGCGCACCTGTCCCAGCTCGAGATAGGTGCCTTCTTCATCCTCACCGAGGAGCGGGCTCAGCTGAAGCGCAGCGTGCGCATCGAAGCGCGCCGGAAGTCGTCCCTCTCGAACTTGACAGTAAAGGGCACCATCCCGCCCTTCTCGCAGCGTCGTGACGTCGAGCACCTCCTCGCGCCGGTCGGACAAATGCAGCGTCACCGTCGCTCCGCGAATCGTCGACGAACGAACGAACACGGGCGGGCCTTCGATCTCGACATAGGCCCAATTGACGTCGTTTTTTAGGCAAAATCGGCCATCTTCGGCACGATCGACCCAGGCATCGAAGGCCTGCGTAAGCAAAACATGGGTGATCTGCGTCTCGCCATCGAACCACCGCCCCAACGCATCACGACGAAGTTTCGTCTCACGAGAGCGTCCCTGGGGCAACATCGCCATCGGATCCATCATGAACACATACCTGGCAATTCTCCTCCCCGCACTTCACCTTGCTCACATCGGAGCACCGGTTCACGCACGCTCGAGCTTGCCAGGATTGAGCCAGTCCCCCTCCTGACGTGCTAGCCTCGGGCTTTCCCTTACTGGAACTTGCGTGCGTCCTAGGATCGCGTTTCGCCGTTGGCGCAAGTGGGCGGTGATCCTTGCGATCTTCGCGATCGGCATCCCTGTATCCGCAGCCATCACGATTCGCGGTGCAGAAGCCCATCACCGGTTGCGTTCTCTCGCCACGACGGCCATTCAGGACGAGCTCGGCCTGCGTGCATCCCTGGGCCGCGTACACCTCGAGCTCGTGCCGCTCGGCATCGTCGCCGAAGACGTCGCCCTCGATGATCCAGTCTACGGACGATTGGCCGATGCCGAGCGAATCGTCGTGCGCCCTTCTTTCGGCGCACTGCTCCGCGGCCGGGTCGACCTCGAGGAGCTCGAGCTCCGCGGCGCTCAAGTTCATCTCGTCATCCGCGATGGGGCCATCCGCAATGTGCCGAAGATCGACACCGGGGAAACGGGCGGTTCCTCCCATCTTCCTTTCGGTCGCCTCACGATCATCGATTCCGTGCTTTCGGTCGACGCCGGGCCCATGGAATCCGGTGAATTGGAAGACATCGACATCGTCGTGGAGGCCAAACCGGGAGGAGTCATCTCGGTCTTCGCGCACGTCCCGCGCGGTCATTTGACCCGCTATGGAGTCCGTCACGAGTCCTTTGGGCTCGATGCTCATATCGAGCTCTCCCCCGATACGGTGCACGTGCACGAGCTCGAAGCCCATCTCGGCTCTCTCCATACAACCATTCACCACGGATTGATTCCGTTGCCTCCGCCCGATCCCACGCTGCCCGGCGCTTCCGGGTATGCCGGCGAGATCGAGCTGTCCGCAGAGCTCGAGCATCTCAGACAACTCGCGCTCCCTCTCACGATCCCAGAGATGCATGGACGACTGTCAGTACGCGCGCGCATTCGCGACGACCGCACCGAAGGGCAACGCGCCGTCGGCACGGTCGAGCTGGAGAACGGACGCATCCTCGAGTTTGGTCTCGGCCAACACATTCATCTCCCCTTCGTCGCCAACCGGAATGAAATCCGAGTGAATGACGCGGTCATCGAGGTGGTCGGCAATGGCGGAAGACTGAATATCAATGGGACCCTCGGCCTCCGCCCCGATCTACCGCTCGATGCCGAAGTCCATCTGCACGGGTTTTCGTTCGCGCATTTGATGGAGCAACTCGATGTCAGCGCAAACTCGATCGTGGAATGGATCTTCGACGGACGCATGGTGCTCCGCGGTTCGATTCGCGATGTGGATTTGCGCGGACCCATCGATTTACGAACGCGCGACTTCGTCGTCAGCACGGGCCCTTATCACGCCCGTCCGCTCGACCCCGTGATCGCCATCCCGAGGGGGACCTTCCGCGGAAGCTGGTCCATCCGGCCCGACGCGATTCGCTTCTCCGACTTGGTTGGCGTGTTGCCGCACAGCCGCATCCTCGGCGACGTTCATCTCGGCTTCGACAATCTGCTCCGCGTCGACGCACGCGCCGATCCCGCCGACCTCCGTGACATCTCGCACATCTCACGCTTTGCCGTGGCAGGCACCGGACGCGCGGACTGCCACATCGACGGCACGTTTCAGGCCCCCCACGTGACCGGCCACGTCCGCCTGGCGGACTTCGAATTCGATGGCATGCGCATCGGCGACGTCGAGAGTGATGCGCGCCTCGATCCTGACGGCATGGGCGTCCTTTTTCCGCACGTGGTCGCGGCCAAAGCAGAAAGCCGCTATGCCGCGAACGACGTCTACCTCGATTTCCGAGAGAACCGCTTTCGAATGTCCGGTCGACTGGAGCTCGACCGCATGCGGCTCACCGATTTTTATCACGTCTTCGGGCTCGAAGCGGATGAGCGCTTCACGCCATATCAGGGCCTGGCCCATGGCCGCGCCGAGATCGCATTCACGAGCGGTTTTCCTTCGGATTCTCCGAGCGGAACCCTCGATGTCCACACCGATCTCGCGTTCTCCGAAATCTCACTCGATGGCATTTCGTTCACCCAAAGCGAAGCGATCGGCCATTTCCGTTGGCTCGATTGGTCGCGCGGCATCGCGGGCGCAGAGCTCGAGCTCGCTCACGCGACGTTGCGCAAAGGTTCAGGCACGGTCGCGCTGAGCGGACGCATGGAGCTGGGTGGCCGACTCCAGATGATCGCGGCGGCCGATGCGCTCTCACTCCGCGACATCGAAGGAGTCGGTGATCGTTTGCCTTCGCTCGATGGGATCGTGAGCGCGACCGCAGACGTCGGAGGCACGGCGACCGAGATGCGCCTCGACATGGACGTGGGCTTCACGAACATGATGTATGGCGGACGAAGCATCGGTGATGGTCGCGCTTACGTGCGCATGACCCACCAAGGCGATTCTTGGGTTCAAGATGCGCTCTCGCCAGCGCTCGCCCCTGATGCCCAAGACTGCATGCGCGCGCGTCGTGGGCTCGCACGCGCCAACTGGGCTCCCGATCCGCCGCTCCGAACGATCGACGGGCTCATGCCGCGACAATCGAACCCGAGCGCGTTCCTCATCTGTGGGAGCGCGCTCGACGGCCGACTGAACATCGACCTCGCGATCGGCCGTACCACTCAATATCCGATGAGAGGTCGGATCGCATGGGATGGTCTCGATCTGAGTCCGTTCTTGCCAGACTTGATGTCGAGCGGCCCACACCACGCGCATGGCAAAATGAGCGGCGAGCTCATGGTGGATGGAGGCGCGCTCCGAGACCCCGCCGCGCTCGAAGCCCATCTCCTCGTCTCCGAGTTTGAGCTCGGCCACGGCGATCTCGTCTTGGCCAACCGCGGCCCCATCGTCGTCACACTGAAAAATGGCATCGCACGGGTCGAGCGCGCACGCCTTCGAGGTCCTGATGCGCGCATGCGCGTGCGTGGTCAATATGCGTTGCCCACCGAAAGCACGAATGGCGGTTTGGCACTCTCGCTCGAGGGCCATGTCGATCTTGGAGTCCTCACGCGCATGACCTCTGCGATCATCGAAGCCGATGGTCAGATCGAGGCCCGTCTCGCGATCAGCGGCCCCCTCTCAGACCCTGAAATCTATGGCGAAGCCCGCATCGAAGACGGCTTCGTACGTGCCCTCGGCGTTCCGACCCCTCTTTCTGAGGTCGGCGCTCGCATCACATTCAGCGCGCGCAGCATTCAGTTCGACGACATTCACATGCAAGTTGCGCATGGCACAGTCCGTGGGCGAGGAGAGGCGCGCATCGCCGATGGTGCGATCGAGCGCTGGGCGCTCCAACTCCGCGGCGCAGACCTCTTCCTCACTCCCGCGGAAGGGCTGGATGTCGCGCTTTCGACCGATCTCGAAGTGGCCTGGACTCGAGGAGAACGCCTCCCCACCGCGCGGGGTGAGTTGAGCATCGAACGCCTGACGTTCTCACGCAATATCGATCTCGGAACGACCCTTGGTGATCTCGCACGAACACAACGCGCCATCGTCGAACGTTATGATCCAGGCAGAGAGCGCATCATGCTCGATCTGCGCATCGCCTCCGAACAGCCTTTCGTCGTGCGCAACAATCTCCTCGAGGCCGAGCTCGTGATCGACGATACTCAACGGCCATTTCGGATCGTCGGCACCGATCAGCGCTTCGGTATGCTCGGCAACATGGAGTTCACTCGCGGACGAATCTTCTTCCGGAACTCGGTCTTCGATCTCCGAACTGGATTTCTCTCATTCGATGACGAGACTCGAATCGACCCGAGCTTTCGAATCGATGCCGTGAGTGAGATCCGACGAAGTGGTGATCTCGCGGGAGCGAGATGGCGTATTTTGCTCGATGCCCACGGCTCCCTCGAGTCTTTCCAAATCGGCACACGCAGCGATCCCGATCTTCCCCAGGAGGACATTCTCATGTTGCTCGCCGTCGGCATGACGCGCAGCGAGTTCGAGCAACTGCAAGCAGGGGACGTCGGAAGCACCGCGGCGCTCGAGGCGCTGACGCAACTGAGCGGCGTCGATCGCGAAGTCCGTCGCGCTGTCCCGCTCATCGATGATTTCCGAATCACGAGCGCCTATTCGCTACGCACGGGACGCACCGAACCGCAGGTTTCGGTCGGCAAACGCATCGCCGATCGCGTGCGCGTGAGCGCCACGACCGGCGTCGGCGCGGGAGAAGCCCGTGATTTCCGTGCCCTCGTCGACATGCAACTCGACGACACGACCGGTGTGCAGTGCAGCTATGACAACTTTACGACCACCGCAAGCGCGTCGTCGTTTGGAAATGTCGGCTGCGATTTGCGTTGGAGGCTCGAGTTCGAGTGAACCTCCGATTCCTTCGGATCCTCGCGCTGCTGGCCGCCTTCGTCATGCCGAGCGGGAAGGTGTTCGCCGACGTGCCACCAGACCTCGCTGGACGTCCGATTCTCTCGGTCGAAGTCGAAGGAGGAGGCTCTCCGAACGAACTGCACGCGCTTGGCCTTGCCCCCTCGGCAGAGCTCCGGCGAAGCACGGTCCGGCGAGCCATCACGCGTCTGCTTTCGACGGGTCGCTGGGCCGATGTGCGCATCTCCGCGGAGACGCGAGAAGAGGGCGTCATCCTCTACGTCTCGTTGATCCCACGGATGATCATCACACGAATCGAGCTCAGAGGAAATTCGCAGATCGGCAGCGATGAGCTCCTCTCGGTGCTGGGAGTGCGCGAAGGGATCGAGATCGAGCAAGGCACCCTCCCCTCCTCCGCCCAAGAAGCGGAAGAGCTTTATGCCAACCGCGGATGGGTGGAGGCCGAGGTTTCTCTTCGATTGAGAGACACAGACGACCCCGCCCGCAAAGTCTTGCTCATCGCCGTGCACGAAGGCGAGCCGCTGCGTGTGCGAGAGATTCAGTGGGAAGGAGCTTCAGCGCACCGAGACGATGTCGCGCTTTCGACGCTCGGCCTCGGTGCAGGAGACATCCTCGACCGGCGGCGTCTCGACGAAGGATTGCGCGCCGTGCAGGTGAGGCTGCGCGAAAGAGGTTGGCTCGAAGCACGCGTGGGTGAACCCACCCTCGAGCCCACGCCAAGAGGTGTCGTTCTCCGCATCCCACTTCACGAAGGCCGCCATTACCGCGTCGAGATGCAAGGTCACGAGCCGCTCGGCGCAGACGTGGTCGCTGATGTGCTCGAGCTTTCGTCCGAACCGCTCAGCGAACCCGTACTCACCGCGGTTCGCGAGCGCATCGTACAACTCTATCTCCGGCACGGATTTCATCACGTCGACGTCACGCTCCATCGCACCCGCGATCCCGCGCGGATCGACCAACCGCGCGCCGCGCGATTGCTCATCGAGATCGAGCCCGGGGAGCAGCTCCAAGTCATCGGCGTCTCGTTTCCCGGAGCGGGTCATTTCGCCCCCGATTTCCTGCGCGACCAGATCAATAGCTACTTGGAAGAAGACCTCCCCGCCCCCGATTTGCTCTGGCCTGTCGACTCCGATGTCGTGGATCGCATTGGTCTCTCTGGGCGGCGGGCACGAACACGCCGCGAGGTTCCGGCGCACGTCGAGGTCCTGCCCAACCACATCTGGTATGAGCCCACGTACCTCGAAGCCACGCTGCACATCGCCGAGCTCTATCAAGCCGCGGGCTTTCTCAATGCGCGCATCGGCGCTCCGGAAATGCGCGAGCTCGAAGACAACCGTGCCGTCGTGACGATTCCGGTCTTCGAAGGACCTCGCACTCTGATCTACGACGTACGTACCCACGGAAACGAGATCCTCACGTCGCGTGCAGCGCTCGAAGCCGCCGGACTCGAACGCGGTGATGCCTTCGGGTATCTCCCTCTCGAGCAAGCGAGACGACGTGTGCGCGATCTCTATGCCGAACACGGGTATCTCTTTGCTCGCATCGACCCCGTGGTGCGGTTTTCGCCCGATGGAGAGCGGGCCGAGATCGTCTTCGAAGTGATCGAACGTTTCCCAGTTTCGATCGGAGACATCCAGATCGAAGGAGCATCTCAGACCGATCACGGGATGATTCTCGATGTCATCCGCTTTCACCCCGGCGATCTCTATCGACCCTCTCGGCTTCGAGAAGGCGAAGAACGACTTCGTGCGCTTGGCATCTTTGCCAGTGTCCGCATCACACCCGCCGATCCCGATCTCGCCGAGCGCGTGAAGCCGCTCGTCGTCACCGTCACCGAGCACGATCCTCAGAGCGTCGGCCTCTCGGCGGGGTTTGCGACCGGAGAAGGCGCGCGCGGGACGTTCGAGTACGGTTATCGCAACCTCTTCGGGTTGGCGCTCACGCTCGCGGTGCGAATCCAGCTCGCATATCAGGTCCTCTTTCAAGATGCCGAGCTCGAGCAAGCGATCACGAGCTCCGGACGAGAAAACGTCCTCAACCGACTCGAACGGCGCATCACCTTAGGATTTGGCTTTCCTTGGATTCCCGGATTGCCTCATGTGCGGGGCGCGCTGGACCTCGCACACATTCGCGACAATGAGCGCGATTTCGGCTACGACAAAAACGGTGTCGTCCTCTCGTTCACTTGGGTTCCCGAGCGATTTTTCGCGCTCACGCTCTCTGGTGAGATCGAACACAACGCCGTGCAGCTCTTCGGCGAACGTCAGAATCTCCGGGAACGAATCGCGCAAGCGATCGCCGCGGGCGATGGGCGTACACAACGACTCTTGAGGGTCCCCGAGGGCAACACTGCGATCGGAAGCACGCGGCTCTCCACCTCGATCGATCTCCGCGACAATCCATTTACTCCCACACGTGGTGTCTTCGCTGCGCTCAGCAGCGAGTACGTGCACTCGATCGCGAGCGAAATCGTCGACCCGATGCAACCCGCGTTTTTCTCTCATTTCTTCAAACTCACGGCGACTGTCTCGGGGTACATCCCGATCACCGAACAGGTCGTATTGGCGATGCAAGGCCGCCTTGGCGCGATCCTCCACGCCGAAGAGGCGTCGCGCACCTATCCCAACCGCGCCTATTACTTGGGTGGTGTCGATACACTGCGCGGCTTCTTGCACGATCAAGTCATCCCCGAAGACCAGGCGCGCCTCATTCGAGAAACGGATTTGAACCCGCTCGACATCGTGCGTTCCGGCGACTTCTTTTATCTTTTTCGGCTGGAGCTGCGTTTTCCCATCGTGGATGCGCTCCAGGCCGGTGTTTTCGCCGATATCGGCAACGTCTGGGCCTCGATCGGGCTCATCGACCGCTTCGCGGTCCGTTGGAACGCTGGGCTTGGACTACGGATCGCCACTCCTGTCGGCCCCATTGCGCTCGATTACGGATTCAATCTCGACCGCCGCGAAGATCTGGGTGAGCCGTTTGGGTCACTCCATTTCTCGATCGGACTCTTTTGATGCCAGTTCCTGTCGAGACAGCATTTGACACCTGAGTCAGTGCTCCTACACTCGGGCGCCCAAGAGGATATTCGACCCATGGCCATTCCGGATTTCTTGATCGACAAGCGAGTCCTCCAACGCAACATCGACAAAAGCGTCGTCGAAGTGGGGCAGTACGAAAAGCTGCTGACATCGCTTCCTGACCGCGCGGACAACGTGGCGCTTGCCGCCACCGAAGAAGACGACGACATCGACGAGGAAGAAGACGACGAGGAAGAAGACGATGACGAAGAGAGCGAATGATGCAGGACGAAGATCTTCGTGACGAGCCCCTCCCTGGCGGCGAAGGGACGCCTCCGATCGACTTCACGACCTTCATCTTGTCGATGAGCACGTCGTGCATGATCCACTTGGGCGAAATCGCGTCGCCCGAGGGAGGCACCACGGTCGACCTCGAGTCGGCTCGCCACACCATCGAAATCCTGCAAATGCTCGAAACCAAGACTGAAGGTCGATTGACGGGCGAAGAGGAGAACATGCTCTCGCACGTCATCGAAGACCTTCGCGCAAGATACCTCACGAAGTACAAAGCGCGTTCTTGAAGCCGATCGATGGATCTCGAGCAGATATTGCGCCGCGCGATGGAAGAAGCGATCCGCGAGCGAGGCCACGTCAATGTCCTCATCGCTGGGCGCACTGGCGTAGGCAAGAGCACGTTGATCAACGCGACGTTCCAGGGCGACTTCGCGACCACGGGACAGGGGCGTCCGGTCACTCGCTCCACCCGCGAGATCATCAAGCCTGGTTTGCCGCTCACCCTCTTCGATACGCGAGGGCTCGAGCTCGCCTCGTTTCGCCAGACGCTCGAGGAGCTCGAAGACGTGGTGCGTCTCCGCTGCACCGAGCTCGATCCCAAAAAGCACATCCACGTCGCGTGGATCTGCATCGGAGAAGACACTCGTCGCGTCGAGGAGGCCGAGACGGCCCTCTGTGAAGCGTTGTCTCGCCACGTTCCGGTGGTCGCGGTCGTGACCAAGGCGCGCGCCGATCATGGGTTTCGAGCGGAGGTCCAGAGGCTCCTGCCCCACGCGCGAAACGTCGTGCGCGTGCGATCGATCGCCGAAGAGCTCGACGACGGTCACAAGCTGCCGCCGATGGGCTTGGTGGAGCTCGTCGAGCTGACCTTCGAGCTCGTCCCCGACGGGCAGAAGCGAGCCTTCGTCGCAGCGCAGAAGGCATCCATCGAGCAAAAACAGAAGTCCGCGCAGAACGTGGTCATGGGGGCGGCAGCTGCTGCGGCAACGGCCGCGGCAGAACCCCAAACCAATTAAAAAGACATAAACAAACAAACACAACAAAAAGAAAATACTCGCCTGGTCGTACCTCTTTTATCTTGTCTGCGGACTTACGCTGGCCCTGGTCAGCGCTTCCTGGTTCGATACCGGCAACAACAGCCGGCTGACCGTGATCCTGGTGGTGGTCTTCTTTACCGGCATCATCCGCTCTTTCGCCGGCCCGGCCGCCAACAGCATGATCGCCGCCATCGTATCCCGCGAACAGTTGCAAAAAGCCATCTCCTATAAT
>CAYZTA010000020.1:0-88003 GCA_964481145.1 uncultured Sandaracinus sp.
CACTTCCGCCCCCGCCTTCACTTCCGCCCCCGCCTTCACTTCCGCCCCCGCCTTCTCTTCAAAGTCCGAGTTCGATCGAGCCGCGGGCGGCGAGTGTCTCGAGGAGGGGCGCGATTTTGTCGAAGGATAGTTGATGGTCTGCGGAGAGGAGGGTGCGTGAGTCGTTCGATTCGAGCCGGGCGAGGCACGCGGAGAAGGCCGCGATGTGAGGCGCGCCATGGATGGCGTCGTGGCGGCACACCGTTCGTTCGCCGACGCGAAGTTCGATCGCGGCCTCTTGGGTGAGGATGATCTCGTGGGTGGGAGCTCGTGGTGGTGCTTCGAGGGTGCGTGGGATTCGAATCGAAGGATCGGTCTCTACGATGGCACGAAGCTCTCGTTCGAACGCGAGCGCTTGCGCGGAGTCGAGGTGTGAAGGCGGAGTGGGGAGCGCGAGCATGACTTCACCTTCACCCGATGGGGTACGAAGAACGAAGCGCGGCTCGGAGAGACCGGCTTGGCCGGCGGTGTGAATGGCTTGAAGAACACGGCGCCATGGGACGCCTGCGTGAACACGCAGCGCGTACGCAATGGGCGTGCCCGTGTCTTCGGAGCGCAAGCGTTCGATGTCGGTGGCGTGTTGGAGGGCACGGCCGAGGAGCGGGGCTGTGAGTTCGTGGTCGTGAGGAGCCGCAAAATCACCAGAAATATATGGATTTTCGATGCGCGCACGGTCAGCGCTGGGCCACGATTGGACGAGCGCCAAGTTGTCGATCGAAAAGCCGTCTTCGTGGACGGTGATGGTGAGCGCAGGTGTTGCGACAGGTAAATCGTCGCGCGTCGCACGCGGCAGAAGAGGAGGTGCTTGTTCGATTTCGGGGGTGGGGCGCGGAGCTGCGCTGTCACGTTCGCATGAGCAACTGCTGAGCACGAGCACCGACGAGACAATCACGAGGCAACGGTGAATCAACGGCATGCAGACCAGAGGCCGAGGCCTGCGCTCCGAGCCGCGTTACGATCGGTGGCAAAGATGTCGGCGAGCGAATTGCTGGGTGCGATGCTCAAGGTCCGCGCAAGGCCGCGGCGGACGAGGTGTCTGTTCCAAAGATCGCTGAAGAGCCCATCTCCGAGCTGAGGGCCGAGCCACACGTAGGCGAGATCACGTCCGTAGACGTCTTGGCATTCGACGTCGTAGGTCAGCCATACGTCATGACCGACGAGCTGTGCCGTGAAGGTGGTCGATTCGGCCGAATAGCACTCAGCGGAGTTTCCCTCGTGCGCGATCTCGGGCGAGTCGACGCCGATGAAGCGCACACGAACGCGTGCTCCATCGCGCGAACGAATGACGTCGATGGTGTCGCCATCGATCACGCGTGAGACGCGTGCAAGCGATGGCGGCGCGCATGGGGACGGAGTGCTTGGCAGCGTATCGGGCGAGAGCGCACGCACGGCGTCGTCGTTCCACGTGATTGGATTCGAGAACGTTTGGGTTGGGAGAGGACCGGCGTCTCTCTGGCCGGCATCGAACGATGCATCGAGACTCGTGGCATCGAGGAGCCCTGCATCGAATGCATTCGCATCGGGAACACCGCCATCGTGGAGTGATTCTTTCCGGCCCGGGCAGCCAGGCAACACCATCGCCAGGATGAGGAGTGGCAGTGCGAGATGGCGAGGGTTCATGAGAATCCTTGAGGCTTTGCCCTTTTAGAAGCGGAAGCGAGCTTCGAGGCGAACTTGACGTTCGACTTCGGGGGCCGCGAAGTTGTCCTCGTTCTCCTCGTTGTAGGCTTCTCGGTACATGAGCGCCAGGATTCCGGTGCTGCGGAAGAAGTACCAATGAACCGCGGCCCGCCATTGGAGCTGATCGAGTTGTTTACGGAAAGAGGGGTCGGTCGGGATGGCGCCCGCGCTCCAGTTTTCGACTTGATAGACGCCACCAAAATCGGCTGCGAAGAAGAGGATGCGGGGGATGATGAGGACGCCGAGCTGAACGTTGAAGGCCGTTTGGATCGGAATGGTATTCGGATCATCGATGACGAAGCGCGTGTAGTTCTCGACGCGAAGCGCGAAATGGGAGTACTGAAAGAGTGAGAAGACGTTGGTCGCAGCGAAGCGCTCGGAGGGGCGCTGATCGAATTTGCCGCCGAACGAAAGCCCCCACGTGAGCGGGGCGGGTGTGTAGAGGAAAGGCGAGTCGAAGCGATCGTAAAAGCCGATCAGGTTGATCTGGAGCGCACCGCCTGCGGCCCATGCGAAGTTGCGATCGTCGGAGCGGAAGAAGCGGCCACCGACGTTGCCCGTGAACTCTCCAGCACCCGCCGCGCCGAAGATGCGGAACCGCAGGATGCCCATGTCGTCGATGGGGCCGCCCGTTTCGAGCGCAGCGCCATTGCCTTGTTCGAATGCGCGGTAGAGATAGAAGGGCGGATCGAGGAGGGGCTGCCTCGCGGCAGAGATGATGAGGCCTGGAGAGAGGCCACCGAAGCCGCTGTTGAGAGAGAGGTAATGCCCCTGACTCGAGATCGGGATTTGGAAATTTGCGAAGGTCAATCGCACGCGTTCTTCCGCACGCACGTTGATGAGGAAGAATGAGTTTTCGATGAAAGGAATCGGGCCAAGGGCACGAAGCTGGAGCAGCGTGAAACCCGCTTCAGGCACGTTCGTGACGCGCTCTTCGGCGCCTGATTGATCGAAGTTGAATTGCATCGATGCGCCGACGCCCGCGACGACTGAAAAGCGCAGGCCTGGCGTGCCGTTACAGACCGTGACTTGAGGATCGAAGCGACAGCCGAAATCGGCGCAATCGGTGCGCCCGTCGAAGTCGTTGTCGATGCCGTCGGAGCAAACTTCGTCGGAGCGCTCACCGTTGGCGTCACCGCCCGTGCCGAGGAGGTCTTCGATGCTCTGACCGGGGGCGAGCTCAGGGAGATCGTCGCCTTCGCTCGGCGAGCTTGCTTCGATGCCCGAGCTTTGGCCGCGCCAGCTGCCATTGCACACCGTGATGCCCGGGGTCTGACAATCGGCGTCTTCGCAATCGACCATTTGATCGCCGTCGTTGTCGATGAAGTCGCTGCACGCTTGGTTGGTGCGTTCGTCGCGGCCTCCGGCGTGGCAAATCGGGGCGTCGAAGCAATCGGCGTCCGCGCAATCGACGAGTCCGTCACCATCGTTGTCCTGGCGATCGTCGCAGACGGCTTCGACGGCGGGAGGTGGCGGAGGAGGAAGCGGCGCCTCCTCGGGTGCAGGCTCGGGCGCTGGTTCGGGAGTTGGTTCGGAGGGGGAATCCTCCGGCGTTGGCGCGAACACGTCTTGTGCGTGCGCTGGCAACGCCGTGAGCGCGAACACAGCGAGTGCGAGGGCGAAGAGGGGAAGCGTGATTCGAGCGCGCGAGTGGAAGTAGAACATTTCTGACGAGTCTCCTGGAGCTCCATCCAAGCAAAACAAAATCAACCGCAAACCGGCGCACGCCCGTTCTCGTCGGCGCAAATATCGCGCGTCAGCGGGTTCCAGTTGCATTCCCAGTCGTCGCAATCGACGAAACCATCTTCGTCGTTGTCGATTCCGTCGACGCATGCATCGCGAACGAAGTCGCGCTCTTCGATGTAGTAGAGGCCGACATGGTCGGCCGGCAACGTGATGGGTGAGTCATCACGCCATGACGGTGTTTCGAGACACGGTGCTCGAAGCGTTGCGCAGACCCATACTTGCGCCGGATTGGGACCTTCGAACATTCCAGGCCTGCCTTCGATCGGACGCGGACGACCCGTCGCAAGGAAGCAGCGGCCACGCCCATCCCCGGCCAAGGTGCAATCCTGATTCAGAGCGCTGCATTCGGAGCTTGGAGTCCCAAGAAACAAAGCCTGAAAGCCACTGCACCCGCGATCGGCGCAATCGGTAAAGCCATTTCCATCGTTGTCGATGCCGTCCCGACAGTTCTCGATCGTCCCTTCGGTCCGTTCGCGACAGTAAAGATTGACCTCGGAGATATCTGAGCGCGCGCACGAAAAATCTGCGCAATCGATGAAACCATTGCCGTCGTTGTCGATCCCATCGCTGCAGCGTGCCAGATCGATCTCGGCGCGCTGTCCGCAATATTCGATCGCTTCTCGAGAGGCGCCGCGATCTTCGCGGGTGCACGAAAAGTCTGCGCAATCGATGAAGCCGTCCCCTTCGTCATCGATGCCGTTCGTGCATTCTTCGAGCGTGGTTTCGTCGGCATCGGCGCAGTGCGCGATGGCCTCTGGGCTCGCGCCGCGATTGGCATTGGTGCAGCTGAAGTCGCTACAGTCGATGAAGCCGTTCCTGTCATCGTCGATGCCGTTGGTGCAGCGCTCGAGCGTGTTCTCGGCGATCGAGGCGCAATACGCGATGGCCTCTGGGCTCGCGCCGCGATTGGCATTGGTGCAGCTAAAATCGCTGCAATCGATGAAGCCGTTGCCGTCGTTGTCGATCTCGTCACTGCAACGATCGAGCGTGTTCTCCGGGCCGTTGCGTTCGCGGCAATAGACGATGATCGGCATGAGCTCGCTCATGCTGCACTCGGTGTCTGCACAATCGACGGCCATGTCGCCATCGTTGTCGTAGCCGTCGCTGCAGCGCGCGAGCGTGTCTTCGGCGCCATCGCAATCTCCGAGCGTCCGGCAGTCGGGATCGCGGCAATCGATGCGCCCATCTTCGTCGTTGTCGATTCCGTCGGCGCAATCGAGCTCGCCGCCTGTGCAGAGGGGCGTGTTCTTACAATCGTCGTCGGCGCAATCGAAGCGGCCGTCTCCGTCGTTGTCGCGGCCATCGCGACAATCGCGCGGCTTCTCGTTGCGGCAGACGGTGACGAAGGGGTTGTTGCGGCAACCGAAGTCGGCGCAGTCTGCGTATCCGTTTCCATCATCGTCGTAGCCGTTGCTGCACGAGACATCGTCGGTCTCGATCACACAGCACAGTTCGCGAATGGATTGGCAGGAGCGATCTCCGCAATCGAACTGACCGTCATCGTCGTTGTCGATGCGATCGGAGCAAGAGAGGATGTCGTTCTCTGGCCCAATGGTTGGGACGAGCGGAATGATCTCGTCACAAAAGCCGCGCATGATGCAGTCGTCGTCGAGACAATCGACGAGGCGGTCGAAGTCGTCGTCGCGTCGATTGCGGCATGACTCTTCATCCGTTTCGTACCCCCGTGGAGGGCCCTCGGGCACGGGCGAGAAGCAGCCGCTGACCCAAACGCACGAAGCGAGCGTCAGCGTAAGGACGAGTCTTTTTTGTGAATCGAAAGACAAGACAGTTCTCGCTGCAATAAGAGAAGAGGCGATCAGTGAGACCAGCGGGTGCCAGGTGGCACGGTGCCGTGACCCGAGAGGCAGCTCGCACGTTCGCGTCCGTAGCGCCTCGTGAAATCGACATAAAGCGCGCACGAACCTTGTTCGGTGCTCGTTTGGCCGAGCAGGCCTCGTTCGCGTTCGAGGCGCACATGGGCTTCGAGCTGTTCTCGGGCGGCTGGGTTCACGTAAGCCGGTAGCTCGCCCAAGCGTGCGTAGCGGCGCGCGAATTCCATGAGCTCGAGGTTGGAGTGATCGGCGAGCAAGGGCGCGAGCGTCGGATGCTCGCGCATGCGGCGCGCAGCGGCTGCGATCGACGCTTCGTCGGTGCGGATCTCACTGTTGCAGACCCATCGGCATTCCGAATAAGTGTCGCGATGTCGAGTCGATTCAGTATGGCCATCGAAGGTCGAGACCAAGCGATTGTAGTGATGCTCGCGGCTCGGATCTTCGGAGGCCGAGTGCACCGATGTCATGATGTAATGAGGGCGTCCGTGGGCCCACATGCCGCGTCGCTCGCGGATGGCGTCTTCCTGGGCGCGCAAATACTCGGGACGTGAAGGGCTGTCATCCACGTTGTAGGCGTGGGCGAAGCCGTGCCGGATTTGGCTGACGGCGAGATCGGGGCAGTCGAGCAAGAGCCGACCGTAGGTGTCACGGCTGCCGTCCCCATGACAGTGCCAAGTTCCTCGCCGGGCGTGCGTCGTGGCTTGTTTGGCGTTGACGTAGAGTTCGTATGGATGAAAGTCGCCCCATTGATGGGCAGGGCCGAAGCTCTCGAGTGTGTTGAAGCCGCCGAGGCGGCACTGAGCGCCCGCAAACGCTCCGTTTTGAATACGAAAACTATCTCCGTCGTTGAAATAAACCGCCGCGGCTTGGCCGTTGATGAACACGCGCGTCCAAGCACTGGCATCGGCGCGTGGCTCGGCTTCGGGGCTGAGCGAGATGGCAATCGCGAGCGCGATGATGGAGAGAACACGTTGTCGCACGGTGGATAGGCTCCGTACTGCGAGGCCACTCGCGAATCGGCGGAATGAACGATCTTCGAGGCCTTCTGTCAATCCAACGCCGACGGGCGAAGGCGCCGCGGCAACGCACGCTCGGGCAAAAAGCCCATCAGCAATATGGAGAAGAGGGCGATCCAGCCCGGCCAGGCTCCGAGCACCCCATAAAGCGTCCTGGGGCCTTCGATCATCGCAACTTCTCCCACCAAGTTGGCGCGCTCGAACGTTCCTGAAGCTTCTATGATACGCCCTGCGGCATCGATGATCGCGCTCACCCCCGAATTGGTCGCGCGAACGAGATAACGCCGATGTTCGACGGCTCGGAAGCGCGCGAGGTGGAGGTGCACCCATGGCTCGTGGGTATCACCGAACCAGGAATCATTCGTGATATTGACGAGAAGATGAGGATCTCCTTCGGTGACGGCACGTCGCACGAAGGTCGAGACGATGTCCTCGTAGCAAATGAGGATGGAGATGCGGTATTCGCGGCCATCGCGCGCCGGAAACACGACTGGGCTCGGATTGTTTCCAGGTGAGAAGTGACCACTTCTCGGTGAGATATCGTAAAGCACCGGAAATGTTTCGCCCAAGGGGATGAATTCGCCGAAGGCGAGGAGATAGGTTTTGTCGTATGTGCCGAGGACGCGGCCATCGGCGCCCGTGAGGAACGCTGTGTTGTGATCGACGTCGAGGCCTTCGGGGGAGTGGCCTCGCCTCAATGCTCCAAAAATGATCGGCACATCGAGTTCCGAAAGCCCGAGGCGTGGAGCCCAACGCCATTGGCGCACGTTGGTGATGGAGTCTGGTAGAAAGAAGGTCACCGCGGACTCGGGCCACACGACGAGATCGACATCGTGGGCCCTTGCGATCGCCTCGGTTTGTTCGACGTGCCGACGCACACCGGCTTCGGGCTCCTGCCATTTCTCGAAGAGGCCCATGTTGGCCTGCACGACACCCAATTCGAGGTGGGGTGCCGCCGTGGAGATGGCTTCGATTTCGGAGATGCGGAAGGCACCGTAACCGAGAGCAAAGATGAGATATCCAAAGGCGATCCCGGGCCAGAGCCGCGGCACGGGGACGCGCTTTTGAGTGATCGATGAGCCGAGATCGTAAAGGGCGCCGGCCACGCCCATCGCGAGCGCGGTGCACATCATCGGGCCTCCGAGATCGGCCACTTGCATCAAGATGGGGACCGGATGGAACGCGCTTCCGTAGTAGTGCTCGAAGAGCATCGGAAAGAGCGCTTCGCTCGCGACATAGGCTGCCACGAGCGCGGGGGTGGCGGAGAAGCCGCGGGCCCGCGCGCGGGTCCAGAGCGCCAGGATTGCGACGAACTGGAGGCCTTGGAAAAGGAAAAAGACCGACGCGAAGAGAAGGCAAACGATGAATGGAAAGCCCGAGAAATCGAGGAGTGTGTTGATCAGCCAATAAAAGCCGCCGAGCTCGGCGACATAGCCGAAGAAGAGTGCGCGAAGGAAAAACCAGCGCCCAACGGGCCGTTCGAAACCGCCGCGTGTCTCGAGCGGGTCGAAGACGAAGAGCGCCGGAATGATGGCGACGAATGCGAGTGGCCATATGCCGAAGCCGGCAAAGCCGAGGAACATGAGAGTCGCGGAGATCGCGAGCAGTGCCCAGGGCCGTATGCGAACTACGAAGGGGAGGGATTCACGTTTTTGTGCGGGCCGTGAGCGCTTTGCGGACTTTTCCAAGGAGCTCTTCCGTCTTGAAGGGCTTGGTCAGGTAGTGGCGTGCCCCCGCATTGATGCCGGTGACCATGTCCCGTGGTGAGGATTTGGCGGTGAGCATAATGACAGGGACGTGACCAAGCACGGGGTGAGCCTTCAGTTTCTCCGAGAGCTGAAGCCCATCCATTCGCGGCATCATGAGGTCGGTGATGACCACATCGGGAATGAAGCCGTTTTCCATGATGGAATAGGCATCGACCCCATCGACCGCCGTGGTCACGTCCCCAATGGTTCCGAGCACATACGTGAGCATGCGTCGCAAATCGTCTTCGTCTTCGACGACGAGAATCTTGGGACGACCCGCAAACGGCGGTGTAGAGGCCATGAGACGACCGGCCAAGTTAGCATACACCCGCAACCTGACCAGCCGGCATTTCCTTTGCTGGATCGATCCCGAGCGGGAGATACGAAAGATGCAAGCGAGAGCACGGCTTTTCGGACATCCGATTCATCAGATGCTGGTTCCGATTCCGTTCGGACTTCTCGTCACGGGGGTGTTGCTCGATGTGGTGTCGCGTTTCGTCGATGTGGCAGCGTTGACGGTTGTATCATTTTGGAATCTGACGATGGGGATCGCGATGGGCCTCCTCGCTGCGATCTTTGGCCTCATCGATTGGACTGCGATTCCGAAACGGACGCGCGCGAAGCGCGTGGGTGCGGTGCATGCGATTGGAAATGTCGTCGTTCTCGGGCTGCTCGGGGGTGCGATTGGAATGCGCATGAATCGCCCGTTTTTTCGGCTGGACGAGATCACTTTCGCGCTCGAGCTCGGGGCTTTGGTTCTCGTTGGGGTGACTGGGTGGTTGGGGGGAGAGCTCGTGGATCAGCTCGGAGTGGGTGTCGAACCGGATGCACATCCGAATGCACCGAGTTCGTTTGGGAAACACACGACCCAATCGGGGTAGAGAGCTCTCAGAATCCGTGGCGTGCGAAGACAGGCGCGAGTTGGCGGCGCAGGGCGTCTTCGTCGATTCCGAACTCCATCAGGCTGTAGCGATGCGATCCGTTCGCCTCTGGACGCTCGGCCGTGCATTGCGAAAGCACGGCCGAGAGGGAGGCGTCGGGGCCAGGGAGCTCGAACTGGCGATAGATGGTTCGAATGACCGTCGACGGGTCTCGCACGAGGTCGTCGTATCGAACGACGAGCTTTCGGTCTTCGGGCAGTCCCGGCAGATCACGCTCAGCCGCGAGATAGGTGTTTACGCTGCTCGCCATGACGATCTCGACCTGTTGCGCGCTCATGTCGACGAAGCGCGGGAAACGTCGGCGCCAAATTTCGCGGACGAGACTCAGCCGTGAAGGAATGGTTTCGAGGGGGTTGCGTACCAAGTATACGAATCGTGCGTCGGGGAACATGTCCACGAGCGCGGGGATCTTGTCGGTGAACGCGGGATTCTTCGCGACCAACCAACCAGGACCTGCGCGATAGAGCTTCTTGAGCGCGCAGGCCCGATAGTATCCGAGCACGTCGGCCTGGCGCGCTTGGGACCAGTCATGAAAATGCCGGAGCTCGTCCAGAGCAGGCGATTCTGCGGCGTTCGGGGCATCGTTGGCGCACATCGCCGAGGCGAACAAAGCCCAGAGCACGAACTCGTCTTCTTCGACCTCGTCGAGGCGGATCCTGTGGACATGGTCGAGTGGGCCGAACAGTCTGTTCTGCGCACGCGCGAACACGATGGCGAGCTTTCCGCCTCGCGCGCGGTCGATCGTCCCCAGCCGTGTGATCGCGCGCTGAAGGCTCACGGCAGGCAACAACATCTCCTGCAGCGAGAGGGCGCGGGCGTGGGTCGTGTCGCGCGCGAGCAATCGGTGCAGAAAGGTGGTGCCCGAGCGCTGATGTCCGATCACGAACAAAGGCCCTCGCAGCGGGATACGACGCCAATCGCGATAAAGCGCTTCGTCGAGCGCCCAGCCCGTTTGTGCAACGGCGAGCAGCGCGAGTCGCGCGAAGGCTTGTCCTGTCGCAGCGCGTGGATCTTCGCGCATCATCAACGCACATTTTTTCGCGAAGGCGCGGTAGCCAAAGGGCATGCGTGCGCCAGGGAGCTTCCTTTCGAGAGGCTCAGCCACCGCCCGCAATCCGTGCTCGGAGCGCGACTTTGTCGACTTTGTTTTGTCGTCCAGTGACGGGAATCGGATCGATCACGAAGTAGTCGTCTGGGAGCACGTCGGGGCCCAAGACCCGCGCGACGCGCTCGCGCAGTTCGTCTGGAGTCATCCCGACGCCGGTGGTGGGCTGAACGCACAGCACGATCCGCTCGTCTTGGCGCGAAGAGTCCCACACACCAAGCATCGCGCACTCACGAATCATCGGTTGGCCTCGCCCGTCTCGGAGCCCCCGCACGATCGGCTCGTGACAAGCCGGATACACATTCACCCCTGCTCGGACGATCATGTCTTTCGCACGGCCCATCAGCACGAGCTGCGGGCATCCGTCGATGTCGATGAGACGGCCGAGATCGCCGGTGCGCAATCCTTCGTCGAGCCCGCGAGGAGGCTCCCCGAGATACCCTGTGTAGAGGGCGTCGCTGTGCACGATCACTTCGCCGATATCGGTCCTGCCCGGGAGGGGTTCGATCGAGAGTCGAACGCCTTCGAGGGGCGCGCCCACGAGATCGCCTTCGCCGCGGTATGCGAGCTTTGTGTCCGCGTCCACGACGCACACAGGACCAGCCTCGGTCAGCCCGTAAATCGACCGGATACGCGTGGTCGGTGCGAGCCAGCGCCGCAGTGAACCCAGGAACTCTGCGGTCACCGGGGCGCTGCCGAGCAGCACGGTTTCGAGCGTTGCAGGCAGCGGGCGGGCAAGGGCTCCAGGAGCGGACATCATCTCCACGAACACGAACGGCGAGCCGAAATACGCGTCGACGAGCCCGGTACGAATCGTGCGCTCGACGTGCGCCGCGCGTCGCTTTTTGCGACCATAGGTTGTCGAAGCGCTCTTGCCGAGCCGTAGCGCGTAGAGCACTTGTTGCGGAGTGTCCGCGAGGAATGACTCGACCTTTGCGCCTTCGATCACCGAAGCAATGTTCGCGAGATAGCGCTCGAGTGCGCCATGGGACAACCGCACGCCGCGCGGCACGGCCGTCGTACCGCCAGTGAACACCAGGACCGCGTCATCTTCGGGACTTCGATCGACAGGTTCGAAGTGTCCAACTCCCGACGTGCGTGACGCCAGGCGCGCCAGCGTTCGATCGGCGATCCACACCGTCTCGAGGCCATCGCGTGCAGAGGGCACGGGCGGCACGAAGATCTCTCGCTTGCGCAGCGCGGACACGATCGGTGGAAGCGCGCGGATCACGCGCAGCAGAGGATGCAAAAGCAACCAGCGCGCGCCGGATGCCCGCACCCGGGACAGGTACACTTCATCGCCCAGGCCCGGCTCACAGAGCACAGGGACACCGCCCGCGAGGAGCACCGCGATGACCGAGGCCGCGAGCGCGGCGCCGTTCGGCACCTGGAGGACAGCATGATCGCCCGGACGAAACCCACGGGCTCGAAGTTCGATCGCGAGCGCGATGGCGTACGCTCGTAGCGTCCCACGCGAAGTCGTTTTGCCCGAGGGCTCACGCACCGCAGCGCGCGCGGGCTCGCGGGACAAGACATCGAGGATGGACGCGGCGATATTCACGAGATGGCTTGCACTTCGTGGGGATCCGACCCGTGCGTTTCGTCGAGTGCGTTGCCCTCACCGCGAACGGCGGCAGCATAGACCTCGGGATAGTCCTTCCACATGGTACCAAAGAGCCGATCGAGCACCTGCGTCGCGAGACCGTAGTGGCCACGCTCACGGGCGTGGTGCATCGCGTGGTAGGTCGATGTGACGAGCGTGCGACCAGCCCACGAACGTAGAAAGCCGAGGCCAAAGGGCTCGACATTCAGATGTCCGAGGGTGTTGAACAGGAACTGAGTGAAGAAGCACAGGACGAAGCCTGGCAGCGTGATCGGTATGAAGTGTGATGCAATCGCGATGGGGCCGAGGACGCCGAGGACATGCACCGTGCGCTCGACCAACGAGAATGAAAAGGACGAGAACGGGTGGGCCACCCGTGCGACGTGGTGCTGGGCATGGATGAAATACAACGCGTCGCTGTGCAGCGAGCGGTGCATCACGTAGTACCAGACCTCGTTGTAGACGAAGAGACCAGCCCAGGTCAGAAGGACTCCGGCCACAGTCGGCGGCGCGAAGTGGATGAGATCGAAGTGACGCACGAGCGCAATCGCCACCGAGTCGAACGCCGTCACCGCCACGGTCGCGAGGAACTGAGTCCGCAGCAGAGATGATTCGTAGGGCTCGCGATAGATTCGTCTTCGTTCTGCGAAGCGACTTTTGTGTACGAAGAGCGTGGCGGTTCCCGTGATCAGCAGCGCGCGTACGCCGAACTGGACGAAATGCGCGAGCGCAAGGGCTGCGATCCAAAATCCTGTACCGAGGGCCTCACTCATGTTCGTGGCTCCAGAGCACGGTGGCTTTGAGTTTTGTTCGAACCGGAACAAATCGTCCGAACTTGGGCTTCGCTTATGTCATCGGGACTGTGGCCGGTCAACGAGACGACCCGCGTGGGTGTGCGTCGCAAATTGCGAACACTCAACGCGGTCTGCGTCGAATGACTTCGACGATGGGTGCAGCCGGCCTTTCGAAGCGCCCACGGGCCGGTTTCGCGTTTTCCTCCGTTCGGTCGGCGCGTGGCGCATGGTTCATTCGTGATCCGTTCGATCGAGGGCGCTCCTGATTGGGAGCGCGGGGCCCGTTGGGAGCAGGATGCTCTTCCTCGGAATGTCGCCTTCTGCCGTTGTTTTCGCGGTTCATACGACCTCGCTCCGCGAGCTCGGCCCGGCGTCCGCCTTGGGGACGATCGTGGCGACGCACGTTTCCGGCCTGCGGCTCCGTCGCTTGATCGAGCGTGCCGCGCTGAAAATGATGAAAGAGCACATCTCCTGCATCACGGAAACGCAATAGGCGTGCGTCGTATTTTGCCAAATGTTCTGCGATGTTTGCCAGATCTCGCCGAAGAATATTCCGTGCTTGGTTGTTTTTTGCGGCATCGACCACCTGCGGCAGATCGATGATGGTGGGGCCGTCTTTGGCGATCAGGATATTGAAGGCCGACAAATCGCCATGGATGCGACCGGTCGCGAGGAGGCGTCGGGCTTGCTCGTAGATCTCGCGAAACATCGCTTCGGCGTGTTCGGGAGCGAGCTCGAAATCCGCGAGTCGAGGCGCAGGAGTGTCGCCCTCGTCGAGCACGAGGTCCATGAGGAGGACATCCTCGTAAAGCATGATGGGCTTGGGGACTCGCACCCCGCCGTGAAAGGCGTCGAAGAGCGCGCGATACTCCATCTCGCGCCATGTCTCTTCGACCAGTTCACGCCCATAATTCGATCGTTTGGCCATCGCGCGCTGGTCGCGCGTGCTGCGGGTTTGGTTGCGGCCCTCGGTGTAGCTCGAGGTGGCTTTGAATGTGCGGCGCTCCCGCGATTTGTAGACTTTGGCGGCGACCAGAGCGCCTCGATACTCGACGACGAAGACAGCGGCTTCTTTGCCGCTCATCAGACGGCTGTGGACGGCATCAATGATTCCGTCTTCGACGAGTGTATTGAGGCCATCCGGAAACGCCACGCTTGCTTCCTCGCTCCCCCGGGCGCGCATCCTTACCGCACTTCGCGATTTCGTCGAATCGGAGCTTGCAGGAACGGGAGTTGGCCACCAATCTCGAGCGCTTGTGAGGGTCGAACCGATTGAGAATCGTGGAGAAAAAACGCAGTACCAATACGGCCGCCGACATTGCCGAGCATGAGCTCGTGGGTTGGGCGCAACGGATGGGGGTGGAGGACCATCTGAGCGATCCGATCTCGGAGCTCGCGCCGTTCGTCGAAGGTGGCAGTGCCCATGCCGATTCCGTTCGCGCTTGGTCGGGTGGTGATGTCCGGCGAGCGGCGCTCGGTTTCGTGGGTGGTCGCGGCATCGCACCGCACGAAATGAAGGCGGCAGCGAAGAAATATCTCGACGCTTGCGCCGCCGATGCAGCCCAGACGGCGCGCCGACAGATGCTATGGCAGCGCAGGCCTGGGAGCGATGCGCTTGCGCGGGTCGCGGAACAATTGCGCGCGCTCGAGCAGCAGATTCATGCCGAAACAGGAGCTGCCCAGCGGATCTCCGCGAACGCGATCCAATTCGAAGAATCAGTGCCTTGTTTGATGCTCTCGGGGGATCCCGATGCCACGCGCCCCGATGGGGAAATCAGGCTCGTTCTCACGGGACACAACCGGGGAGAGTTGAGCCTCGAGCCGGTGGTGCATCATGGGCGGCGGGGTCTTGCGCTGGTTCGTGCGGCGCTCGATGCGGTTCATGATCCGAGTCATCCGCTTCATGCGCGATTGGCCGAGGCGCTCGCGATGCCCGCGTGGCGTCGTCTCGTGTCGAGCGTCGAAGAATACTTCGACGAAGAGGACGAGAGTGAGATCGCAGAGACGCGGGTGGTGTTTCGCGTCAAGGCTGATTCTCTTGGAACGCCTACCGTCGAGCTCGCGCAGCAACGAAAAGGGGCGCGCGGTCGCTTCACCAAGGGTGTTCGGATCGAGCCTGCCGTGGCGCTCGCGTCGTTCGCCAAAGGGCCTGCCGAAGCGCTCGCGCTGCGCGCGCTTTTGGAGCGCGATCCAGTGAAGGCCTCGGCAGAGGCGCTTTATGCGCTCGCGGATGCAGATGCGATCATCGTTGCGGACGACACGAATGCGCCGCTCGAGGTTCGCCGCGTCGAAGCGCGATTTGCGCTGACCGATGAGAAAGGTGGTCTTCGAACGGCGCTCGCGCTCGGGGATACGAAGATCCCCATCGAGGTGGCAGCGCTGCGTTCGAAGAACGCGAGGGCCGTGGCCCACGTCGAACAAGATCGAGACGGGGTGCTGGTGGCGCCGCTTCCTTCACGGCTTGCGGGGCTCGTCCTTGCGGCGGCGCGGTATCCCGCGCTCGTGCCCGATGCCGAACGGTCGCTCGTGCTGCCTCTGGTCGAGCGTGTCGCGGCCCGTGTCCCGATTTCGCTCTCGAAAGGCCTCGAGTCGGAGGTCGAGGCGCTCGAGCCAGCGCTTTTCGTGCGCATCACGCCCGAAGGCGAGGGCGCCACCGTCGAGCTTCGCACGCGGCTCTCACCCAACTTGAGCGCGCCGATCGGCGAAGGGACGACGCTCGTCTCCGTCTTCCGCGAAGGGACCGCGCAGCCGGTGTTGCGTCGACGAGATCTGGCTCAGGAGCGTGCCAGCGCGACGCTGATCGCGCGTCATCTTCACATGGGCGAGGGCGAAACGCGCGCACATCTCGGAACCGAAGAGGCCGTGCTCGCGCTCTTGGCTTCTCTTGCCGAACATCCCGAGATCGAGGTCGAATGGCCTCGATCTCAAAAGCGCGCGCATTACGTCGGAGCCATCTCTCGCGCGCACATGCGCGTCCGCGTGAAGAGCGCGGCCGAGTGGTTCGGCGTCGAGGGGGAGATCGAAGTCGACGGTGAGCTCGTGCCGCTTGCGGAGCTGCTCAAAGCCGTGCGTGCGGGGCGACGTTATCTTCGCCTTTCGCGTGGACGCTTTGCGGTGATCGAGGCGGATCTGCGAGCTCGATTGTCGCGCACGGCCGATGTGGTGTTCACGACGTCGCGCGGAGAACTCGCGATTTCGGCTGCGGCAGGAGATGCGCTCGAGGCGTTGGCGCCTCTGGGTGAGCTGCAAGCGGATGAAGCGTGGATGCGCATCCGCGCACGTCTCTCGACGCTTTCGGAGATGACGCCGAGCGTGCCAGAGACGTTTGTGGCGACGCTCCGCGATTATCAGTTGGCCGGTTTTCATTGGCTTGCGCGCCTTGCATCGGTCGAAGTTGGCGCGGTGCTCGCCGACGACATGGGCCTTGGAAAAACCGTGCAGGCGTTGGCGCTCCTGACGCAGCGCCAAAGTGAAGGGCCGGCGATCGTCGTTGCGCCGACTTCGCTCGGCGACAACTGGGCGCGAGAAGCGTCACGGTTTGCGCCATCGTTGCGCGTTCGCGTGCACCGAGGAACCGCACGCAAATCCGCTCTCGAGTCGGAGCCGCTCCGTGAAGGGGATGTCCTCATCGCGAGTTATGACGTGGTCGCGCTCGACATCGATGCCCTTTCCGAGATCGAGTTCGGAACGTTGGTGCTCGACGAGGCCCAAGCCGTGAAGAACCCAGATGCGCAGCGCACCAAAGCGTCGCGCCAACTTCGCGCGCGCGCGAAGATCGCGCTGACTGGGACTCCGCTCGAAAATCGGCTCTCCGAGCTGTGGAGCATCCTGTCGATCGTGCATCCGGGATTGCTCGGGACATGGGAACATTTTCGCGATCGGTTCGCCTCTCCGATCGAGCGTGATGGAGAGCGAGAGCGCCTTGCTGCGTTGGCGGAGCTCGTACGGCCCTATCTCTTGCGGCGCACCAAGGAGGTCGTCACTCCAGAGTTGCCACCGCGCATCGAGATGCTTCGGGAGGTGGAGCTCAGCTCTGCCGAGAGAAATCTCTATGAGGCGGAGCGCAACAAAGCGCTCTCGCAGCTCACGAGCGTCGGCGAGACCGAGCGCTTTCGAGTGCTTGCGACAATCACGAGACTACGGCAACTCGCGTGTGATCCGACATTGGTCGTACCGGATGCGGCGGTCGCATCGTCCAAGCTCGCAGCGTTGATGGAGCTCGTCGATGAGCTCGAGAGCGCGGGGCGCAAGGTGCTCGTATTCAGTCAGTTCGTTCGTTTGCTCGAACGGGTCGTCGAGCTCCTGCGAAATCGGAAAACGAAATATCTCATGCTCGACGGATCGACCCCTGCGGCGGAGAGAGTTCGACTCGTGGACTCGTTCCAAGCGGGAGATGCCACGGTCTTCCTTCTTTCACTGAAGGCAGGGGGCATGGGGTTGAATCTCACGGCGGCTGACACCGTCGTGCACCTCGACCCGTGGTGGAATCCCGCCGTCGAAGATCAAGCGTCGGATCGCGCGCATCGAATCGGCCAAGACAAGTCGGTGACGATCATCAGGCTCGTCGCAAAGGAGACCATCGAGGAAGCGGTCTTGGCGTTGCACGACTCCAAGCGTGCACTCACCCAAGGGTTGCTCGAGGGTGCTGACGCTGCGGGCGCGCTGAGCGCGACGGAGCTCGTGGATTTGATTCGTGGTGCTCGTTGAGCGACAGGTCGAAGGGCTATGTTTCCGCGGTTGCATCGCGGATCGAGTGCTCGACGATCTCGAGCAGGCTCGCGAGCTCGTCCATCGGGATGTTCAAGGGCGGAGTGATATAGACCGTGTCGCCGAGCGGTCTCAGATAAGCGCCATGTCGTAACGCGGCTTCATAGACGCGTTCTCCGCGCTTGCCGGAATATCCGCCCTCACCGAGGTCGGCGGCGCCCACCATCCCGAGGCTTCGAACTCGAACGACACCTGGGATCTCAGCGATCTTCGCGAAGCCACGCTCGATCTCGGCGGCGCGCGAGCGAACACCGTCGAGGATCGATTCGTCGCGATAGATCGCGAGCACTTCTCGCGCGACGGCGGCTCCGAGTGGGTGGCCGCAAAAGGTGTGTCCATGCATCAACGCGCGCGCCGCGCCGCCTCGAAATCCCGAATATACGCGCTCGGTTGCCATCGTGGCTGCCATCGGCAAGATGCCCGCGGTGAAGCCTTTGGCGATGCACATCAAGTCCGGCGTGATGCCCGCGTGCTCACACGCGAACATGCGACCCGTGCGCCCATAGCCCGTAAACACTTCATCGGCGATGAGGAACGTGTCGATCGCATGGGTCGCCTCGCGCAGGCGCGTGAGGACCTCGGGGGGATGCATACGCATGCCCGCAGCGCCTTGAATGAGCGGCTCGATGATCACTCCAGCGATTTCGTCCGGGCGCGATCTCAACTCGCGCTCGAGCGCGCTGACGATGTGATCCCAATCTGGCGCGTCTTGTGGGGGGCGAATGATCTCGAACAAAAGCGGGCCGAAGACCGCGCTGAACTCCTCGATGGACGCGAGGCTGGCCGCGCCGAGGGTGTCGCCGTGGTAAGCGCCTCCGAGCGCGACGAAGCGATGCCGCTTGGGGCGTCCATTTTGCTGCCAATATTGAAACGCGATTTTGACGGACACTTCGACTGCGGTGCTGCCATCGTCGCTGAAATGCGTTCGCGTGAGGCCTTGGGGCGCAACTTCCGCGAGCTCCTTGGCGAGCAAAGCGATGGGGGCGTGCGTGATTCCTCCTGCGGCGACATGAATGAGATCGGCCGCTTGCTCTCGGAGCGCTCGGAGGAGCCGCTGTGGATCATGGCCGAGGGTGCACGTCCACCACGAAGAGACACCATCGAGATAGCGCCTTCCATCGGCATCTTCGATCCACGCACCCTGGGCGCGAACGATGACGAGCGGCTCGCTCGTCTCGTGGCGTTCGCTCGAGGTATAAGGAGGCCATACGTGGGCTCGTTCGAGCGCGATCACATCCTGGCGCGAAAGTGAATGGGGCAGTTGCACGCTGGCTGTATAGGTCGCGGTTGCGTCAGGTCCAACTGAAATCCATGTGCAAGCGCGCATCTCACGTGCCAGACCGCGCATGGAGAGTATATCCTGCCCTCGTGTCGCTTTTGAGTGAGCCATCATGCCATCGCGCCATCTTCGAGCATGCGCGAGAAGCGATGTTGATCGTTGACTCTCGAACATGTGTGCACGATGTGAATCGAGCCAGCGTCGAGTTGCTTGGGCTCTCACGCGAGGCGTTGATCGGACGAGATGCGACATCGTTGTTCGTGGATTCCGATCGCCATGAGTGTCGTCAACAAATCGAATCGGGGCAGCTCGGAGAGACGCTGAAAATCGCGCACGATGCGCAACCACGAATCATCGAGATGATCGTCTCGCGAGAGATTGCGCATGACTGTCATCTGCTCGTCCTGCGCGACTGCACGGAACAGCGGCATCGCGAGATCCAAGCCGAACGCTATCGTGCGCTCTGGCAGCGTGCCCGTGACATTGTCCTATTCGTCGATCAGAGCGGTCGTCTCCTCGACGCGAACGACGCGGCAGTCGAAGCCTATGGACAACGTGATGCCTTGATTGGCCTTCATGTCGAGCAGCTGCGCGCTCCCCATGCTCGGGCCGGCGTGGATGAACAATTGGGGATGGCCTTCGATCATGGGTTGCTCTTCGAAACGGTTCATATTCGCGCTGATGGTCGTCATATGCCGGTGGAGGTGGGCTCTCGAGCGGCGACGATCGGTGGCGAAACCGTGTTGGTCAGTGTGATTCGCGATATCACCGAGCGAAAACTGATGCAGGCGCGCCTCGTCGAAGCAGATCGGCTCGCGAGCGTGGGGACGCTCGCCGCCGGTGTGGCCCACGAGATCAACAATCCTCTCGCGTATGTGATGACGAGCTTGGAGGTGGCTTCGCGGGCGGTTCGACGCGTCGCTGATGAATCGACGCCGTCTCTTGTTCGCGCTGCTGAGCTGCTCTCGACTGCGTTGCATGGAGCAGAGCGGGTGCGAGCGATCGTGCGCGATCTCAAGACGCTTGCTCGCACCGATGACGAGGAGACCGCGGTCGATGTCCGCTCTGTGATCGATGCGTGCCTCGATGTCGCGCAACATGAGCTACGTCAGCGTGTGGATCTCGTGCGGGAATACGGCGATGTTCCAACCGTTCGAGCGAACGAAGGGCGTTTGGCTCAGGTCTTTCTCAATTTGATCGTCAACGCGGCACATGCGGTTCGTGCAGCGGGACGCGAACGAGGGACCGTCCATATCGAGACGGCGCGTGATATCTGGGGGCGTGTCGTCGTGAAGGTGTCCGACAACGGCACGGGGATCGATCCTGCCATGATGCCGCGCATCTTCGATGCGTTCGTCACGACGAAACGCGCGGGCGAAGGCACTGGACTGGGGCTTTATTTATCGCGTTCGATCGTGAATGCCTTGAGTGGTGAGATTCACGCGGAGAGCGAGTTCGGGCGCGGTTCGACGTTCGTCGTGACGTTGATGCCGGGCGCGCCTTCGAAAACGCCACCTTCGCCGAAGGTCCAACAGGTGTCGAACGAACGCTCGCGTCCAGTGCGCCGAGCGAGAGTTCTTTTGGTCGATGACGAGATCGCGATCGGTGTGACGCTGCGGGCGGCGCTCGAAGAGGAGCACGAGCTCCTCGTGCTGGCGAGCGCCGAGGCAGCGATCGAATGGCTTCGTGATGACGATCTGTTCGATCTCGTATTGACCGACATCTCGATGCCCGGGATGAGCGGACTCGATCTGCTGGCACATATTCGTCAACATCTGCCGGAGCTTGCGTCACGGGTGGTCTTGATGAGCGGGGGCGCGTTGCCGAGCGGAGTGAGCGAGAGCGCGCTTGCCGGGGTGTCCGTGCTGGAGAAGCCGTTCGCTGTCGAAGCGCTTCGAAATGCGATCTATTCGGCGCTCTCGATGGAGCGTGAGCCATCAATCTAGATCGAACCGCAACACATATGAGTACACCGAGCGGCCACGCTGTCCTTCGATGTTCATCGTGAGCGCGGCGCGCTCGATGCATTGGGTCATCGTACGGTCGAAGGGGCCTGCATGCTCGACAGCGCTTCTCGTGATCCTCCCCCCTTCGCCAGCGGTGAACGAGAGGTGGATCTCCCCCGCACGGCGCACCAAGCGATCGATGTATTGATCATGGCACGCGTCGAAGTGGGGGCCTGCGCGGCGCATGGCGGTTTCAACGCTCGAATCTGGAGCGCTCCCGGAGCCGTCGACTCGTTCTCCTCGTACGACGCGCACATGCGAGCCGATCGGGGTCCCGCGTTCGATTTGATGTACGGTGCCTTGATCTTCCGCGAGTGAATCGGGGGCTGCCTCACCGCGTTGGCGCTCCATCGCGGCTCTGCTCTCAGGCAGATGTGTTTGCTCTACGCAGCGGCGTACGCGGTCGGCCTGCGCACGCACACGTTCGACGAGCGTCTCGACCGAGGCGCGGGCGTCGCGTCGAACATCCTCTGCGAGTTCGCCCCGAGCCGCGCGCTCGACGGCCTGTTCCATCAACTGACGCAGACGTTGCAGCTGGTCGTTTTCTGATTGCAGGCACGAAGCGAGCGCGCGCGTCTCGGCGAGTCCTCGAATGTCTTCATGGCTTTGGGCGCGCGCGACGACGGTCTGCTGTACCGAAACGAGGACGGCCAATCCAAGCGAGAGGACGAGGGGGCTTCGCATGATGCCTCCGCATGGCCGGATTTCGTTCGTCGCGCAAGCGCGCGTACCTATTCGATCGTACAGATCGCGCTCGGACGTTTGATCCGCAGAGCGAGACACTCGTAGACTCGGAACGGATAGTCCTGATCGCGCTCACCGAGATACGCGATGGTGAGGTCCTCGGTCACGGCGATGTCGAAGTTCTGATCGCCCGTCGAGAGCATCACGGCTTTGCCCTGCGGAATGGTCGGAGAGGTGTACACGCCGTCATCGCAGAGGCGCGCGATGGAGTCGATCTCGGGGGCGTATTGACCTTCGAGCTGCTGAACGAGGCGAGCGTAGTCTTGAGCCGAAACGGCGAGCGCAAAGGGGCGATGATGATTGCTCTCGAGCAACACCTCGGTGGCCCGTACCACATCGCGATAGGCGCTGCCGTACTTGGTCCAATCGCTGCGAGCGACGGTTTTTCGACCTCGCGCGTTGAGCAGCCCTTCGATGCCGAGACGTCCGTCGCCATTGAAGAGAAGCGCGTCTTCGCGATCGGCGACGGCATGTGCCGCGCGAATCGCACGCGATGCATCGAGGGGCGCGCCGAGCTTTTTGCTGAACGCGACGTCACGCCAATGGAGCATGAAGTCTTTGTAGAGAATCGGAACGCGAAGAATGACCTCGTTCGCTCCTTGGATCGGATCGGGATCGGTTCGGCTGAGGAACTCGATCTCCGCATCTTCATCCGGACCGTATTGCTCGACGGCGACGCTCTCGAGACCGGCTCCGAGCGGTCCATAAATGCCGAGCAGTCGTCGACCCACCAGCGTTCGTCGGGCTTCGCGCACGACCTCTTGCTGGAGGAAGTCCCATTGTTCGTTGCTGAGCGGGCTCTGATTCATGTCCGAAGAGTAGTCGAAACGGGCATGACGGGCGGGCGCTATTTTCGCAGTGAACCGACGGTCCCCTGTCCGGGCGGAGCAAGGGCGACGGTCGATGGCCGCAAAGAGCCCACCGTGGTTCCAGTTCGACTTGGCCAAGTCGGCAGGGCATCCGCGCCAGCCTTGGCTCGCGTCAGCGCTTCTTGCAGCTGAGGGCCTTCTTCTTCGAGCAGATGCTCCACGAGCGACTCGAGCGTCGCGTCGGCCATCCCGGTATCCGCCAAAAGCGTATTCAGAAGAAGCTGATGCTCAGGCTTCAACGTCGAGAGGTGATTCAAGGCCACATGCGTCGCCGGCCCATATCGTCGTTCGTTCTTGGCCATGACAGGCCCCCATCGTGTCAGACGATACAGCCCCATGCTACCCATTTGAGTCGACGAAAGCGTGAGACGATCCACACTCGGCGCGCGATGCACGTTCTCGGTTTCATACTCCGCGGCTCGTTCATTTGGCTCGTGGCGTGGTGGGCGCTGCTGACGTACGCAGCCCAAGCGATCGCCATTGGTGTGACGTGTTCTGCAAGCAAGCGCAAAGCAGCGCTCGCCGCGCTTCGCGGTCGAACATTGCGACGGGCCTTCGAAACACTCGGCGCGACATTCATCAAGCTCGGACAAGTCATGAGTACGCGACCGGACTTGTTCGAGCCCGAGCTGATTCGAGAGCTGCGATATCTTCAGGACAGACTTCCCTCCTTCGCATCGGCTCGCGCGATCGTGCTCCGCGAACTGAACGCTCCTCTCGACCAGCATTTCACCGAGTTCGATGAATCCCCCATTGCCGCCGCGTCGGTCGCACAGGTTCATCGCGCGGTGCTGCTGGATGGGAGTGAAGTGGCAGTGAAGGTGCTTCGCCCCGATGTTCGACAGAAGGCCGAGCGCGACGGACGCATCCTCAGATTCTGGGCTGGTCTGCTCGAACTCGTTTCGCGGCGGGCCCGACACGCGCGTCTTCGAGAGCATCTGGCGCATTTCGTCAGCGGCATCCTCGAGCAGACAGATTTGCGGATCGAAGCGCGAAACTACGAGAGATTCCGTAAGAATTTCAGGCGTGTGAAGAAGGTCCATTTCCCCCACGTGTACGCCGAGCTGTCGGGGGAACGCGTCATGACGATGGAATTCGTTCGAGGACAGAAGATCGACGCGATTCCTCGCGAGGCGTTGCCATCAGGTTTTCCGCAGCACTTGCGCGAGGTCTTCCTCCAGATGTGTTTCGATGACGGCTTTCTTCACGCCGATCTTCACCCAGGAAATTTCGTGGTCGCTCCAGACGGTACGCTCACGATTTTCGACGTGGGGCTCGTCAAGGAGCTCAAGGGCGAACTGCTCGAGCATTTCATTGATTTCAATCGCTGTATCGTGATGGGTGAGGTCGAAGACTTCATGCAACACATGCGCACGTACCATCGATATGTCGAAGGCACCGTCGATTGGACGGAGCTCGAGAAGGACGTCGAGCGATTCGCGGCCACCTTCCGCGGAATGAGCACGAAGGAGCTCGAGTTCGGCAAACTGATCGAAGAGATCTTTGCGGTGGGGCGGAAGCATGGGCTTCATCCGATTCCCGAAATGACGTTGATGATGGTCGGACTCGTCACCGCCGAAGGGATCGGTAAACAACTCGAACCAGACATCAACTCGTTCCAAGAAGTCGCGAACTATCTCGTTCCGATTCTCGCGCGACGAAACATGTTGTCCGGAAAAGTCATGCAGGCCGCGGCCGTCATGTCCGAGCGGATGTTGCGTACGGCAGACGCCACTTCATCTCATTGAGCACGTCGATGAAACACGTTCGAATCATTTTGGTCTTGGGTCTTCTCTTCGCGGGACTCATCCGCGCCTCCGCGCAGAGCGTTCCGGAGCACAATCGCGCAGAGCTCACAGAGGCGCCTCCGCGTCCTGGCCCAGGGGATGTCGAAGCGCGCGCTCGCCGTCTCTTCGATGCCATCGTGCATGACGAACCCGCGCGCGCGGCGGATTTCTTCTTGTCGCGAGAGGCGTTTCGTCTGATCAAAGGAATCACCGATCCCGATGGTCTTTGGGCGCGCATGTTTCGAATGTACGAAGACGATATTCACGAACTTCACAGGGAACTTCCGGCCGGCGCCGAGTTCGTGCGCTTCGAGTTCTCACGACGGCGCGCGTGGGTGCGCATTCGGGAGGAATCGAATCGTCTGCCGTATTGGGCGCAGCGCCACAACTGGCTCGTGTATCGGGTCGGAGCCGAAGAGCGCCGCATCGAAGTGCGCACCATGATCGCATGGGACGATCAATGGTTCATCACGCATCTGAGTGAGTTCCGCTGACGGTCATCCCAGCCGAAAGTCGCTCATGATTTCGATTCCTTCGACCGGGTCAGGCGCGTAAGGGACCTTTTGCGTTTCGAGCAATACGACCGTGCAATCGGGGAATAGTGTCTTGGCGAGATTGCAGTTGGCTGGCTCGTTGTCGAAGAACGCGACGACATCTCCAAGCCGCTCGAGGGTGGGGAGCGCACCACGCTTGAAGGCTTCGTCAGGAAGGTTGGCGTCGGGCTTGAGCACCAACTCCGTGCCCGCGACCCCGATGGGGAAGCCGCAATCGCGTAGGCTCGCGACCGTACCGAGGAACATTCCTGGGATGTCGCGTCCCGTGAGATAGACGACGATGCCACCGGCTTCGTGACACGCTCGAACGAATTCGGGCGCTCCTTCGAGCGGGACGTCGTGACGCAAATAGTCGTCGGTAAAAAAGCGATCGTGCCAATAGCGCGTGATGTCCGCGATGATGCTCGACGAGGTCACGCCACACATCCGCAACGTGTCGCTGAGAAGGTATTGCACCAGCTCGGTGTCGATGGTGGCCAATGCTTCGGCGATGCCTGGCTCTGTCTCGAGAATCTCCTCGCGATACTCCATGAGGATTTCGAGAGTCCGGGCGCGATTGTCGTAGAGTGTGGCATCGAGATCGAACACAACGACAGGACTTCGAACTTCCGTGGCTTCCGTCCACGCTGCAATTCGTTCCAAGGTGGTCGTTAAAATATTGGTTTGATGGGGCAGAGGCGGCGGTCGCACAGGGCGAGATTAGCTTGGCGGCCGCCAAAGGGGAACAATCGGTTCATCTTGGGTGTTGGTGTCCGAGGTGTGACAACGTGCGTTGTATCTTCGAGATTCGGCACCATATCCATTGCGGCTCGGATCATGTGACCGCATACTCGGTTCCACGAGTGGGTTTGGGGTCTCAGTCTCGAACCGGTTTTCTATCACTCCATGGGGGAGGAGATGGGAAATAGGAAGAGGGTTCGCCCGCATTTTTGAGTTGACTTCTTTTCTGTTCGCTCTTTTTCACCCTTCGAGTTGACCTCCGAATGGCGGGGACATTTCAATGGCTGGGATAAACGCCGATTCCGTTTTGAACGAATTAGAATCCGAGGGGTTCACGAAGATGGCCCGCGAGCGGGGTGTATTGGTGGTCGAGGACGATCCCGATACGCAATGGCGCCTTGCGCGGATGCTGACAGTGCATGGAGCCCGCGTGGTGGGGACGAGTTCGGGGGAGGCCGCCTTGGCGCTCATCGAACAATGGCCGGCGGATCTCGTGCTCGTCGATCAGGGATTGCCTGGGATCAGTGGACTCGAAGTGGCACGCCGCATTCGACAACAGCATCCAGAGATTCCAGTCGTGCTGATGAGCACGGAAGAAAACACCGATTTGCGTTTGGCCGCGAAGATCGCGGGCGCAGCGTCGATGTTGATCAAACCGTTCCGTGTCGAAGTGCTCTTCGAGGTGCTGGGACGCATCAAAGATGCTGGCGCAAAGTTCGCCATCGGTGCGGCGTTCGATCCCGATCTCGCTTCGGCTGAATGATTTCGCGCGTCCGTTTGGGTCTGATAGAGTCCGCGCCCTGTGAGAAACGCAGCGAAGGCGCGCCACTGTGCACGCGGGGATCGAAGTCGAGACCGTCATGTGGCGAGCATTCTTCTCGTGCTCGCATTCGGTTGCATCGGCCTCGTTCTATCGGACGTGCATCTGGCACTTGGGCAGATGCGGGTGGGCGCGATCATGGAGATCTCGGAGGTCAGGCCCGGCATGCGGGGTTATGGCCTCACGGTATTTCGCGGCACGCAACCTGAGCGATTCGATGTCGAAGTCATCGATGTGCTCCATCGATTTCGGCCCGATCAGGATCTGATTCTGATCCGCACGTCGCATCCGATCCTCGAGAATGCGCCCACTGTCGGAGGGATGAGCGGGAGTCCGATTTATTTGGAAGATCGCTTGGTGGGCGCGTACGCCTATGGGTGGCCGTTCGGTCGGGATCCCATCGCGGGCGTGACGCCGATTCGGAACATGCTGGCTGAAATCGACAGGCCAGTGCGTCCCGACTCGTTTCCCATGACGCCACTTCCCGTGGCTGGTTCGGAGCGGCGCCCGAGTGAACGGTCCAGCGCGTATCTCGGCATCGAGCCCCGCGGCGCGCTCGCGTCTCTCTCGGAGAGTGCGCCGCGCATGTCGAGGACGTCTTACGATGGGGCGACGATGATCCCTGCGTCGACACCGATGTTGGTCGGTGGGCTCGATGAGGGGGCAGTCCGGATGCTCGCAGAGCACCTCGCTCCGTTGGGGATCGATGTGTTGCAGGCGGGGGGCGGAGGGGCGGCGGATGCACGAGCCGCCCTCCCGACGCGTTTCGTCGATGGGGGAGGGCTCGCTGTGACGCTCGCGCGAGGCGATATCTCGTCGAACGTGGTGGGCACCGTGACGCATGTACGGGGGGATCGGCTCGTGGCATTCGGACATCCGATGCTCGAGGCGGGTGAAACGGGGCTCCCCACCTCGGTCGCGCGCGTGCTCCATATCCTCGCAAGCTTTCAGCGCTCGTTCAAAATCGCCGAACCCGTGGCGGCAGTGGGTGCGCTCGTTCAAGACAGACAGGCTGCCATCGTGGTCGATCAAACGATCGCACCGCGCATGATCCCGGTGCGATTGAGGCTGCAAGGAGCCCCCGAAGCCCATCGGACCGAGTGGAACTTCGAGGTGGCGACCCATCGCGCGCTCACGCCACTCCTCGTGTTCACGAGTGTTGCGAGCGCCGTGAAATCAGTCGCGTCCGATCATGCACACGTGATGTTCGATGCGACCAGCCGCGTGTGGTTCGAGGGACGACGCGAGTCCGTCGAGATGCGCGACCAAGGTCATTCGGCGACGGGTCCGAGCGCGAGCAGCGCCTTGTCGCAGATTCGCGCATTCGATCTCGTCGAGCTGGCGTTCGGCAATCCATTTCTCGAGACTCGACCGGCGCGCATCGAGATTGATCTCTCGATGCGTTTTTCTAGAGAAACAGCCGAGATTCTCGACGCTTCGGTCGCCGCAACCGAGGTCGATCCAGGCGAACAGGTGCCCATCCGGGTGGTGTTTCGTCGTTATGGTCAGCCCGAGGAAGTGCGTGTGATCCCGATCGAGATCCCTGAGAGCGCGGCTGGAGAAACACTTCAAGTGTTCGTTCAGCCAGGGCCTGAGGTCGAGGTCGAACGCCCCGAGCCGCGTTCGCTCGAAGACTCGATCGCCGCGGTGCGCGAGCGGTATGGACCGACCTCGATGGTGGTTTCGACGCGTCATTCGTCTTCGCGCGGTTTGCGTATGTCTGGCCATGTCGTCCGAGGGTTGCCAGCGTCGGCGCTCGATGCGTTGCAGCCCGCGGGCGAGGGGGATCGAGCAAGACCATTCATCACCCATCGCCGCATCGAAGTTCCGATGGGGGCCGTGCTCTCGGGCGGAGGACGTGTCGAGCTCCGTGTGCGGAGAGTCGCGCGTGCTGCCGACCGTCGATGAACGAGATTTCTTCAGACGAATACCATGATGACCACGAGAATCCGCGCACTTCTTCTTGTTGTTTCGACCTCGATTTTGTCGATTTTCCTTGCGTTTTTCGCGATCGATCCGGTGGAAGCCGTGGCGACGCGGAGCTTCGACCTCGATGATGCCGCTTCGCTCGCCGCGGGAGAGCTTCAGCGAACCACGGTGTACTCCGATGGCCGTGTGACCGCGGGAGTGGAGTTGCGCCGCGTCGCGATGCCCGATGATGTCGCGCTCGTGTGGTCTTCTGTGCGAGGTGCTGACGGAGCGATCTATCTCGGCACGGGCAACGATGGCCGTGTGTTGAGGGTGCGCGGCGACCATGTCGAGGTCTTCGCGCACACGGGTCAGCTTCTCGTGAGCGCGATGGCTTTTGGTGATGGAGGGGTGCTTTATGCGGGCACCCTCCCCGAAGGACGCATTTACGCGATCGAACCGAGCGGCGCGGTGCGCGAGCTCGCACGTCCCGATGCGACCGAACATGTGTGGGCCCTCGTCTGGGATGCGCAGAGGCGTGTGCTGTTCGCGGGCACGGGACCCGAGGGGCGTGTCTATTCGATCGCGCAGAATGGCGATGTCGAAGTGTTCTTCGATTCGAGTGCAGCGCACGTGATGAGCCTTGCGCATGCGGCGGATGGGTCGATATTCGCCGGGACGAGTGACGATGCGGTGGTGTTTCGGATCACGGCGCCAGGACGAGCCGAGGTCGTCTACGATTTTCCGGGCAACGAGATCACGTCGCTTTCTTTTCGCGATGGGCGTTTGGCCGTGGCCGCCAACGAATTCCCAGATCCGCCGGCATTGAGCGCGGCGGCTGCGCCGACCAAGCACAGCGCCACCGCCGCGCGTCCGGCGCGTCCAAGGCCCGGCAAGGCGCGGGTGTGGACAGTGGATTCGAATGGGCGTGCCGAGCGCGTGTGGGCTCAAGAAGAGGGGCACGTGACGCAAGTGCAGCTCGCACGAGAGGGCGTGATCTACGCGGCCATTGGTCATGAGGGCCGTGTCGTTCGCATCGCGCCCGACCGCACGAGCGCGATGTGGATCGATGTCGATGAGCGTCAGGTGCTCTCGATGGATCTGACGTCGAACGATCCCTATCTCACGACAGGAGATGGCGCGGCGTTCTATCAGGTATTGAGCGAGTCTCCGCGAAACGCGATCTGGCAGAGCAAAGTGCTCGATGCAGAGTTCGCCGCGCGTTTTGGACAGCTTTCGTTCCGCGGCACGGGACGAATCGAATTCCAAACTCGAAGTGGCAACACGGAGAGGCCCGATGCGACGTGGAGCGAGTGGAGCTCGGGCTCCTCGCGGCCAGGTCCGATCCGCAGCCCCGCCGCGCGCTTCTTACAGATTCGTGCGCTCTTTTCTGGAGATCCCAACGCGACGCTCCGCGCGGTCACGGCTTATTATTTGCCGCAGAATCAGCGGCCCGTCGTGACCGAGGTCGGCCTCAAGGCGCGCCCGACCAAGCGCGCGAGCGCAGGATCGTCCGAGCCCCGCGAAGTCGACGTCTTGCCGACGCCGAGCCCGACGCTGGGCCTGACTTGGAAGGTGGACAACCCTGATTCGGATCGCCTTCGATACCGTCTTCGGTATCGCGAGGAGAGTCAGACGTTGTGGCGTGAGATGCTTCGTGAGCACGAGATGCTGACCGCCACGGAGCACACTTGGAATACGAGCGCGATCCCCGATGGCTATTACGTGATTCAGGTCGAAGCGAGCGATGAGCTCGGCAATCCGCTCGGTCTGTCTCTTCGCTCGACGTTCGAGTCCGAACCCATCCTCGTCGACAATCACGCGCCCAGCATCGAACGGCTCGTTGCGAGTGGCGCGCGCATCACCGGTCGTGCGGTCGATGCGCTCGGGCCCATTGCGAGGCTCGAATATGCTGTGGACGGTGGTGAATGGGAGCTCTTCTTCCCCGAGGACGATCTGCTCGACACACGCGAAGAGTCCTTTGTCATCGACATGAGCGCGCGCCCCGCAGGTGCACGTTTGGTGGCGGTGCGCGCGACGGATGCTGCGGGAAACGTGGGGGCCGCAGAGATCGAAGTGCAGGTGCCGGCGGGCGCGCGCACGGAAGCGCCAGCGCCTCGTTCGCGGCGAACACCCGGGCGCGAATGAGAACCCGTGATACATAGCCTCCCTCGCCATGTCTCTCTGGCTCACACGCCTTCTCCCCATCGCGATTCTGCTCGCCGTCATCTCCCTCGTCGTGACGCGTCTGCCCAAGATCGAACTCGGGCATAGCAAGGCGTTCACGACACGACGATTCCTCAATTGGTTTCCGCTGGGCCTGACCTACGCGTTTCTCTATATGGGCCGCTACAACTTGGCGGCGGCAAAAAACGACCTCGGCGATCTCCTCACGAACGAAGATTTCGGCACCATCAAGGCGGCCGGTACGATCGTGTACGGAGTCTCGTTTCTCATCAATGGCCCGTTGACCGATCGCATCGGTGGTCGCGCCACGATCTTGCTCGCGGCGTTTGGGTCGGCCGCGGCCAACCTCGTGATGGGAGGCCTGCTCGTCGGTGGGGCACGTGAGCATATCGTCGAGCTGTTCATTCTGCTCTACGCAGTCAACATGTACTTCCAGAGCTTTGGCGCGGTCTCGATCGTCAAGGTCAACGCGGCGTGGTTTCATTTGCGTGAGCGCGGTACGTTTGGGGGCATTTTCGGGATCCTCATCGCGCTCGGTCTTTATTTCGCGTTCGACTGGTGTGCGTTCATCGCCGAGGCAGCACCCACCGAGTGGGTGTTTTTCGTGCCCGCCGTGCTGCTCCTGGTCTTCTTCGGGATCGATTGGTTCTGGGTGCGCGATACGCCGGGAGATGCGGGTCAAGAGGACTTCGATACCGGTGACGCCGACTGGGGTGATGATGCGCCTCGCAAGCCGGGCATCGCGGGCACGATCGCGAGCGTCTTGTACGTGGGTCGCTTGATGTTGTCCCAGCCGGTGATCCTCATCATCGCTGCCGTCGAATTCTGTAGTGGGTTTCTTCGTTCGGCATTGATGGATTGGTACGCGCTTTTCACGCGGCAGACCCATGTGACGGGGGATTTCGTCGCGAGCAATTGGGGCATGATGCAATGCATCGCGGGCATCCTTGGGGGTGTCGTTGCAGGCCTCATCAGCGATCGCGTGTTTGGTTCGCGACGCGGGCCGGTGGCGTCGATCCTTTATGGTGTGATGCTCGGCGGCGCGATTGTGATGTCGTTTGTACTCGAGGTGACGCCGCTCTTGAGTGGCATCGTGGTCGTCATGATGCTTGCGATCATCGGTGTGCACGGCATGCTATCGGGCGCGGCGAGCATGGATTTTGGCGGTCGCAAGAACGTGGGCATTGTCGTGGGGATCATCGATGGACTCGTTTATCTGGGCCAGGGAGTCCAGTACATGACGCTGGGCCATGCGTTGCCGAGTGAAGCGCCCGCCAATGCCGTGCCGGCGAACTGGTGGGCATGGCCGGTGGGCATGATTCCAGTTGCGTTGATCGGCCTCCTGCTCGCCACCCGCGTCTGGAATGCGCGCCCGAAAGGGGCTATGGCGCACTGAGGCGGCATGATCGCGACGACAAAAGCTCGCACCGATCCCGAGGACGTTCGCGAGATTCCACTCGCTCCGATCGTCGTTTGGTTTCGTATCAATGAGTCGCGGCGCATTGCGAAATTTTTGAGCGTCGGAGCTTCGGGAATGGTGCTCGGGGCGCTCTTGATGGCGCGGCTCGTGACGACAAGCGCGTCTCTTCCGTTGTTCGTGCCGCGTTCGCCGACCCGCGTTCCAATGACGTGGCCTCCTGCTGCGCCTGATCCAGAGACATTGGCGCTCGCCCTTGTGGGATTTGCCTTTCTCGTCGGCGGAGGGCTCTTCGCGATTCTGGGGTTGCGGCGTGTGCTCGAGGAAGAGCGATATTTGGCTCTCCGAGTGGATGGTCTGCTTTTCGTCGATGGTGCTTCACGACGTTTCGTGAGTTGGGACGATGTCGCGGAGATCCGTTACGAGGCAGAGGGCAATGCGATCGTATTCGAGCGTGAGAGCGCTTCGGAGTGGATGCTCGATTGCCATTTTGCAGGTGCGAGCAATTCGGAGATCGTGAAAAAAGCGCTCGAAGTCAGGCGTCGAGCGCTTTTGGGGATGTATCGAGACGGCACTCGAAGGCGCTGAGCGCTCACTGCGCGTTTCGCGGGCTCTCTTCTTCGCGCAACTGACGATCCATCACAAAGTTCGCGAATGGAACGAGTGATGCGAGGAATATGAGCACGGAACGCGACGCACCCCATCCGCGATCGCTGGCGGCCTGGATCAGCGCAACGAGAAAGAAGACGAAGAGCACTCCGTGCAGTCCACCCGCGATCCGCACCGCGAGCGGCATGTCCGCCACGTATTTCAGAGGCATCGCGATGAAGAGCAGGACGAGATACGAAATGCCCTCTGCGAGCATGACCGCGCGAAGGCGGCCGATGGGGGTTTGCATCATGAGCGGCACCTTGGGCCATGAGAGCGCGCGGGCAAGTCGGTTGCGGACTTCTCGCGTTTGCTTCGCCGTGGCTCCACAATCGCGTTTCGATGGAACGCGTTTCGATAGAACATCATTGGGATTGGATCGTCATCGGCTCGGGCTTCGGGGGCAGTGTGTCGGCGCTTCGCCTTTCCGAAAAGGGCTATCGCGTGCTGGTGCTCGAGAAGGGAAAGCGGTTTTATCCTACGGAGTTTCCGACGAGCAATTGGGATGTGCGACGTTGGCTTTGGCGCCCTGAGCTCGGCATGCGCGGCATTTTCCAAATGTCGTTTCTGCCGCATCTCACGGTGCTTCACGGCGTGGGTGTGGGCGGAGGATCGCTCGTCTATGCGAACACGCTGCCCATGCCCAAAAGGAGCTTCTTCGAGAGCCCGTCTTGGTCGCAACTTGCAGACTGGCGAGGCGAGCTCGAACCACACTACGCGACCGCGCGACGGATGCTGGGGGCGACGCCCAATCCCATCACGACACCGGGTGATCGCGTGCTTCTCTCGATCGCGAAGGACATCGGCAAAGAGAAAGACTTTCGTCCGATCGAGGTCGCCGTGTTTTTCGGTGAACCAGGGCACGAAGTGCCAGACCCGTATTTCGGCGGCGAAGGACCGAATCGAGTGGGCTGTACGGGTTGCGGTGCGTGCATGACGGGCTGTCGCGTGGGCGCCAAGAACACGCTCGATCACAACTACCTCTTCCTTGCCGAGAAGCGAGGCGCCGAGGTTCGCGCCGAGACGGAAGTGAGCGCCGTGCGCCCGCGCGCTGAAGGCGGCTATCGGATCGAAGCAAAGCATTCGCTGGGCGACGAACGCTCTGTCTTCACCGCGGATCGGGTGATCTTTGCAGGTGGCGTCATGGGCACGATCCCGCTTCTGTTGCGGATGCGAGAAGACCCGAAGGGATTGCCTCGATTGAGCGCGCGCGTGGGGAGTTCCGTGCGGACGAATCACGAAGCGCTCATCGGCGTCATCGCACCTGATTCGAAGGATGACTTCAGTCGAGGTGTGGCGATCACATCGATTTTGGAGACCGACGAATGCAGTCATATCGAGCCCGTGCGTTACGCGGAGGGCTCGGGATTTTTTCGGATGCTTGCGTTGCCGCAAGTGACGGGGGGCAACTTGGCGAGGCGCCTTTTCGAAACGACGTCGAGCTTCGCCAAAGCGCCCATGGACTGGTTGAAAGCGCTCACGGTGAAGGACTTCGCGAAGCAGACGCAGATTCTGCTTTATATGCGCACCCTCGAAGGCACCTTGCGCCTGCGTTTGGGTCGCCACGTGACCACGGGATTTCGTCGAGGATTGACGAGCGAACTCGAAGAAGGCGCGCCTGCGCCCACGCCCTTCATCCCGGAGGCCACTGAACTCGCGCACCGCTTCGCCGAGAAAGTCAAAGGCACGGTGATCTCGCTCATGACCGAGACCCTCGCGGGGACTCCGACGACGGCACATATCCTCGGCGGTGCATGCATGGGCCGTGATGCGAAGGAAGGCGTCATCGATGCGGAACATCGCGTATTTGGGTATGATGGCCTCTACGTCATCGATGGCTCCGCCATCAGCGCCAATCCGGGCGTCAATCCGTCACTTACGATCACCGCACTTGCCGAACGAGCCATGAGCCGCATTCCAAAGAAGAGCGAGGGCGCCGCATGAGCCCCTTTCCGCATGTGTTTCCGGTTCGGATTTACTACGAAGACACCGATCATTCGGGGCTCGTGTATCACGCGAATTATTTGAAATATTTCGAACGTGCGCGTGAACACGTCCTGGGCGTCGATGAGCTCGTGCGGCTCTTGCACGAAGAGGGGATCGGCTTCGTCGTCTACAAATGCGAGATGACATTCAAGCAGGGTGCCGTTTTTGGGGACGCGCTCGAGATTCGCAGCACACCGCGATTGGAGAGCTCCTTCCGTGTGGTGTTTCAGCAGGATGTGTATCGGAAGGGAGAACTCTTGGTGCAGGGGATTGTGCACATGGTGTGTGTGGATGCCCAAAAGAAGCTCGTGCCCATCCCGGCGAGCGTCGTCGACGTGACCTCGCCCAATGCGCATTGATTTCTGGTATCATCCGATGATGCGCGCGGCGCTCGTGGTGGCTCTCGTGATGTTCGGTTCGCACGGCGTCGCCTCCGCGCAGGCGGCAGATGCGTCGCAAATGCATGAGAGCGAGCGTGGTCCGATCGTTCTCATGATCGATCCAGGGCCGCTTCGGATCAGCGCGGATCGCTTGGGTCATGCGATTGCCCATGTGCTCGCGCGGGACGTCGTTCGTCTGGTGGATCCACGGGCACGTGAAGCTCGCCATGTGTTGGCGATCGCGTATGACACCGAACGCCGATGGCATGTACGGCTGGAATCGGGAGGGAAGAGCATCACGATGATTGAAAATGCGGTGCCTCCAGGGGCCATCGATGATCGTCTTGCCGATGCATGTCGTCGCGCGATGAGCGCAATGAGGGAGCTCGAACGAACAGAGGAGCTTCCCGTCGAGGTCCCGGTCGATCGCGTATGGAATGTATTTTCGCGCTCGAGAGCTCAAGAGATTCTCGATCCTTTCGTCGATGTTCCGCACCGTGAAGTCGCGATTTTCAGTGAAGTGATCGACCCTTTCGCGCCGGTGGCGGCACGGCGTTCGGTCTTGACAGAAGTTCTCGACCCATGGGGCTACTGATATTCATGTGGCAAACCAGCATGCGTCACGCGTCATTCTTCGTCGTTGCCATCTCGCTGGCGGTGATCGGCACGGATTCACGTGCATTTGCACACGGCCGTGAGTCTTCGCTCGGGCTCCTCGTCTTTCATCCTGCCGATCCCAACCATATCGTGGCCCGCGGCACATGGGGGTTCGTGACGACCCGTGATGGGGGAGATCGATGGACATGGCAGTGTGCCGATGCCGTGCCGTTCGATCGCTTGCGCGAAGACCCCTCGATGATCTTCTTTTCATCGGGGAGGCTCGTCGCGGCCACGTTCGACGGAATCTTCCGAAGCGATCCGACGCAATGTGTGTGGTCCGAGACGGATGGTACGAGGATGAGCTCGTACGTCACCGACGTGTTCATCGATCCGAGCAATCCCACCATGGCGTGGGCCGTGTCATCGCCAGGGCCGTCGATATCGCCCGATATGGTGTACCGCAGCGATGACGAAGGTGTGACTTGGACCATGGTGGCCATGCCACATCCGAATGCGTTGACGGATCGGATCCGTGTGGCGGCGAGTGATCCCATGCGAATCTATACGAGCGGCGTGTTGCCTGCGATGGGGGGGGCTCCGCGCACGGGCTTGGTGCTTCGCAGTGATGATCGAGGAGCGACATTTCGATCGTTGCCCATCGAGTTCATGGGTGATGAGCGCACCGTTCATCTGTTGGGAATCGATCCGATGAATGCGGATCGCGTGTTCGTGCGTGTGACGCGTCGAGTGACGGATCTCGTGCCAGAGCGACTGATGATGAGCGAGGACGGGGGCGTGACGTGGACGACCGTGCTCGAACTCCTCGAGATCGTCGGATTTGCGATGTCGGACGATGGTCAAAATCTATGGGCAGGAAGCTGGGATGGTGGGCTTTATCGATCCACCGATCGTGGGCTGACCTTCACCGCGCTCGATCCTTCGTTGCGAGTTCGGTGTCTCGCTCACCGTCCCGGTGAGCTCTGGCTCTGCCTCGATAATTTCGTCGAAGAGATCGCACTTGCGCGCTCGAGTGACGAGGGCGAAACCATCGAACCAATCTGGGCCTTCGATGACGTGGAAAACGACATTGGATGTCCGCCCCAAACGACCGTGGGCGAGCGCTGTCCGATGTTTTGGCCCGATCTCGCGCTGGACCTGCAGCTTCCCCCCGAGCGAGCCTTTCCGGATGGCTCTTGGCCTTACGGCGATGCAGGAATGGGGACGGGGCGACCCAAGACCAAGACCTGTGCTTGTGTTGCCGTGGGTGCTTCTCGAGAGGGCACTCCATGGTATGTGTTCGCACTTCTTGGGGTATTGGGCGCTACCTATGTGCAGCGTTCGCGTCGTGTGGTGAGAAGGAGTCTCTCCCAAGGTCGCCGACCTCATGGCGAGGCGTGAAGGCTTTTCGGGAGCCTTTTGCGAGTTTACCGCGCTTTTTCACTTCCTGGAGCCTTTGAACGGCAGGAAACGAGGCGTCGTGGTCGCAAGGCCAAGTACGAGATCAAGCCCTCATCGACCTCCAAAAAAGCCTCGGTGCTGCTCGGGATTCAGCTAACTCACCAGGTCGCGATCCTTTCGCCCAATTTGGGTCTGCGATTCGCAGCGCCTCTTGTGCGACCTTCTGACTCTCCGGATAGATTCTCAACATCAGGGACGTGAGCCCCGCCTCCGCCTCCGCCTCTGCTTCCGCCTCCGCCTCCTCAGGAAACGTGTTCCACCCTCACGCGTCGAACATCCGGCTCGGCTCCGAGGTCATCGATCAGCTTGTCGATTTCGATCTGCTGAGGAATACGGACTTCCAGAAGAAGCGCTTGTGTCTTCTCATCGGTCTTTCGTTCCTGCGCGAGTGTCGACACGGTCAGCCCCATGTCTCGCAACTTTGCCGAGAGCTTGGTGGCTGAGGCGTCTGGGCCAAGCAGGAGGTCGATTCTCCGCCGTTGGGCAGCACGTGTGTCCTTGTCCTCGAAGCGCCTCAGGATGGTCAGCGCCAGAACGCCCAAGAGGGTGACGAAGCTGGCCACGGCGTACATGCCTGAGCCAGATGCCATCCCGATGGCGCCGACGAGCCACAGAGCGGCGGCTGTCGTGAGGCCTTGGACCGAGAGGCCGATGCGCAGAATGGCGCCGCCCGCAAGGAATCCCATCCCAGTGACGATCGAGGCCGCGATGCGTGACGCATCCACTTCGACCAGATCCTCATGGTGATAGTGCTGCATGTAGACGAAATTCGTCGAGACGACCATGAAGGTGGCGGAAGCGAGGCCGACGATCATGTGTGTACGAAGGCCAGCTGGCCTTCCGTGCACGTCCCGCTCATAGCCGATGATCCCGCCGAGGGCGGTGCCAATCCCGATGCGAAGTAGCAGCTCCCACTGGATCATGAGTTGAAACCTGCGTGAGATCCTCGATCAGATCTCGAAAAGGCCTGCCTCGAGGAGTTCATTCACGCGGAACAAGAAGCCATTGGCGACGACGCCATCGACCACGCGGTGGTCGTAGGAGAGTGCCATATACATCACGGGGTGGATCGCGAGGGTGTCTTGTCCTTCGTGCTCCACCACGACGACGCGCTTCTTGATTTCGCCGATGCGCAAGATGCCAACGTTGGGCTGAGAAATGATCGCGCCACCGACGAGGTTGCCTTTGCGGCCTGGGTTGGAGATCGAGAACGTCTTTCCCGCGAGATCATCGGGAACGAGCTTTCCATCGCGCGCCTTGGTCGCCATTTCGTCGATCGCGCGTGCAAGCCCGCGGACACGCAGCTCGTCGGCATTGCGAATGACCGGCACCACGAGCCCTTCGTTCGTCTCGACCGCGATGCCGAGATTCACGTCGCGATGCTGGACGAAGGCGTCCTCCAGAATTCGCGCATTCATCACCGGGAAATCGCGGAGCGCACGCGCCACGGCGGCTGTGACGAAGGCGAGGAAGGTGAGATTGACGCCCTCCTTCTTGAGCGCGTCTTTGTGCTTGTCTCGAAGGGCAGAGGTCTTCTGCAGATCGCATTCGGCGAACGTCACGACATGCGGTGACGCGAGCTTCGAATACACCATGTGGTCGGCGATGATCCGGCGACGTCGCGAGAACGGAACCACTTTGTCGCCAGGAAGCGGCTGATACGGCGGCACCTTGAATGCGCTCTGACCACCGAGGACACGGAGCGCCTCGTAGAGGCCGGCAGGCGTCGTCCCAGGGATGACCATCGGAGGGGGCTGAATGGCGGCAGGGGCCGTTCCTGGGAACGTGGCGGGCCGTGCTGCGCTGCTCTGGCCATTGGGAGTGCCTTGGGCCGCAAGCAGGACGTCATCACGCGTGATGACCCCTCCTTGTCCAGAGCCGGGCACGGCTTGGATGTCGATATCCATATCGCGTGCGAGCTTACGAACGGCCGGAGAAGCGCGTCCTGGCTCCGTGCTGGCCATCGTCTGGGGAGTCACGACCACGGGGGTGGCTGGTTGTACGATCGTTGCAACCGTCGCCGCTGCGCTCGCCGATTCGTCGAGTTCGAACAATTTCCCGCCCACAGGGACGGTATCGCCTTCTTTGGCGAGCAACTTGACGATGAGCCCCGAATTGGGCGCGGGAATTTCGCTGTCGGTCTTATCCGTCAGGATTTCCACCACGGGCTGGTCGCGATCGACCCGCTGGCCCTCCTGAACGAGCCATTTTCCTACCGTGCCTTCGAGCACGCTCTCCCCGAGCGGAGGCATCACGACCGTCGTCGACATCCCGATCTCCTCATGCCGCGAGCCCGTGACTTTGACGAACGCTCGCGAAAAAGTGACTTGTGGTTACCAGAATGGCCTTCGCCTATCAAGCAATCGCGTAACGACGCGGACTTTGCCTTGGCGGCCACCGCCGCGCATGATCGGTGGGTATGGCAGATCTCGAGGAGCACGCCTTGCGGCGTGACCGAAGTTTCCTTCTGAGGCTCGTGCTGCTCCTCGTGTTGGGCTCTGCGGGGGGGCTCTGGGCGGTCAGTCACCTGACTTCTCGCGGGTTTGCGGGGTGTGCGGCGCGGGCGATGGGCGCAGGAGACATCGGTACCGCGGAGAACCAAGCGCCCTGAGAAGCGTTCATGGGTACGAATTGAGCTTCCGTTTCATGTAGACTGCGACTCGATTTCGAGGAGAACGAAACCATGTTGAGCAAGCTCGATCGTGACGACCGAATGCGTTTGATGAAATTCGTGTGCTCCTTTGCATGGGCGGATCTCCGAATCGAAGATCAAGAACGGAGCTTCGTTCACAAGATGATTCGCCGATTGAAGTTGGATCAGTCAGAAGCCAAGCAGGTCGAGACTTGGCTGGAGCTGCCTCCCAAGGCGGACGAGGTCGATCCAAATGAGATTCCGCGTGAGCATCGGGAGATTTTTCTCGAGGTCGCCTCGGAGATCATCGGCGCGGATGGTGAGATGTCCGAAGAAGAGCGAGAAAACCTCACGCTTCTCCGCACACTTCTGACCTGAGCGTGTCCACGCTCGATTCCTTGATGCTCGAGGCGCTCCGTGCGGGTCGCCTCGAGCCGCTGCTGACCGCTGCTGAACAGGCGGAGGGGATTGCGGCCAAGCGATACGCCATCGACATGCTCGGTCGTGCGCTGACGTGGGCAGATCCTGGAAGCGCCCATGCCGAAGATCGCGCGCGCGCGCGTGCGCTCGGTGTCGAAGAGGCGATCGTCGCGCTTTCGGAGGCGGAGCCACCTCCTCATGCGGTTCGCATTCCGCTGCTCGACATCCGTCGCGAGCGGGCCTTCATACGAATGGCATTCGTCGAGTTCGATCCGGCGGGGGCGCTTCCGGTGCGGCCTTGGCTCGAGGATGACGCGCTCGAAGCCGTGGCCGATGCGCTCGCGATGGCGGCTCGAATTGCGGCGCCACCGCGCGACCGCGATCGTTTTCGTTTGGTACCTGCGCGCCCGAGGGCTTTGAGTGGAGCGCGGCTCGAAGGGAATTCGCTTGCGGCAGCAGCGTTCGTGAGTGCGGTGTCGCTTTGGAGCGATCGCGCAGTTCGGCCGCGCATCGCGATTACGGGGGCGCTCGATGGTGCGATCGTGCGTCGGGTGGGCGGGGTGGGTGCGAAGGTGCGCGCCGCGGCGGAAGCCGGGATGGAAGCCATCGTCGTGCCTCTGGAGAACGAGGTCGAAGCCAAGGCCGCGGGTGGTTTGACGATCCTTGCCGTGCAAACGGTCCATGAGTTGCTCGAACGAACGCTCGCATCCGAGCGCGCACGCGTCGAGCCCGAGCACGCGATGCGCGAAGCGCGCGCTGCGTTTTCGGAAGGGTGGCGCGGTTATCTTTGGCCATCGATCGGGGAGCGGCTTTCGCGTCTCGCAGGTGCCCTTCCAGAAGGGCGGCCTGATCTTCGCGTGGAAGCGTTGGCGCGTCTCGCCGCTGCGCGCAGACATCTGGGCGATCCCGAAGGGAGCTTGCGTGTGATCGAAGCGGCGCAAGTCATTTTGGACGATGAGACGGCACGTTTGGCGTTGCCCGATGCGCCGCTCACGTTGCTCGAGCAGCAACGAGCGATGACCGAACTCAAGCTGTTTCGTTTTGCGGAGGCGATGCGGGCGGCGAGACGAGCGGTGACGATCGCGCGTCGCGCGCGGCTGCGCGGTGAGTGGATCAAAGCGCTTGGGTGTGCGGGGCTCGTGGCGATGGGGCAGGGGCGTTGGGAGAAGGCGCGAGCCGTGTTCGAAGAGGCGCTCGCGATGACGTTGGTGCATGCGCCGTCTTCGGCAGCGAGGAGCCGCGTGTATTTGCTCGATGCGCTTGGACGGCTGGGGCGCGGGCGTGAGGCGCGAGCCGAGTGGATCTCGGCGATGGAGGAGGTCGAAGAGGGAGATGCGCGTGCACGCCGGGAGAAAGAGGCGTGGGTTCGCACGGGGTGGGGTGGCGCGCTCGTCAGCATGGGGCTCGATCGTGAGGCGATCGAGGTGCTCGATGTCGCGGCCGTGCACGACGCCATCCACGATCATCCGCTGCCTGGTCTCCTCGCGCGCCGCCATCTCGGCAGGGCGCTGTTCCATGCGGGTGGAGTCGCTCGCAAGCGAGGATTGCATTTGCTTGCGAGCTCGCCTGCGGCGCATGGTCATGCGCTCGAGCCAGGACTTTCTTCGATGGGCCACGTCAACGTGCTCATCGAGGCGATGCTTCGTACACAGGCGGATGAATGGAATCGCGATATCGAGTCGCGCGCGATGGTTGCGCTCGCGAGCCTGCCCGAATATGGCGCAGCGCCTCATTGGATTGGACCTGCCAAGGAGAATGTAAAGCGCGCTCTCGAAGAGGGATATCCACCCACCCGGCGTACGAGCGCATTTCGCGCATTGATCGCGAGATGCGAGATGATTTGACGATAGGGGAGCGAGCCATTCGATGCCGACACCAGAATCACTCTATGAAGCGCTCTCCGCACTGCGCACCTCCAAAGCCCCATTGACTCGTGCGCATGATGCCCATTGGAAGGTCGTCGAGTCGTGGCTTCGCATGTCATTTCAAGGGCGCGGGGCCGACAGCGATGAGGCGCATCAAGAGACGCTGATTGCGATTGGGCGCAATGTGCAATCGATGCAGGCGAGCGTGCCGTTCCAAGCGGTGCGATGGATCAAGACGATCCATCAAAGGAAGAAGGTGGATTTGCTGCGCGCGCGATCTCGAAATCCCGTGCTTCGTGGTCTCGAGAAAACGAGCTCGGAATCGCGCGCGTCCGAGGTCGAGCAACTCGAGTCACAGGACGAGCCGAGGCTCGACCCCGAAGCGGCCGAGCGAATCGTGTCGATCGTGGAAGCGCAGGTGGAGATCTATCTGCGTTCGAGCAACACGGCGCCTTCGATGCGTCATTTGAAGCGCCTCCAGGGTCGAGCGGCGCTCCGGCGATTGGTACTCGACGCTGATTTCGACGAACTGTGTGATGTTCTTGCGACAGGTGAGCCGATGACGCGCGACCGCGTGTACAAATGGGTCGAGCGAGGGCGGCCCGTGGTGTTGGCCGCCTTGGATGATTGGGTCGAGCGAGAAGGAGCGGCCTCGATGGCCGCGGACGTGGCCGATGTGCTTCGTGAAATCATCGGAAAACGTCGCAGTGATCAAGGCCGTGCGCGGCCCGAGCGAAAGCGTGGAGAGTGAGGGTGTCAGTTCGTCTTGTGCCTAAACGTCTAGGAGCCATCGTGATCGGAGCTGAACGATGATTGAAGCACTTGCTCGTTTGTGGGAGGACAAAGCCCGAGCTGCGTTGGCTTCCAAGGAAGAGCTCGAGCCTATTTTGGAAGCGCTTGCGCTCTCGGTGGCGCTCGAGCTGACGGGCGATCTCGCAGAGGTCTCGTCGAAATCGAGGGATGATTTGCGTCGGCTGGGCCAACGCACGCTTTTGCACGTCGGCGCTGATTTCGGGGTCCAGCGTCCAGGAGAAACTCCGGACGAAGCAGAAGAACGGGAAGAAGCCATGCGCCTCGCGATCGATTTGGCGCGGGATGGTCTCCGCGCGCTCAGCGGTCGTCCCGCTCAGAATATCGAGCGAGGGGGATTGCCCACAGCAGCAGAGATCGCGCGTCTCATCAGCGCCAACGTCGAGCCATATGAAGCGGCGTTCACAGCACGGCGTATTCGCGCTTCACCACGAGCGCGAGAGGAGCTCGCTTGGTTGTTGGAGCGTGGCCGTGGGGAGGACGAAGTGCGGCTCGCGGCCAAAGGGAGCGAAACCATGCGCGATCCGGCGACAGGCACACGTCTATATGCCCTGGTTCATCCTGTGTCGGGCGCGCCTTTGGCGGAGATATTCGGGTTCTCCGATCGAATGTTGGCAGCGTATGCGTCGAGCGCTGCCCCCGTGCGCGTCGAGGGGGAAGGGCTTTTGACCGAGACGATGCAGGTTGGATATTGGGCTGGCCGACACGACGGACGAACGAGCATCGAAGGAACGATACACGTGGGAGAAGTGAGCGAACGATTTCGAATTCGAGTGGAGATGAGCTGATCGAAGTCATCATAAATGCTCCTTATGAGTTCGCCCAACATGACTTGACTTGAGACAGGTGTACGTCAGAGTGCGCGCCTTGTCATGAAGGGGGGCGTGATGCATACGCATGTTCCAGTTCGTTCGTTCGATTGGCTCTGTAAGCTCGTCCTAGTAAAAATTTGTGCGTTGTGGCTCGTGGGGTGCGCGGAGTCTGGTTGTCCCGCTGGGAGCATGGCCATGGGCGGTCGATGCATCGAAGCATGCACACCCACGGATGAGGTGTGTGATGGAGTCGACAACGACTGCGATGGTGTTGTCGACAATGGTTTCTCGATGCGCGCGTTCTATCGCGACGCGGATGGCGATGGCTTCGGTGACATGACGATGTCGATGCAAGCTTGCGAAGCGCCGAGTGGTTACGTCATGAACCAGATGGATTGCGATGATGGCTGCGCTTCATGCAATCCAGACGGTCGCGAAGTGTGTGACGAGTCCATGCGAGATGAGAATTGCGATAGGCGCGCGAACGAAGGGTGTGAGTGCACCATCGCCGCGGTTCGCCCCTGTGCTTCGGGCAGTGATATCGGGGAGTGTTCGTTGGGCACTCAAACCTGCACAGAAGCAGGGACATGGGGAGATTGTAGCGGTGCACGAGCGCCGATGGCCGAGACGTGTAACGGTCTCGATGATGATTGCAACGGCACCGCCGATGATGGCAGTGCCTTGGCGTCGTGTGGCGTTCCATCACGCAACGCAGATACCGCGACGGTCGTCTGCAAGAGCGGAGGCGGCTGTGGTTTGACGTGCAAACCCAACCACGATGACTGCAACGACATGTTCGACGACGCGTGTGAGACGGAATTCGGCACGCTCTCGAACTGCACCGAGTGCGGTGAAGCATGTGCCTTCGCTTGCGCAGAGGCTGGTTGCAACGACGCCGCTCAGATCGTAGCTGGAAACTATCACTTTGGTTGTGTGCGTCAGATCGACGGTCGTGCGATGTGCTGGGGCGCCAATGTCGCTGGTCAGCTGGGCAATGGGACGATGACAGACAGCATGTCGCCAACTTTCGTCTCTGGTCTGGAAGGTGCTCTTCAACTCAGCGCTGGTCATGGGTTTGTCTGTGCGCGTGTCGGAACGACGGGAAACAACGTGCGATGTTGGGGCGATGCCACATGGGGGCAGCTTGGTTCGGGTGCAGGTTCGGTTCGTACCACCCTTCCTGCCACGGGCATCGCGGTCGCAGGAGTTCCCAACTTCACAGCGACATCGATTGGTGCTGGGGTAGATCACATGTGCGCGATCGTCGCGGGCAACGTATGGTGTTGGGGACGCACGGAAGATGGACAGTGCGGCATTCTTGCCGAGTCTAATATTGTTCTCCCGAGGAACGTGACGAGTGGACTTGCAGTTCGAGGGACATTTGCTCGAGTCATGGGAGGTCAGCGGCATACTTGTGCACTGACGACGAGCGGGGCGGTCTATTGCTGGGGTCGAAATGCCGAGGGGCAAATCGGAAACGGCGCGACTTCAACAATGCCTGTATTGACTCCGTCTCTCGCAATTGCCGCCAATGTACAGGAGATCGCAGTTGGAGATTTGCATAGTTGTGCTCGCATGAGCGATGGCACAGTGTCGTGTTGGGGCGACAATCGCGATCTTCAACTCGGCGTGAGTGGACATGCGCAAGTCGCGACACCAGTTCAAGTGGTTGGAATTAGTGGTGCAACATCGATTGCCGCAGGTGGATGGTACTCATGTGCAGTTTCTGCCGGCACCGTCCGGTGCTGGGGAAAGAATGATGTCGGGCAGCTCGGCAATGGAACGGCTGGCGACTCCTCTTCTCGTCCGCAGAGCGTTGCTGGCATCGAGACGGCGGTCGAGGTTGAGCTCGGCTCTGCCACGAGCTGTGCGCGGCTCGAGAACGGTGGAGTGCGTTGCTGGGGATATAATGCACGAGGTGCTCTCGGGTGCCGTGCATCAGTGGGTCAAACTTGTGCCGTAACCGTTCAATAGGCCGCAAAGTAAACCCATGCGCCGCTCTCTTCCGCAGGTATCCGCAAAAGCCGAAGGTTTGGGCCACCCGACGATCATGGATCGCTCGCTCGCGCTCCGACATGGCACAGACTACGTGCACCTCGTGGTCTTTGCGATCGACGTCGATCGTGTGCGGGATGCGCTCGAGGACATCGATGATCCTCTGCCTTTCGGATGGGAAGTCTTTCTGACGGAGGCGTATCTGATCGAACGCGTGAACGCGGAGGATTCTTCTCATCGCACGATGCTCGAAGACGTGGTGCTCGGGATCCTCGAAGGTCCAAGCGGCGAGGCCATTTTCGGTTCTCAGCTCCCATTTGCCGTGTTCGACGCGATCGAAAGAGGTGCTCTTCCCGAGGAGATGCGTGTGTCGTTCGCTGGATGGAAGGCACGCCCCAAACAGCTCGTGGCCGAACTCGCCGCGCTCTGGCGCGATCCGGATGCGTTGAAGCGCGAGATCGCTCGGGTCTGCTTGGAGGCTCCCATGGATCCTCCGCTCGCAGCCCCGAGCATCGAAGCCCTCCAACAAATGATGCGCTGAGGCGTTTCGCCACGCATTTTGCATCGACTTGGAGTCGCAAGGCTGCGGATCGATGTCTTGCAAAGGGCAATGGGCAGAAGCGCGTGGCACGCAATGAGTTCGGAGGAGGCGCTTTCGTCTCTGACGACCGATTCCGAACGAGGCTTGAGCGAAGCCGAAGCGCGGCGCCGTTTCGAGCGCGATGGCCCGAATCGGTTCACGAAAAGACGTGGAAAATCACTCTTCCGACGGCTTCTCGCGCAATTTACCGAGCCTTTGGTGTTGATTCTGATCGTGGCGGCAGTCGTCTCGGGTGCGCTCGGCGATATTCCAGATGCCGTCGTCATCGCGATCGTGGTGATCGTCAACGCCGTGATCGGGTTCTTCCAAGAACAACGTGCCGAGAATGCGATTGCACTGCTCGATCGACTCGTCGTCACCGAGGCGACCGTCGTTCGAGATGGAACGAAGAGACGGATCGCGAGCCAAGAGCTCACGAATGGCGATATCGTGTTTTTACAGTCTGGAGATGCGGTTCCCGCTGATTTGCGGCTCGTTTCGGTGCGTGATCTCCAAGTCGATGAATCGGCATTGACCGGAGAGTCGCTGCCTTCGGCGAAGTCACCGAAAACGTTATCGATCGAAACGGGGGTCGGTGATCGCGACAACATGGCTTTTGCGGGGACATCGGTCACCTACGGGACGGCCCAAGGCGTGGTCGTTGCGATCGGTGATGGTACGGAAACAGGCAAGATTGCGAGTCTCATCGAGGCTACGAAGGAGCTTCGGACTCCGCTGACCCGACGCATTGCTGCGCTTTCGAAGATTCTCGTAGGGGTCGTGCTCGGAGTCTCCGCCCTTCTTTTCATCCTGGAAGCGGTGAGGGGTGCTGACTTCGAACGCACATTCAATGGCGTGGTCGCGTTTGCAGTGGGTGCTGTTCCAGAGGGCCTGCCAGCCGCTGTCACGGTGCTTCTCGCGGTCGGAGTTTCGCAGATGGCGAAGAGGCGAGCGCTCATTCGTAAGCTTCCTGCGGTCGAAACTCTGGGCTGTACGACGGTCGTGTGTACGGACAAGACGGGGACGCTGACCGAGAATCAAATGACGGTGCGCGAGGTGTGGACCTTCGGCGGCGAGGTGTCCGTGACCGGGGTTGGATATGGAGAAGAAGGTACGCTCGAAAGGAAGGGGGAGCCTGTCGATGCTGCGCGTATTCCCGCTCTGCTCGAGTGCATCCGTGCAGGAGCGCTTGCCAACGACACACGCATCGTTCGTGCTCACGAAACGAAGATCGAAGGCGATCCGACGGAAGCCGCGCTGCTCGTGCTCGCCGCGAAAGCCGGGCTCGAGGATGGGACGATGTCGTTCCCGAGGCGAGACGAGATTCCTTTCGAATCACAGCATCGATTCATGGCGACACTTCACGAGCACCCGGCGGGCGGTGGCGTGCTCTATGTCAAAGGTTCCGCAGAGGTCTTGATCGAACGTTCCATCGATGCGTTGGATCTCGAGGGCCCGCTCGAAAATGTGCAGCGCGAGGCGGTGCATCGGTCGGTGCGCGAGCTCGCTGCGCGCGGGTTGCGCGTGCTTTGCGTCGCGCGTCGTCGATTTTCTGAAATGCCTTCGACGATCTCACATGCAGATGTTTGTGAGCTCACGTTTCTCGGTTTGGTGGGGATGATCGACCCTCCGCGCGCAGAAGCGAAGCGGGCGATCGCGGCGTGTCATCGCGCGGGAATACGCGTGAAGATGATCACCGGTGATCATGCGATCACGGCCTCGGCGATCGCAGCCGAGCTCGGTCTACGGGGAGAACGAGAGGCGGACGGAACGCTGCGCGCTCTCACGGGCGCTCACATCGAGCGAATGTCTTCCGAGGAGCTCTCGGAGATTGCGGAGAACGTCGCGGTCTTCGCGCGTGTTGCGCCAGAGCAAAAACTGCTCCTCGTGCGTGCGCTTCAAGAGCGTGGACACATCGTCGCGATGACGGGGGATGGGGTCAACGATGCACCGGCGCTCAAACAAGCCGATCTCGGAGTGGCGATGGGGCGAGGCGGCACCGACGTCGCGCGGAGCGCGTCTGCGATGATCCTGACCGATGACAACTTCGCGACCATCGAAGCCGCTGTCGAGGAAGGGCGCGGAGTTTACGACAATCTCGTCAAGTTCATCACGTGGACGCTTCCGACGAATGGCGGCGAAGGGATGGTGCTTCTCCTGGCCATGACGATGGGCACGGTGCTCCCGATTCTTCCGGTTCAAATTCTATGGATCAATATGGGGACAGCGATCCTCCTCGGCACATCGCTCGTCTTCGAACCGAAGGAGCCGGGCATCATGTCGCGTCCGCCTCGCCCTCCGAGCGAGCCGCTTTTGAGCCTTGGATTGGGGATTCGCACGCTGGTCGTGTCGGCGTTGATGGCGGCTTCGGCATTTGGGTTTTTCGGATGGTCGCTCGCGATGAATCCGGATGCGCTCGCCGAAGCGCGTACAGTCGCAGGAAATACGATCGTGACGGTCGAGGTGGCTTATCTTTTTGCGTGTCGCAGTTTGAGTCTGCCGCTTTGGCGCATCGGTGTGTTTTCCAATCGCTATGTATGGCTCGGTGCGATCGTGATGCTCGCTGCGCAGCTGCTCTTCACCTATGCACCTTTCATGAATCGAGCCTTCGGAACGGCGCCGATCGATGCGATGTGGTGGCTCTTCATGGGTGCGGCGGGAGCCCTCGTCTTCGTCACGGTCGAAGTGAAGAAGTTGATCCAGCGTCGACCTGCAGAGAGGCGTTGATGGATGGTTTATCGGCCCGCGCCGACGTCTTGTGGGCTGGGAGCGGGTGCGGTGTTTGGAGGCGGACTCTGCTGTGCAGCTTCGAATGCGTGCATGACCGTCGGCGAGGTGCGGCGAGAGTCGAGCTCGAGGTCGGGTTGTCGCTCGAGTGCTTCCCTGAACGCGGAGATCGCGAGATCGTCACGAGAGAGCGCGATGTAGGCGACGGCGAGCGTGCGCTGAATCGTGACGATTTGATTGCCGGTGAGATCGCCCGAGCCGAGCAAGCGATTTCCTAGCGAAATGGCTTCCGTATAACGACCCAAACGAACATGGTCGAAGAGCTGCGGAAGCTGTTCGCCGATGCGCTCCTGAAGCTCTCGGACTTCCCCTCCTGCCGGTGCCACGCCCGTGGTTTCGAGGACGATTCGTCGTCCTTCCTCGGAGAGGACGAGGTCAGAGAGAGGAACGAGAATCACTTGCCCACGCTGGAGCCGGACCGATCGCATGCCGTTGAATCGGCGTAATGTGCGTGAGCCGTCGGTCGTCCCGTAATAGGTCTGCGAGACGTGGTTGAGCGTGTCGCGCTGATCAGCGACATGACGAAGTGGATAGGGGATGAGGAGCTCGGCTCCATCCGGAGGCAACCCGCCTTCGACCGAAGGATTCGATTCGATGATCGCGAATGCACGCCGCACATCACCGAAATGCTGCTCTGCGATCTGAGGCCATGTTTCACCAGCACGAACACGGTGATACGTGACCGTCGGAATGACGAGTCGCATTCCGACCACGATGGCGCTCCCACCTTGGGTGGTGAGCCCGTTTTCGGCCACGAGTACGCTCTCGCGGCGCGGATCACCGTAATAACGTTGCGCAATCGAGGCGAGGGTCTCGCCTTGTCTGACGACATGCACGAACGCCGGAAGATTGGCCTTGGCGATCCCAGCATGCGTCCAAACCATCAAGGAAAGCGCAATCGAGGCGAGCCCCGTTCCGAATCGTGCGCTCATTCGATCTCCTCCGCGGGATCGGGCAACACGGGGGTATCAGACTCCGCGTTGTCGCGGATCATGGGACGCGCTGTCGTCTCTGGATCTTGTTCTTGCAGGGCCTCGTCGATGAGGATGAGCTCATTTTCTTGAACCCACACTTCACGATCTACCGCTTGAAAATAAGGGTTTTCGAGCCTTACGAAATGTCGCCCTGGAGGCAGTGGTACGCGCTGCGCACTCGGGGTCGTGAGCACGAACTGCCCATCGATGAAGACCTCCGCCCAGGGATCGACCACGAAACGTAGATATCCTGCACGCCGCGGCACGACAGGAGCTCCTGTTTCGGCTGCGAACTGATCAAGATCACCCGCAAGCCGACCACTCCAGGTTTGGATGGCCCCCCCACCTGCGATCACGGCTGCACAGAGGGCACCTTGAACGACCCAGTTGTGCCAAACGAGCGAGCGATCCGCGCCGCTGCGTCGAACTCGATTGGGGGCGCTCGCCGCGAGGATCTCGTCGGCCTGTTCATCGGTGACCGTCCCGACCTCCCGCAGGTACATGACGAGACGCGCGTTGTGATTGATCGGAACACGCGACGCGAGAAAATCTTGTAAATCGTCGATCAGAGATTGCGTGGTTGGATACCGATTGGCGGGCATCTTCTCCATGCAGCGCGCCATGATGCGCTCGAGCGAGCGAGGGACGACCGTGTTGATCTTGCGGGGGGATGTATAGCGATCGAGGCGAATCTTCTGCATCACCGTGCGCGAATCGTCTTCGACGAATGGCTTTCGTCCGGTGATCATTTGATAAAGGACGATGCCCACCGAGAAGATGTCGGATCGAAAATCGAGCTTGTCACCGAGGATCTGTTCGGGGCTCATGTAGCTCGGTGTGCCGAGACCTGTTCCAGTTTCGGTCAAATCGCTGAGCTTGTCGTCGCGTGCGATGCCGAAGTCCATGAGCTTCACTTCGCCCTGGTGACTGATCATCACGTTCGCGGGCTTGATGTCGCGGTGAATGATCCCGCGAAAGTGGGCGTAATCGAGTGCGCGAGCGACCTGCAGCGCGATGATGGCAGCGACCTCGATCGGCAACCGTGGGGTGATGTCGAGCAGATCGTAGAGATCGATCCCCTGCACGTACTCCATGACGATGTGCATCGTCCCGCGCTCTTTGATGAAATCGTAGACGTGGAGGATGTTTTCGTGCTGGAGCGAGGCCATGAAATGGGCCTCGCGCTCGAAGCGCTTCGCGAAGCCGCTGTCCACGGCGATGCTCGGCTTGAGCGCTTTGATCGCAACGAGCCGTCCAAGCGGTTCCTGTACCGCTTTGTAAACGACGGCCATTCCGCCGCTACCGATCTCACCGAGAATGCGGCAATTACCGATCCGATCGACCATCCGGAGTGGGTGCGAGCCTGCCAGCGGGGGGCGACTCTGTCAACGGAACCTGGCGTGTTTGCTTGGCTTTTCTGAGGTTTTGCGGATCCTTTGGATCAACCCACGCTTCTTCACGCGCGAGATCGCGACCGAAGCGACACGCATTGCCACGGCGACGTTGCAGGAGCGTCACGCAGACCGCTTAGAAGAGCGCTCGTTCGCGCGGGTCGTAGGACCCGATGGAGGGAACGATGCTCGAAGATTTTGGCGAAGGGAGCACCACCGGTCGCCGTCGATTCGGTCTCTCCGCCGTCGTTTCGATCTTCGTTTTCTCGACGATGACGAGTGCTGTCTTTGCGGCGAGCGCCGCCGTTCGTCGAGTCGTCGTACAGGATGAAGAGCCCGTTCGAGTCGAGTTTGCGCCGCCTCCCGCTCCGGAGCCGCCGCCACGGCCACCTCCCGCGCCATCGGTCCAAACCGTCCAGGCGCCAGAGCGCCCGCCAGCTCGATTGGGGACTCCACGACCTCGGCTGGAAGCTCCCACGGTGATTCCTGATTCACTCCCCGCGCCTCGTGAGACCTCTCCCGGGCCGCCGCCCGATCCGTTTGCGCCCGAGCTCGAAGGCGATCCCCATGGGGCACCGGATGGTGTAGGCCTCATCCCGACAAGCACTCCTCCCGCAGTCGCTGCGGCTGTTCTCGAACCCCGAGCGCGCGCGCGAGGCCCGGTGCGAGTCATCGAGGGCACACGTCCTCCGGAATTCGACCGCGAAGAAATCGCGCGCAACTTCGAGATCCCTTCCGGCGTCGCGGGTTCGGGGCTCGCGCGGATCACCGTGGTCGTGCGCGTGACGGTTCATGAGGATGGTTCGATTGCGCGTGTCGAGGTGTTGCGGGGACATCCGCTCATTCCGAACGAACATGTCATTCGTGCCGTCGAGCGTTCCCATGCAGCGCCTGCGCGCATGGGAGATGGCACTCCCTACGCCGTGATTCACACGCTTCCAATCACTCTCGCATTGACTCTGTGAAATCAATCTCGTGGTTCGGGGTAAAAATATGAATATCAATCTCGTCGAGCTCTGGTCGGACATGGGTCTTCCCGTCAAGGTCGTCGTCGCGATTCTGACCTTGCAGGCGATTGCGAGCTTGGCAGTCGCAATCGACCGGTGGATTTTGCTCGTGCGCTCGGAGATGGCTTCGCGCGCGTTCGCGAAAAGGGCTGCGCCGCTGATCGAAGATGCAGATTGGAAAACGCTTTATGAAGAAGCGAAAACCGCCAAAGGGTCTCATTTGGCGCTTCTCGTGTATACCGCGCTTCGAGTGTTTCTCGAGCGAGAGCGCGCAGGCGACTCGACTGAACGAGCCGCAGAGTTCGCACGCCGTGCCGCTTCGAGGCGACACGAATCCATTTCGGAAGATCTCAATCGCGGAATGAACATCCTCGCCTCGACGGGATCGACGGCTCCTTTCGTAGGTCTTCTCGGAACTGTCCTCGGGATCTTGAATGCATTTCAGATGATCGCAGAGAGTGGCTCGGGCGGCATTGGGACCATCGGCGCTTCGATCGGTGAGGCATTGGTCGTGACGGGATATGGGCTCGCCGTCGCGATCCCGACGGTTCTCTTGTTCAACTGGATCTCAGGGCGTGTCACTCGTCTCGAGACGGGGCTTGGAAATGCGGAGAGTGAGCTCGGTGACCGACTCGAATCGGCGTCGTTTGCCCCCATGTCGCGCGACAGGAAGAGGGCGGTCGAGGAGACGGCGTCCGAAGAGCTTCCGGCGCTCTCTTATTGAATGAGTGAACACGAATATGAACTCTCGACATAAGCGAATGAGACCATCTCCTTCGATGAACGTGACTCCACTCGTCGATGTCGTGCTCGTGCTCCTGATTATATTCATGGTTGTTTTGCCTGAAATGGACAGCGAGGTCTTGGTCGATCTGCCGAGCATCTTCAATGTCGATGAAGATCCTCGCGTTCGAATGGATCCGTTGACGATCTCCCTCACGGAGGCCGCGCAGCTTTATATCGAAGGACAAGAGTTCTCGCGCGAGGAGCTCCGCTCTCATCTGGAAGCACTTCATGCGCGGGAGCCCACCCGGCGTGTCGTGCTTCGAGCGGACGCCGAGCTCGGATATGGCGCTGTACGAGACATCTTCCGATTATGTCAGCAGATTGGTTTTCCTGGCGTCGCGCTCCGTGTCGGGGCCCGCTCCGAGGAGGGCTAACGAGATGGCCATCGAGATTTCGGCGGGCTCTCGGAAAGAGGGGGCAAGGCCCGAGATGAACGTGACTCCGCTCGTGGACGTGGTGCTCGTTCTGCTCATCGTGTTCATGGTCGTGACACCGATGCTTTCCAAGCAGTTTTGGATTCATCTTCCCGCCGAACCGCGGGGTGAGGCGGAAAGAAGGCCGCCGGTGGAGCACGATGGACCGATTGTCGTGACTGTCGGATCGGACGGAACGATTCGTATCCTTCAAGATGTCGTGTCGATTCGTGATTTCAGTGCTCGCCTCAGAGGAGTGTTGTCTTCGAGAGCGGGAGATCCCGTGTTTTTCGATGCCGATGAGGACGCCCCTTACGGTCGCGCGGTCGAAGTACTCGATCAAATACGTGGAGCGGGAGCGAGGACCATCGCGGTTTCGACCGAATCGCTCGCTTCATTGAATCATTCACGTTGATGTGTGCTGGGCACATTTCAATCAACGCCTTTCGATTTCGAGGTTTTGATGCGCACGCTCCATGTCTGGAGACTGGCTCGCTATTTCTCATTCATCGGTTGGATTGTGGTCTGTTCGATCGTCGCCAGCTCCGCGCGAGGACAGACGTCTCTCGAGGACGAGGTGCGACACTGCACGCGGTCGGGGATCGAAGGCGTGGTACGCGACGCCGAAACCGGTGAAACGCTCATTGAAGCGCCTGTCATCGTCCTTGGGCGTGGGCGGCGGGTATTGACGGATGTGGACGGTCATTTCGTGATCGATGTGCCCTCGGGGACATACTCGTTGCGCTCGTATTACGATCTTTATCAAGCAGCGCGGGTCGACGATGTTCTCGTTCGAGAAGGAGAATGCACTCGTCAAGACATCGATCTCGTGCCTGACACTTCGACGGGTGAAGAGATCGTCATCGAAGTGCGAGCGGAGCGTTCGAGTGAGGCATCGCAAATCCGTGCGCGTCGCGAGGCCGCTGCGGTGCAAGATTCGATCGGCGCTGAAGAGATGAGCCGTGCGCCGGATTCGAGCGCGAGTGATGCGGTGAGACGCACCGTGGGCATCGTCACGCGCGACGATTACGTCTATGTCCGTGGCCTCGGGGGACGTTATGTCCTGACGACATTGAACGGGGTGGCGTTGCCCAACACCGATCCCGATGTTCCCGGGGTTCAACTCGATCTCTTTCCGAGCGGGATCCTCGATGCACTGACCATCCGAAAGACGTTTACGCCAGAGGTGCCTGGGGATTGGGCGGGTGGGCTCGTGGATGTGTCGACTCGAAGCTTCCCGACACGATTCCAGCTGAGGCTCGGAGTCGGCTTCGGCGTCAATACCGGAACATCTTTCCAAAGGACGCTTGGATATCGCGGGGGAGCCACGGATTTTCTAGGTTTCGATGATGGCACCCGACGTCTCCCGGACGCAGCGCAGTCCACACGGGTCAGCGAGCTTGGACCCGAGGCACGTGATTCACTCGCCCTTGCGTTTCCGAATCGGTGGGGAATGGTCCACCGCACGGCTTGGCCGAATCTGTCTCTGTCTTTCAGTATGGGGGATACACTCCATGTGGGCGGGCGCCGAATCGGATACTTGGCGATGGTGGGATATCGCTACTCCGAAAGGCCCATTGCCGATTTGATTCAGTCGCTTCGACTCGAAGGAGAAGGGGAGGAACAGCGGGTTCGTCTAAGAGAATCTCTCCGTCAAGAAGGCGTCGAACTCCAAACGCAATTGAGTGCTCTCGTGACGAGCACAGTCGAAGTCGAGCGTCACAACGAGATCACCCTGACCGGTCTCTTCACCCAGAACGCCGAAGACATGACGGGTCGTCTGATGGGGCGCAGCGAAGCCGTGGGGTTCGACATCGATGCACGACGTCAGTCGTGGCTCGAGCGAACTCTCCTCTATGGCCAACTCCTCGGGCAACATACGGATTTGCCAATGGGTGCAAACCTCGATTGGCAACTCAACGCGAGTTATGGCGAGCGAAATACACCCGATCTGCGAGATCTCCTTTACGTGGTCATGGATGACCGACGCACATGGGCTCCAGGGCCGACGAGCGGAACTCGATTCTATTCGAATTTGGAAGATGTCACCTATGGGGGTGGCGCCAATCTGCTCCTTCCAATCGATACGATCTCGTTTCGACTCGGTGGTCTGATAAGGCAGACGGGGCGCGCACTCGATGTGCGTCGATTGGGTTGGGGAACGAGGCCGGGGTCTGATGCCAATGGCACCATGCTGCCCCCCGATCAGCTTTTCTCTCCTGAATCAATCAATGTTTATACGCGTCTACGAGAGCTCACGCGCGATGACGATAGTTATGACGCGACACAGTCGATGGTCGCAGGATATCTATCCGCAGAGTGGCGACCCTTTCAGATATGGCGAATCATCGCGGGCGCGCGCGTCGAATCGTTTCGACAAGTCGTCGAATCGGCCCCACCGCTTGCGCTCGAGAATTCGATCGCACCGGCCGGAACACGAAGGACCGATGTCGATGTCTTGCCGAGTGTGGGGACGGTCGTCGAGCTGATTCCGGATATGTTCCTGCGCGCCTCTTATGGCGGTACCGTGGCGAGACCCCAGGTGCGGGAGCTCGCACCTTTCGTCTTCGTCGATTTCGTAAGAAGACGCACGATCACCGGCAATCCGAATCTCGAGCGGACGTACATTCACAATCTCGATCTTCGGTGGGAGTGGTTTCCTTCCGCATCTGAGGTGTTGGCCGTCTCGGCGTTTGCGAAGGTCTTCGAGAATCCGATCGAACAAACGGTGGTTTCGAGCGGCGGTGATCTTTCGTTTCAGAACATCCAGAGCGCAGAGAACTACGGGGTCGAGATCGAGGGACGCATTCACGGAGGACATTTCGTATCTGGCATGGAGTGGTTGACGTTGGGCGCCAATGTGTCGTTTGTCTATTCGAGGGCGCTCCTCTCGGACGAACAACGCCGCCAGGCCACGAGTGCAGAGCGCCCACTGGCTGGGCAGCCACCCTATATCGTGAACGTGCAACTCGGAATTGCGCCTCCCGACACACATCTGACATTCGGTGTCTATTACAATGTCTTCGGTTCGCGGCTCGAGGATGTGGGCCGACTCGGATTGCCAGATACGTATTTGGAGCCGTTTCATTCAGTCGATGTATCGGCTTCCTGGGAGCCCGATCCTCATTTGAAGATCCGATTGACAGCACAAAACGTGCTGTTTCAGCGGCGTGAACTGAGGCAAGGAGATTTTGTGGTGCTTGGATATCATCCTGGCACACAAGTGACGCTCTCTTGCGCTTATTCGTATTGACGGGAGTGCGACGAATGATGAATGAGATGCGGAATTGGGTGATTTGTTGGGCCCTCTTGGGAGGGCTCGTGGGCGCGTGTGGAGAAGGGGAGAGCATCGATTCGAGGTCTGACGCAGGTCGGGATGCAGGCAACAGCGTGGATGATGCTGGGCCGTCCACCGATGGTGGAACCGCAGACGCCACGGCAGATGGCGGGACGCTCCCGGAATATTGCCCCGATCTCGGTACGTCGGGGGCTCCTCCGAGCTGCCCGACGAATCCGACGGAGGTCACGGTGTCCGGCGATATCAGCGGTGCTTCGTGGACCTGTGAGCATGTGTATCGATTGACTTCGAATGTATTCGTGACCTCTGGAACATTATCGATCTCGGCAGGGACACGCATCATCGCGGACAATGGTGGGGCGTTGATCGTGACGCCCATGGCTCGCATCGACGCGCAAGGACACCTGAACGCTCCGATTGTATTTACGTCATCGCGTCCCGAAGGAGATCGGGATCGCGGCGACTGGGGAGGCATCGTGCTTCTCGGGAATGCGCCGCTCAATGTTGCGGGCGGCACCGACAACATCGAGGGAATCGAAGCCTCCGAGACGCGCGGGATCTACGGGGGAGCCAATGCCGCGCACGATTGTGGAGCGATGCGTTATGTGCGCATCGAGTTCGCGGGGCGTGTGCTCGGAAGTGACAACGAGCTCAATGGTCTCACTCTGGGTGGATGCGGCTCGGAGACGAGCATCGAGTTCGTTCAAATGCATCGTGGGCTCGACGATGCATTCGAGTTCTTCGGGGGCTCACCGAACATGCGTTTCATCGTCGCATCGGGAATGGATGATGATGGAATCGATTGGGATCAAGGGTTTACGGGAACGATTCGGTTCGCGATCGTACATCGATATGCCGATTCTGGCAGTTCGGATCCCAATGGCATCGAGGCGGACAATCTGAGCGCAGACAATGGTGCTCTGCCTCGCTCGAATCCGTCGCTCGATCACGTGACGGTGGTGACGAGCGATACGGGACGCACGAACCAAGTCGGAGCCGTGTTGCGGCGCGGCACCCACGGAACGCTGCGAAACATGCTGATTCAAGGATTTCCTCTCGGGGTGGATGTTCGCGATGCCGAAAGCGAAGCTGCCGTTGGAGCTGCGCTCAGCATCACGAACAGCGTCTTCTTCATGAACGCAGCGGACATGATGGCGGACTCGCCCGAGGCGGATGCGTTCATGGCACCGGGGGCCATGAATCGGTTCGACGTGAATCCGATGCTGATGTCGATTTCAGAATCGGCGCCGAATTATATGCCAAGTGCGGAGTCGATGGATGTGGGAGCTCTCGTCTCTGGCTGTCCGGATTGGACGGCAGGGTGGACTTCATATCCTCTGGAATAGTACCTGTTCGCGGGCGTGAAAGGTTACCTGGAATAGACGACGCACGATTTATCGTGCTGGGCCGAGGCGCACGATGGACGCGAGATCTTCGGCTTCTGTTTCAGGCCCGCAGCGTACGATCGTGGCTCCTGGAAGAGCTGGGCGTAGCTCGCGTTCGAGACCGCGCCTCGCGCCCCAGAGCACGATCGTGGCGCGGTCGGCGAGATGTGGTTCGGCCACGATCGAGTCGAGGAGATCGTTGGAGGTGCGCATGTCGACGATCAGCATCCGCGAGAGATGTTCGAGCAGACGCAGCTCTCTTACGAGGAGCGTAGAATCCTCGATTCCGACGACCGCGGTCGAGGCCGTGAGTCGAACGCGAAGGCGCCGCGCCGCGTTGGCATCGGGGCCAAGCAAGAGCACGATGGGAAAAGGCCGAACTCGAAGCTCGACGGTGGGCTTGGATTCAGAGTCGAGCGTCTCGACGGGCGACGAAGACCCCACGGGCCGCGTGGCCTCGAGCTGCCCCACGATGTCGAGGAGCCGCTGGAGCTGCACGCGAACGGATTCAGCGGGCGCCTTGCCGAGCGCGTCTCGTGTGAGCTCGAATAGCGGTCCATCGAAGAGGGCCTGCAACTCCGTGCTGGTGGTTGGCAGTGTCGTTCGCTTGGCGCGCTCCAATGCTTGCTCGAGGAGGCCGTTCGAAGCAGCGTGCGCTGCCAATGTTTCTCGCACGAAAGTCGAAACTCGGAGGAGGTCGGTCTCCGGTACGGCATGCTCGAGCTTCTCGTGGCTACCGGTCACGCGTCCAAAAGCATACAGGCAAGCGGGCCGGAGCGTAAAGCTCGTTCCGAGCGTTGGGCTCATCCGATGTGAGTGTGTGCCTCGTGACGCCCTGATGTTTCGCATGCAGCGCGGCCAAGCTGCACGCGAAAGGTCGTGCCGTCGCCGACACGGCTTTCGACCGAGACCTCGCCATCCATACGAGTCGTCAGGTGTTTGACGATCGAGAGCCCGAGGCCGGTGCCGCCTCGATCTCGCGAGCGCCCCGCATCGATTCGATAGAATCGCTCGAAGATCCTTGGTAGGTGCAAGGGACCGATCCCGGGGCCAGTGTCGGTGATTTCGATGATCACGTGTGCGTCGGTCTGATGGAGCCGCACCACCACGCGACCACCGCTCGGTGTATATTTGATGCCGTTGTCGATGAGATTGATGAGGACGTGATCGATCGCGTACACATCGGCTCGCGCGATCATGGGTTCTTGCGGCTTTTCGAGGACGACCTCGACGCTTCGATCGTGGGCTTTGCTCTCGAGTGAGGCGATGACATCGCTTGCGATTGCTTCGACGTCGATGGGCTCGAGCTCGAAATGCACTTCGGGTGATTCGGAGCGTGAGAGCTCCAGGAGGTCGTCGACGATTCGAGAGAGTCGAATCGCGTTGTCATGAATGTTCGTGATGAATCGCTCAGCGATGTTTCGATCGTCGAGCGCGCCATCCCGCAATGTTTCCGCGAACCCTCGGATGGCCGTCAAGGGTGTTCGGAGCTCGTGGCTGGCGTTGGCGACGAAGTCTCGACGCACGGCGTCGAGGCGGCGTACGTCGGTGATGTCTCGCATGACCACGATCGCGCCCGAGCGATTGGGAAGAGGCGCTGCGTGCGCGGAGATCACACGCACGTCTTTTGACGTGTCGATATCGAAGACCACGCGCACGCGCTCTCCTATGAGCGCGCGTTCGACGGCTCCGTGAAGCTCGGCGTTCCGAATGGCCTCTACCGTGGTGCGGCCGATGCCGTCTGTGTGCGCGAGCTCTACGAAGCGCGCATTGCTGAGAACGATTTGACCTTTGGCGTTGGTGACGAGCACGGATTCGTCCATGGCGTCCAGCATCACACGGAGCCGGGTTTCTTCATCGTGCACCGCCCGCAGACGTTCATTCAGCTGCTCCGCCATCTCATCGATGGCGCGGCCGATGGCGCCGATCTCATCGCGCCTCCGCGATCTCACGCGCACGTCGAAGTCCCCCTCGGCGAGGGCCTTTGCCACACGCCGGAGCTCGCTCAAGGGACCTGCGTATCGACGCGCCACGAGCTCTGCGAGCGCGGTCGAGATGCCGATGGCGATGACGAATGCGAAACCGAGCGTGACGCGGAGATAGGCGCGCGTGGCCGAGTCGTTCGCCGCGAACTCCGCAAACATCCAGGTCGTGCCGAAGACGAGGGTCAGCACGAGGAGCGTCGAGCCGAGCATGCGGGTGCGAAGGCTCTGGATGATGGGTCGCACGCGTCAGTCCGTTCGCATGCGGTAGCCCACTCCGCGCACCGTCTCGATGTAGTCGCGTGCGGCTCCGAGCTTTTCACGGAGACGCTTGACGTGGGTGTCGACAGTGCGCGTCTCGAGTCCAGGGCTGTATCCCCAGACACGTTCGAGAAGAGCGTCTCGGGTCTGTACGCGTCCGGGACGGCTCGCGAAATCGTAGAGGAGCTTGAACTCCAATGCGGTCAGCGGGATTTCTTCTCCTTCGACGATGACTCGGTGCTGCGATACATCGATTTCGAGGCAGCCGATCTCGATGCGCTCGAGCATCGGTCCGGGACTTGCCGTCGGATGGATGGAGCGGCGGAGCACGGCGCCGATGCGCAAGATGAGCTCGCGTGGCGAGAACGGTTTGACGATATAGTCGTCTGCGCCGAGCTCGAAGCCGACCACGCGATCGATCTCCTCTCCTCGAGCGGTGATCATCATGATCGGGATCGATGATGTGTTCGGATCGCGGCGGAGTCTCCGACAAATCTCGGTCCCCGCGATGTCGGGGAGGTTCAAGTCGAGGAGGATCAGGTCTGGTCGCTGCCGTCGCACCTCAGCGAGCGCCGTGTTGCCATCCTTCGAGGTCACGACGGAGAAGCCAGCTTGGCGAAGATTGTATTCGAGCAGCTCGACGATATCTGCTTCGTCGTCGACGAGAAGAATTCGTTCTCTCATACCGGAGGCTGACACTGCGTGAAGAGCGTAGCAGTCTTGTGACAACCGTGTGCACGGCGCGAAAACGATCTGCCGTAAATCTTTGCAATTCCAGGGATCGCGCGCTAATCCACGCCTCGCTCGGAGGGTTCATGGCACTGTCGGTCGGGATTGTCGGTCTTCCCAACGTGGGCAAATCGACGCTGTTCAACTCGCTTTCGTCCAAGCAGGCGGAGGCGGCCAACTATGCGTTTTGTACGATCGATCCCAACGTGGGTATCGTGCCCGTTCCGGATCCGCGCTTCGATGCCCTCGTAAAAATCGTGGAGCCAGTGAAGACCGTGCCGGCCACGGTCGAGTTCGTCGATATCGCGGGTCTCGTGCGGGGCGCGAGCAAAGGGGAAGGCAAAGGCAATGCGTTCCTCGCGAATATCCGCGAGTGCGATGCCATCGCGCACGTGGTGCGCTGCTTTGTCGACGACAACGTGTTGCATGTCGACAACCGGGTGGATCCGCTCGCGGATATCGAGACGATCGAGACCGAGCTCGCGCTCAAGGATCTCGACACCGTCACCAAGCGTCTCGACCGCGCGCGGCGGCAGAGCAAGGGTGGCAACGCGATCGAGAAGAAGGCGATCGAGGTGAGCGAAGCGCTCGAGAAGCTGCTCGATCAAGGCAAGCCAGCGCGGCTCTATGATCCTGGTGACGACGAGGACAAGCAGAACATCGTGCGCGACCTCGCGCTCATCACGCGAAAGCCGATCTTCTACGTGTGCAATGTGAACGAAGATCAACTCGCGGACACCGATCAAGATCCGCTCGTGTCGAAGGTGCGGGCCCACGCGGAGAGTGTGGGCGCACCAATGGTGGTGATTTGCGCGAAATTGGAAGCTGAGATCATGCAGCTTCCTCCTGAGGAGCGGCCTGATTTCCTTACATCGGCGGGGCTCAGCGAGCCGGGGCTCCATGCGGTCATTCGCACCGGGTATCGCATGCTCGACATGATTACGTATTTCACGGCGGGCAAGCAGGAGGTGCGCGCGTGGACGATCAAGCGCGGCACGAAGGCGCCGGGGGCGGCGGGCAAGATTCACAGTGACTTCGAGCGCGGCTTCATTCGCGCCGAGGTGATTTGGTGGGAAGATCGCGTGAGTCTCGGGACCGAAGCGGCGGTGAAGGCTGCCGGAAAGATGGCGACCGAGGGCAAGGAGTACGTGGTGCGCGACGGAGACGTCATGCACTTCCGTTTCAACGTGTGAAGGCGAAAGAGATGCCGCGAGTCACGGAAAAAGACGCAGACTGCCGTGTGTACACGTTCAAAGAGGGATTGCTCTCTGCGGTCGCGCATGATCTCGAGATTCGCGTCGAGCGCTTTTCGCTCGAATGGGACGAGGCGAGAACACGGATCGAAGCGAGTTGGGATCCGACGAGTCTGCGGGTCTTGAATGCGATGAAAGATGGCGCGCCGAACCCGAGCGCGCTCTCGGAACGCGACAAGGCGAAGATCGAATCGAACATTCAGGATGAGGTCCTCGAAGTGAAGCGCTTCGGGGCGATTCGATTCGTCTCGAATTCGATCGCGTCCGAGGGGGATGGTTTCCGTGTGCGCGGCACGCTCGAGCTTCATGGAAGAGCGCGTGAGATCGATGCGCGCGTGGTGCGTGAAGGCGATCGCGTTGCGACGGACGTCGTGCTCGAACAGCCGGAGTTCGGGATCACGCCCTACCGCGCGATGATGGGTACGCTGCGCATCAAGCCGGAGGTGCGCGTGCGGATCTCGATGCCGGCACGATTGTGGGAGGATGCATGAGCAAGTCCATTTACGACATCGAAGTCGAGACCCTCGACGGGGTCAAAAAGACCCTCCGAGAGTACGAGGGCAAGGTCCTGCTGGTGGTCAATACCGCAAGTCAGTGCGGGTTTACGCCACAGTTCGCGGGCCTCGAGAAGCTGCACGAGAGGCTCGCGAGCAAAGGCGTCGTGGTGCTCGGATTTCCGTGCAATCAGTTCGGCGAGCAAGAGCCCGGGGATGCGGATGCCATCGGCGCGTTCTGTCAGAAGAACTACGGCGTGACCTTTCCGATGCACACGAAGATCGAGGTCAACGGACCGAATGCGCATCCGCTCTATCAGAAACTCAAAGATGACCAGAAGGGTCTCTTGGGCAGCTCGCGAATCAAATGGAACTTCACGAAGTTTCTCATCGATCAGCGAGGCGAAGTCGTGAAGCGCTATGCGCCCATCACGGCGCCGGAGAAGATCGAAAAGGATATCGAGAAGCTGCTCGGTTGATGGGTGTGATCTCGGTGCCCGTTTCTCATCAGGGGAACACGAGCGTCCCTTCGCCTTCGCATTCCGACGTCGCATTCGCAACCGTTGCAGGGGCGTAATACCAATCGATCACATCACTGCCGATGTCGCAGCCGGCCACGATGTCTTCGCGCGGACACGCATCGTCGATGTAAATGCCCCGTGATGCTTCGCAGGTGGCTTCATACGCCGGTGGGTTGGCTGCCTGAATGCCCGAGCGCTCCTGACAGCGGTTCTGGCTGGCCCGGAAATCACACGCGATGGCGTGGTCGCCAAGGCAGCCTCCCAATGAAAGGAGCAGGGGCGAAAGGAGCACGACTCGATTCATGCGCGGTTCCTCCGTAGAACCGCAATGATGCACGATTCTGTTCTCGCCGGAAACAAAGAACGAATGTGAGCTCACGGCATGATGCGCGCAATCGCATCGACGAGTGCGCCCACCATCAATTCCCCGCCGTGCCCCTCGTCGATCACCTCGAGCTCGCTGCGTGGCCACGCGCGGTGTAACGCGAGCGCGACGGAGAGCGGCGAGCTTACGTCGAGCCTGCCGTGGATCAGCACACCAGGGACGTGCGCGAGACGCGACATGCCCGAGAGCAGCGCGCCGTCTTCGAGAAATGCAGCGTGCTTCCAGTAATGCACGACGAGCGTGGCGAAGACCTGGCGAAAGACGGGATCGGTGTATTGCGTCGTGGGTTGGTGCCGCGGATCGAGCGAGACGTGCACGTCCTCCCACTCGCACCAGGCCCGCGCTGCGGCCTCGCGCACGGCGCGTTCGGGTGAGGTGAGCCGCTCGTGATAGGCGTCGATCACGCGCTGTCCAGGCCTTCGTCCCGAGGCCCTCTCGAAGCGCTCCCATTCGCGCGGGAAGACGCGATGCAGCGCTTCGGTGGCCCACTCCACTTCGTCGCGTGACGTGGTCGTCACGCACATCAGCGCGATGCCGATCACCCGCTCCGGGTGCGCCTGCGCGTATGCGAGCGCGAGCGTGCTGCCCCACGACACGCCGGTGACGAGCCAGCGCTCGATCGAGAGATGCGCCCTCAACGCCTCGATGTCTGCGACGAGGGCGTGCGTCGTGTTCGTCGCGAGCTGGGCGCCTTCGTCGATCACGAGCGGACGGCTCCGGCCGCAGCCGCGTTGATCGAGCGCCACGATCAGGAAGCGCTCGGGATCGAAGCGGCGCCGATGACCGGTCATCAAACCCGCGCCCGGCCCGCCGTGCAGGTGCAGTGCTGGAATGCCGCGCGGATTGCCCGAGGCTTCCCAATAGATCTCGTTCCCATCGCTCACCGCGAGGTGGCCGGTCGCAAATGGCTCGATTGGTGGGAACCTCATCCCTCAGAGCTCCGCGCAGCGTGCCGTGACCACCATGTGCTCGGCATCTTTTCCGTAGGGTCTTCCTTCGAAATCTGCCGCGATTCGTACCTCATCGAAGCCTTCCTCACGAAGGAGCGTTTCGAGCTGCGCCGCGCGCATGTAGCGATGGGTGATCGTCGTGTCGAGCGCGGGTCCGCCGCTGGTCGGCACATATCGATAGAGCGCCTCGATGCGCTGGTTCTCGCGATCCCAATCCGAGCGCTCGAGCACGCGCCAAGATCGCTCTGCCACTGTGACGCGGACGATTTCGGTGAGCGGATCGTCTGCGTTTGGATCCAGCACATCGTGGAATCCGTCCGCCGAGTACGCATCGATCAAGAGCTGCCCCGCGGGGTCGAGGTGTGAGCGCACTTTGCGCAGCATAGCTCGCACTTCATCATCGTTTTCTAAACAGTAGATCGTGGAATGCGCGATCAAGATTCGGTCGAAGCGAAGCTCGTCGAGGGCGAGCGCGCGCATGTCTCCGACCCGCAGATCGAGTCGCGCACGGATTGCGGCAGGAGTCTGCCGGATCTTCGAGCGGGCGATGTCGAGCAAAGCCTCATCGAGGTCGACTCCGACGACTCCGCGCCCATCCCGTGCGAGAGGAATTGCAAGTCGACCTGCGCCGCAACCGAGCTCGAGCACGCGGCGCGTGCCCTCGCATGCCGCACGATAAAAAGCGAGATCTCCAGAGGTCCCACGATGCACAGCGGCATAGAGCGCAGCACGGAGTGCTGCTTCGGAGACGCGGCGAGTGGGAGACGACGCTTTCATCGCGATTCATCGCTGCGGCGCAACGCGGAAAGTGCCGTTCGAAGATCTCGGCGCAAGCAACGGTGGCAATCTTGACTCCCGAGAAAGCCGCAGCCGCGCTTTGCGCGATCGATCCGCTCGAGTGCGACGAGCGCCCGCGGGTCGGCGAGCTCGCCGAGCGCGCGCACGGCGTCTCGTCGTTCACGGCAATTGGATGCGAGTTCGAGGCTCATGACGTGCGGAACGAATGCAGGCGCTTCCTCGAGATTCATCTCGCGTAGACGGCGTCCCGCCGCCGCTCGTTCGTTCGCGTTGGACGCGTCGAGCAATGTGGCGACATCGCGAGCGAGTTCGATCGGAATGGGTGTGCTTTGCGGGCGCGCCAGCGCGGGAGGGGGTGCAGCTGGAGTGGATGCTTCGACGCGCGGGATGTCCGGAGGCGGGCTCGAGACAGCGATGGGTGGTGACGCCACGGGTGGAGTCGGTGGTGCGCTCTCTCCGCCGCCGATGACGAGCGCGAGCCCGAGCGCGAACACAACGAGCGCGAACGGGATGGCGACCGTGAGCACGAGTGCGAGGACGGGCACGGCGTGAAGAGGGCCGATATCGAGATTGCCCTTCAGCTTCTCGGTCACCTTGTCGAGTGTCCGATGCAGGGTGAGCGTATGGCTGTGAGTCGTGGGCGTCTTGGGGAGCGAAATCTCTCCCGAGAGCATCTTCTGTTCGAGGGTTGCGCCGAGCGCGAGGCGCCGAAGGATGTCGCGCACTTCTCCTGCTCGATCGGGCCGCTCGTCGCGTGCGCGCGCGAGCAGCCGCGCGATGAGCTCGTCGAGCTCTTCGGGGATGTCGTGACCCAAGCTTGTCAGGCGCGGAGGCACGCTGGTGAGCTGCCTGGTGAGCAGGGCCGTGATCTCGGCTTCTGGGAAGAGCTGCGTTTGGGCGACGATCTCCCAGAGCACCACCCCGAGCGCATAGAGGTCGGCGCGCGTATCGACGCTTTCGCCGAGCGCTTGTTCGGGAGCCATGTATCCGGGGGTGCCGATGATCGTGCCGACCCGCGTGAGGGCTTTGCTGGCGGTGGCTTGTTGCGCCTCGTCATTCACGACGCGTGCGATGCCGAAGTCGAGGACTCGAACGAGCTCGCTTCCGTCTTCACGTGGTTCGAGGATGACGTTCTCTGGCTTGAGATCACGATGCACGATGCGCTGTGCGTGTGCCGCCGAAAGCGCGTCCGCGATCTGCGCTCCGATTTCGCACGCAAAGGGCCATGCCGCGTCTGAACGGGACGAGAGCGCATTCATCGCATCGCGCAAACTTCGCCCGCGTACGTAAGGCATCACGAGATACGCGCCACCTTCGGCCAGAGAGCCGTAATCGAGCGCGCTCGCGACGTGAGGATGATCGATCTGTGCGCTCGCCATGGCTTCGCGCGCAAAGCGTTCGGCCAGCTCTCCGTCTCCGGCGAATTGAGGAAGGATGACCTTGAGCGCGACTTTTTTTGAGAGTTTCACGTGCTCCGCAAGGAACACGGCCCCCATCCCGCCCTCGCCGAGCAGCGATTCGACTTGGTAGCGGCCATCCACGAGCCGTCCGATCCAGCCTTCGGCGCGAAAACCCTCTGTCGCGGCGCTCTGGAGCCGGGTGTCGCTCATGTCCGAGACAATACCATCTTGTGCACGTCTCAGACGTCCGGCTTGCAGTGGGGCCCAGAGAACGCCACATCAGGGCGTCCCATGGAAGAGCAAGAAGCACTGGAACGCGAGCTGACGCGCGCCGTAGGGCGCTGCATCGGTGATTTCGACCTGATCACCGAGGGCGATCGGGTCATGGTTTGTCTGAGCGGCGGCAAGGATTCGTATTCGATGCTGTCGCTCCTGGAGCGCATGCGACGCCGATCGCCCGTGCGCTTCGAACTCGTGGCTGTCCATCTCGACCAAGGACACCCGGGATATGACGGAAGTCCGCTCGTGTCGTGGCTCGTTCGAAATGGCTTCGATTATCGAATCATTCGCGAGGATACGTACTCCATCGTGAAGGAAAAGCTGCCCGAAGAGAGCACGTATTGTTCGCTCTGTTCGCGTCTTCGACGCGGCATTCTCTATAACGTTGCGGAAGATCTGGGCTGCTCCAAGATCGCGCTCGGCCACCATCGCGACGACGCGCTCGAGACGCTCCTCTTGAACCTCATGTTCACGGGTTCGATCAAGTCGATGCCGCCCAAGCTCGTGAGTGATGACGGGCGCAACACGGTCATTCGTCCGCTCATGTATTGCGCCGAAGCGAGCCTCGTGCGCTTCGCGGAGTTCGAAGAATTTCCGATCTTGCCCTGCGATTTGTGTGGATCGCAGGACAACTTGATGCGCAAACAAGTCAAGCGCTTGCTCTCGGACATCGAAACGCTCGCGCCACGAGCGCGCGAGAGCATGCTCTCCGCGCTCACGAACGTGCGCCCGACCCATCTCTTCGATCGTGATCTCTGGGCGAGGCTCGGCATTCATTCTCCCCCGCGAGGAGAGGGCGCAACTTCGCCCGAAGCGCCGCGTACGAGCATTGGTTTTGGCGGAGCACGCCGGTTGCCGATGCTGTGATCGTCACACGCCCGCGGTCTGTGTGCTGGTTGTCGGCACCCAGGCCCAGAGGTGCGTACCAAATTTCGCACTGACTGAGCCGTTGCGTGGCGTGGGCGGTACCCACCCTCCGGACCGGAGGGATTCGGGATGCGTTGCTTTGAACGAAACGCCGGCTGGATCGTGCTCGCGAGCGCGATGTGGATGGTTGCATGCGAAGGAAATATCGCGGGAGGTCCGAGTGGGCCTGGAGGCGGTGCGGACACGGGGAATTCGGCTGGGCCAAAGGCGGATGGAGTTTCGAATGGAAACTCGAGTGGCGGCCCAGTCACGTGCGCGAGTGACGCACAGGTGTTCGGCGCGCCGATGCGGCGTCTATCGAACACCGAATATCTGAACACACTCCGAGATCTGTTTCCTTCGGCGCGTGTCACCCTTCCAGAGCTGCCGGCGGACACCACGAGCGGCGGCTTCGAGAACGATGCGTCGTCGCTCGGTGCATCGGAGGTACAAGTCGCGCGATGGGAGGACATCGCGTGGCGTTATGGCGAAGCCGTGACGAGCGATGCGCGCACGCTTGCATCGTTTCTTCCATGCGCTGGGAGCGCGACGACGGCCGATGGGGAGCGGCGGTGCGGAGAAGAGTTCATCCGAGACTTCGGGCTGCGTGTGATGCGGCGTCCGCTCGAGAACGACGAGGCCGAACGCTACGAGGCGTTCTTCGAGGAGCAACGCCGTGAGATCGATTTTCGAGCTGCGGTTCAGTTGACGGCCATGGCGATGCTTCAATCGCCTTCCTTCCTCTATCGTCTCGAGATTCCGGAGACGTCTTCGTCGGGGCTCGATTCGTTCGAGATCGCGACGCGTCTCTCCTATTTCTTGTGGGAGACGACGCCCGACGCGACGCTGCTCGAGGCGGCGTTGGCGCGCGAGCTCGAAGCGCCAGAGAAGATCGAAGCGCATGCGCGCCGCATGTTGGAGGATCCGCGAGCGCGCGCAGCCGTCACGGACTTTCACCGCCAATGGCTCAATTTCGATAGAATTCTCGAGCCTGAGCACGCGCGTCGAGTTCCTGAGAATTTTCCGAACTGGAACGCAACACTCCGCGCTTCCGTTCGCGAAGAGCAAGATCGTTTCGTCGAGAGCACTCTGTTCGATGGAGAAGGAACGCTCACGGCGTTGCTCACGAGCCGACGTACGTGGGTCAATCGAACGCTTGCGGCGCTTTACGGAGTCGAGGGGCCGAACAACGACGGGACGTGGATCGAAGTCGAGCTTCCGGAAGGAGAGCGCTCGGGGCTCCTGACGCGTGCTGGATTTCTTGCGTCCCATTCGCATGCAGCCAACGGCTCTCCTCCACTGCGCGGGGTTTTCATCACGGAGCGATTGCTTTGTGAGGCGAGCCCCTCTCCTCCTCCTGACGCAAATCTTTCGCCGCCGACGGCTGCGCCTGGTTCGGAACCGAGAACGAATCGAGAGTTGTTCGAAGAGCGGACCGCTCCCGCCCTTTGCCAAGGCTGCCATATCCGCATGGATGGGTTTGGGTTTGGTTTCGAGAACTACGACGCGATCGGTGCTTTCCGCGATCTCGACAATGGTCTCGCCGTCGATGCGTCGGGCAATGTGCTCGGCACCGATGTCGATGGGCCCTATGTGGGCGGCGTCGAGCTGAGTCGCATCCTCGCAGAGAGCGAGCGAGTTCAATCGTGTGCGACCCGCAACTGGGTTCGCTACGCATTGGGTCGCGCGCCCGAGCGAACCGATTCGTGCTTCATCGGCCGGCTCGCAGATGGCTTTGCAGAGACCGGTGGCAACGTGCGTGAGCTCCTCGTGTCGATCGTGACGAGCCCGGAGTTCCGACACCGTCCGGCAGCTCAGGAATGAGAAAGGGACAGATGATGAAGAAGAACGTGGATCGTCGTCGATTTCTGACTGCGATGGGCCTCTGTGGAACGGCGCTCGCGATGCCCGGAGCTTTCGCTCGCCCGAGCCGAAGCATGGCGCAGGTCGCGGGCAGCGCACCCAAGCGGGTGATCTTTTGGATCACTCCGCATGGGACGGTGTGGAATCAGTTCCACATGAATGTTCCTGGTCTCGGCACGAGCGGTGCGGCGTCGATTTCATCGCTGCCCGAGAGCTCGTTCAGCCGGATTCTATCGCCGCTCGCGCCCCTCAAATCGAAGATTTCCATCGTTGAGGGGTTGGCTCGCACGGCTGCGATCGAATACGAACGCGCACATGATCGTGAAGATGGCGCATATGATTTGAATCGTCATCATTTCGGACAAGCGCATCTGATGACGTGTGTCGATCCGATGCAGCGCCGCGGCGCGACTTGCATCGGAGGGGGGATCTCGATCGATCAGGTGATCGGTCGTGCGAATACGGTGGCGGGACGCTGGGCTTCTCGCGTCTATGGCGATCAGCACATGCATCCGTATTCGTTCGTGGCGGCGGGTGAGGCGACGGGGCGCGTGTCGAGTCCGCGGACGGCATTCGATGACATCCTCGGAGTGGCCCGTCCGACGGAGCCGAGCGCGCCGAGTGAGCCCGTCGACACACGCGCCGATCGTCTTCGGCGCGCGCGTGGCAGCGTACTCGATTTCGTCGCCCAAGAGCACGCGCGCGCGGCGAGCCGACTCGGGGTCGTGGAACGCGCCAAACTAGAGAGACATCGCGATCTCATCCGCGAGCTCGAGACATCGTTTACGATCGCGCCCGAAGCTTCGCGACCGGGCCGTGGGGCTGCGATGTGCGCTCCCAGCTTTGCAGAGATGGGTCATCGAATGGATCAGTTCGCGCGTGTGATGACGCTCGCGCTCAGCTGCGATTTGACGCGCGTCATCACGTACGTGACGCCGGATCTCGCGCCGGGTGAAATCGGTCTACCGAACTCGACCGATATTCATCAAGACTATGCGCATACGTCGATCATGGGCAGCTCGGCGGTGTTCTCGCCCGAGGGAGAGCGCGGCATGATCGAGTACAATCTTTTTTACGCGCGTCGCTTCGCGTATTTCCTCGAGCAGCTCGACTCTGTCCCGGAAGGCGGCGGGACGCTGCTCGACAACTCGGTGGTCGTGTGGATGAGCGAGCTCGGGACGGGTGCGCACGACTTGCATGATCTGCCGGTGGTCATTGGAGGCAGCGCAGGTGGCGCGTTGCGCACGGGTCAATACGTGCGTTATGCGCGCGACTCGCGCATTCGCGCTGGATGGGGCTTCTTTGCGAATGTGGGCCCCGCGCAGAATCGGTTTTATGTCACGCTGATGCGCGCGATGGGCATGCCCAATGAGAGCTTCGGCATCGAGCGCGTCTCGCGCGCCGACGACTCGACGTTGTCTTTGACAGGTCCGCTCACAGAGCTGATGCGCACGTGAGTCGAAATCGGTCCTCTTTTCGCTAGTGATACGAATCATAAACGATACCTCGCGTGAGGAGGGATTGCGCTCTCTAGTGAAAAGGAGGCACTTTGGAGCAAGCCTCGCGAATCGATGAGACGAATCGTTCGCACGGGCGCACTGAGGAGTCATGGATTCGGCGCGAGCTCACCTGCGGCTTGTCACAGCGCCTTCGGAGCCTCTCGAGGAGGCGGTCGATACGAGCGATCTTGCGGTGATCTTTCGCCGCTTCGCGCCTTATGTGGCTCGGATCGGGATTCGGATCCTTGGCTGCTCACACGAGGTCGATGACCTCGTTCAAGATGTCTTTCTCGATGCACATCGGGGCCTTCGTCACTTGCGAGAGCCCGCGGCCATTCGCGGATGGCTCGCCACCGTGACAGTGCGTCGCGCCCGACGCCGCTTGAGACACAGGAAGCTTTGGGCAGTATTTGGTCTCGAAAACACCATCGACCCCGCGCGTCTTGCACATCACGACGCGAGCCCCGAAGAGCACGCCCATCTCGGCGCCGTGTACCGGGTGCTCGACGGAATCTCGGCCGACGCGCGCATCGCGTGGATCTTACGTTGCGTCGAGGGTGAGTCGCTCGAACGTGTGGCAGAGATTGCTGGATGCTCTCGGGCAACCGCACATCGAAGAGTGACCGAAGCTCAGCATGCGCTGGAGAAGGCATTCAGCGATGGATAGCTCGGCACACGATCGAGCCGCCGCTGCGATCGCCCGCGTCGACACGGGTTGGGACGCTGCCCGCAGCGAGCGAGCCATTGCCCAGGCGCATCGCAAAAAGCGGCGTAGGCGAGCGGCTCAGGTGACGGCCGCGACCACCGCATTGGCGGTTGTGCTCGGTCTCCTGGGGACGTGGGTTTCCGTTCTTTCACCCGAAGAGATCGCCACGCCGAACCCCTTCCCTTCATCCACGATTCCTGTGAACGCTCATCCTGTCGCGGATCGTGTCGTGCGGTTCGCCGACGGTTCGCGCGTCGCTCCGATCGAGGATGCGCTCGTCGTGGTGTCCGAGGTGCACGACGAGCGCGTTGCAGTTCAGCTCGAACGCGGGACGATCGATGTCGAGGTGACGCCGCGCTCCACGCGAGAGTTCGCGATCGAAGTCGGCGCAGTCCGCGTCGTGGTCCTCGGCACCGCCTTCCGTGTGACACGATTGCCCGATGATCGGGTGACGGTCTCGGTCGATCGTGGTCGCGTGCGGATTCACTGGGCAGGGGGTGCGGCCGAGCTCGAAGCCGGCGCATCGGGTGTGTATCCGCCTACGAACGATGAAGACGCTCTGGAAGAGTCCTCCGTGGCGGCTCGGGCTTCGCGACCCTTTCGATCGGAACATCGAGGCGTCGCATGGCGTCCGCTTGCACAGCGAGGTGAATACGCTGCGGCATTCGAGTCGCTTCAACGTGAAGGCGACTCTGTGGTGCGCGACGATGTCGAAGACCTCCTCCTTGCCGCGGATGCCGCGAGGCTCTCGGGGCATCCGGCTCGAGCACTGCCATGGCTCGAGCGCATCGAACGTCGCCATGCGCGCGACGCGCGAGCGGCTTTGGCCTCGTTCACTCGAGGGCGCATCCTGATGACGCTCAACCGCCCCGCTCAAGCCGCTGAAGTCTTCGAACGTATGATGGCGCGCGGAGCTCTGGGCTCGCTTTCCGAAGACGTGCTCGCTCGAGCGATCGAAGCCCATGATCGAACCGGCAACCGCCAGCGTGCGAACGAGCTCGGGCGCCGCTATCTCGCTTCGTTTCCCGAGGGGCGCTGGCGGACGCGGGTGGAGGCCACCCTCGAGAGGTTCGAGTGAGCTTCCGATGGATCTCGCTCTCTGTCGTGCTCCTCAGCCACGCTCCTGCACACGCCCAGGCAGCCGAGCTCGATTCTCTCCATATCGAGAATTGCGACGCGACGTTCGATGATGCAGTGCGAGGCGCGCTCGAGGTCGAGTTGATCGGAATCGGTTCCAGCATGCGAGATGCGCTCGAATCGGGGCGCGTTCGTTCACGACTTCGATGTGAGCCCGATGTCATCACCATTCGGGTCGAAGATCGTGACACTGAACAAGTGATCGTCGAGCTCATCGGCATCGCCGAGCCGGCTCTACCGCGACGTGTCGCGCTCACGCTCTCCGAGATCTACGCGGCCCTCGCGAGCGTGGCGCGGACGGCGCCACGCTCGACGCGCGCGGAGCCCTCGGCAGATCTCGCGGATCCGGTCGCTCTCGATACGCTCGCATCGCGCGATCCTTTCGAGTTGCGCGTTCTCGGCGGTCTTTGGATAGGGGGCGAGCCATTGCTGCTGTTGGGGTCGGTCGAGCTCGGCGCTTCATGGCCCCTCGAGCATTTCGCGAAGCTCATGATGGGGCTCGGCGGCGCATTCGGCTCGGTCTCGATCGCTGCCGGGGCGCTCGACGTGCGTGTGCTCTCGTGCGGCGTCTCTCTCCGGTTCGGGGGAAATATCGGTGGGCTCGAGCTCGGAGTGGGGCCTGCCGTTCGAGGCGGGGTCGTGTTCTGGACGGGGCATCCGCGCGATTCCGCGGTCGCGGTGGGACGCGACACGTGGGGGCCGTGGCTGGGCCTTGGCGGCGCGGCGGGGGCGATGGTGCGGATCGATGGCACGCCGGTTCGCATTGGCCTCGATTTGGAAGGAGGTGCGATCGCGGTGAGCCACGGTGCCACCGCCGAGGGTGTGCTCGCCGCGCGGCTTGGTTCGGGCTGGATCGATGTGCGACTCGCGATCGCGTTTGCGATCCCATGAGAGAGGAGGTGACGATGGGGATTCGCAGAGGACGGGCGTGGTTCGCGTGCATCGTCATCGTCGGCTTCTCCGGTTGCACCACGCTGGGGAGTGCGATCGATCGATTCGACGGGTGCGTTCCGGGGTCGGAGATATGTCTCGATGGCATCGACAACGATTGTGATGACATCATCGACGAACCCGCTTGCACTCCAGAGTGGCTATTGGATGGAGGGGTTTGCGGCGCCGAGCGCTGCGGCAATGGCGTGGATGATGATTGCGATGAGCAAGTCGACGAGCTCTGCGACCAGGCCTGCACGGAGATTGCGGCGGATGTCACTTACGTCATCGATTCGTCGAGCGGTGAGATCAGGGTCTCGGGCGTGGCCATGGGCGACGATATTTCGTCTCACCCGTTACCTTCCCGCTTCGTCAATTGCTTGGAAGCATCGATCGGACGGGAGGATTTCATAGTTTCCTTCGTGATGGGTGAGGATGGTCGGTATGCGATAGGAGGGATGGGCGGACCATCGGCGACCGTGCAATATTCTAATTGCGTTCCTGCCGGGTGCTCCGTCAATGGCCTCGTCTCCGGTGGAGAATTCACGATGTTTTCTTCGAATCGCGGAGATACCAGGACGATCGTCGTCGAATCTTCCGAGGTGGCGGAGGTGACGCTCCATATTCGTTATGTGGGGCCGATTCAGTGACGGCATTTCGGACAATGCAAGCGTGGTTCGTCATCGTCGGCCTCTCGGGCTGCACTACGCTGGGGAGTGCGATCGATCGACTCGATGGGTGTGTTCCGGGGTCGGAGATATGTCTCGATGGCATCGACAACGATTGTGATGACATCATCGACGAACCCGCTTGCACTCCAGAGTGGCTATTGGATGGAGGGGTTTGCGGCGCCGAGCGCTGCGGCAATGGCGTGGATGATGATTGCGATGAGCAAGTCGACGAGCTCTGCGACCAGGCCTGCACGGAGATTGCGGCGGATGTCATTTACGTCATCGATTCGTCGAGCGGTGAGATCAGGGTCTCGGGCGTGCCCACGAGCGGCCGCATTCCAGCGAATTCTTTCCCTCCAGGATACTGTCTGACCTCGAGTGGTGAGGACCATGTCGATTTCGTCGCAGCCTTCGTGATTGGAGAAGATGGTCGATATGCGCAGGGAGGAGCTGGCGGGAGTAGGTTTATGACCTTTCTCAATTGTGGTCCGGCGTTGTGTTCCACGGGCACCTTCCCGGATGACACAGATCTCGGAACATTGGTCGCGCGTCGAGGAGACACGATCACAATCGTGTTCGAGTCGATCAACGCCGAGGTGATGAGCATCCGACTCCGCTACCTGGAGCCGATCCCGTAACTCGGGCGATGTTCGAATCGCAATCGACGATTGTGTGAGACGAATCCCGATCGTGATGACACTTGGGGTGGAGGCAGGCAGGGGTATCAGTCATCACCCTGCTGGCCGGAACCACGAGGCCAATCATGTCCGAAGAAATCATGTTCGAAGGCGTGCCGCAGGAAGAGTTCGAACGCTTCTATATGGTCTTTGGTGGCCATATCTTCTTCGAAACACTCCACGCTGCCGTGGAGTTCGACCTTTTTACGAAGCTGTCGACGCATCGCAGGTTGACTCAGTCCTCGATATGCGAGCTCCTCGGGATTCAACGTCAGCCAGCGCGCATTCTGCTCCTCGGGCTGGTGACGACGGGCCTCTTGAAGAAAGAGGGAGAGTATTATTTCAACTCCGATCTTGCCGAGATCGTGCTGACGTCGCATTCGCCGCGCAACGTACTCTCTTACGTCAAGTTGCAGCATCACGTGATGTACAAAGGGATGTTCCATTTGACCGAGTCGTTGCGCGAATATCGAAACGTCGGGCTTTGTGAATTCCCCGGCGATGAACCCACTTTGTATGAGCGGTTGGGGCGCAATGCCGATGTCAAGCAGATCTTCCAGGACGCGATGCATGAGCTCTCGGTTCACGCGAATCGAGATCTGGCGCAGCACGTGGATCTATCCGACACGAAATATCTCATCGACGTGGGCGGTGGTGACGGGACGAACGCCATCGAGCTGGCGAAGGCCTATCCGCATCTCCACACCGCCGTCTTCGATTTGCCGGCGATGTGCCCCATCGCCGAAAGGAAGATCCACGCATCGCCGCAGCACGAGCGAGTGCGAGTCATCGCCGGAAACTGTTTCGCAGATGAATTCCCCAAAGGCGCCGACTGCTTCCTGTTCTCCCATTTCTGCACCATCTGGTCGGCGAAGAAGAATCAGACTCTCTTCCGAAAGACCTATGATGCGCTGCCGGAGAACGGAAAAATCATCGTCTTCAATATGATGCAAGAGAACGATGAGTCGGGTCCGATCAGCACCGCCGTGGGCTCGCCCTATTTCCTCACGATCGCGACCGGCGAAGGCATGCTCTACACATGGGCCGAATACGAAGGATGGATGAGAGAAGCCGGTTTTCGTGAGATCCAGACCGTCCGCCTCCCGCGAGATCATGGCGCCATCATCGGAATCAAATAGCCTGGACGGGAGATCCCATGAGCTCTTCTCATATGAGAGTCATTTGCGGGATGCTTGCGATATCGCTCCTCCAGGCCTGCAACGTGGGCATCTCCGACGTCGCCGAGGACCGAGATGGCGGCCCGAGCTTCGATGCGCGCGTGGTCGCTCCACACACCGAGATCTGCGGCAATGGAATCGATGACGATGGCAACGGGCGAATCGACGACGGTTGCCCTTGTGGTCTTGGAGAGACGCAGTCGTGCTTTCCTGGCATGGCTGCCCAGCACCGAATCGGACGTTGCGCGGAGGGCATTCAGACCTGCCGCGCTTCTGATGGACTCGAATGGGGAAATTGGGGCGATTCACCATGTGAAGGCGCCGACGGAGAGATCGATCCTGGGTGCGTGTGCGAACCTGTCCCTGAAATCTGCGAAGACGGCATCGATAACGATTGTGATGGAGTCATCGACGAGGCGGCTTGCACTCCTCGGTGGGGAGTGGATGGGGGCTTGGCCGATGGAGGGGCATCTTGCAGCATCGAGCGCTGTGGCAACGGCGCGGATGATGATTGCGATGGGCAGGTCGACGAGCTCTGTGATCTGGCCTGCACGGAGATTCCGGCGGACTTCATTTATGTCGTCGATTCGTCGAGTGGTGAAGTCAGAGTTTCCGGTGTCTCTTCCGACGATGACAATCCATATCCCGAATCACCCCACTGCACGGGGACTCGATTCAACTTCGTTGTCTCCTTCGTGATCGGTGAAGATGGCCGGTATGCGGGTGGTGCCGTGAATGGAAGGACATTCGCTTCCTATCTCAATTGCGACACATTCTTGTGCATCTCAGGGCCTCTTCATGACTATGAGGAAAGTGGGCTCGTCGCACGTCGTGGAGAGACGAGGACGGTCGTGATCGGAACCCTAGATGCCGAGTCGGTGACAGCCTCTCTCCGCTACCTTGGGCCGATCCCGTGACTCGTTCGACGATTGTGTGAGACGAAACCCGATCGTGATGACACTGGGATGAGAGTCAGTTGGAGTCAAACATCCATCATCGGAGCCGAATCACATGCATCAGAGTCAGATGGTCGTGCCCTCGACGCTCGCAGATGCGATCATGGCAGATGCGATCGAAGCGTGGCAGCAGCTCTTGGGCCCTCGATTCGTCGACATCGACGATGCGAGCCTCACCCGGATCGCCACGGCGACATTCCCCACTTCAGCGCGTGTGCCTGCCATTTTGCGTCCATCGACTCGGGAAGAAGTGCAAGAGTGCGTTCGAATCGCGAATCGATTCAAGATTCCCATCTATCCAGTGAGCACCGGGAAAAACTGGGGATATGGATCGAGCGCGCCGATCGAAGATCGATGTGTGGTCATGCACCTGGGCCGGATGAACAAGATCTTGGACCTCGATCCGCAGAAGGCCACGGTCTCCATTCAGCCGGGTGTCACCCAAGGGCAGCTCGCCGAATTCCTCCTTGCCTCCGGCTCCGACGTATGGGCGGACGTCACCGGATCGAGCGCGGGATGCAGTGTGATCGGCAATATCATGGAGAGGGGGATTGGACATTCGGCCTACGGCAATCGCGTCTCGTACATCTGCTGCATGGAGGTGGTTCTCCCCAACGGTGAATGGATCGAGACTGGATTTGGAAAATACGACAACGCGCAAGCCAAACACGTCTACCCATGGGGCTTGGGCCCGTCTTTGGATGGGCTCTTCACCGAATCGAATCTGGGCATCGTGACCCGATTGACGCTTTGGCTGATGCCCAAGCCAGAGGCGTTCGAGTGCTTTTATTTCTCGGCGAGAGGACATGAAGGGCTGAGAGAGGTGGTCGATGCGCTACAGCCTCTGAGGCTCCGTCGTGTCATCGAGAGTTCGGTCCATATCGGGAACAACTACAAGATGCTCAATGTGCACGGTCAATACCCGTGGAGGCAGGCCGGTGGGCAGACGCCGCTCCAGAGAGAGCTCCTGAGCTCGCTCTCGGCGTCGCTCGGCTGTGAGGACTGGAGTGGATCTGGAGCGCTCTACGGAACGAAAGGTCAAGTCCGAGAGGCCAAGCGCATGTTGCGGCGGGCTTTGGATGGAAAGGCCAAGCAGCTGCGGTTCATGAACGATCGCACGATCTCGATCATCAAGCGTTTCCCGCGTCTGCTCGGAGCCGTGACTGGGATTCATCTCGAGTCGTTCGTCCCTACGCTCGAGTCCGTTTATGGAATGCAGAAAGGCATTCCGTCGGACGTGACCATGCGAAGCGCCTATTGGCGCAAGAAGCAAGCGCCGCCAGAGTCCATGGATCCAGATCGAGATCGTTGTGGTCTGCTCTGGTATTCACCCGTCGCGCCTCTATCGGGCCACCACGCGATGTCGATTCATCGAATCGTAGAGGAGCTCACGGCGAAGTTTTCTTTCGAGCCGCTCATCTCGTTCGTGTTCATGTCCGAGCGGGCGATGTGCGCCGTGATCTCGATTGTGTACGATCGTGAGGTGGCCGGCGAGGACGAGAAGGCGATGGCATGCCACGACGCCATCGTCTCGGAGCTCGCCGCATCTGGATATTATTCATATCGCCTCGGTATCCAGAGCATGTCGAAGTTGCCTCCACATCACGACTCCTATCGCGAGCTGATCAAGACGATCAAACGCTCTTTGGATCCCAATCGAGTGATCTCTCCTGGTCGATATGAGTTCTAAACGAGCGTCGATATTCATCACATCCATATGTATGGAGGTTTCGAATGAAGTTGCCTCAATTCATCATCGATCCGTGGATTCGTAGGAAGGCGCGCCTCGATTCGATCGATCTCGGGCGCTTTCAGATTCGACTCGCCCGGAGCGTGAAGGAATATGAAGACGCATTTCGTCTCATTCATTTGGCCTATGCCTATCAGGGTATCGAGCCGCTCAGAAGGATCGATTTGCGGATCACGGAGCAACATGTCCTCAGCGAAGCCGTGGTGCTCGTCGCCTACGAGAAAGAGCAGCTCGTGGGGACGGTCTCGGTGACGAAGGACTCTCCTGCAGGGGTGCCGCTCGACAAGGATTATGATGCCGAGATCGCGACACTGCGGCGCTCCGGGGCGCAGATCTCCGAAATCGGCTCGCTCGCGCTCGTGAGGAGATGCTGGCATTCGGGCTTGATGCCGCTCCTCGGGTTGGCCGCGGCTCGCGTCTGCTTTCGGATTCATGGGAGCACTCACAACGTCATCGGAGTGCACCCCAAGGCAGCCCCCGTCTACCGCGCGATGTGGAACTTCCATCAGCTCGGGAGCGCTCATCAGCATGCAGAGCTCGAAGCACCCGTCATTGGGCTCGTTCAAGAGCGAGGGGCGGTGCGGAAGCATCTCGAGCAGCATTATCGTGCGTATCCGAATGGATTGACTCCGATGGAGTATTGTTTTGGGGAGAAGTCGCCCTTGGGCCTCGAACTCCCCGAGGGCGTTGTCGGAGAGGCTTGGCCGCGTTTCAAAATGCCGCGCGAGGTATTCCGTTCGATCTTCATCATTCAAACGAATCATCTCGTCGATTTGAGTCCCGCGACATTGGACCACCTGAGGACCCAGCGTTCGGAAGAGACGGTGGGAGTGAAAACCGAAGCCCCCAAGGCGTTGGAAGTCGTATGAAGCTCAACATCGAACGGATTTCAATCGATGAGTTTTGCCTCGAGCATTTCGTGTTCGATCGCTTGCGGCTGGAGATCCCTTTCATCGTGACGGGCGTTCGTGCGTGCGATCCGAACCGGGCGAGCCCGGAATACGTGAAGAGGCATTTCTCCTCCGAGTCGCGTAGACAAATGGGGTGGTACGACTCCGAGCTCGTCGACGATGACATGATTCGGATCCCACCCATCGTGACCAAGATCTTGGAGAGGCCAGAGATGTCGCTGCGAGAGGCGCCCATGCGCCTCTTCATGCAACCTCGTGGGCACGTGACTCTCCCCCATTATGACGGCAATAGTCTGCATGGAATGAATCTCCAAGTGGTGGGCCAGAAGAAGTGGATCATGACATCCCCACGGACGCCGCTGCCGATCATGCCTTTCATGTTTGCGGGAATGGTCCGTCGAACATTCGTTTACGATCCTCGAAAGTACGATTTTTTCGAGTTCGAGACTCAGGTCGGAGATCTTTTGTTTCTGCCGAGATATTGGTGTCACGAGGTGCACTCGCTCGATGAGATCAACCTCAATGTCAACTGGGTGTTTACCCCTGTGTTTCCCAATGAGCGAAGCCCATTGGGAAGGCGTGAGGTCGAGCTCTTGAAGCTCCGGAAAGCCTTCGCGTTCATCGACGAATCGTTTCCGGACACGCTCTCTGAGTACGGTGGTCGAGGCGAGGAGATCACGGCCCGTTATACGGAGAACGTCACCATGGCTCGAGCGTTGACGAGGTTCGTCAAGGAAGTCGTCAACTATCCAAAGTTCCTCGTCCTGCTGCGTGAGTTGAAATCGAGGGCCCGCGAGTTTTCAGAGAACAACTTCAACGTGCCGAACCCGTGAAGCCTGTGTAACACTATCCATGTGAACAACACTTTCGTGCCGGCGATCCGGGTCTCCGAGGCGAACCAGAAGCCGGTCCGCAAAGATGGCGCATTCGTCCTCTTCTGGATGATCGGCGCGCGTCGTGTTCGTTACAACTTTGCGCTCGAACGAGCGATCGCGTGGGCCAAAGAACTCGATCGTCCGCTCGTCATTCTCGAGCCGTTGCGATGTGATTATCCGTACGCGAGTGATCGTTTTCATCGATTCGTGATCGAAGGCATGCGCGATCACGCGCAAGCGCTCGAACGGAGCTTCGTAACCTACGTGCCGTGGATCGAGCGGGCGCGGCACGAGGGCAAGCACATGCTCGCCGCATATGCCTCGCATGCCTGCCTCATCGTCAGTGACCTCTCGGGTGTGCCGTGGATGCGTGGGATGCTCGATGCCGCAGCGGAGCGCGTGCCCGTCCGCGTCGAAGTCGTCGATGGGCTCGGGATCATGCCGATGCGCGCGAGTTCCAATGTGTTCCTCACTGCGCATTCGTTTCGTCGGTTCCTACAGAAGAGTTTGCCGGCACATCTCACGCACGTGCCCGCCTCCAATCCACTCAGGAATGTACATTTGCCTCGTCTCGAGGCACTTCCATCGGCGATCACATCGCGATGGCCGATGGCGAGTCGCGACGAGCTCGAACATCCATCGGCTCTCATCGAGCGTCTTCCGATCGATCACACGATCGGCGCGGTGCCCGAACGTGGAGGAGGGACAGCCGCCACGGCGTTGCTGCGCGAGTTCGTGAAGGAGCGGCTCCCGCGGTATGCCGAGCGAAATCATCCCGACGCAGATGTTTGCTCGCGCCTCTCGGGGCATCTCCACTTCGGACATATCTCGGCGCATGAGATCTTGGATGCGATCGCACGTGAGACGGGGTGGACATCGGCTCAGGTCTCATCACGAGCAACAGGATCACGAGAAGGATGGTGGAACGCGAGCCCTACGGCCGATGCGTTTCTCGATCAGCTCGTCACATGGCGAGAGCTCGCGCAACTGCGTGCAGTTCATGATCGACACGTGATGGAGTACGAGAGCATCCCCGAGTGGGCGCGACGCAGCCTTGCGTCCCATAAAAAAGACGAACGCCCCGCGATCTATGATCGGGTGCAACTTGCCCAAGCAGAGACGGGGGATGAAGTATGGAATGCGGCGCAACGCCAACTTCTTTCCGAAGGGCGAATCCACAACTACGCGCGCATGCTCTGGGGAAAGCTCGTGCTCGCATGGCAAATGACGCCCGAAGAAGCTTTCGCGACGCTCATCGATTTGAATGATCGTTATTCGATCGATGGGCGCGATCCAAATTCATGGGCGAACATCGCGTGGATTTTTGGCTCGTACGATCGCCCGTGGGGGCCCGAACGTCCTGTGTACGGAACCGTGCGCTATATGACGACGGATTCGGCGAAGCGAAAATTGCACATGAAGGCCTGGCTGCGTCGTTGGTCGGATCCGGTTACTGACGCACAGCTCGAGCTTCGATGAGATCGGCGAAGAGGTCAGCGATCTCGTTCGCGCCCTCGCGATCGAGAATGCGACGCAGGTCACGGCGGAGCTGGGCGCGGCTGAAATCCGCAAATTCACCAAGGAATTCGCTGTCGGAGGGCATCTCGAGGGTGCAGAACCGAGTGGTGCGCTGACGTCCATTGCAATAATCAGCGCGGCATGCAGCCGCCGCTTCGTCACGTGAAAATGCCTCCAAGGCCAATGCGTCGCGGCAATGACGGCGAGCGAAGAGGCCGCTGCATTCGCGCATGAGTCGCGTAAATGTCGGTGCCGTTTCGGGTCCCTCCATCCTCGACAGCATCTCACCGCACCGCGAAAGCCCCGCCTCGTGCTCACGACGCGGCACCTCGATCGGCTCGGCCGTCGGCACCGAATCGGAGCTCGGTTCGGGATCACTACAGGCAGCCACGAGGGCGAGCATGACCATCGGAGCGAGACGCATTCCGTCTGGTGTAGCGCGCCCGAGCCAAGGCGCTCGTACGAGATTTGAATCTCACGTCGTCCCGTATCGTCAGGCTATTCTTCACGGTTCGATCCTATGCGCGCTCGCTTTGCTCTCTCGATCTTCGTGCTCGGCATCATGACGATGCCATCGCTTGCGCGTGCGCAGCGCGAGCTCGACGTCGAACGGTTCTCCCCTGCTCCCGATGGTGATGGCTTCTTGACGATCACCGGGACCCGCACTCCGGGCCCCTGGCGGTGGAATCTGGCGCTCTTCTTGAGCTATGCGAACCGCCCGCTGACAGCGCGCTTCGCCGATGGAACCATCCTTCCGATGGTCGATCATCGCTTGGGCGCAGATCTCCTCTTGCAGCTTGGCATCCTGGGGAGGTTCGCTGTGGTGATCGATGCGCCAATGGTGATCTATCAGTCAGGCGAATCGGGTCTCGTGGATGGCGGAGGCTCCTTGCGCTCGGTTGCGATTCGTGACCCACGAATCGCTGTTCGTGCACGAATCTTTGGTGAGGACGCCACCGAAGAGCGCGAACGACACGAAGGTGAAGGACTCGCGATTCAGGTCGCAGGACATCTTCCGATCGGGCACGAACAATCGTTTGCAGGGGAGGGCGCACCTCGACTCGATGTGCAACTCCTCGGCGATTTTCATCTTCTGGAATTTGGGATTGGAGCCACGATTGGATTTCGCCACCGCTTCGCGGAGCCACTCGTCTTGGGCGTGCCTTTTCGTAACGAGCTCTTCTTCGGTTTTGGAATTCAAGTTCCGGCTTATGTGATCGAGAATGTCTTCGTGATCACGGACCTCATGGTCTCGACTGATTTCGAACATGCATTCGGAAATGCTGCGAGCACCGCCGTCGATTGGCTCTTCGGATTTCGTGGGCGGTTCAAAGACATGGAGCTCACCCTTGCAGGAGGGGCTGGGCTCAGTCCGGGAGTGGGCGCTCCGACGTTTCGCACGCTCTTCGGGATTTCATGGGCTCCGCGCGTGCATGATCGCGACGCCGACGGCATCCGTGATGAGGACGATGCGTGTGTCACGTTGCCGGAAGACTTCGACGGGTACCTCGATGACGATGGTTGCCCCGAGCCAGACAATGACGGAGATCTCGTTCCCGATCTCGACGATCGTTGTCCCAATGAAGCGGCCGAGTTTGGGCGTGATCTCGATGATGATGGCTGTAACGACCCATGACCCATAGCGCGAGGAGTGTAGGAAGATGGCCTACCGTTCGAACGTATCCCGATTGACGTGGGCGATCGAGCGAGAGACGCTTTCGGGTCCATGATGCCTTTTCGTCCTCTGCGGGGGCGGACGACCCATGTCGTTTTCTTCCTCGTGATCGCGATGGCACTCACAATTGTGGGGCAGCTACCTGCGCTCGAGGCGCAAGATCGCAGCACGGTCATTCGCGTGCTGCGCGAGAGCCGTGATTTTCGAGCTCGTGTTCGAGCGGCTCTTGCGCTTGGTGCGAGTGCGGATCCATCGATGGCTGGGCCGCTCGCGGGTGCGCTTTCGGATCGTGAACCCGCAGTGCGTGCGGCTGCGGCATCAGGCCTTGGACGTCTTGGAAACCCCGAGGCGCTTCCTTCGCTCCAGCGTGCGTTGACCGATGCGTCGCCTCAAGTGCGCGAAGCGGCTCGAGCCGCCATTCGATCGATCGGTCCTGAGCCTCAGGCGGCCTCTGCACGGCCTGCATCCGATCCATTGCGTATGCCTTCTGTTGCCGTGCTGCCTCGAGAGCGAGACGTGGATTGGCGGCGTGTTCGATACGTGGTGGTCCTCGGAGCGCTTCAAAACCGGAGCGGATTCGAGACAGACCGACTCGCGCACATGTTTTCGAGCGAAGTGCAGCGACATCTGATTGTGCTTCGCGGCATCGCCACCTTGCAGGATGGCATCTCCTATCCGGTGGCGGAGAGGGAGATCGCGCGCCGTCGCCTTCCTCGAATTCGGCTCGAGGGCTCGATCAATCGCGTCCAACGTCAAGTGCGAGGTCGCGATGTGCAGGTGCGGTGCGAGGTCTCGCTCATGGTGTTGGACGAACCCAGTCGGGCCATCCGAGCCGCCCTCAATGGGGCTGCGACGGGCTCTGAGCGCGCATCTCGAGCACGGGGGGAGCAGGACGTGCGGCTCGCGGATCAGGCGCTCCAGGGCGCCGTGCGGAGCGCCATGTCAGGGGCGGCCCAGGCGATCGCGAGCACGGCAGGTCGTTGATCTGCATCGTGACATCCCCACGCGCTCTTTTTTGATGTAGATTCCAGCACTGTGCGTGGTCTAATGGTGTCTTCGTGGTTGTCCGCTTCGCTCTCGCTTGCGGTCATTTTTTCTTTTGCAGGGTGTACGCCCCAGGGCGATCCTGGAATCGGGCCCGAGGGATTTTCTGACGATTTCGAGAGAGAAGAGCTCGGTGAGCTTTGGCACAACACCGGGGCGAGCTGGCGAATCGTTTCGGGACAACTGAACATTCGAAATGCGCGCAATCGTCCGCTTTGGTTGCGCCGTACGTTGCCGCGCAACGTGCGCGTCGAGTTCGACGTGAGGAGCGAGAGCCCCGAAGGGGACATCAAAGTCGAGGTCTTCGGGGATGGCAGCTCACGCGCAACGACCGAGAGTTATACGGCCACGAGCTACGTCATCATTTTCGGCGGGTGGGGCAATAGCACGAACGCCATCGCGCGAATGGACGAGCACGCGTCCGATCGCGCGATCGGTCCCCGACGTCCAGTCGAGCCGGGCCGCACCTACCACATGAAGATCGAGCGCCAAGGTTCGCGCATCACGGCTTGGGTCGACGGTGAAGAACTCGCCTCGATGGATGATTCGAATCCGCTCGAGGGGTCGGGGCACGACCATTTCGCATTCAACGATTGGCAAGCCGAGCTTTGGTTCGACAATCTCCGCATCACTCCGCTCTAAATCGACGAGGTTTGTATCGATGGCGGGTCCCTCCGAGTACGAGCTCATGCTGCATGACGCCGAGGTGCGTATCGCGCGTCTGAAGGCGCTTTATGAGCAGTATTTTCAAGGGATCGAAAAGCTCGAGCCGCTCATCGCGAAAAAAGAAGTGGATCGTTTGCTCGAGCTCATGCGCAAGCAGCAGCCGAGAAATACCGCGCTTCGGTTCCGCACCCAGATGCTTTTGGCGCGTTACAGCACGTATCAAACGTATTGGCAGCGCGTCAGTCGGCAGATCGAAGAAGGCACCTTCAAGCGGGATCTCGTCCGGCTCAAACAAAAACGTAAAACACAGGTCGAGAAGACACGTGAAGCCCCTCCTCCTGGAGGTTGGGAGATCGATATCGATATCGACGAAGTCGCGTCCTCCGAACTCTCGTTCGACGACAGCGATGTCGATGCGATTTTGGGTGCACTTGGCTCGAGCAGTGGTTCTTTTGGGCCATCGCCCTCGGCGCCGCCGCGCCGGCTCTCTCCTTTCGGTTCGACGCCTCCACCCCCGTCCAAAGCGGTACCTCCTCCTGTTCCTAGAATGCCCCCTTTGACGAAACCACCGGCGGTGCCGAAGCCACCCCCAATCAAGGTTCCAGCGCTCGACGAAGAATCACGGTTGCGCCGCATCTACGAGACGTATCTCGAAGCGCGAAGACGCAACAACGAGCGCGTCGATACCGTGAAATACGACAGCTGGAAGCAGAGCATGGAAAAGATGATGCCCAAGCTCCGCGAAAAACACGGCGGCCGTCCCATCGATTTCGAGGTCGTCGTGCAGAACGGAAAAGTGGGCCTGAAGCCCAAGGTGGGCGGGTGATTCTCTACCGACAGAGTTGAGTCCGGGAGCGATCCACTCGTCCACAACTCCCGTCTGCACGCCATTCGCAATAGCCGAATGTCCCCGCAACGCCACAGGCGGGAACATCATCGGTCCAGCCCAAACTTCCAGAACAGGAATCACCGGTAGCTCGGCAACGCAGGATGAGGCAAAGCCGACCCGCTGGACACGGAGGGACTTCCTGCTCCCAGGTCCCGTCGCAATTCCAGTCGAACCCCGAACCTGGTGCGTGTTTCGGCGCATCGTGATCACCAAGATCGGTCCATCGTGATCCCCAAGATCGGTCCATCGTGATCACCAAGATCGGTCCATCGTGATCACCAAGATCGGCATCGTGATCACCAAGATCGATCCATCGTGAACACGGAGACCTGGGGCATCGCGTTGAGGAGGGTTTCACCCTCAACATGGCGAGCCCGAGAAGCGTTCGTCGCTGGAAAGTCGCCACGGCCAATCGGGTCCTCGCCAGGAGGACCGATATGGCAACGGAACGAATATCCATGCGTAAGACGAGAGAGATTCTGAGACAGAAGTGGCTTCTTGGAGCGACCCATTGCGACACGGCGAGGAGTCTTCAGACGAGCGTGGGCGTGATTGGGAACACGCTGACCCGGGCGAAGCTTGCTGGGCTGAAAGACTGGACTGAAGTCGCCGGGCTGACGGAAGACGAGCTCGAAGGGTTGCTATATCGTTCACCGGCCGCAGGTTCGCATCCCCGCGAAGAGCCCGATTGCGAGTGGATCCATCGCGAGCGCCGTCGTAAGGGCGTCACGCTTCAGCTACTTCACGACGAGTACCTGGGTCAGCATCCGAGCGGGCTTCGCTACACGATGTTCTGCGAACGCTATCGCAGGTGGTTGAGCAAGCGCGGGCTGGTCATGCGACAGGAGCATGTCGCGGGCGAGAAGATGTTCGTCGACTATTCGGGCCAGAAGCCGCGGGTCTTTGATTCGCGAACTGGCGAATCGGTCGAAGTCGAGCTCTTCGTCGCGGTTCTTGGCGCCTCGAATCTCGCCTATGCCGAAGCGAGTCGAAGCCAGAGCAGCCCGGACTGGATCGCGAGTCATGTGCGAGCCTTCGAATATTTCGGAGGGACACCGCGGGCCATCGTCTGCGACCAACTCAAGAGCGGCGTTGTGCGTTCGTGCCGTTACGAGCCTGGTGTTCAGCGCACGTATGAAGAGCTGGCGATTCACTACGGCACGACCGTCGTTCCGGCGCGTCCGCGCAAGCCTCGTGACAAGGCCAAAGTGGAAGTGTGCGTGCAGATTGTGCAGCGCTGGATCCTCGCGCGCATACGTCACGAGGTGTTTCATTCGCTTGGCGAGCTCAACGCTCGAATCCGCGAGTTGC
>CAYZTA010000021.1:0-84043 GCA_964481145.1 uncultured Sandaracinus sp.
GGCTTCCACACCCGCCTGCACGAAGCCATCACCGCAAGTCGCAAGCCTGCACTGCGCGCAACCGTCCGTGTTGACCGTGTTGCCATCGTCGCAGGCTTCCACACCCGCCTGCACGAAGCCATCACCGCAAGTCGCAAGCCTGCACTGCACGCATCCGTCCGTGTTGATCGTGTTGCCGTCGTCACACGTCTCGCCTGGCTCGACCGTCCCGTTTCCGCAGTCGGGCACCGTGATATTCACCGTGCAAAACGTCGTGAGACCCGAAGAATTGCGGAAGGTCACGTTGATCGAGGGTGATCTCCCCGCATCCGAAGTGAGGGGTGTCCATTGAATCCTCGACGCAAGCGGCGTCGAGCCGCTCGTCGGCGACAACGTCGCACCGGATGGGAGCCCGATCGCCGACGAGGTAAGCGTTCCACCGCCAGGCTCGACACCCGTGACTGTGGTGCTGAACGGCACTCCAGGGATCGCCGTAAAGCTACCGCCTCCCGTGCATGTGGGGGGGGATCCGGCGACCGTTTCAACGATAATGTCGATCAGCGAAGAACTCGTTCCTCCGCCGGCACGCGTCGATTCGACGACAACCCACAATGAATAGAGGCGCCCGTTGGCCCCCGCAGAAGTATTCCAATCGACTCGGCATCCGGTAGAGGTCGTCGAAATGGTCGGAGCATTGCCTCCGATCCGCGGCTCGGTTCCAGTACCCAAACCCACCTCTGAGGGAGTGGCGAAGCGACATCCCACGACGTCGCCATCGGGATCCGAAGTGGAGAACGTCACCGATGCAGCGCTGTTGATTGGCATTTGCACGAGCGCAGGCGCCGAGCTGATCGGTGGAGACATATTGCCGCCGCGCAGATCGACGGTCGTGAACACACGCCAGCCTCCGTTGGCGCCGTTCTGAAGATTCGAAATTCGAGCACTGCTCGCCCAGGTCGCGGTGTAGGGGCCGGTGCCTGGATAGGTATACGAGAAGACATACTCGTGAATCACATACGAGCTGCCAGCGGAGTCGGTGCCTGAGCCAACCTGAACGCCAGCCACGGTTCGAGACGTGCCATCACCGAAATTCCAGGACAACGACTCGGTGCTTCCGGTGGCCCACCCTGCACGGACCCGAAACTCGACCGTCCGTGGATTGGCAGCGTTCGGCACTGTCCATGAGGTCGTGGCGCCACGAAAATGGGCTGCGTATGCGGGACTCGCAAACGCCAACACCCACACGGCGGCAACCGCCCCCAACCAAACCTGCATTTTTGAAATTACCGACACTCGTTCCTCCGCACGCATCCGGCCTTTTGGATTTCGACCCGAGATTCGTTTCGGATGATACGGCGCTCGACTGAAGGTCTGTTGAATTAAAAAAGGGTCGTCGGAATTAAAAACAATGCCCTGGCATGTCGCACGGTCCGCAATGGCCGCTCATGTCACAGCTGCCGGCTTGGCAATCAGCATTGGTAATACAGTGCCAACCGTCGGGACAACGCGTCGCACACGACCCACCACAGTCCGGATCGGTCTCATCGTTATTGCGGAGTCCGTCGAAGCAAGTCGGCGCACAGCGTGTCGTCTCCGGATCGCAGAACCCCCCGAGGCAATCTTCATGGAGGACGCAAGTCCGAAACGGAAAGCAACGCTGCGGGCAAACATGACCACAATCGACAAAGGACTCCCCGCCGTTCTGAACGTTGTCGGTGCATGTGGGAGGCGCGCAGAGATTCGCGCTACAGACACGACTCTCGCAATCTCCCGGAGCCGAGCAAGGCGTTCCTGCGGGACACGCGCGCGGACAAGGCCCACCGCAATCGACGCCGAGCTCGAGACCATTTCGCCTTCCGTCAGTGCAGCTTGGCGGAACGCATGTACCGCTGCACGCATCGCTCACGCAATCGCGTGGACCTGTGCATGACGCGCCGAGCGGGCATCCAGTGCACCCGCCTCCACAATCGACGTCGCTCTCGCTTCCGTTCCGCTCCCCATCCATGCACGTGGGAGCACAGCGCCGTGATTGGCATGCACCTCCAGTACAGTCGGTATGGAAGAAACACGCGCGTCCTGCGGAGCAGCCACTGCACCGACCGCCACAATCCACATCTGTCTCGAGGCCGTTGCGCACCCCATCATCGCATGCAGGCGTCGCACAGACACCGTTCACGCATCGCATAGAGTCACAATCTCGGCCTTCGACACACGCACGCCCAGACGGACAACGAGGACAAAGAGGGCCTCCGCAGTCCACGTCCGTTTCACCGTGGTTCTCTATTTCGTCCGTGCAGGTCGGCGCGACGGCGCAGCTTTCGTCGGTGCACGTTTCAGAGTCACAATCGCGGGGCGCCAAGCATGGCGCGCCGATGGGACAAGGAGCGCAGACCGCTCCTCCACAATCGACTCCAGTCTCGTCTTGGTTCGATATCTGATCGGAGCAGGTCGGAGCGCACCCCCCCTCGACGCAGCGGCCGCCTACACAATCAGTATCGCTTCGGCAATCACGGCCCGGATCGCATCGGGCACACGGCCCTCCGCAATCGATATCGGATTCGCCCTGGTTTTGCACCTGATCCGTACAAGTCGGGGCGCAGAATCCACCTCTACAAAGACCGCTCGTGCAATCGCCGCTGCCTTCGCACAGGAGTCCCTCGATGCAACCGGCGCACGCACCGCCACAATCGATGTCGCTCTCCGTTCCGTTTTTCGTCTCGTCGTCGCACGCCGCCGCCGCGCAAAAGCCCAATGAGCAAACCCCTTCCACGCAATCATCCGGGCGAAGGCAGCGCTGCTCCGTGACACAACGCAAGGGACATATGGACCCACAATCCACATCGCCCTCCTCACCATTGTGCATTCCATCAAAGCAGCTCGGATCGATGCAGCGCTCGCCCACGCATATCCCGCTCGCGCACATCTGACCCTCGATGCACTCGACGCAGCGTCCCGTCGACGTGCACACGCCCTGTGTCCCGTCGAGATCACACGGTGTCCCTTGCGACTGCACCAACGATGGAGAGCACCTACCCCCTAGACAAAAAGGACGCTGGCACTCGTCCGCGGGGCAGTCGTCATGCTCGACGCACTCGATCTCGGGGATCACTGGAGGCACTTTGGCGTCTGCACACGCGCTCACCAGGACGAGCCACACCGAAATGGCTCGCCAACTCCTGGGTGTACCTATTGAAGTTCGCCTTTCGAACACGAGGGAGAATCGCCCGACATGCAGGTGATTTCAACCATTTTAGAGGTCGATACCCGGTCTACACCGCGACGTTGAAATCGCGGAGCGCGGCGTTGAGTGAAACTTTGCGGTCCGTGCTCTCGGTGCGCTTCCCGATGATGAGCGCGCACGGCACGCCGTATTCGCCCGCGGGAAACTTCTTCGGACGCGTGCCGGGGATCACCACGCTCCGCGCCGGCACCCTTCCCCGCATCTCGTTCGGATGCTCCCCCGTCACGTCGATGATCACGGTCGACGCCGTGAGCACCACGTTCGCGCCGATCACCACTTCGCGCTCGACGTGCACGCCCTCCACGACGATCGCGCGTGAGCCGACGAAGCAGCCATCTTCGATGATCACCGGCTTCGCGTTCGGCGGCTCGAGCACCCCACCGATGCCGACACCCCCACTCAAATGAACCTCTCGCCCGATCTGCGCGCACGATCCCACGGTGGCCCACGTATCGATCATCGTGCCGGCTCCGACCCATGCGCCGATATTCACATAGCCCGGCATGAGCACGACGCCTCGATCGAGGAAGCTCCCGTAGCGCGCCACCCCCGGAGGCACGACCCGCACACCAGCCTCATCGAGGCCGTGCTTGAGCGGGATCTTGTCGTGAAATTCAAACGGTCCCACCTCCATGCGCTCCATCCCGCGCAGACCGAAATAGAGCAGCACAGCCTGCTTGACCCACGCATGCACGCTCCACTCGCCCTGCTCCAAAGTCGCGACACGCAGCGCGCCAGAGTCGAGCGCCGCGATCACATCGAGCACCGCACACCGGTGGGCCGAGTCGTCGAGGAGCGAACGATCCGCGAACGCAGCTTCGATGCGGGTTCGCGTGGCGGAGTCGATGTTCACGCCTTCCTGCTGAGATTGAGACATGGGCGAGCTCGTAGCAGTTCGAAGAACGAACGCACGTGCTCGAGGCGGAATGCGCCGCCACGCGCGCGATCGCAGCCTGGAACGATCGCGGGCGCAGCGAGCGCGAAAGGCCGTGTGTCGCGTACGGCCTCGACCGAACTTCAGCTCGGCCCGTGGATCTTCTGGCGCACTTCGCCCTCGATCTCCTTGCCCTTGCCCTCCATCTTCGCGCGCTCGTCCGCGGTCGCGTCCTTCGCCTTGCCGTAGAGCTCCTGCCCCTTGCCCTTGAGGTTCTCCTTCACGTTCGTCGCGCTTTCCTTGGCGCTCGCCACGCCCTCCTTGGCGCGGTGTTCGACCTCCTGGGCGCGCCCCTCGTTCTTCATCTTCTTGTTGCCTACGATATCACCCACGGCCTTTTTCACCTTGGCACCCATCCGCTTCAGCGAGTGCTCGGTGCGACTCGTATTCGCCATCTTCACTGCTCCTATGTTCGTCGTCGTTCGAAAGGATCTCGAGGCAACGCAACAAGCAGAAGATGTGCCGGGGACATCTCAAGGACGCAGCAAAGCCCAGCTACGCAAGAAGTTGTTTCCGAGGACTCTTCGAATTCTCGCTTCGGTCCACTTGCGCTCGAGCATGTAAGCGATGAGGCGGTAATACGCAGTCGCCCCATCTCGAAGATCGGGCGGTGGCACGATCGCACCATCGAAATCGCTGCCGATGGCCGCGGCTTCTTCTCCGCCTGCGCGAATCACAGCTTCCACGTGGTCCAGGACAGCGCGTCCGTCTCTTACCCCCTGCCCCAAGAACGTCGTCTGGAAAATCACGCCCACCACGCCACCCGTATCGGCAATCGCGCGGATTTGCCGATCGTCGATATTTCGCCACATGGAATGCACCGAGCTCGCACCCGTGTGGGTGTCGATGAGCGGCTGCGTTCGATCGTGCACTTCGACCGCATCCCAAAACCCCTGGCGACTCACGTGCGCGAGGTCGACGAAGATGCGGGCATCGTTCAATCTCTCGATGAACGCGCGACCCTCGTGGGTCAACCCTCGATCCGCCCGGACCCGAAGGGGCGTCGAGCTATCGCCATAGATCGAATTCGACAGGTGCACGACCGTCACGCGTGTGATCGCACCGCCTCCGATCGTACCCACCCGCTCTTCGGCGCCTTCGAACGCGTTGCCACCTTGAACACACACGAGCGCGGCGTGTTTTCCTGCACGGCGGGCGGCCTCGTATTCGCTGGGATTGCATACGATTTCGACCTGACCGCTGCGATCGAGCGTTGTCCTGAGGTCGCGCACGTTCCGCTCGAGAACTTCCGCGCGTTCAGGCGCACTTCGCGCGACATTCGTCGCGATCGACCACATCGCGCCCGTCAATCCACCTTCGATCGCTCGTGGAACATCGAGATGTCCAAAGAGCCAACCACCAAGGAACGAGCGATTCCGGCGAAGGAGGTCATAGCCCCACAGGCGCGAAGGAATGAAGGACTCCAAGTGCAGATCGATCACCTCGCAATCCCACGCGAGCTCCACGGCCTCGCGCGGCACCTCGGCGGCCCGCGCCACCTCCGTCACGTCTCGAGCACCCGGTTCCACATTCATCGTCTTGCGCCACATCACACACCATCGTGCTACGCCACGCCTTTCGAAGCCAGACTTCAAAACATCGTACAGGGATGTTTCTGCTCGATTTGATTCGCGACGAACGCCCCAAATTCCGCTACGGTCGCATCCTCTGGAGGCTCTGTTCGATGATGGTCTGCCAATCTCGGTTTTCCTCGCGAGGCGTGTTCGTAGCCTCTGTCGTCATCGCCCTTGTCGTAGGAGGTTGCGGTCGGCGAACGTCCCTTCTCGACGCCCCGCAAGAAGGCGCGCGAGACGGGACGCGCACGGGATCCACCTCCACGTCGCGCACCGGCCCCATGTCGCGTCCTCCGGCTGGGATGACGTGCAGCGGACGAGACGACTGTCCGACCGATCAGGTGTGTGTGGCGGCCTCGTGTCGCTATCGTGAGACCAGCGTCGCGGGAGAGATTTTGGCAAGCGCCGCGCAAGGACAAGTGGACGCCGGAGATTGGGACGGCGCGATACGCACCTACGACGATTCCATCGCGCAATACGAAACCGCTCATGCCCCGGTGCCTCCCGAGCTCTTCTGCGCCTCTGCCGCGTTGATTCTCCGCACCTCGTCCGACAGTGAAGCCCGCGAACGCGGCGCGCGTCGAGCCGACGCATGCTTTCGAGCGTCGCTGCCCGGTGCCGTCGAACGCGAGCAGGTACGGCGCGCGATCGCGCGCTTGAGGTTCGAAGGACTCGACATGGCGCTCTTCGATCGCGATCAGCCCGCCGAGACCTTCTTCACACAAGAGCCGAGCCGTCCGACCATCGACGCGCTCGCGATCGATGTACAGCTCCCGGAAACCGAAGAGCCAGGCGCCGCCCAAGTTCGCGAGCAGCTTGGAACCGAAGCCGCCCATCGAGCGATCGCGGAGTGCTTCGTACAAGATTGGGAAGTCCGCCATACGCGGGCCGCGGAAGCGGCCCTTGTCGTCAGCTATTCGACACGGCTCATCGACATGGGCTCGTACGACGATTTCGAGCCCACGATCGCGATCGAAAAGCGAACGGTGGCGGAAGATGGCTTCGAGCCCTGCGTCGCACGTGCGCTCACCAGCGCCATCACCGCGCCGCGCGTCAGGCGCGTGGTGGCATGGCAGACTCCGATGCAAATCAGTGCGCGCATCGAATGAACCTGCGATGAGTGCGGTCGCGACATTTGCGCTCGCAGAAGAGCGAGCCTACACATTGGCGCCTTACACCATGGCGCATTGTCGAGAATCCGATGCCCGAACCTCATGAGATCGATCTGTTCACAGCGATCGTGCTCGGCGCAGTGCAAGGCGTCACGGAGTTTCTGCCGATCTCGAGCGACGGGCACATCGCTTTGTTCGCGATGCTCTTCGGGCAAGCGCACATGCCCCTCTCGATGGTCGTCCTACTTCATGTCGGCACGCTCATCGCGACCTTTCTCGTCTTTCGAGAGGACATCGCACAGCTGACGCGTTCCACGCTCGATGGACTTCGAACGCCGCGCCCTTTCCTCGAAACTCCGGAAGGGCGTTGCGTCGCAGCGATCATCGTGGCGACGATCCCCACGGCCGTGATTGGGCTCGCGCTCCGCGATGCAGTCGAAGAATGGTCTCATGTCCCCTGGATCGTCGGCCTCTGTCTCTTGGGCACGGCCGCCGTCATCGCGAGCACGCGACACACAGCGCAGCGTGCGACACGACCCAGCACGGATATCCCTCTCTCTCACGCGCTCCTCATCGGTGTCGCGCAAGGGCTCGCGGTCCTCCCAGGCCTATCGCGAAGCGGTTCGACCATCGCATGCGCGATGCTGCTCGGCACGATGGGACCGGCCGCCTTCCGCTTTTCATTTCTCATGTCGCTCCCCGCGGTGCTCGGCGCGGTGGTGCTCGAGTTGAGACATCCAGGCGATGTCTTGCACGAGCTGGGTGTCACCGCGCTCGCGGGCGCATTCGTGGCCTTCGGGGTCGGCCTCGCATCGCTCTTCTTGCTTCGAAATCTGGTGGACCGTGGGCGCTTTTGGGCCTTTTCGCTATATCTCGTGCCGCTTGGGCTCGGGCTTATCGCATGGGACATGACGCGATGATTCGAGAGGTGCAGAAACATGCCTGGGCCGTCATCATGGCGGGAGGTTCTGGAACGCGGTTCTGGCCTCTCTCGCGTCGGATGCGGCCCAAGCAGCTCTTGGCGCTCTCGGGAACGGAACGCTCCCTCCTCGGAGAGACAGTCCATCGAATCGCACCGCTGATCCCGCCCGAACGAGTCATCGTGGTGACAGCCGCGCACCTGGCCGCCGAAACACGCCGTGAGCTGCCCGAGTTGCCCGCCGAAAACGTGCTCGCAGAGCCCATCGGACGAAACACGGCGCCATGTGTCGGCTGGGCTGCAAGCCATATCAAGCGACGTGATCCCGAAGCGCTCATCGCGATTCTCGCGGCGGATCATCATATCGGCGATGAGCCAGCTTTCCTCGCGATCTTGCGACGCGCGCTCGAGGCTGCGAGCGACGGCGAACTCGTCGCCATCGGGATCACGCCGACGCGCCCCGAGACTGGCTATGGCTATCTCGAGCTCGGAGAGAATCTCGCCGAGGGTGTCTTTCGCGCGCGACGTTTCGTCGAGAAGCCGAACCGAGGCCGGGCCGAGCAATTCCTCGCGGCGGGAAATTATCTTTGGAATAGTGGAATGTTTTTCTTCCGCGCCACCGCCATCCTCGACGCGATTCGCACCCATCTGCCGGGACTCTCCGAAGCGCTCGAGCGTTTCGATCGCGCGGCGAGCGAAGGACACGAAACAGAGCTCGTCTCGAACGAATATGGATCGTTGCCTTCGGTCTCGATCGATCATGGCGTCATGGAAAAAGCCGAGCACGTCGCCGTGGTGCCGGGCGACTTTGGTTGGTCTGACGTGGGAAGCTGGATGACGGCTTGGGAGCTCGCACCCAAAGACGAGCACGGCAACGCCACGACCACCGAGACCGTGCTCATCGAATCGGAGGGATGTTACGTGCGGGCGCCACAAGGCAAGCTCGTCGCCCTCGTTGGAGTGCGAGACCTCGTGGTGGTCGACACCGAAGATGCGATCTTGATCGTTCCCCGTGAACGAGCCCAGGACGTTCGCGCCGTCACCCTCGAGCTCGCACGACGAAACTCGAGCGAGAAGCTCTGAGGACCACTCTGGAGAGAACGGATGTCATCGATCACAAACCCCTTCGTCTTCCGTGAGTACGATATCCGAGGCGTCGCCGAACGCGATTTCAGTGACGAGCTCGTGCGTGACATCGGACGCGCGCTCGGCACGTTTTGGGCGCGTCGCGATCAAACGCGCGTCGCGGTCGGGCGCGATTGCCGACTCTCTTCACCACGGCTCCATGCAGCGCTCGTTCAAGGCATCCTCGAGACAGGCACATCGATCGTCGATATCGGAATGGTGCCCACTCCGCTCCTTTACTTTACGGTGTTCGATCGAGGCCTCGACGGCGGCGTTCAAATCACGGGGAGCCACAACCCACCGGAGGACAACGGCTTCAAGATCATGAGCGGCCAAGGAACGCTCTCGGGACAGGAGATCGCTGAGCTACGCCACATCATCGAAGCGGGTGATTTCATCCGAAGAGACGGCGCGGAGCTCACCGAGAGCGATCCTCTGCCCGCCTATGAAGGATTCGTCCGCGGGAACATCTCGCTTGCGAGAAAAAACCTTCGCTTTGCCATGGATGCAGGCAATGGAGCGGGCGGCCCCACCGCGGTGGCCGCCATGCGCGCCCTCGGACTCACGCCCATCGAGCTCTTGTGTGAGCCCGATGGACATTTCCCTGTGCATCACCCCGATCCATCCCAGCCCGAACATCTCGAGCTCCTCGTCAAGACGGTGAAAGACCAAGGGCTCGAGTTCGGCATTGCGTTCGATGGGGACGCGGATCGCATCGGAGTCATCGACGCTCGGGGCGAGACGCTCTGGGGCGACAAGCTGATGATTCTGTTTTCACGAGAGGTGCTGCGACGAAGACCTGGCGCTGCGATCCTCGGCGAAGTGAAGTGCTCACAGACGCTCTACGATGACATCGCGAAGCATGGCGGACGTCCAATCCTTTGGAAAACGGGACACTCTCTCATCAAAAAGAAAATGAAAGAAGAGCGCGCCTTGCTCGCGGGAGAGATGAGCGGACATGTATTCTTCGCCGACCGCTATCACGGCTTCGACGATGCCATCTACGCCGCATTGCGCCTGATCGAGATCGTCGCGAACGCGGATCGTCCGCTCCACACGCTGTTGGCCGATGTTCCGAAGACCTTCGTCACGCCCGAGCTCCGCGTCGAATGTCCCGATGAACTCAAGTTCGTCGTGGTCGATCGTGTTCTTGCACACTATCGAAAGACGCACGACGTGATCGACGTCGATGGTGCACGGATTCTCTTCGGAGAGGGGGCGTGGGGGCTCGTGCGCGCGTCGAATACTCAGCCGGTCTTGGTGTTGCGCTTCGAAGCGAACACCCCCGAGCGCCTCGATTCGATTCGCGCCGAGGTCGAAGACATCGTTGCCAAAGCCAAGAACGGCTGAACCAGGAGAGCTGTCATGTCGAATCGTTCGATCGGACTCGATGAAGATCTCTACGCCTATCTGCTTCGGAGCATGCCCGCCGAGCCGGAACCGCTCCAGAAATTGCGCGAAGAAACAGCCGCGCTCGGTTCGGTTGCGCGCATGCAAATCGGCTACGACCAAGGCCAATTCATGGCGCTCTTGGTCCGCCTGATCGGCGCCCAACGCGTCCTCGAAGTCGGTTGTTTCACAGGCTATAGCTCGACTGCGATGGCCATGAGTTTACCTCCGGACGGAAGACTCATCACGTGCGACATCAGCGAAGAATATACGACCATTGCGCAGAAGAGTTGGGCGCGGGCGGGCGTTGCGAACAAGGTCGAACTGAGGCTCGGCCCAGCACTCGAGACCTTGGACACCCTCATCGCGAACAAAGAATCGTTCGATCTTGCGTTCATCGATGCCGACAAAGCTCATTACGAGGAATATTGGGAGCGTTGCCTCACGCTGGTCCGTCGAGGAGGCATCATCCTGGTCGACAACGTGCTCTGGAGTGGTTCTGTGATCGATTCATCGAAGGTCGATGAAGACACCGAAGCCATTCGACGTCTGAACGGGAAGATCCAAGCCGATCTCCGTGTCGCCATGGTCATGCTCGCGATCGGCGACGGCCTGACGATGGCCATTCGTTTGTGAATCTTGTCGATTCGAAGAGGAAACATGCGTGCTGCTTGCCTGATTGGTTTGGTTGTCATGACCTCCGACTTCGCATTTTCGTCCCGCGCCTTGGGGCAGGTCGTGATTCAAAGCGAGGCTCAATCGGGAGGCGTGTACGGTCAAGGCTCCGTGTATGTTCAGCCCCAACCAGAGGCGGCTGTGGTGACGCAATCGCCCTATCTCGCGACGCCCGAAGCGCACCCCGCACCGAACCGCACCATCGTCCACCGTTCGTTCACCAATTCCCTGCTCGTTCCAGGAGTCATCGCGCTCGGCGCGGGATGGCTCATTCATGGAGTCGCCAGCACCTATATTTATGAGGAATGCGACGTGTACTCCTCCGGATCCAGCTGCCCCGTTCCTGCCGATAGCTGGGCGGGTCTTGGTTGGATCCCCATCGTCGGCCCGTGGCTCGCCTACGGACTCACCCAGAACGTGGGCGATTACGGCTGGTTCAACATCCTCTTCGGCATCGTCCAAGATGTTGGCGCCATCCTCACGATCCTCGGGCTTGCGATTCAGCAAGAGTGGGAAGAGCCCCTCTATGCCGATCTCGGCGAAGGCGTTCGGCTCAGCTTCACCGCAGGTCCCACGAGCCTCGGCGCAAGCCTGTCATTTTGATCACTCGAGCGTTCGTCGCAACTCGACATCGATCGCAGCGACGCTCCTACCGCGCTCATCCACTGTCCAATCATTCGGCGCCACCGTCATTCGCTCGAGCACGTAACCCTCACGAAACACGAGAAATTCGATCGGTTCGTCGATACGAAGGTTCGATACCGTGGCGTTGGGTGTGAACCCCACCAAGAGATACACTTTCGCTCCCGGCGGATTCGTGACCACTCGAATCGTTCCAAGCTCGTCGCTTGGAACACCGAGCTGATCGGGCAACAAACGAGTCGCCCCGAGCACGAGTGCATCAACGGGCATCGGCTCTTCACTCACTTGCATCGCGAGCTCGTAGCGGGGTCCGTCGAATGTGCTCTCCCATGAAGCATCTGCAGGAACGACTGCACGCGACGGTGCGCGCCCCTCGGCGATCGCCACGAGCTCGTACGCCATCCCCGTCGGCAACTGACGCGCGATGGCAGGACCGCGACCTACGAACATCAACACCTGCGCCTCGTCTGGCGTGGTCCTGATGTTCAATGTGCCAAGGCGCACGTCGTCCTGCTGAGCCGTCTCGGGTGCAGTGCGGCCCATCACGGAACTCCAGAAACGAGTACGAACCAAGGCGATGGCAGCCGCTGCGCTCAACCCAATGATCACGAACGCAAGAAGCCACGTGGATGCACCTTGGGATCGAGGAGGGTGATCGAACTCCTCTGCCGGCAAGATTTTCACCGGACTGCGCGTCAGATTCCGCGTTTGCGACGGACGCTCCGAGGGCCGAGCATCGGTCGCCAACAAATCATCGAGCGCTTCGTCGAGGTGCTCTTGTGGCAATGGCTCCGTGTCGCCTCCGAACGTTCCTTCTCCACGTCGCGCCTCACGCGTCATTCGAGACAACACACGCCGCGCCGCGGCACGATTCAATGGGACGAGGCTCACCTCGAGCTCGGCTCGTAGCGAGTCGAGCGCCGATTCGCTCGACCCCGCACCATGCTCGACCAGCGCGATAAGCGCGGGGGGAACCCCTGTTCCTGCCGCAACCAGAAGCGAGCTCAAGATCCGAACGACGGATTGTGCGGCTTCGGCCTCCGATGAGGAATGAGGAGGGACCAGAACGGAGATGGTTCCATCGTCAGCGATTCGCACATCGCGTCCCTCGACAGCGGCGGGACCGCGAAGGAGGGCCTCACTCGTTTCGAGCGCCACGAACGCTCCGATCTCCGAGGGAATACGGATCCGACGTGCCTTCAGCGAGGCAACCAGGTCGTCGACCGTGATTCCCAGATCATCGTTCATGAGACGCTTCCCATCACGCTATTTTTCGCGAATCTTCCGTTCGACTTCAGCGAGTCGAATCTCGAGCAAGGCATTGCCAGGCTCATGCTGAATCGCGAGCTTGAAATTCAAACGCGCCGTCGGCCAATCCATTTTCTTGCAAGCTTCCCAAGCCTTTTGTGCGAACGGGCGCGCCTTGTGCGAGCGCACCTGAATGGGTCCACTTGCCGTACTCGAAGGAACACTCGGCGGGATGGTCGATGGGGTCGTTGTGTCTTCTGGGTCGAAGCGGAGCTTGCCTCGTGCACGTTGTCGATCGTAGCGCTGACGCAGCTCCCAATCCGACAACACACGATATGCTTCCGCACCTCGACGATAAATGGTGAGCGCGCGTTGAGCTTTTTCTTGCGGGGCTCCAGCGAAACGGTCGGGGTGAAATTTCCCTGCAAAACCATGGAATGCGCGACGAACATCGTCGGCGCTCGCACTCTCGTCGACCTGCAAGAGGTCGTAATAGTCGAGTTCGTCGAGTCGGTCGCTCATCCCATCATCTGCTGCTGCCGAGCCGCCAGGCTTTCGATCTCCGCCTCGCTCATCGAACCGACGAGTTGAATGCGGATGACCTGTTCACGCCCGGTCTCCAGATCCGTGGCTCGCACCCCCAACGTGCCATCTGCATCCATCATGAACGTGACCCCAATCTTGACGACCCCCCGTGGCGCCTGCCGCAACCCCGACAACACGATCTCGCCCAGCGGCTGATTGTCCTCGAGACGCCGCGACTCTCCTTGAACGATCGAGACTCTCACGCTCTCTTGCATATCCGAGGCTGTCGAAAACACTCGTGTTTGTTCAACCGGAATGGCGGCATTCCGCTTGATCACGTGCTCGCAATAACCATGAACTGTTTCAACCCCCAATGAGTGAGGTGTCACGTCCAGAAGAAGCGGCGGTCGAGACGGAACAGGTGCAGGAAGAAAAGAAGAGGTCGATGTCACCGGTTTGATGGGTGCGCTGACGACAGCTCCGGCAGGTGGCAACGCTGCACGTCCTACACGAGGAGTGGTCAACTCGCTGGACACCTCTTCGACGAGCGTATCGTCCACGTTGTCCGGTTCCCTCTCCTCGCGAAGCGGATGGTGAGGGAGAGGCACTTTGACGGGGGCATCCGGCCGTCTTTCTTCGGCTTTGAGCTCGTTTTGTGTCACGCGCTTCAGCGCAACACGCGCAAGCCGTGAGCTTGGGGGGCGCCCCATTCCCCGCAGCGCCCACCCTTGCATTGCAGCGCCTTCGGCCACCACCAAATCCGGATCGATTGTGCCCAGCGGCTCACGACCAAAATACTCGGCGACCATCTGTCGAACGCTCGGAATTCGCGTGCTGCCTCCGACGAGGATCACAGTGTCGAGCTGTGTCGGTCGAATTTTCGCGATCTTCATCGCTTGCTCACACACATCGAACGTGCGCGCGATGAGAGGACGAATGCTTTCTTCGAGCGATGCGCGCGTCAGGCTGAACGTCAAATCGAGTGATGTGCCACCCGCTCCATACGCGAGCTCTTCGATACGAAGGTGCACCTCCTCTTCGGCCGAAAGCTGACATTTGCTCCATTCCGCGGCAGCGCGGAGGCGCTCGTACACTTGCGGATCTTGGCGAGGATCGAAGCGGTGATGTGCGAGAAACGCATCGGCCATCTTCTCTGCGATCAGAAGGTCGATATCATCGCCCCCGAGAAACGTATCGCCCGCCGTCGACATGACTTCGAACACATCACCTGCAAGGTCGAGAATCGTCAGATCGAACGTACCACCGCCCATATCGTAGACAGCGATTCGTTCGCGTGTTCCGCGATCGTAGCCATACGCAAGTGCCGCTGCCGTGGGCTCGTTCAGGATGCGAAGCACCTCGAGCCCAGCGATCTTTCCTGCTGCTTTCGTCGCGTTGCGTTGAAGTTCCGTGAAATTCGCTGGAACGGTGATCACCGCACGCCGACATTCGGTCTCGAGCGCCTGTTCCGCGATGGAACGCACCCGGCGCAGCACGAACGCACTGATTTCCGGCAGCGTGTACGTCTCATTGCGCGCCTTGACGAACACACCTTTGTTTGGTGCCTCGATGAGTGAGAACGGAAAGCGCTCCTGCGCCCGCCTGACTTCGACGCTCTGAAACGGACGACCTATCAGCCGTTTGATCGAATAAATCGTGTTCTTTGCATCAAGCAAACGCCGCTCACGTGCTGCATAGCCCGTCCGCACGTCGCCGCTCGGATGAAACGAAACGACCGAAGGTATGAGCCGATTGCCCTCGGCGTCCATCAACACTTTGGCGCGAGTGCCGCCATCGGCGACTGCGACGACGCTGTTGGTGGTTCCGAGATCGATGCCGAGGACCGGAGATGTCATGAGCAAACAGCCCCGATTCTACTTTCGAAAATCACTCGGATGGAAGAGTCGACAGCACTTCATCGATCCAGGCGTTCACTTGCTTCGGAAAAGGCCACATCCACCCATAAGCCGCGGACGTAAACTGCCGTACCACATGAGCTCGGAGGGCCGGTTCGTGCGCCTGCGCGGGACCATAGACCTCCGAAATGGCACGAAACGTTTCTGCGTAGGCCTCCCACTCGATCCGAGCACGGCCGTAGGCCAGCCCCAACGGAAAGAACGGCAGGCCGTACAGCAGACTCATCAGCAGGAAGCCATAACGACGGCTTTGCCTTAAATGCACCGCTTCATGTCGCAGCGTGACATAACGATCACGCACATCTCGACGCTCCCAATCGAACGGCACGTAAATCGTGCGTGAGATCACCGTCGTGTAGTGCGTGAGATAGCTCGACTGACGGCCCCACGTCAGGAACTTCAAGAAGCGATCGATCAAGAACGAAACTCGATCGTCCTTCTTCGAAACCACACGCAGCCCCGGGAACTCGATTTGGAGTTCCCGGAGATACTCTGCGTAAAGCGCCTCACTCACGCGCCGCTCTCACCCTCCCCCGGAGGAGGCGGAATCGATTCGCCGATCTCCGGAAGTGGGGTGGCCTCATCCTCGTCCGGCTCGGCCACCTTCTCGACATCGACGACACGCTCATCCCCGGAGACGCGAATGATGCGCACACCCTGCGTATTGCGACCCGCTTCACGAATCTGATTCACATGCGTGCGAATGATCTGGCCACCATTGGTGATCACCATGATTTGGTCGTCAGGATGAACGACCCGGAGCGCCACGAGTTCGCCGTTTCGCTCACTCGTCTCCATGGCGATGATGCCAATCCCTCCACGGTTCTGCGTCCGCCACGTGGAGTTTCCCTCAGCATCACGGAGCGGTGTCCGCTTGCCATATCCATTCGCGCTGAGCGCGAGTACCTGCCTCGACTCATCGTCGATCACATCCATCCCGATGACGCGATCTCCTTCACGCAACTCGATACCGCGGACGCCGCGCGTGTCCCGTCCAGTGGGACGCACGTCCTTGACGGCAAAACGAATCGACATACCGGTCGCAGTTCCGATCAGCACCTCCGAAGCTTCATCGACGATTCGAGCGCCGAGGAGTTGATCGCCCTCTTCGATTTGAACACCGATGATCCCGCTCTGACGAATATTGCCGTAAGCGCTCAGCGCAGTTCGCTTCGCGGTGCCGCTCTGCGTACACGTGAGGAGGAAATGCTCGTCGTCGAAGGTCGCCACGGGCACGATCGCCGCGATACGCTCTCCTTGCGGATCGATCGCGAGCATGTTGTTCACGTGTCGTCCGCGTGACTGCCTCGATGCGAGCGGGATTTCATACACTTTCTTCGTGTAGACTTTCCCCTTGTCACTCAGGAAAAGAAGGTCTGAGTGCGCGTTCGCCACGAAGAGCGACACAACGAAATCTTCATCGCGCAGCTCGGCCGCTCGCGACCCCTTTCCGCCGCGTCCTTGCGCCCGGTAATCGGTCAAAGGCACGCGCTTTAGATAGCCACTGTGCGTAACGGTGACGGCCATCGGTTCGTTTGCGATGAGATCTTCGATCGAAATGTCGCCCTCGGCCGCGACGATCTCCGTTCGTCGATCATCTCCGTACTTCTCACGAACCTCTTTGAGCTCACTGACGATCACATCGAGCAAGAGCCCTTCGCTGCTCAAGATGGCCTCGAGCCGCGCGATGAGATCACAGAGCTCGCCGTATTCTTGCGCGAGCTTCTCTCTCTCGAGCCCGGTCAGACGCGCGAGGCGCATATCGAGGATCGCTTTGGCTTGACGCTCACTGAGGAAATAATCCCCATGCGCCTTCGCCTTTTCGATTTCTTCTTCGGGCCTGCCCGCTCGACGCACGAACTCTTCGAGCCCGGCCAGGGGAAGCTTCATGAGTCGCTCGCGCGCCTCATCTTGATCCTTCGACTCACGAATCGTCCTCACGACGAGATCGACCTCGGTGGTGGCCATCCCGAGACCTTCAGCGAGCTCACGCTGCTCCTTGGCCTTGCGGAGCTCGAAGCGGGTGCGTCGCGTGACGATCTCACGGCGGTGCGCGATGAAGTGTTGAAGCGCCGTCTTGAGGTTCAACACCTGCGGCTGTCCATTGACGATCGCGAGGCAATTGACGCCGAACGTGCTTTGCAGCTGCGTCAGTTGATAGAGCTGATTGAGCACGATTTGCCCAGGTGCATCGCGCTTCAGCTCGATCACCATACGCATGCCGTCGCGATCACTTTCATCCCTCAGATCGCTGATGCCCTCGATGCGCTTTTCGCGAACGAGCTCGGCGATCTTCTTGAGGAGCTCGGCCTTGTTGACCTGATAAGGCAACTCGGTCACCACGATCATCTCGCGATCGCCGCGCGCTCCTGCCCCTTTCATCGGCTCGATCTCGGCGCGCGCCCGCATCACCACGCGCCCTCGCCCCGTGTGCAGTGCTTGGCGAATGCCGCCCGTGCCATAAATGAAGCCCGCTGTCGGGAAATCCGGACCGCGCACGCCCAGATATCCATTGGCTTCGTCACCCGCCATCAACTCATCGATCGTGATGTCGGGCGTGCGAATCAAACGAATCGTCGCATCGATGATCTCGCGAAGATTGTGCGGAGGAATATTGGTCGCCATACCGACCGCGATGCCCGCCGATCCATTGACGAGCAGGTTCGGAATACGCGACGGAAGAACGCTCGGCTCGAGCTCTTGATCGTCGTAATTGGGCCGCCAGTCGACTGTTTCTTTGTCGATGTCCGCGAGAATATCCGTCGAAATTCGCGCGAGACGGCACTCTGTGTAACGCATGGCGGCCGCAGGATCGCCATCGACACTTCCGAAGTTTCCTTGCCCGTCGATGAGCGGATATCGCTGCGCGAAATCCTGGGCCATGCGGACCAGCGCATCGTAGACCGAGGCATCGCCATGCGGGTGATAGCGACCGAGCACGTCACCGACGACACGCGCGCTCTTCTTGGGCGCGCTCCCAGCGCGGATGCCCTGCTCATACATCGAGTACATCACACGGCGATGAACGGGCTTGAGGCCATCACGAACATCGGGAATGGCGCGTCCGACGATGACGCTCATCGCATACGCGACGTACGACGCGCGCATCTCGTCATCGATCGAGTGGGGTATCGTCTGGCTGGCGTTGGCCATGGAAATCAGTCTCTCCGCTCGAAAAAGCAGCTCTCTCCGAGGGCACTCGTGCCGTCGGAGGCCCGCAAGCTACCACGGCACACAGCCCCCCGCATTCGAAGCCAACTGGGTTGGCAGTCAACCTGTGGTTTTTATCAAAAACAATACAATTTTATTCAAAAGACCGTTGGCCATTGCCTTGCTAAATTGGTTCGAGAACGATCGCCATGCGACGAATGCGCACGCTCTCCCAACGTCTTGTTCCGCGGCTCGCGGGAACTGTGTTTTTCACCCTGCTTCTGCCGCTCTTTTCGGCATGTGCGGCCCCCACGCTTCCACTGCCGCCCCCGAGCGCGCTCGTGAGCGCTCCCGATGGAAGTGGAAACGTGACCATCAGCGGAATGGGCCGCCCCCACGCCATCGTCATGGTGTTCAACGAAAACACCGAACGGGGTGTGATCGTGACGGCCGACCCCATAGGGAATTACACGGTCCAAATTGCAGCAAACGGAGGAGAAATATTGACCCTCTGGCAAATGGTCGGCACCCAAACCAGCCAACTTCTATCCCGCGAAGTCCCATTTCCAGGGCCGCCCTGAACATACGGTTTTACGTCCGCACTCGGTCTCCTCACCTACCGATGTAAGCTACGGGACACTCGCTTACGGGCGCGCTTTCTTGACCACTCTATCCTACATCACCTACATGAATCTACAGGTGGGATTCGGAGGCGATCATGGACAGTGCGATGCGAGATCTCGAACGATTGCGTGAGCGTGATGAGGGGGACGGCCCTCAGCGGCGCTTCGCCTTGCTCGGTTTGGCTGGCATCACGACAGTCGCCCTCATCCTCGCGCTGTCCCTCCAAGTGAGCGGAGAACCGCTCGACTCTAGACTCGAAGCCGACCCTTTGGCGCGCTTGGCTCCCGCCGAAGGCCTCGTTCCAGTCGAACCCACTTCTGATGATTCGAATTCCGGCGTTGCCGAACGGACCGATGAGATCGACCGTGTGGACCTGACATTCCCAGAAACTCTTCAGCGTGAAACCCGCCCCGAAGTCGCCGCTGCGCTCGCGGCCGCCTCCGCGGAGCTGCGCCATCCAGATCCACTGATGCCGACGGATCGTGCATCGAGACCCGACGCGGCTCCCGTGCGTGCCACAGACATCGAAGCGCGGATCCCCGCTGTGCTTCCGGCAGCGATCGCCGCTGGAACTGGCGGCTCACTTGCGCGTGCGGGGGTTCATGATCGAATGGTTCAAGATGCGCTGCCCAGCACCCCCCAGCTCAGCGGAAACGCCGCGGCCGAAGGTCACGATGGTGAATACACGGTGCAGGTCATCTCCTACGACAGCCCCGAGGGTGCTCACGCATTCGCCGCCGGGTTGCGGGTGCGTGGCCATCGCGCATTCGTGATGCGTGCCGAAGTCGAAAATCGCGGCACGGTGTATCGCGTCCGGATCGGACCCTTCGAGACGATGCGCGAGGCACAGACGTATCGCCGACAGTTCGAAGAGAGCGAGAGAATGAATGTGATCGTCGTGCGCCGACGTTGATCGCGCGCTCAACGGCCCGATTGGCGAGGGCGCACGACGAGATAATGGCGCAACGCTTCACGCGCCACGAAGCTCGCCTTGATCCGCCATTCTGGGCGGTTGATGACGAGCGCAGCCACGGCGATTCGTGGTGCATCGGCGGGTGCGAAACCGACCCACCACGTGTAGCCACGATAAGGGCGTTCTTCGGAGAGTGAGCCTGTCTTTCCCGCCACGGCGATCCCCGGAAGGAAGGGACGTCCCTGTTCATCGAAGAAGGTCCGGCGTGCCGTTCCGTGGCTCACGGTCCGTCGCATCATGCGGTTGAGCGAGCGCGCTGTGAGACGTCCGACGACCTCACGAAACGTCGTGGGGCGGTGGGAATAAACGACATGCCCTTCGGCATCCAGCACTTCGCTGACCATGCTCGCGCGCGGCATCCGCCCATCATTCGCGATCGTGGCCGCGATGAGCGCGCCGTGCAGAGGCGAAAGCGTCGAATGCCAAAATCCAGCGGATGTTCTCGCGAATTCGAGACGATCCGAGGTTGGGACATCGATCGAGCTCGGATCCACCGAAACATCGAAGGGCAGCGATTGCCCAAAACCAAAAGCGGATGCGTATCGGGAGAGAATCGCAGGCTCGAGATGTCGATCGGCGAGCTTGGCAAAGACCGCGTTGATGCTGCCGCCCATCGCTTCTGTAAGCGTGGCGCATGCAGTGTCGAGGCGCGGATTGTCCTCTAGGTTCGCGCGAACGAGTCGACTGCCACCACCGTGATAACAGACCCGAGTGTCGGGTCCGACTCCACGCTCGAGAAGCGCGGCTCCCGTGATCACTTTGAAAACTGACGCCGCTGGCGCCATGGCCGTTCTCGCCACATCCCCCGCTCCTCTCGGATCGGCGCTCGAGTGACTGACATAAGCGAGCACGCGCCCAGTGGAGGGCTCGATCGCGACGAGTGCGCCATAAGGAACTTCGTAGCGCTCGAACACCGAGCTCACTGCGGCCTGAAGTGAAGGATCGAGCGTCAGAATCGCGGTCGAGCCTCCTTCCAAATCGCTCACCAAGCTTCCGTCGACGGAACGATGTCTCAGCGGATCGAAGGAGCGAAGGACGGCCGGCGGTCGCCCACGATCCGCTCGGCGCACATGGAGCACCTCCTGCGCATCTGCAAAGTCCGCTCGCATCGTTGCGACCCCAGACGCGCCCATGAGCGCGAGCGCAACGAAAATCCGTGCGATTTTGACCCTCCACATCCGCGTCACGATAGGAACCCGGATGGGAATCGGTCAACAAAGCAGCGTCCGTGTGCTGGAAACCTTGCGCAAAAATCGAATTCCAGTGAACATGACGTGCTTGATGGACGACGAGCGGACGACCAATCCGAACAAGACGGTCGTTACGGTCATTTCGCATACGGCGAAGCCGACTGACAACGCGCGGGAGGCGTGTCTTGTCATCATTTACGGCGAAGACCTGGGGCGACGTGTGCCTCTCGGTGAAGAGCCGTGTGTCATTGGTCGATCGAGCAAATGCGACGTGCAGGTCGATCAGGAGAGCGTCTCACGGAACCACGCCCGCATTTCACGCCTGGGTGATGGCTATTCGATCCGTGATCTCGGCTCGACCAACGGCACCTACGTCAACGACGAGCTCGTCGATGATGTCATGTTGCGAGATGGCGATCAGGTGAAGATCGGACGCACGATCTTCAAGTTCATCGTCGGCGGCAACATGGAGGCTCAATATCACGAGGAAATCTATCGATTGATGACGGTCGATGGTCTCACCGAGCTCCATAACAAGCGCTATTTCACTGAATCGCTCGAAAAAGAAATCTCGCGCGCCAAGCGCTACGAGCGCCCCTTCTCGCTCGTCCTTTTCGACATCGATCATTTCAAGAAAATCAACGACACCTACGGTCATCTCGCGGGAGATGCAGTGTTGCGTCAGCTCGGTGCGCTCATACGTGGACGGGTGCGCCGCGACGACACTCCTGCGCGGACCGGAGGCGAAGAGTTCGCCGTGATCTTGCCAGAGGTTGCCTGTGATGGTGCGGTGCTCTTGGCAGACAAACTGCGGCGCGCCGTCGAAGAAGCGACCTTCCGTTTCGAAGGCACGATCATTCCGGTCACGGTGAGCCTCGGGGTCGCCGAGTGGAATCCCGCCGAGGACGACCCTGCCGAGCTCGTCAAGCGCAGCGACGAGAAGCTCTACGAAGCCAAGCGCAGTGGTCGCAATCGCGTCTGCAGCTGAACATTCACTCCGGCATCAACGTATCCCACACGGCATCATCGATGGGCGTCGAGTCCTCGGCATTCGCGACGAGAATTCCTACCGCTTCCGCGGCCGCGGCCACTGCCAAAATCAGAAGACCGCGTTCGGCCCGGGTTGGCAATGTATTCAGCAGCATCGCCGGCCCTGGATTTGGGGGAAGGAACGCATGCGTTCCACCTCCCATGTAGCTCGCCATTGTCCGCGCGCGCATCAACCGATCCGACTCGAGCGAAGATTCCGCCGCGCGCAGCGCCTCGAACGCACGACAAATCTGCGCGGCTGATTTCGCGAGCATCGCTTCGCGCGTTCGATCGTGTTCACGATAGTCGCTCCGCGGATACGACTCTCGTTCGCAACGCTCCGCAGCGTGCGCGGCGGTCTCGGCATCGGTCGCACCCACACTCTCTTCAACGGCTCGAACAAGAAAATCGAGCTCAGGTGCATTCTCACCCACGACGAAGAAGGCCGCTGCCCCAGACTCTACGATCGTCTCGATCGTCATGCCGCTGATCGCTGCGAGCCAAATACGATGACGCGACGACGGGCTCTCGTCCCATGCTGCATCGAATGATTCATATCGAGAAGCCCACTCGAGGATCTCGGGTGGTGCTTCGAACTCACGCAGACGTGCAACGTATTCGGGGATCGGTAAATCAGTCATCACGCACCCGTTCACGGGCGAGTGTGCGCTCGTGAAAGAAGAGCATTTCGATCCCTCCGGCGCCGCGATTGAATGAATAATCATGAGGCCCAGGAACGATCGTGAGGTCATGCGCGATGTGACGTTCGCGGAGCCGTTCGGAGAGCGTTCGCGTGGGCTCCCGGAAAGGATCGTCGTCGCTCGTCAAAAGACGAATTCTCTGCTCGGCATTCGCGTCTGCGATCGCTGCAATCGATTCCTCACGACCGCGAACCGCTGGCTGCATCGCACCCACCGCGGCGAAAGACTCCGGGTGTCGCAGCCCCACTTCGAGCGCAAGCATGCCCCCGAGCGACACGCCGTCGATCCCCGTCGATGCGCGATTGCGAGCCGCGTTGGGCAGCTCTGCACGCACCGCTTCGAGCATCGGCCCAGCGATCCATCTCGACCACTCGAGGATCCGCTCGCTGCCGCTCGGCTCGGACATCAAATCGGGTGTGTAAGGGCAGACCACCATCAACCCTTCCCATCGGCTGCGTGCAAGCTGTGCATTGATGAACGAGAGGCGCTCAGGTCGCACATAACCACGAAAATCACGAACAGCGAGCCGTCCCGTGGCAAGCACCCCGAACACCGATGGCAACTGATAATCGAGAGCCCAACCGAGAAATCCACGTTCTGGACCACGACGCGCTTCACCTTGACCGTGCAACGCCACGAGCAAAGACCAACGCCGATCCCGAGGGTGCTCGCGTGACCCAGCAAGACGCGGATACATCACGAGCACCCGCTCCGAGCCCCAAGGCGCTTCGACGCGCACATACCGATGGTGAACGAATTCGTCTCGCGACTGCCCCGCGAGCGGGAGAACCATCACTGTAACGAATGCGATGATCGAAAGCGCGATCGAGAGCGCCTTCATCCGCCCGGCCTGATCGAAGGGCGCCGCGCCAAGATCGCAGCAATTCCTTCGTGATATTCCTGGACCGATCGAACGGAGAGCGGTGCTTCTCTCCGTGCTTCGATCGCTCCGACCGCCGCCGTCGCGGCGGCGATCGTCGTGAAGTACGGCATCCCTGAGATCAGCGTCTGACGCCGCAGCGTGTAGCTGTCGCGAATCGCCTGCGCGCCCTCAGTCGTGTTGACCACCATCGCGACATCGCCGTTCCTCAAACGATCGACGATATGAGGTCGTCCTTCACGCACTTTGTTCACGAATTCAGAAGGAACTCCCGCGCGGTCGAACGTACTTTGGGTGCCGCCCGTGGCGAGCACTTGAAAGCCGAGATCCACGAGGCGCTGCGCGATCTCGCAAGCAGCCGGCTTGTCCTCGTCGCGCACGCTGATGAAGACGCGACCGCGATCGGGCAAGTTCCCACTCGCAGACAATTGCGCTTTGAGAAAGGCGTGCGGGAAATTTTCGGCGAGCCCCATCACCTCACCGGTCGAGCGCATTTCAGGACCAAGGATCGTGTCGACACCAGGGAACTTCGCGAACGGAAAGACGGACTCTTTCACGGCGATGTGCGGCGGCACGATTTCGCGCGTGAACCCAAGCTCGGCGAGCGTTTTCCCGGCCATCACTTTGGCCGCGATCTTCGCGAGAGGAGCGCCGATGGCTTTGCTCACGAAAGGCACCGTGCGTGATGCGCGCGGATTCACCTCGAGCACGTACACCGCGCTTCCTCGAACCGCGAACTGAACGTTCATGAGACCCACGACACCCAGCTCGAGCGCAAGTGCACGCGTGCTCGAACGAATCGACGCGAGCACCTCAGGCGGTAACGCATGCGCAGGAAGCACCATCGACGAATCGCCGCTGTGCACGCCTGCCTCTTCGATGTGCTGCAAGAGCCCACCGATGACGACGTTCTTGCCGTCCGCGATACAATCGACATCGACTTCGATTGCGTCCTTCAAGAATTCGTCGAGCAGAATGGTTTGCTTTTCGGCGTCCTCGACCGCGGCGAGCGCGACCGCAAAATACTGCGCGAGATCCGTGCGCGAATGGACGACCTCCATCGCGCGCCCACCCAGCACGTAGCTCGGCCGCACCACCACGGGAAAGCCGATCCGTTCGGCCACGGAGAACGCTTCTTGAACGCCGCGCGCAATCCCCCCCGCCGGTCGGCGCAGATTGAGCTTCGATAAGAGGTTATCGAAGCGCTCGCGATCTTCAGCACGATCGATCGCATCAGCCGACGTGCCGATGATGTTCACGCCGGCACGGGCGAGCGCGACGGCGAGCCGCAGCGGGGTCTGACCACCGTACTGAACGATGACCCCCCACGGTTTCTCCTCCTCCACGATCGCCAGCACGTCTTCGAGCGTCAGCGGCTCGAAATAAAGGCGATCCGAGCTGTCGAAATCGGTCGAGACCGTCTCCGGATTGCAGTTGACCATGATGGTCTCGAAACCGAGCTCCTGAAGCGCAAACGATGCGTGCACGCAGCAGTAATCGAACTCGATCCCTTGTCCGATGCGGTTCGGACCACCGCCGAGAATCATGATTTTGCGCTTCTCGGTCGCAGCGCTCTCGGACTCACGTCCCCATGTCGAATACAGATACGGAGTGCGCGCTGCGAACTCCGCCGCGCATGTATCGACGCGGGAGTAAATCGGGCGCACCCCATGTTCACTCCGAATTGCGCGCACTGCATCTTGGGTAATCCCACTGAGCGCCGCGATTCGCGCGTCGCTGTAACCCATCGATTTCGCGCGCTGCACGTCTTCGACCGCGAGAGACTCGCCACGGTGTTCGAGACCTTTTTCTTCCTCGATGAGCTCACGCATCTGCACGAGAAACCAAGGATCGATGCGGGTCGCCCGATGGAGCTCTTCCACACTCGCGCCAAGCCGAAGCGCATCGGCCAGATACCACGCACGATCCGCAAGCGGTGTCTCGATGATCTCGAGTAAGGCTTCTTTCAGCTCTTCGGCGGTCGGAGCGGGCAAGGTCAGTGGATCGCGCGGCGGAGGCGGAGCGTACGCGACGCCGAGAGAGGCTTGCCGCATTCGGCGGACGTCTTCGAGCAACGCGCGATAGTCCACACGCGCGAGGAGCGACACCAACCCATCGCGGTTGATCTCCAGCGAGCGCGCGGCCTTTTGGAACGCCTCTTTGAAAGTGCGCCCGATGGCCATGGCCTCGCCCACCGACTTCATTTGCGTCGTGAGACGAGGATCCGCGCCGCGGAATTTTTCGAATGCAAATCGTGGCCATTTCACGACCACGTAGTCGATGGTTGGCTCGAAGGCGGCGGAGGTGTTCGTGATGGCGTTCGTGAGTTCGTCCAGGCGATATCCGACCGCAAGCTTCGCTGCGATGCGTGCAATTGGATAACCGGTCGCTTTGGACGCGAGCGCGCTCGATCGCGACACACGGGGATTCATCTCGATCACGATCGTGCGACCGTCGGCCGGATTGATCGCAAACTGGATATTCGATCCGCCCGTCTCGACACCGATCTCGGTGATGACGGCGCGCGCTGCATTTCGAAGGCGCTGATATTCCTTGTCGGTCAGCGTCATGGCCGGCGCGACCGTGATCGAATCACCGGTATGCACACCCATCGGATCGAAGTTCTCGATGGTGCATATGACCGAGAAATTGTCTGCGTTGTCTCGAATGACTTCGAGCTCGAATTCCTTCCATCCGAGCACACTCTCTTCGACGAGACATTCGTGTGTCGGGCTCTGCTGAAAGGCCCAACGGATCGCGACGTCGAACTCTTCTTTGTTGTAGGCGATCCCGCCGCCAGAACCTCCCATCGTGAAGCTCGGTCGGAGAATGACGGGGAAGCCGATCTCTGCGACGGCGGCATCGGCTTCTTCGATGGTCCGTGCCACGCGTGCCTTCGCGACACCAAGGCCGATCTTCTCCATCGCAGCTTTGAACAGCTCACGATCTTCGGCTTTCTTGATGGCGTCGACATTGGCGCCAAGAAGCTCGACGCCGTGATGCGCGAGCGCACCCGACTCATGGAGTGCGAGTGCGAGGTTCAGGGCAGTTTGACCGCCGAGCGTCGGCAGCAAGGCGTCCGGCTTTTCTCGTGCAATGATGGCTTCGACCACCTCGGGCACGAGCGGCTCGATGTAGGTGCGATCTGCGAACTCGGGGTCCGTCATGATCGTGGCCGGATTCGAGTTCACGAGGACGACTTCGTATCCCTCTTCCTTGAGGGCTTTTGCGCCTTGCGTCCCCGAATAATCGAACTCGCAGGCCTGTCCGATCACGATAGGTCCGGAGCCAAGCAAAAGGATCTTCCGGAGATCGTTACGACGCGGCATTTCGGGCCGCGGATTACCAGCCTCGAGGCGTGCTAGCAAGCTGCCCCGTCACGGGGGCCAACGTCGCGTCACCTTTTCCAATAGCGCGATACCGCCCTCACCATGGGGAATGAGCCGAATCCGACGGCCATGGTCTGCAGGTCCCCGAAAAATCTCCACGACGAGCCCCTGGGGGCCTACAGCGTCAGCAAATCGCGCCCCCCATTCGATGATACCCACCGAGCTCGCAAGCTGCTCTGCGAGCCCCAGTGAGTCCAAATCCCCTGCGTCACCGAGCCGATACAGGTCGGCGTGGATCATCGGAATCCGACCGCTCGAAATCTCGTGGACGAGCGTGAACGTGGGTGACGTGATGGCTTCGCGCTCCGGAACGCCCAATCCGCGGGCAATCGCACGCGCGAGGAAGGTCTTCCCCGCGCCGAGCGGTCCTTCTAAAAAAAGCACGTCTCCGCGCTCGAGAACAGACGCGAGCGCCGCACCAAAGCGGCGCATGTCGCGTCTGCGAGGCAGCTCGAAGACGGCTGCCCGCTCCTTTTCATCCCGAGTCACGCTCGCTCGATCACGCCACGTTCAGCTGGATGCCAAGCGCCTGACGCAACCTGAAATATTCCTCGCTGACCGAGAAGAGCACGATCTCCTTCACTTTGTCCTTGGGCGGAAGATCCACCGGACCCGCCGGACCGAGTGCGGTGATCATCCGTGCGGCGGTCTCGAGATCATTGCTGATCAAGAACCCTGCACGACACGCCGTGAGCTCCACGCATTGAAGCCACTGCTTCACATCGGTTCGAGCGCCCGCTTCGATGAAGCGTTTGCCGAGCGACCTCAACGCGTCGACCTGTGCCGCTTGAAGTTTGGGCGCCAGTTGCTGCACCACCTGTTGAATCTGCGGATCCGTGGCGGGCACCAGCCCCGCAATCGCCAATCCCGCCATCAGCACCGCCTTGAGCTCGGTGTTCGACGGAAGAAGCGTTCGTACGAAGTGCTCACCGCGGTAGTCGCTCAGGTGACGACCACACACAAACATGAGGTCGAGCGGTTGAAAGCCCTGCAACAAGCTCGAGCCGCAAAGCGACGCGAGCGGATACACCGGAAGATGCGTGAGCCCTCCGGCCACATCCTGTCGTAAGAAGAGTCGCGGTGTCGAAACTCCGAGAACTTGCGCCACGAATCCATAGGTTCGGGCAAGCGTCGGTTGCTTCGAATCATTCGGATTCGGATCGACTTGATACTTCGGGCTCAGCCCTGCGTCTTTGTCCGCTTTGCCCTTGATTCCAAGCACAGCAGCCGTGAGAACCTCGAAGATCTTCGAGGTCACCAGATCCTGATCGGGATGCGCGAGGTCCTTCAGCCAACGCTCGTTGTCGAGGCGTGACGTCGGGCGGATCGGGCCCTTTTGCCGATACTGTTCGTAGAACTGCGTCTGTTCGGCATCCGCCCGCTTCAAGTAGTTGAGCGTCGCCGCGAGACACCACGCCTTATCGTATTGGCGCGCATCGAAATAAAGTCGATAGAGCGCCTGGTAGCTGTCGATTCGATACGGATCCTGTCGCAGAAGCCACTGGTGTTCTGCGATCGCATCCTCCGTGCGGCCCGGAATGACCGAATAGAGTTCTGCCAAGATCTGGTGCTCAGTCGCATTGTCGGGCTGATACGCGAGGGCGATCTTGAAAACGTCGACCGCGTTCTCGGGCTGCTTGATGCGGTCGCGATAGATGACGCCGAGGGCATGCGCGAGATTGAACTTGAGCTCGTTATCAGTCGAATCTTTGAGGCGAAGCAGCATCTTTCGATACGCCCGCTCGAGCCCCTTCCAGTCCTTCTTCGCATTGAGGATCTTGTTGATCGCTTCGAATGCTTTGAGCTGGGAGTGATCATGGTCGAGCGACTTGCTGAAGTACTCGACGGCGCGATCCGGATCTTTGAGCTCATCACGTGTGATGACGGCGATCGTATATGCGTACTTGGCTTTGACCGCAGGACGCTCATCGAGATCGCTGATGCCTTGGATGATGTCGATCGCAAGATCCCACTGCTTGGTGCTCTGGTAAAGCATGAGCAGCTTGTGGAGCAGCTTGTGATCCTTAGGCTGAAGCTGTGAGGCTTCTTGATAGCTCTCGATCGCCTTGGGCGCGTTGTGCAGCTTCTCGTTCCAGAGATCGCCGATCTCGTCGAGCAAGCGGAAGCGTTCGTCAATCTCCGCCACTTCGAGAACCCGCTTCTTGAAGTGGATGACCTGCTCCCAATCATCGGCCGCCTGGTAAAGCCCGACGATGGCTTCGAGCGTGGGACGGTGCTGCGCGTCCTCCTCGAGCGCCTTGTCGAACATGTTGAGCGCCTTGCGGCGATCTCCTTGCTCGCGCTTGATGACACCCAAACGATAGAAAACGTCCGTGATCTCGTCTCGCCCCAGACCATCCCGATGGTGGACGAGGAGCATCTGGTAGTACTTGAACGCCTGCTCCCAGTTCTTTGCTTGGTAATAAGCGCTCGAGAGAGAAAGAAGCGTGGGCAGATGCTGCTGATCGATCTGTGACGCTTTGCTGAGCGCCTTGATCGCGAGCTCGGTGTCCCCCGTTCGCAACGCCGCATCGCCCAACATGAACGAGAGTCGATGTTGTTCTTCGGGTTCGCGCTTGCCGGAACGCTTGACGAGAGAATCCAAAAGCGGAACGGCTTCTGCGAAACGCTCGGTCTTGATGTATTCGTCAGCGAGCGGAAGGGCCGCGTCTTCGTTGTCGGCGTCCTTCGCGAGCGCGGCTTCGAACGTTGAGATCGCACGCGCATGCTCGTCGAGTCGCTCGTCATAGAGACGGCCGAGATCGACCAAGAGCTTGGCGACGAGACGCGGTTGCTGCTGATAGTATGACTCTTGCTCGAGCACCTTCGCTGCAGCCAACCAATCGCCGCTGTCCAGATGAATGCGCCTCATCGCCTCGAGCGATGCGAGGTGCCCCGGCTCGAGATCGAGCGCTTGTTGATATTGGTCGACAGCGGATGCGCGATCACCAAGCTGCTCATCGAGCAGCTTGCCCATCCGGAAGCGCAGTTCGACCACGTCTGCCGGCTCCGAGATCAGGCGCGAGCGTTGAAGCATCGTGTCGTACGCCTGACCGTGATCCCCACGCTTCTCGTACAGCTTCGAGATCGCTTCCAACGCGGCTTCGTTGTCTGGGTTGATCGACAGGATGTTGAGGTACGAATCGATCGCACGATCCACGTCCTGGAGCTCGTTGGCAAACACATCGCCGATTGCCGCGAAGAGCTCTTGTTTCTCCGTTCGATCTGGCGTCGCAGCGATGTGACGCTCGTACGTTTCGATCAAACGATCCCAGCGTTGGAGCGACCGGTACAGCTTCGCGAGCCCACGCAGTGCTGGCTCGTTCGTAGGATCGATCTCGAGCACTTGTTCGAGCCGCTCAGTGGCCTTTTCGGGCTTGAGGAACTCCTCTTCCCACATGCCAGCCACACGAAGAAGAACTGCGATGCGCTCCTTTTCAGTTGGGAGGACTTCGAACTCTCGCTCGAGCACTTCGAGCAGCTCGGGCCAGCTCTCCTTACGCGCATAGAGTCGCTCGAGCCCTTTGAGCGCTCGCAAGTTTTGCCCATCGGCTTCGAGCACTTCGCGAAGTGTCGCAATGGCGTCGTCGACGTTGTCGAGCCGCTCTTCGAACGTCTCTGCGATCTCGAGCTTGCACTCGATGACCGCGACCACATCCGTCAGCGCCGCAGCTTTACGACGCTGGATATCGAGCAATTCCTCCCACTCACTGCCGGCCCGATACACCTTCTCGAGCGCCTCGAGCCCAGGAATATGCGTCGGATGAGCGTCGATAGCCTGCGTGAAGTAGACACGAGCCTGATCCGGCTTATTGAAATGCGTCTCACAAAGCTCGCCCATTTGGACGTAGGTGCTGGCCTTGATCTCTGGATCGGTCGTCAACGTGACGACCTCATTCAGTGTCTCACCAAGCTTCTGCCACTGCTGCGTGCTGCGATAAAGATCACTCAGCTGCTGCAATGCAGGGACATTGCCCCGATCGAGCTGCTGAATCTGTTGGTAGTACGGGATGGCATAAGCAGGATGCCCCAGCTCGACCGCATACCATTTGGCACATCGTAAACAGAGTGCGATCTTGACCGCCGGATCAGTGGCCGTTTGGAGCGCCGCATTGGCCGCGTTCAAAAGCTCGTTCCACTTGGCACCAGAAATCGTCGCGGTCACCCGCTCGAGTTCGTCCGCCGTATGGCGATCCGTATAGTCGTATTCCCAAGCAAGCAGAAGCGTGTTGAACGCCTCGGACTTATCGTCGAGCTTCGTCTCCTGGACCTCAGCGATACGACGAAAGAGATCGACTCGCTCAGGAGTGCTCTCGGCGCTCTCGATGCGCGCGATGAACACCTCGACGAGCGGCTCCCACCGTTCCGCTGCGCGATGCAGCTCCTCCAAACGCTCGAATGCATATTCATGACGCGGTTCGAGCTCGAGAATGCGCTCGTACGCGCTCGTCCCACGGTCAGGGGCGTCTTCCTTCTCGGCCCATGCATGGGCGATCGCGAGAAGGACCGTGATCTTCTGCTCGATTCCTTCCTGCGTGTCTCCATCGAGGCCAAGAACACGACGCTCCATCACGCCAATCTTGTCGACCCACTGAGACTCATTGGTATGAATGCCCTCGAGCGCGTCCATCGCCGCGAAGTTCCGAGGATTCAGGTCGAGTGCTTTGCGATATGCATCGACAGCATCATAGGGCTGCTGAAGCGTGCGCTCGTAAAGCTCACCCAGTTGCATGTAGACCGTCTCGAGGATCGAATCCTCGAGCTCGGCCGCGCCCACTTCGATCACACGCAGCAATGTGTCGACGAGCTCTTGTGTATGCCCACCTGCACGCTGAATCTCGGCCAGCGCGAAGAGCGCGGTCGTATTCGTCGGATCGATATCGAGAACGCGCTGCCAATTGTCGACGGCGTTGCGCTCGTTGCGAAGCTTCGCGTACCACACACGACCGAGGTCGCTGAAAATCTGCACACGTGATTCGTCGTCCGGAACGACCCCCGCCTCACGGTCGAGGACGTCGGCGAGCTCGGTCCAGCGTTCACCTTTGCCATAAAGCTGACCCAAGGCATTGAGCGCTTCGTGATCCTCACCGCGCAGCTCGAGCACCTCCCGCCACAGCTGAATCGCTCGCGCGTCATCTCGCAAATATTGCTCTGCGATGCGCGCTTGCTTCGCGAGCACGTCAGCCCGTCCAGTATCGCCGAGCACAACTTTCAGTTCGCGATCGAACGTCTTGGAGAGGTTCGTCCAATCCTGCTTTTCGATGTAAATATTCGAAAGCGCGTGGATCGACGCCTCATGCTCAGCATCGATGGCATCGAGAATGTGAGTGTAGAGACCTACGGCCTCATCGATTCGACCGAGATCGTTCTCGAGCACCTGCGCGCGACGAAACTGAAGTTCGACCAAATCGCGCGGATCACGAGTCACGGCGACACGGCGCGCGAGGACCTCTTGGAGCGCCTCGCTCGCGCCATGTTCGGTGTAAATGCGATCAACGGCCTCGAGCGACTCGGCGTCTTCGCGGTCAGCACCGAGAACGAACAGGTACGTCTCGACCGCACGCTGAACATCGCCGATCTCGTTTTCGTACATGCGCGCGAGTCGTTTGCCGATCGACACACGCACGTCCGCCTTCGCGCGCTGTTCGAGAACATCGGCAAGCGAGTTCGCGAGCTGCTCCCATTGGCCAAGAGAGCCTGCGAGTCTTTCCGTTTCGGCGGTGGATTGCTCGTTCAGCGGATCCTCGAAGAGGACCCGTTGATGCCACTCGAAAGAAATTTGTGGCTCTCCAGCTCGCTCTTCGGCGATCTCGGCAATGCGATGCATCGTCGCGATTCGCTCTTCGAGCTCACTTTGATGCTCGAGTCGGACCTCCTGCACGCCCAAGAGCCGTTCCCAGCTCTCCTGCATTCGATAGAGCGGCTCGAGAATCTCTGCGATCACGAGCGGCTCAACGCCCTCGGCAAAGAGCTGTTCGAGCGCCGTCAACGCAGGCGCGTGTTCGGGCGCTGCGGCAAGGATCTCTTTGTACTGCTCAATGGCGCGATCGACCTGACCAAGGCGCTGCTGCTGCACGACACCAAGGCGATACTGAAAGTCGAGAAGCGCTTCCGGCCTAGCGGCAAGTTGGATCTGCTTACCAAGAATATTCGCAAGCTCGTTCCAACGTCCCATGGCTTCGAAGAGACGATCGAGTGCCTCGATCGCATCTTGATGACCGTCGTCCGCAGCAAGAACGATCCCGTATCGAACAATCGCCGACTCGACATCACCCTGTTGAACTTCGTAAAGCTGTGCGACGCGCAGCGCGAGGTCGACCCGACGCTCCGGATCTTCTGTGAGCTTCTCGACCTCCGCGTCGTAAAGACGCGTCACTTCTCCAAACGCATCGAGGTCCGCCGCAAGGCGCTCGAGGTTGGAAAGCGTATCTGCATCTGCGCTGTCATGCGGAAGCGCGCGCGCATACGCATCGAATGCCGCACGTGAGTTCTCGAGTTGAATCTCTTCGAGTTGCGCGATTCGATGAAGGAGCTCGATCTTGCTGCGCGCGTCATCGGAGTGTGCGGCTTGCACCTCGAGGACGCGAACCAACTTCGTCCACGCTCCGGTTTCTTGATACACCGGCTCGAGCACGAGAGCCGCCGCCACCGGCATTTTCCGCGCTGCGATCATGGCCTCGAGCGCGTCGAGTGTCGGTTGATGATCTGGAGCAACGGCCAGGATTTCCTGATACCCCTCCACTGCACGTGACGGATCGTCGAGTTTGTGGTCGAAGAGATCCGCAATGCGGAATCGATACGAAATGACCTCGTTGGGATCACTCGCGAGCTCGGCCTCTCGCTCGAGGATCGAGCGCAGTTCCTGCCAATTGCCAGCCGCTTGATAGAGCGCATCGAGACGCCCGATGGCCATGAGGTCGTCGGGATCGATCTCTAGAATTCGCTGGTAACTGTCGATTGCTTTCGCGCCTTCGGAAAGCTCTCGTTCATAGACTGCACCGACCTCCAGGAAGAGCCGCTTCTTCTCGTCGGGGTCAGCGACGACATCCGCCTTCTTCGTGTAAATCTCGAGAAGTTGCGGCCAATTTTCGAGCCGAAGGTAGAGCTCGATCAATTTGTCGAGCGCCGCGACATCTTCCGAATCGACCTCGAGCACCTTCAAGTACACGTCGATCGCGCGGAGCGGTCGCTCGAGGAGTTCCTCTTCGATCGCAGCAGCCCGGAAGAGATGTTCCTTTTGCTCCTCGGGGATCTCGAGCATCCCAGCCTTCACGAGAAGGATCTGCGCAAGCAACTCGTACCGCTCTGTCTGCTGGAAGAGCCTCTCCAAGGCGCTCGCGGCCTCGAGATGCGCGGCATCGAAGCGCAACACCCGCTGGTGATGAGCGATCGCAGTCTCGACATCTCCGAGATTTTCCTCTCGAATCTGCGCGGCTTTGGTCAAAAGCTGCGTCGCGAGAGGCACTTCGTCGTCGCCTGGACGCTCTTCCGCTCGCCCCTCGCAGAAGCGAGCGACCCGCGCTTCGTACACCGATGCAAGCGCCTCGAAGCTGCCCGTTGCAGCCGCGAGCCGCTCGAGCTCTGCTTGTGTGGTGAGATTGCCCGGATCTTCGATGAGCGCGCGCGCAAAACTCTCGAACGCGTGAGCCGCATCGTCGAGAGCAATCTCATAAAGCTCCGCGATTCGGTGGAGCAGTTCGACTCGACGCTCGGGAGCACTCGCGTGCACCGCCTGAATTTCATGCACACCGATGAGTTTCGAAAACTCACTGGCATCACGATAGAACGGCTCGAGAATTTCCGTAATGACTGGCTGATGTGCCGGGATCGCCAGCAATCGCTCCAGTGCGCCGAGCGCCTCGACGTTGCTCGGATCTCGCCCGAGCACATCACGATGGATCTCGATCGCCGCCTCCACGGCGCCCATGCGAGCTTCTCGCAGCGCCGCAAGCCGAAGCATCAATCGCGTTTGCTCTTCGGGGTCATCCGCGATCGTCAGCTGCCGACCGATGTTGTCGGCGAGATCACTCCACAACTCTTGCTTCTCGAAGAGCCGATCGAGCGACGTGAGTGCCCTCTGACTTTCGGGATCGAGCTCGAGAATTTCTTTGTAGACGGAGATCGCGCTCGTCGGCTCGCCGAGCATTTGCTCCTGAATCTCGGCAACATTCGAGAGCAGCTCTTCTTGCACACCGAGCTCACCCGAGAGCTCTGCCTTGCGACGAAGCACCCCCACGAGTTCTCGATAACGCGCCGGCTCCCGCATCGCGCTGCGTCGATAGAGCTCCTCGAGCGCATTCAACACTTCGAGATCACCTGGATCTTGCTCAAGAATCTTTCCGTATGCAGCAACGGCAGCATCGACATTCGCGAGCTGTGCGTCGTGCATCCGCGCCGCACGAATGAAGAGACGCCGCGAAAGGTCGGGATCTCCCACCTCACCGGCCAGTTCTTCGACGAGTTTGACCAAATCGACGAAGCGATCGTGCTCGAGCGCCAGCGCTTCGAGTCGCTCCAACGTTTCCTCGTGCTCAGGCACGGCACGAAGCGCCCGCCCGAATGCATCGAAGGCTTGCTTCGCATCCTCAAGCTGAACGGAGGTGACCTCACCAATCTTCGTCAGGAGTTCGAGCTTCTGCTCCGGCTCATCAGCCCCCGCCACAAGCACTTCGAGCGCCCGAACGAGTGAAACGAAATCGCCGCGCGACTCGTACATTGGTTCGAGAATCTGCGCCGCTGAAACACCGAGCTGAGAGTCGGGAAGCATCGCCTCGAGCGCGACACGAGCACCATCGTGCTCGGGCGCGATCGTGACGACCTCACGATAGAGCGAGAGCGCACGCGCTCGCCCATCTCCATCCGGAGCCGCGGTCTCGTGTTGATCGAGCACGCATGCAAGCCGAAACTTGAGAGTCGCAAGTTCTTCATCACTGGAAGGCCCCAGCTCGATTCGACGTTCGAGCGTCTCGGCCAACTCTCCCCAGCGAGCCCGCTTTTCGAACAGCGCATCGAGAGCGCGATACGCATCCTGTTCGTCATCGCCCCACTCGGTGAGGATCGCTCGGTATGCATCGATCGCTCGATCTGCATCACCGATCTCATTCTCGAGCAAGGAGGCACGTCCATACGCCATCTGTCGACGCGCAGCGGGATCCGACTCCAGATCCATGCGTCGGTCGTAAACCTCGAGCAGCTCTTGATTTCGCCCAGTCTGACGATAGAGCGACTCGAGCGCCTCGATCGCACCCATGTGATCGCTGTGCGATTCGTATACGGCACGGTACTGTGCGATCGAATCATCGATGCGCCCTACCCGACCAAACACCGCACCGAGACTCAGCCGAAGCTCGAGCTCCCCCTCATCGAGGGTCGCTTCGATGGCCTTCTGGTACGCCGCGATGACTTGATCCCAACCATCGACCCCTGGCGCGAGTCGCGCGATGTCCTCACGCAACACCTCACGTAGCGGATCGATCGAAAACGCCTCCAAGAAACGGGTGAATGCATCCTGCGGTCGGCGCAGCTTCTCTTCATACAGAAGCCCGACCTCTCGCAGGAGCACGATCCGCTCCTCGTGCTCTTGCACATGGGTCAATCGAACTTCGATGACCGCAGCAAGCTTTTTCGCGTCACCAGCGCGTTCATAGATCGGTGCGAGCGCGACCGCAGCATCATGATTCGTTGCGTCGAGATCGAGCACTTTCTCGTAGGCACGCGCAGCACGATCCGCTTTGTCTTGCGCAAGCCAGAGGCGCGCAACGCGGAACATCAAATCGATCTGCTCTTCGCGCGGTGCTTCTTTGTTTTGAGCCTCGCGCTCCAACGTGCGAATCAGCTCGTCGAGCTTTCCACTCGCAGCGTAGAACGACTCGAGATCGTCCCATGCTTTGATCGCAACGTAACGGCGTTTGAGCTGTTCCTGTGCGCGCCGATCATCGGGATCGATCGCAAGCAACCGCTGAAATGCGCTGACCGCGCCGCGATCATCATTGAGCTTGTCGGCGTAGATCATGCCCAGCTTGGTCAGAAGCTGCTTCTGCTCATCGGCCCCGAGTCCACCCAAAGCCTGCTTTTCGAGCACCTCCGCAAGCGGCTGCCACTCTCGCGCACGCTCGTAGAGCCCCGCGAGCGCGCCGAGGGCGTCGTTGTTCTCGGAGTCATAGCTCAAGACCTTGCGCCACAGATCGATGCAGATCTCCGGCTTGCGGAGGCGTTCGGTTGCCAGCTGCGCCATCTCGAGATAGCGCAAACCTCGATCTGCAGGTTCGAGGAGATCCGCTTCCCGCTCCATCGCGCGAACGAGCTTCTCCCAATCACGCCGCTTCTCGTACATCTCCTTGAGCGATGTGATCGCCGCGATGTCGTGAGGATCGAGCTCGAGAACATGCTCGAAGCACTTGATCGCTTCGGCTTGGTTCGAACTCTTCTCCAAGTACATCTGCCCCGCTTGGCTCAAGAGCCCGATTTTATCGTTCGTGTCGACGACAATTTCGGACTTGGCGAGGATCGATTTGATCACGTCAGACCAGCGCTTCTGGCCCTCGAATTTCGCGATCGCTTCGTCCAGCTCAGCCAGCTTTGCAAGCTCGGTTTCCGTCAGATCTCGCGTCAACTGATTCCCCGCGTCCACCGCAACCTCCAGAAGCTGACCCTCTTGCCCATCCAACTCACGTTGTTCATCAAGGCTCATCGTTGCATCACGAGATCAGGGCCCCTCGAGCTGCCCAAGCCGATCTTGTGCAGCCTTCATGTAGTGCTCCGGCGCTTCGCGACCTGCGAGATCGACATACCGCTTGAGATAGCGGCGAGCCTCCTCTCGATTGTTCTGAAGCCCATACGTCCAGCCCAACGAAAACAGCGCCTCTCGCATCGACGGTTCGATCTGGAGTGCAGCTCGGAACTGTTCGACAGCACCGTCATAGTTTCGTTGCTGTTGATAAACCGTGCCAAGCAAATGATGAAGTTCTGCTTCATCGTTCGTCTGCGGAATCACGACTTGAAGGCCCGCTTGAAGCACCTGCACGGCCTCTCCGTGGTAGCCATAGTCCGCATACAGACGCCCCAGCGCACGGTAAGCCTCGATGAAGCGCGCCCCCTCTCGGACGGCTTGATCATAACGCTGAAGCGCTGTCTGCCCATCATCCTGGCGCTCAGCGATTTGGCCCAGTTTGTAATAGGCTTTGAAGAGATGCGCATCGAGCTCGATGGCACGTTCGAACGCTGTGCGCGCTTGATCCCACTGCTCGAGCTCCATCTGCACGGTCCCAAGCTTCTCATGATATCCCGCGGCATCGGGGCGAATATCGATGGCGCGGCGAAGATCGTCGGCTGCTGCATCGAAACGCTGCATTTCCATATGCACGATCGCCAGGTTCCAATAGGCCTGATCGTTCGTGGGATCGATGGCCGCAGCGCTCTGCAGCTTTTCGACCGCCGCGAGATACTGCTTCTGCGAAGCGAGCACGACTCCTTCGTTCATCCGAGTCAGTGACTCCACGCGAGCCCGTGAACACTGACCACCCACCAGTGAAACCATGACGAACGCCGCAATGGCGACCGCGCGCAGCTGTCTCATCGACGCACTCCTCCCAGAAACGGAGAGCGCCGATACTACGTGAGCCATGAGCTACCTCTCAAGAGCAAAGGCAAATTGAGTTCGACCAAATGAAAAGGGGCGAGCTCTTACGGAGCTCACCCCTTTGTTCACACCGTTCCAGGCTGCTTCGTCAGCCGCCCGTTGCGTCAAGGAGGAACGGATAGTTGACACCAACCACACCACCCCCGTCCGGAGCTGGGAAGGTCCAGCGACGAACCGCCTGGACGATACACCCTTCGACACGAGCATTGTTCAAGGTCGTGGCCGACGTGGTTGCCGTCTGCACCGCGCCCGTGGCGGAGATGATGAAGCTGACAGTCACACGACCTGCGAGATCGGGACGCTGAGCGAGCTCCTGCTCATAACAGAACCGCACCTCGTTGATATGACGTCGAATCACACGCCGGATGACCTCGCGGGAAAGCGATCCACGAACGTCGGCCTCCGCCGTTCGAATACGAGGAACCGTCGACCGACGACCACCGAATCCACCCGCGCCACTTCCATAGCCCGATCCCGAGCCGGTTCCCGACCCATGACCAATCGTGCCCAAGTTACCGAGGCCAATCGTGCCTTCACCGGTACCCCCACCGCCACGACCCGTACCACGGAGACCAAGGCCACCAAAACCGAAGTTCGAACCGATCTGATCACCCATGAGCGCCCCGAGAGCACTCATTGGATCTGAACCGAGCGCGGTGTCCTGTCCGAAAGGCGAAGTTGGAGAATTCCACGCGCCCGCCATCGCTTGAAGCACGCCGATCGCACCCGCCGTCGCGGCTTGTTCACGCGCCTGTTGACGCGCCATGTGCGGGTCCTGATTGTCCGCGGGCCCTTCGATACCATAGCGGTTCTTCGTGGGCTCGGAGCTCTCCTCACCCATCTGGCCTTCGTCACCCGCATGGCGCTTGCCCGTGCCACCCTCTTGATCGTCCTGAGTCTGCTCTTCGAGCCACTCCGGCGTCTCTTCTTCTACAGTTTCGGGAGACTCCATCAAATACTGGACGAGCCGAGAATCAGCGCTCAGCAGATCGAGCGAGAGCGATGATGGGCTCGGCGGCAGGAAATAGAACATCAACAAAAACGCCGCGTGGACAGCCAGCGACACACCCGTCCAGGTGTGATAGCCCCAGTTGACGGCCGGACCACCACCCACGCCAACTCTCTTGCCCGCGGCGGTCGGCTTCACCATCCATGTGAAGCCATGATGCTTCACGCTCGCAATCGCTCCCTGAGGGAGCGGATACTGCATAGCCCCCGCCATCTCCGCACATGGCTGTAGCTTTCCTTGGGCTTTGAGCTCGCTCCAGGTCATCGACATGTCGCCGACCGTGACCGCGCCCTCGGCGCCCTCTGGAACGACGACCGCCGTATTCCCGCCCACCTCGACGACGAGCGGCATACGCTCGGTGCCAAGAACCTCGCTCCCTACAAGGAAATCCGGCGTCGCAATCGACGACTTCTCTCCGATATAAAAGCTCCGCGGCGGGGAAAGATGCGCGACATGCAGAATGCTGAGATCGCCCCACATGAGGGTGACCTCAACCGCCGTTGCTGCACTCTCGACATCCGCCGGATTGACTGGTGGTCCGCTCGCAGCGATTCCATATCGGAACTGGTCGGGATCCTCGTCATCCCCATGACCATGGCCGCCATGCCCTGCATGAACGCGACCTGCGTTCGCGTCGGATGACGGCGCTGCGAATGGGTTGGGCGCACTGACTCCGAAAGGATTGCCCGAACCAAATAGGCCTGCCGGAGGAGCCGGAGCCACCGGTGCCGCGAATGGACTCGGAACCGGAGGTTTGCCTGGCACTGCACCCGAAATCGGCGGTGCGGAAATGGGCATGACCGCCCCCGCGTCCCCCATCTCGACGACGACCCGCGTGCTCCCCAAAACGATCTCATCGCCGTTTTGAAGTTTACACTTGTTGACCTTCTTACCATTGACGATGGTGCCCGCGGCGGATCCGAGATCGATGATGTAGATCTCGTCTGGCCCGGTCACTTCGATGACTGCGTGCATACGAGAGACGTTGTCGTCCTCGATGCGCAGATGGCTCGACGGCAATTTGCCGACTTTGATGATGTCCTGGGTCAGCGTCTCCGAGCGAACCAGCTCTTCCCCCTGGAAGATCTGGAAGGACATCGAGACCTTCGCATTCGTCTGACTCACTTCCATCTCCTGATGCGCACAGTCGTCTCCTCGTGGGTAGGAGGCATGGGATCCTCACCCATCCTTGCTAGCCCATACTGACATCCGCATTCGCTAGCGGTTCCCGTTTAGATTCACTCCAAGAGAACGCGACTCAGAGATTCTCGACCGACTTCAGCATCTCAGGGATGAAATGCTCGCGCACCCGGATCAGAGAAGCTCGACGTCCACGACGGCGCACATTCAACATTTCGCCATCGGGTCTCACGAGATCACCCTGAACCAGGTCGTCCTCGAAATCGTAGGTCGTCGCCTCACCATCTTGCGCACTCGCGACATTCGCGAAACATGAGAGGCTCATTCCGAGCGAGAGCAACATGAGTACTTTCCGCATGGCTTCTTCCTTCGAGCGCAAGTTTCCGCGAAACGCGTAACGGTGCCCCACTCTAGCGAACGCATAGTGAGGTGGTCAACCGCCCCGCCTACTCCAGTTCAGGGCTGCCGATTCACTGCGCAGGACTACTCCCATCCTGCGATTCTGCTTGTTGTCTCGCTGCCTGAGCCTCGATCTCCGCTTGCATCTGTGCCGCCTGTCGCTGCATCTCCTCGAGTTCGGCCTGAAGCTGCAAGTTGCAATCAATCTGCTCAATTCTTCCGGCTTGGCACGCGCGCCGTTGTCGACCGTAGCCTCGCGTCCGTCGCCCACTGCGCCCTCGTACCTGCGCCTGCTGTTGATGCTCACAGGGACCGCATTGTCGGGTCACGCTAGTGACGACTTCTGCAAGTTCGGAACGACCGCCCGCACGCTGCGCGAAATCGCGATAATACTGTTGTGCACGGCGCAGCTCAGGCTCACTGCCTCCCATATAATCGTTATAGAGAAGGCCTAGATTGAAATACGCTTCGGGGCGGTTGCCGTCGATCTGGATCGCTCGCTCGTACGCGGCTTGAGCCTGTTCAGTCTGGTTCAAACCACGCAATGCGGCACCCAATCCAAGCCATGCATCGTAGCTGGTCGCGTTGAGCTCGGTGGCTCGCCGGAACGCACGTTCCGCATCCTGATAGCCTCGGAACGACAACGTCAGCTCTCCGAAGTTCATATAGGCTTCGTAGAGATTTGGATCGAGATTGAATGCACGCTCGAACTTCGCCAACGCAGCAATGATATTTCCCTGCTGAACGTTGATGAGGCCCCATGTGTTGTAGATGGGAGCGTATCCACCGTCGATCATCTGGGCCTGACGGCACACGACCTCGGCCAAATCCAACATCTGGGCAGCCGCCGCGCGTCGCGCCGCTGCCCGACGGGCAGCCGCCGTGCTTTCTTCTTCGGACGCCTGTTGTGTGGCTCCCGACGCTTGCGCCGTACCACCCGCGACAGTCGTGGTCGACTGTGCGCGGGACATGGCTGTGTCGAGGTAAAGCAGAGCCATTTGATTGAAGGCCGGCAGGTAGGACGATTGAATCGCCAATGCACGACGCAAATTGTTCAGCGCCTCGGCCTGTCCTCCACGTTCTTTCCGCTGAAGAATCGCGAGATTCGTATAGCCCTCCGTGCAACGCGAATCGTCGCGCACCGCACGTTCGAACTCCGCACGCGCCTGAGGAACCCGTCCCGCGCGATAGTGGGCTACGCCCACCGCCACACGTGCACCACAAAACCGCTCATTCGCCTGAAGCGTCCTATTGTAGTATTCGGCCGCCTGCTCCGCGTTTCCACATCGTTCGTGGGTCACCGCGATCATGTAAATGGCCTCCGGGAAGGTCCCGCCGGCATGCTCTCGGTTGACCTGCTCGAAGCGTGAAATGACCTGCTCGCACTCTTGCTGCGTCCAGCCGTCGGCACGCGCCGTGTTGAAAAGTGAGATCGCCTCGGACCAACGCTGGCGATCCGATTCGCTCACAGCCGTCCCTGCGGCGGTCACCTCCGCCCCATCAGGGGTCGTATTGCCGCTCCCTCCCCCGCTCGACACTGCGCCGCCACCACAGCCTGCGACGAGCCCGCTCAGGAGGCCCATTCCGAGCAGTCCCGTGCCAAGCAAGCCCGCCCGTAAAACGCCCGTGATCTTCCGACTATCGTTCATGACTCCGTTCCTCTCGAGTCTCTCGGTTCCCACGGTTCAGGTGCTCGGCGCCGTCACGGCTTGATCGCCAGCCGTTGCACCCTCTGCATCCGATTCCTCGGAGCCTGTCGTCAGTTCGACCGGCTCTGGTGTTGCCATTTGATCCTGGATGAAGCTCGCCGTGCCACGAAGCTCCGCGGCAAGCGGATAGCGTTGCGCATCCAATCGATTGAGCTGAACTTCACATTGCTGTGAGAACTCGTTGTACCAACGAACCCGTGTTGCGAGCGTAAGGCAGAATTCGAACTTGCTCATCGCCTGACGCACCGGCGAGCTCACGCACGACGGTTCCATCGAATCTGGTGTACACGCGATATCATCCGCAGTGAACGGTCGTCCATCGGGACCAGGATTCGACCCATTGAGCGCCCCCTCGAGTGCATCGACGTAAATGTCGTAAAGCTCAGCGTCACGCTCGATTTCCTCGGGAATGGGAGCACTTCGCATGTCGTCGACGATCGTCTGATACATCTCGCCAATACGTGCGGCGGCGGCAATCTGCCACTGCGGAACGTTCAGCTCGGCGATCAAGTTGTACGCCTGCTCTGCCCTCTGCAACGCTTGTCGCTTTTCCTGAAGCCACGGCGCAAGATCGTCAGTCGACCATCGCTGCACCGATGCAAGCGTTCGCGTCGAAGGCAAGCGTGGGAACCGAATCGCTCGGAACTCTGCGAGTTTATACTCTGCGAGATAGAAGAGCGCTTCGCTTGTCGCATCGCGCGCCCGAGCCAGCCAAAGGGCGCGCTCGTCGTCAGTCCCCTCGGCGCGATTGATCGCTTCGGGTGCTCCTCGCTGCCATGCCTGTGCCGCGGTACGGAAGTTGGCTTCCGCTCGAGGACGTTCTTCTGTCTCCCACAGCGCACGCCCCATGTACACATTCGCACGAATTACTTCATGCGGAAGTGCTTGTCGTCCGTAATCACGCAACCACAACCGGTAATGCGAGAAAACGCGGTTCCAATCCCCACGTCGCTCGTAAATCGAACCGAGCGAGAACACGACCTGAGCGGTCTCACGCGCTCGAGTCCGACGATAGTTGCGTTCATAGAGCCGAACGTCTTCGATCGCCTTGTCCTCTTCACCGAGACCCAAGCGGAAGAAGACAGCATTTTCGAGTGCTGCGTGCGCAATGGCGCACGTCCCTGCCGTACGCTCAGCCTCGGTGCACTCCGAACCGTCTTCACCGGGATAACGGGTGGCGAACTGCTCGTAATAATCGGCAGCACGCGAGTAAATCGCGAGCGCGTGATAGTTCGAACCTACCAGATACACCGAACGTTTGGCGTACGGACTCTCCGGGAAGCGTTCGATCAATGTGGTCCGAGCTTGGATCGCGCGTCCCAGCAGACGTGCCGCTTCATACTCGATGGCGAGGTTATAGATAACTTCATCCAGCCGACCACATTCACGGTACTGCTGAATGATCCGCCGATACACATCAGCCGCCTCACGATGACGTCCGCTTCGTGCAAGTGCCTCCGCCTGAAGTCGCACGATGCCACAGCGCAGATCGACGACACGTTCGCAAAGATCCGGCCGTTGTTCACGTGCTTCAGGTGTCCCACAATAGTTCTGATGAAGCGGATCGAGTGAAGTTTCCACCTCTGCCAGACATGCAGGATTGCCATCGCGTGCGGGCGTCTCGGCCGTGGCCGCCGCGGGCGCCATCAAGATGAGCGAATCGAGATAAAGGTTCGCCGCGAACTCAGCGAGTTCACTCTCTCGGTGATTCCACGCGATATCGCGAAAGAGCAATGCGGCTTCTGCGAAATGATTCGTTTCGTAGTAAATACGAGCCCGTCGATATTTGACGGTCGGGAGCTCTTCGCTGTTCTGAACGAAGCACATGAAGCGCTGGAAAGCCCCAATCATCCCCTGCTGCACGGGCGTGTACGGTTGAGGCTCCAAGCTCGGTGCGGCTTGCTCCTCTTGCTGCCGCCTTCGACGACGACTACTACCGCGTCGGCCCTCGTCCTGTGAGCCCTGCTGCCCACGAACGGCGCGTTCGTTCCCCGCGTACTGCTGCTGATAGAGATTGTTATAGCAAAGCACCGCCGCATAGGCAGCATCGGAGGTGAACTCACCTTGCGGATTGAGTTCAACGACACGATCGAACGCAGGACCGCACTGAGCCCAATCCTCCATGCGCCAAACGAGCTCAGCGTAGAAGTACGAGACACGATATTGCGTCGGCCAGTCCTCCCGGTTGATGTCGGGGAACTCCATCGTGTCCATGTCAGGGAAAGTGTCGAGCACCAAACGATAGAGTCGCGATGCCTGTGTCATCGTCGAACGATCATTGGTGCCCGGTTGCTGGTCGGTTCCGATGGCCTCTCGATGCCATGCCGTCGAAAGTTCGACCAGGATCTTGGCGGTCGACGTCCGACACTCGTTGAGTGCATCCGCGGGGTGCGACTGTTGACGATATGCGTTGTACATATCGATCAACCGCTGCACCTCCGTGACCTGCTCAGCCTTGGGTCGCGAAGAAATGATTGCGTCCGCGACTCTCGATTGCCAGTAGCAGAGCCGGTGACTGTTGGCCTGTTCGGCCATCAGCTCGTGATACACCTGAATGGTTTGAGGCCATTGCCCGGTATCGAAATAAAGCTCGCCGAGCGACTCGAACATTTCATAGGCCTGCTCTGGCGACTCTGCGTATCGACGGAAAAAAGCGAGTGCTTGATTCGGTCGACCCACACGCGAATAGGGAAGCACCATCTCACGCCGTGACTGTCGCGCAAGGTTTGCAGCATCGCGGGCTTCTGGGTTTTGTGTCGCGAACTCGATCGTACGCGCGAACTGTTGAAGCGCCCCGCTGAAGTTCTCGATGTTGTAAAGCGCCCACGCCTGCTTGTAGAGCGCATATCCATACACCGGATTTCGCTCGGGCGGGAACTCAGTCACTTTCGTATAGAACTGTTGGGCTTCATCCATCGCGCCTTCGCCGAAATAGTATTCAGCGAACGAGAGATACGCGTACGGGATGAAACGCGACTCCGGGTGCCCCTTGATCAATCGGAAATAAACTTGCCGCGCACGATCAAACTGCCGCATTTCTTCGAGCCCGAATGCGAGCGAGAAGAGGACCTCGTCCATGCGCGGATAGCTCGGGTAATTCTGGACCAAACGCGCGTACGTGCGGATCGCGTTCTGACGCGCTTCATCGAGCTGCCTGTTCGCCTCCTGACGTTGGCGTTGAAGCTGTGCGAGTTGCTCGCGATTTCCTGATTGCTCCGCATCGAAGATCGGTTGATCGAGCTCGCCTGCCTGCGTCCGCCAATACGTCTGGACCTCGAAGTAAGTCTCTGCAAGACGGAGAAGGTAATCGGCTCCACGAGCATCATCGTCGCGCATACGACCGATGATTCGTTCCGTTGTTTCAATCTCTCGACGCAAGAGCTCGATCGCGCGGGCGGCGACCTGTTGCTGTCCACGACGTGTCGCAGCGTCGATCTCGATCCCGGGACCTGTCGTCGCCTGCTTCTTCTCTTCTTCACGCCGCTTCGTCTGCTGGAAATGTGTGGCGGGAGCCGAGGCGCCCGCGCCCGCGCGGCGCGCGGCCGGTGGCGCGTTCGCAGGACAAGCCTCGATCTCGGCACGTGCCGCAGCCGAAATGCACATTCCACCCGAAGGAGCAGAGCTTGGCCCCTGAGCGCCCACGAAGATCGGTAAGCCACCTGCCATCAGCGAGGCAAGAGCGAGTATTCCGAGTCGGGTAGAATGCAAACCCAGCCCCGAACGTCCTCGCGGGCGGTGCTCTTTCACCTCCAGCCCCGACGAATGATTGCGACCCATCCTTGCCACCCTTCTTGTTCCGATGGACTGTCTTCGACCAATGAGCTCTGACTCAAACGAAGAAAATCAAATGATTCAAAACGGAGCCTCGTGACCAAGCTGGCCTTGGACACACGAACCGAGGAAAGCTTGGCTCGTGATCCCACGAGCCTCCGCTTCGTTCATTGGCGACCACACTGAGATGTGACTTGCTGGCGATAAAAGCCGAGCTCATCGCGCCAGTACTCTCCGTCGAACGGCCACATCTGATGCTCTTCGTCAACATTGACCTGAAGGCCTCCGCTCCGCGCGAGCTCCGTCATTTGTTGCTGGGCTTCTGCTGTAAGCAGACCGCGTCGGTAGGTGACGATTTCGAGCTCTACCGTGTCGACTTGTGTCATCAGCTCGTTCAGCTCATCGACCAGGCGATTGTATCGAGCTCGAGCGAGATCACCCGTCTGATCGACGGCAAATGATCGTGCGAGAGCGATGTCCTGAAGAATACGTGCTCCAAGACCGCTGTTCTTGAATTCTGCGGGAGATCCATCGAGACGAGCCTGCTCACTGTCCAAGAGCCGCACGTACTCGAGATTACGAAGCAGCGTACGATCGGAGAGTGCCGATGACACCACACCACGGATGCGTGGGCTCATCGTGGCCTGTCCAGCGCGCACCCGCTGAAGAAACTCGAAGAACTGGAGGTTGTCCTGGAACTGATCGAGCGTTTGGTTCAGCTCGGTGGCTACAGGATCGTAACGTTCGTGGAACTGCGCGACCATTGCGTTTGCATTGTCCACCTGGCACGCAGAAAAGAAGACGACGGCCTTGAGAACAAGCGCTTCGGGATAGTACGCGTCATCGAAATAAGGCGAAAACAACGTGTGAACGTTGCCCATCGCACGGGCATACTCGTCCGCCAGGAAGAACGCCCAGCTCTCCTCGAAAAGAGCGTCGAGCCAATATTCGCTGTCCTGGCCCACGTGATTCCATGCCTCGACGGCGTTCCCCAAAAGTCGTCCATCGATGGCGCGCTCTCCCGTCTCTGGATCGGTTCGGTTGGCCGCGGTGTAATAGACGCGAGCGAGTGAAATCCACGCAAGATTGCGCATGCGCTGCGTGTCTTCGACGCCTTCGACCCCCTGATCGATCGCCTCGATGATCGCACGGAAGCTCTCGACGGCGGGCGAAGCACGCCGCAGGCGAACTTGTGAAATCCCCTCGAAAAACTTCGAGTTCACGTAAAAACGCGACTGACGATCGACTCGTTGGAAGAGCGAGATCGCCTCTTCGAACTCGCCTTGATTGTACTTGAATCGCCCCATGAGGAAGAGGAGCTGGTTGTACAGATCGCGACTCTCTGCCGTATTGAACTGCTCGAGTTGGTCGGTGCCATAACGACCCACTCGCTCGATGATTCCTGCTGGCTCAGGGAGCTGTGATGCCAGCTGCGCCAACCACTGCAACGTCTGGCCAAAGTAGAGATGGCCTTGCCCTTGCTGCGTGATCTCGTCGAAGATCGCGAGCGCAGACTGGTAGTAGCGAAGGTGGTATAGGGCCTTGCCAAGAAAGAACTGCGCCTTCTGCACATTCGCCGGCGCATCATCCGTTTCACCACCAACCACACGTTGGAACTGAACGGACGCTTCCATGTAGCGCTCTTGCTGATAGAGACGAAGCGCGTTCGCGAGCGCCTCGGATGGCGGTCCCTCTGCCGGAGGAGCCGCCGGAGCGCCCGTGTCTTCCACGGTGAACACCATGTCTTGTGCGTTCGCCGCTGGCACTGCCATCGATACCGACGACACCGCCAAGATCGTCAGAATCACACGATGACGGAGCCCTTCTTGATTACGCCGCATGCAAGCCTCTCCGAGATCTGAGCAATATGAGGACTTCGAAGTTCAAGCCTCTGGAACCGAGCTATTGGTAATAAAACCCTTCTCGCTCTGAAAACGTGCTCATTTCTGAGGATGAGCAAAAAGACGAATAGAATCGAGAAGTTAGAGCCAAAGCGGGAGGATGATAGAAAGCGCACACTCTGTTTGTCAATAGCAACGCCCCCCATTTCCATGGCGTATTCGGCAGCCAGCGTAGGTGTTTGTAGGTGTTGCTCGAGCCTCGCTTGACATGGGTGATGCCTGACACGTAGGGTCGCGCTCAATTGGAAACGTTCCCGGCGATCGACGACAACAAGTCAGCCCGAGGACGAGGTGAACGAGCATGATGTTTCGCACGCAGAACGAATCGCTCACCCGGCTGCTCATCATGGCAGCTGTGTTTTTTACAATGGCAGGATGCCAAGCCAAAGGCATTGGCGACCCATGCGTCCCCGAGACCATTCCCGCCAACGGCTTCGACCCACTTGAAATTACTCTCGAGTCTAGCTCGGTGCAGTGTCGGACCAGGACATGTATCGTCTTTCGATTCGATGGCAATCCGGCGGACGATTGTGACCCGGCGACCGAACGTTGCGCAAATCCGCAAGAACCTGTGACCAGCACAACGAGCGCAGAGCGCGTGTTTTGCAGCTGTCGTTGCAGTGCTGCGGATGGTGATGTCAACACCCCGCTTTGTGAATGCACCGAAGGCTTTCACTGTGTGAACGTGGTGACCGCGGGTAGCGGCGGCATTCGCGGCGGGTATTGTGTGCCCAACGAACTGTGCACGAATGATGACGATTGCGGTTCGACTCGATGCAACTTCGAGACGGGCACCTGCAATCTGTGATCAGATCGTCTGTGATCAGATCGGGAGAGGCGAACAGCCAATGAGAAGAAGTCGCGGCGAAACAGGCCGCGACGCAGAAGCGTTGGTCGCTGCTCGCCTCGAAAACCAGGGCTATGTGATCCTCGGTCGCAACGTTCGTGTGGGTCGACTCGAGCTCGATGTCATCGCACGTCGAGGTTCGATCGTCGTGGTGTGCGAAGTCCGAGCTCGTTCACATGCACGCTTCGCCGAACCCGTTGCGTCGATCGATCGCGCCAAGATCGATCGCATTCGTCGAGCCACCGCGCAGTGGCTCATCCATGCCGATCTGGGTGATATCTTCGTTCGGTTCGATGCAGCGAGTGTGGTCTTCGACCAAGATCCACCGCGAATCGAGTACTACGAAGAAGCCTTTTGAGTTGTTACTTCAGCTCGTTTTCCATTCGATCGCGCAACGCATTGAGATCTTTTAACGCTGCATCGCTTGCGCCACTTTGCCGGGCGCTCTCGATGCCTTGCTCGAGGAGCACGATCTCTTCGCGCTGACGTTCACGTAACGTTTCAATCATATGTTCGAGCACGAGAAACACATCTTGAAGCTCGTCGCCCTTGCGAAGTCGGCCGCCGAGAGAGAGATGACCGTTCGCCACGTGCTGAAGCAAACGCTTGAGCTTGAACGCGGGTCCCACGACGCGATGGGTAATGAAGATTCCAACGAAGCCGAGCGCGATCGTGAGGGAAAGAATCCCTCCCACAATCGCCATCAGCATGTTTTGGTCGTATTCGCGCGCCCGTTCTTCGATGAAGCCTTGGGTATCCTCTGCGTGTCCGGCCTCCATTGCCCAGCCGATCGACATCATTTCGGTTTGAGCCTTCGATTCTCGGTACGCAAGAAAACCGAGGACGCTCGCCACGAGCAGAGTCACGAGAACGACATATCCCGTGTACCTCAGCTGGAACCGCGCATCGAGCAGGTAATTGCGAAGCTGTCTCTTGGGCGGACCGCCGTTCGACGGTTGCTGATGCGCATTGGGAGCGCGGCTCTCTGCGTTGACAGCCATCTCAGTTCCCTCCACCCATGGTTCCACTCGGAAGTTTGATATTCGAAGAACGATGAATCATCGCGGAGCTCCTACCGCCATGGCGGTTCCCAAATTTCTGAGCGCGCTCGTCAACGCCGCTTCAATCGCGGCACGCTGAGCTGCAGGCCCACTCTGACCCATCACGGTCGCGGCTCCCTGAAGCATGCTGCGCACGTTTCGTTCAGGATAACTCTGAACGACGACCGAAACAGCCGCACGAACAGCCCCATCAGGTCGTGTTTCGACACTGACGATCGAGCTATCGAGATAAAATCCCGTCAGCGAATCACGACGAATGACTCGCTCTGCATCTCGCGGACTCTCCGACTCGGGCGCCACTCGAACCCCTTCGAGTTGCTGCACCCGACCCGCAATGAAACCACGCGCGCTTTGAAGTGTTCCTCGCTCGATTCCAGCCACATTCGTCCCTGGCACACCGACTCCTACATAATATCGCGTGGTTCCTGGCGTTGGTTCCACTCCCGTTTCAGAGCCGCTTCCACCGGTCGTACTCGGCGTCGTTCGTGCAACGCGCTCGAGAGCACGAACAGCACGAGCCACTGCGTCACGGACCCCACGCTCAGAATCGCGCTCGGCGGCGCGCAATGCGGGGAGCGCCGAGACATCCCCCAGGCGTTCGAGTGATGAGGCCGCCGCTGCACGTACCGCTGAGCTCTCGTCACGAAGGGCTGCGGTGAGCGCCTCGATCACAGAGGGCTCCGCAGACACTGAGGCGAGCGAGAGCGCGGCTTGGGCGCGCACACGAAAAGCATCCGATGTGCGAAGCAATCGCACGAGATATTCAGTTCGCGCATCGGCATGCGCAAACATCGGAGACATCCACATCGCTCCAATGAACGATGAGATGAAGACCAAGATCGCAAGCCTGCGCAGTTGCCCTTCGACCATCCGCGCGCGCCTCCTCCATCGCTCCAGCATTTTGCCAAGGAGCTCCACGTTCGACGCTCGAGTGGGGAACCTCTTCACGCCATCGAACGTGTGCAAACAGAATCACCCAAAACTTACCGTCGAATCAAACCAATTCAATCTTGCTTACATCCTGCTTGCGGCAGATCACCGAGAAATGCATCGTCATGCCGATGGACGCGAGGATCATCTTCTGGGGGACGATGTTCTCGTGCTTCGTCGTCGCCCCTGTGCACGCTCAGCCCATCGTTCGCGTTCGAGCTGAAACACAGCTCACATTCCGTACCCACCGTGATCGCGAACACGTATCGATCGACGGATCTCTCCATGACGATCTTGGTGAGCCTCTGGCCGATCGAGAGATTGCTCTCTCCGTTCAAGAACATTCTTCGACCGAGATCGCCATCGACAGTCCGCATTCGCTCGTGCAACGGCTGCGAACCAACGAGCGTGGCGATTTTCGTACCGTTTTCACGCTGCCTCGCGGAAATTGGTCCATCAGCGCCGATTTCGAGGGAGACGAACATCATCTGCGCAAGCAGGTCTTGCGTGATGTCTCGTTCGATCGAGCTCCTGTCGAGCTGGAGGTCGATTTCGAAGGCGAGCCCATCGTCGATCTCGATCGACCCGTTCACACGCTCAGTGTGCACGCAGTTTCCGAAGCTGGAGCCGAGGGGATCGAGATCTCCATCAGTGAAAATCACCGCACACTCGCAAGAGGTCGTACAGATCAACACGGTGTTCTCCAACTGACGCTTCGAACGAGCGAACTTGGAGAACCGGCCGTAACGCGGCTCACCATCCGCTCAGAGTCCGATGAACATCGCGCGGATGCACAGATCGAAGTTCCGATTGTTCGTTTCCGCGAGACATCACTGACGCTCAGAAGCTCGGCATCGGAAGTCGAACTGGGTTCCGTGATCCATCTGGACGGCCAGCTCACGACGAGTGTGGGAGGGCTCGACCGAAAAGCCATCGGCCTATGGGCCGGAGAACTTCATCTCGTCACGATCCTCACAGACGAGCGAGGCGAGTACCACGCGGGCATCGATACGCGCGAACTTGGAGCGTTCGAGGGTGAAATCGTCGCACGATTCGAGAGTGATGCGCCTTTTTGGGGAGGCAGCATCTCCGCCCCGATCCCCATTCATGTCCGTTCTCATGGCAGCACACCATGGGCGTGGATCACAGCCTCAGCGGCCTTGAGCGCATTGATTGTGGCCTTCATTGGGAGAAAACGTCCGACGTTCCAGCAGCGTCATTCGGAATTGCCGCAAGCAGCATCCATCCAATTCTCGAAGCGATCGAGTTTCATCCCCGAATCCGACCACGTGGCAGGACGCGTGATCGACGCAGCGAACGACTCAGGCATTGCATCGGCAAAGATGAAGGTCCTCCAAACGACGCTCATCGCCGAAGTCGAAACGGATCTCGATGGAAATTTCGCTTTGAGCGCCCTTCCCCCCGGCACGTTTGCCCTCGAGATCTCAGCTCCTGGGTATGAAACCCTGACCCACAAGGTCATCATCCCGCATCGGGGTGAATGGTCGTCAGTCTGTATTCGCTTGCAAAATTTACGAACATTGGTTTGGGAACCGCTCAAACCCATCGCCGCCCGCCTCCTCCCAGCTCCGGATCTCTGGGGAATATGGACAGGACGAGAACTCGGAAGCCACGCACGCCAGCGTGCACCACGAACACTCTCCATCCTCATCGCGCACATCGAACGCGCTGCCTATGCGCGTGAAAAACCAACGCCTGCGGATCTCGAAAAGATCAAAAAAGAAGCCGCCGACCTCACGGCCACCATGGATCGTTCTACAGATGGCGCCTCGTCACCCCAGCATTCGCCGGCCGATCGCACCAAGCTGCGCTCGAGCCGTTGACCTCAATCCCAGCGGCTCTCTATAGTCGCGCCCTCATGGACACCGGCACGATCATCGCCATCGTCATCGCGGTCCTCGTGCTTGCGGCTGTTGGTCTTTGGATGGCCCGTCGCGAGGCTCCGGAAAAACCCCATGGGGAGGCGGCTCCGCCCGAGCCTCGACGTGAGGAGCCAACACCGGCGCCCAAAGCTGCTGCAGAAAAAAAAGTCGTTTCTGAAGCCGAGCCCGTCAAGGTTGCGCCCAAGCAAGAAGTTGCTCTTCCTCCGCAAGCGGCTCTGACAGAAAAAACTCCAGAGCACGAGAGGCCGGAAGCCGAGGAATCCAAGCCTCCTCAACCGCGTGTTCCCTCTGAAGCGGCGAAACCCACCTCCGAACCTCCTGGGCGCTCCAAAGAAAAATCCGATGGGCGCGAGCAGATCGCAGCCATGCGACGGGGGCTTGCGTCGACCCGCGGCGGATTCATCGCGCGTCTAGCGGCAATTTTCGGCGCTCGAAAAGAAATCGACCCAGCGCTTCTCGACGAGATTCAAGAAGTGCTCCTCACCGCAGACATCGGCGTCAAGACGAGCGAAAAACTTCTCGCGAGTCTGCGAGAAAAGATGCAACGGAACGAACTCCACGATGAACAAAGTGTGTGGGTTTCGATTCGTGAGGAAGCACAAAAAATACTGGCAACGAGCCATGTGCCCACCGCAAGCGGCCCGACTCCAAGAACGATCCTCGTGGTGGGAGTCAATGGTGTTGGCAAAACGACGACCATCGGCAAACTTGCGAGTCGATTTCATGAGCAAGGATTGAAAGTCGTGCTGGCGGCAGGCGACACATTTCGAGCCGCCGCTGTGCTTCAGCTCGAGGTTTGGGCTCGACGGGTTGGATGCGAAATCGTCAAAGGCAAAGATCGCGCAGATCCAGCGTCGGTCATTTTCGAAGCGATCAAAAAAGCGCAGAGCGACCGCGCGGACGTGGTCATCGCGGATACCGCTGGAAGGCTCCACACCAAATCGAACTTGATGGAAGAGCTGAAAAAAGTCGTGCGGACGGCCGAGAAAGCGTTGGAGCGCCCCGTCGATGAGATCATTTTGGTGCTCGATTCCACAACGGGGCAGAACGCGATTCAGCAAGCTCAGCTCTTCAAAGAGGCCATTGCCGTGAACGGAATCGTGCTCACCAAGCTCGATGGCACCGCGAAAGGCGGCGTTGTGCTCGGGATTGTCGATGAGCACCACATTCCGGTTCGTTATATCGGTATTGGCGAAAGGGTTGAAGATTTACGCGAATTCGATCCTGACGCGTTCGTTCATGTTCTTTTCACAAAACCCGATGAAGAAATTGTTGCAGCCTAGGGCGGATATTCGTTGCCATTGAATTTGCAAATTCCAGCGTGTTATAGTCCCCCGCCACCGGCCCTCGGTTTGCGATTTTATTGAATAATTTCAGATGCTTGCACGACACCCAATGATTGCCGCACGAGAGCGTGCCTCGAATCGAGGAGTTGCGATGAGGAAGGCTTCCGTAGCACTGCTCGCACGTCCACTTTTTAGCGTATTTCCAACAGCAATCCCTGTGCTTGCTGTGAGTATCGCATGGACGTTGAGTGCTCCTGCCCAAGCGCAGGACATGGAGTTCGGTCTGGAAGAGACTGAACAAGCCCCCGAAGGCGAAATGACTTTCGGTGAGGAGGAAACGTCCACGTCTCCTTCCGCGGAGGGCGATGTCATCGGAAACCTGGCAGGCGCCGAAGAGGCGCAGACCAGCACGACGAGCAGCGCCGCGACCGAGGAGGCCCAAGAGGCCCGCGAGGAGATCTACGCCGTACAGCAGATCTATGCGCTTCGGATCAATCGTGTGGAGATCAATCCCTCGGTCTCATTCACACTGAATGATCCTTTCGTATCACATACAGGCGTGGGGATTGGTCTCAACTACTGGTGGACCAACGTGCTCGCCATTGGCGCGAATTTCATCTGGTACGACGGGCTGGAATCAGAATCCGACCTTGGATTCTTCGTTCGTCGGAGCACCCGTCTCGCCGTACCAGTCAATAGCTACCAACTCGGCGCCCACCTCGCGTTCACATACGTGCCGATTTACGGCAAGTTCGCGATGTTCAACGAGTTTATTTTCCAGTACGACATCTACGTTCTCGGTGGTGTCGGTTTGATGAACACTCGACCCATCCCTGTGATTGATCCTGAATTTCGCTCATTCAATTTCGGCATTCGGGTCGCCTTCAATATCGGCATCGGATTGCGAGTTTTCGTGACTCGATGGCTCGCGATCTTCGGAGAGCTTCGCAACTATATGTATCTTGAGCAGTTGGAGAATCTCCAAGTCGCGCTTGGGCCTGCTCGTGCTGAGGAGAGCACTTGGACCCAGTCTTCGTCCGCTTTCATCAACAACGTCACCGCTCACGTCGGTTTGACATTCTTCCTACCATTCGACTTCGAATACCGTCTGCCACGGTGATCAAGGGAGCCCCTCGACCATGGAAACGAAGATGAATCGTATCTTTGAGAGAGCTCTCGTGCTGCGATCGCTCATGGCAAGCGTTGCTGTGGCGGGTGCGATCACGACTGGCGCGTTGCTCAGCACGAGCACAGCCTCTGCTCAAGACGTTCAAATCACCGGACCACTCGCGGGTCAGCCCGCGGTGCGGCACATGCGTCAGTATCGCGTGAACCGCTTCTTCATCACGCCCTCAGTCGCATACACGCTCCAGGACGAATTCGCCCGCGCCCTCTTCTTTGGTGGCTCGATGGGCTATCATTTCACGGATTGGCTCGGTCTAAGCGTGTGGGGTGGTGCGGCGCCTCTCAACATCGATACCGATCTGACGACGCAGATTTCCCGAAATAGTCAGGTTGCGAATCGAACCCGACTGGACTTGCCCACCACCCAACGCTTTCCGCGCCAGATTGGACGAATGCGATGGGGTGTTGCGCTCCAGGCTCTATTCGTGCCTCTGCGTGGCAAACTTTCGCTCTTCCAAGCTGGTTTCGTGGATACGGACCTCTACCTTCTTGCAGGTGTCGCTCTCATTGGGCTCGAAGAACGCCGCGCCGTGTCTGGCGATAGCAACCCTTGCGCTGGCACAGCCGCGACCATGGCGGATGGAACTTCGAGCGATGCATGTCGTGCCACCCAGTTGGCGCGGGCGGATCGGATTGCGCCAGCACCGATGCTCGGTCTGGGCCTGAGCATGTACTTCAATGAGTTCATCGGCCTTCAGTTCGAGTGGCGCGCGTTCCCGTTTTCGTGGCACACGAGCGGCTTCGATGAGAGAGGTCAAGACGGTTTTCCTGATCGACAGATCAACGGCGACGATTCTCGCACCATGTTCAATCACATGTTCAACGTCGGACTCGTGATTTATCTCCCGACCGAAGTGCAGCTCAGCAACTGACCCGCTCTTCGAAGGCAAAAGAAAACGAGCCCGGGATTGTTCTCCCGGGCTCGTTTCTTTTTGTCGAGTTCAGCTCTTCGCCTGCGGGACACCCGCCTTGTTTAGGCGAAATCCCGCTGGCAACCCCTTCTCGACCGCTGCGCGTTCCGCTCCGACATCCCAGCCTCGCTCGGCGAGCGCCTCGAGCATACGGGTTCGAACTCGAATGCTCACTTCCTTCACCAAAGCACGTTGAACGGCCTGCCGCGCTGGAGCCGGATCACTTTGAGCGAAGATCGTCGCCACAGCATGAAAGCGAGCGCTCTCGTTCATGTCTTCGAGGAATCGCAGCAGTTGCTCACAGATCCGTTCGTCGCGAAAATCTTCTAGCGCCTGCAGCATTTGGACTTTGCGAGTGGGATCTCTTGCATATTCGGTATCCATCGTGCCGAGAAGCTCCAAGAGCTCGGTCACGATGCGTTCCTGATCCAGGAGCTGCCCCAAAATCTTGAGAGGCCAACCGAGCGACTCTGTGCGCTCCGAACGCAAGAAACGAAGCACAGGTTCGATCGACGGCTCACCGCTCTCAACGATCAGGCGGTATACCTCTTCCTTTTCCTGCTGATCCGTGATGCTCGGATCAACATAAAAGGTAAACCGCGGAAGCAGCGCTTGAACTGCGTCTGCCGATTTCATCCCCCCGAGCGTTTGGATCGACTCCCATCGATCAGGCGCTTGAGCACGCTTGTCAGCGACACGCGCTGCATGTTTCTCAATCGGGGATTTTCGACCACCAAAAAGACCAAAGAACGACATCTTTTCCACCACCGCACGCACGGTGTGGATCCAAACCTGTCATCGTGCCATCAGGGAATGATCACAGGCTTGAGGTTCACTTGCGTGCCCCGAGTCTGTACCTGGAAGCGGACCATGCGGCAATTGTGCTTTTTGATGAGCGACTGTTCATTGGCGCGCAGGCGCTGCTCGAACTTGTCCTGGGGGATGTTGCTGACGTCTTCACCCACAGCTTCTTTGGCAGCTACATACTCGCGATAAACGCGCGCGTAATATTCGCCTTCAGGCTCAACGGCGAGTCGCGCTGCGAGCTCCGCATCTTCGGCATTGTCATCCGACGCCCCTGTCGAACTCTGGCCTCCTCCATTCGATTCAGGCGCCCCTTGCGGAATGGACTCGCCTTGCCATTGGTCTGATTCCGACTGCCCCACACGCCCCTGCTCATCTTCCTCGGGCGTTCCCGTGAAGACGTTCAATAGCTGATTGATCCGATACGCAAGACCGCCCAATTCGGCGCTCTCCACGTCGATTCGCACATCCGTCCGACCATTGATGACGGCCAGTACAGTCTCTTCCATCTGCTCGATTGGCCGGAGGAACGTGCCAGCAATGAGGAAGCCGTAGGCCAAGACAATGAGGCCACCCAGAGAAGTCAGAAGAAGAATCATGCTCGCCGCGGCCGCCTTGTTCAGCTCCGCCGTACGATTGGCGAGGACCACCATGGCAAGTTGAGCTTGCGATCCCCCCGAGGGCACGGGGCCCACGACACCTACGAAGCGCTGTTCGCCAAGCTCGACAAAAAACGGTGAGCTGATTGCGTGACCCGCAAGTGCAGCCTGTGTTGCAGTGCTCGCCTGACCGAAAAGATGAGCGCGAAGCGCTTCGGTTCCCTGCGTCAGAGAAGAACTATAGACCCGATCCCCCACGAGGAACGCGACATCTCGCCCAAGCAATCGGGCCTCGGAGCGCGCCAGACCGTTCGAGATGTCATAGCCGACCAGCAGCGCCCCCAAAACGCGATGATCTTCTCCGCGAATCGGCGCCACCGCCACCTGGAGGACTTTGTTTTCGTCTTGCCAAATGCTCGTGCTCGTATCCCCACGCAACGCGCGCTGAACCGCAGGCAATTGACGACCAATGTCCAACTGATACATGCGGTTGCGATCCGCATTTCGGGCGACGACGCGCCCTGCATCGTTGATGACGACGACAATGTCTGGAGCCGCACCACGCCGTGCAGGATCTGCAAGCCATGATGCCGTACGCTCCGCAGCTTCGTACGCTCGGGTTCTCTGAGCTGTGTCGTCCAAGGCCGTCACGAAGGTGTCGACCAGAGGTCGCTGCACCGCTTGCTCGTCCACTTGCTCCGCTAGCTCGCGAGCTGAAAGGCGGAAGGAACGCTCGAGCAAACGGAAATCGGAGCCGATGCGCGCATCGACTCCCTCGAGCAGTTTGGTCTCCAAATTCGAGGAAACCATGAAATATGACACCAGACCAATGACGAGCAGGGTCGCCAGATTGCCGGCGATAATCTTGGTTCTCATGCGCTGGTGCTCTCCCGAGGAATCAAAATGCTTGGTAACATCCGCACTGTTTCAGGGTCAATAGACGTGGCTTGTGCCGTGACACGAGAACGCGTCACCTTGGCGGTATGAGCACCTTCGAGTTCGCTATCATAGATGACACCGTGTTCGAAGAACACCGGGCGGCGGGACGGCATCCGGAGTGTCCAGAGCGATTAATTGCCGCTCGTCGTGGGCTTTTCGCGGGTTTGGGCGATCGGAATCACATCGTCATCCCCACGCGTACGGCCACACGGGAGGAAATCGCACGGGTGCATTCGGTCTCCCACATCGAGCGACTCGAACGCCTACCGACAGATCGCTTCAGCATGCTCGATGCGGACACCTACGTCAGTCCAGGCAGTCGACATGCGGCTTGGCACGCTGCAGGAGGTGCCGTCGAACTCGCACATGCCCTCATGACGGGGCGTGCGAAGCGTGGGTTCGCCCTGTTGCGGCCGCCTGGCCACCATGCAGAGCCCGATCGTGCAATGGGGTTCTGTCTACTGAACAATGTTGCGATTGCGGCAGCTGCGGCTCTTGGCGCAGGTGCGGAGCGCATTGCAGTCGTCGACTGGGACGTGCACCACGGCAACGGGACACAACTCATCTTCGAGCGGGATCCGCGTGTATTTTTCATGAGCCTGCATCAATGGCCGCTCTATCCTGGAACAGGCGCTCCCAATGAAATTGGATTGGATGCGGGACGGGGGACGACCGCGAATTTCGCTCTTCCCCCTGGTGCAGGGCCCAACGAATACGCGGAAGCATTCCGGATGGGCGTGGTGCCATGGCTCGATGGATTCGCGCCGAACTTGATTCTCGTCTCTGCTGGATACGATGCGCATCAGAGCGATCCGCTCGGAGCGATGCACCTCGATGCGGAATCGTTTGGCGCGATGGCCAGTGCGCTCGTGGAAGTTTCAGAACGCCACGCACAAGGGCGGATCGGTTTTTTTCTGGAAGGGGGATACGACCTAAAAGCGCTGGAAGAATCGGTCGAGGCCACGGTACGCGCCGCACTCGGTGAGCGGCATCCGCTCTCTTCACACCGTGCCTCGGATGCCGCTCGCAGTGCGATCGAAGCCACTCGAAATGCCCTCGGTCAGGGCACCTGATCGGGTGTCACGCGCTCGGTTCCAATCGCCCGCCCTTCGATGAACCAGAGGATGACTCCAAGCGCAGCAAAACCGATGCTCGCTCCAAGTGCTCCATCGGAATAGGAAGCCCATTCACGCGCCGCGGTCAGATCATCTCCATGTCTGGACGCAGCCTCGATGCCGAGACCAATACTCGTTCCTAGAGACGCCGCAGAAAGTCCGAACGAGATCCACGTGAAGATTCGGTCGCCCTGCACCGCGCGAAACCGAGTCTCGGGCTCCAAATCGACGTAGGCCGCGGTCCTCAACCCTGGCTCGATTCCGACCTCCGAATGGAATGGCAGATATCCTTCGCGCCGAACAACCAACACATGGCGGCCAGGTTCGAGGCTCAAATCATCCGGAAGAGGACTCGCTCCGACTTCATGATCGTCGAGCTTGATCTCTGCACCCTCCACATCGACCCGTACGCTGAGTGAGCCTGTCGTTGGGACCGTCAATCGCGCTGCACGTGCGGCTTCGGCTCGTTCCTCGAGCAATGCGATGCGGGCCTCCACTTGAGCCGCGTCGGGGGGATCGACACGATCGCGAAGGTATCGGCGATAGTGCTCGATTGCTTGCTCCCATTCAGCCAGTTCTTCGTGGGCTCGCGCGATGTTGAACCAGAGATCCGCGCTGGGCACGAGCTGCGCTGCCACTTGGAAGGCATGGATGGCTTCACGAAATCGACGCGCTTCGAAATGGGCATACCCTTGCTCGAATTCGACTCGGGCGCGCTGCGCCACTTCGGCCGTTTGCTCAGCGACGGTCGTGTCGGAGTCTTGGGCGACGACGCCCAACGGCCAAGCCAGAAAGAGGGCGAGCAGCACATACGAGCTCGAACGCACCGAACGATGCTACCACGCCCCCAGGTTCGAAACGCGAGCGGGTTCGCACAGATCGCGCACGATCGGTGATTTCATGTGTAGAATGCTGTGGTGCACTATCTTCTGGCGCGAGCCCTCGTATTCGCTCTGATTTCGAGTGCGATGCTGACTACAGGGGCGACCTTGGCGCAATCGTCTGATCCATTCGAGGGGTTGCGTTCATTGACGAGCGCTCCTGTCGGTATCCCACCGCGGGCGCTCGCCGTGATTCCGGAGCGTCACACCGGGCGGCTCATCCGCTTCGTCGATGAACTCGCAGCCATCGAACCGCAGTTCGACGATTTCGCTCGGGGTGTCGGCCTGAGCGGTTCGGTCGCCATACAATTTCGAACACGCGAAACGAATGTTCCAATCTTCGTAGCGAAGACAGACGCTACGATCTCCACAGTGCTGCAGCTCCGACTCGGAGCGCCCATCGAAGTGACAGGTCTGCTCATCGAGCGTGGAAATCGATACTTGCTGCTCGCCTCCGAAGTGCGGAGCACCGCTGGGAGCTCACGATCGCGGTGAAAATTCGTGGCTGAATCTCGAAACAGCAAGGCTCCGTTCATTCCGATCGTGTGTGACGACGCGGAGCTCGCCGTGGAATGTGCCCGGCTGGCAAAAGAGATTGGATGCCCAGCCGCTCCTTCGATGGCGAGCGCGCCCATCGAAGACGCCACCGCGATCTTGAGCCGAGGTGCGAGTTGCGGAATCGCACTGGCACGAGTTCCTGAACCAAGTGAGCTCGTCACCCTCGCACGCGCGGCGTTCGACTCGGGCGAGACGTGTGTTCTCGTGGCCTTTGGCGATCGTTCCGATGTCGAGGATCGTAGAGCGATCGCCAATGATCTAGGGCTCGTCTTCAGCACAGAGATTCGTCCGATGTTGGCGGCGCTATCTCTTGTTCGCGCAAGGGCAACGCAACCATGGATGGCGACGACACGCGGCCTTTCGATGCTGGAGCGGGCGAGGCTCGGGTTGCGTGGAGGCGGTGCGAATGCAGGAAAGCTCGTCCGGCTCGATGATGGGCGGATCGGCTGGGGGACCAGCGCGGAAAGCGAGCTCATCACTCTTGGAGAGCCCAAAGAAGCGGGCGAAGCACTCCGAACCATGCGAGACGCGGCGAACACGAGTCCTCCCGGCCGGGCCGTGATGAATGGCGTCGATGAACGGACTGTCGCGGACGTTCTCTTTGGTCCGCCACGAGCCCTCTCTGACCCTGCGAGCAAAGCGGCGCTACAGCCTTACGGATTGCCTCTGCCGATCGAAGAGCTCTGTTCGAGTCCTTCGCGTGCTGCGGCGGAAGCGGCTCGCATCGGATTTCCCGTGCGCATTGCGCTCGCATCGCCCGATCTCCGCATCTGGGATCATCCAGACCTCGCAGTCGATGGCGTGGATAGCGCAGCGCGCGTGCGCGACGTGTTTCGCCAGATCATGAGCATGGCGAGTGAACGCTCACCGGACGCACGACTCCTCGGCGTGAGCGTCACTGCCACCACGAGTGCCGTTGCTCTGCTCGGCATTCGAGCGGAACCCATCGACACCGGTTGGGTTCTGGCCGAGATCGGATTTGCGGACACACACGGGCTCGCTTCTCGCGATCGCACACGCACCGTGTTGCCTGCCGGACCAGAAAAACTCGATCGTACACTCGCCCGGCTTCGTGGCAGCGCGCTCGTGCTCGAGGGTTCTCCAGCGCGTCGGAGAACGATTGTCGAAGGGATCAGCGATACACTGTTGCGCTTGTCCGCGTTCGTCGACCGACATCGCACCGAGGTTGTCTCGGTCGAAATACGACCCCTTGCGATTCTCGTCGGCGGCGGCGTCGAAGTACGCGAAGCATGCGTCACGGTGGGCGATCATTTCGTCCGCACACGGTACGTTCCCCCCCGTAGTCCTAGCAGTTAAACCCGTTGCCCGAGCAGGTCGAATCGTTCGCGGTAGGTCGACCTACCGCGAACGATTGCATACTTCATCAGCGCTGGACACCGCGGGTCTGCTGAACTTCGTCGCCCACCTGACTGTTGTACGGCGGAAGCCCTAGCGCGAGCGCGACGAGAAAATACGCGATCAGAACGCCGCCGATCACGATTAGGCCCTTCACTGCCGGGCTCGCATCCTGCCAAAAACCCATGGTTTCACCTCCAAACGTAGTGCATCGTAAAGGGAGGTGGTCGTTACGGTCAACAGTTCTTGTTTTGGTGCGCGCAAAAACTTCCTGCCCGTTTGGAATCTTTACCCACGGGCTGGCAATCGGAGTTGGATTCGACGAAGTAAGCGCGTCGCCGCAGGAAGAGCGAACACATCGATCGCGATGGCACCGATTGCGATCACCCCGGGCGGAACGAGCCCGTTCATGGCCAGGACCATGAGAGCCGTGCCGGCCAGGGTCGTCACTGCCACTGCACGCTTTGCCTCGCGGCCAGCAGCATTGGCCAGCCAGAGCGCCGCCGCCGCGTCTCGAACGTCATCGCTCGTGAGTGCAACCGCTCGATCACCGTCCGCCCCTCCTGCTGCGCCGAGCACCACCGGTACGTCCGCAGCGGCGAGCGCGGCCTCGTCCGGCGCAGGCTGCCCGATCGTCGCGACGATCGCGCCTCCTTCGCGCAAACGTCGTATTTCTGCGCCGCGCTCCTCGGGTGTCAGCTCGGCTTTGATGTGATCGACGTCGAGCGGTCGGGCGAGACTCTCGACAGTTGCGCGGTGATCTCCCGATACGAGAAGGACCTCACATCCAAGATCCATCAATCGCTGAACTGCAGCCCTGGCTCCAGGACGGTCTTCATCGCGCATGGCGATGATGGCGCGAAGTCTGCGATCGATGGCTACGAAAATCACACTGAATCCGCGTTGCTCTGCGCGCTCGGCGTCGTGATCCCCAACCGCGATGCTGATGCCCTCATCCAAAAGCAGCTGTCGATTGCCGATCACGATGGACTCGCCGGAAGCACTCAACCCCGTCAAGCCTCGCCCTGGGGCTGCCACGACGCGCCTCACTGGAGCCCGAGCAATTCCACGGCGCTCGGCATGACGCACAATCGCACGCGCAATCGGATTCTGTTCGATGAGCGCCTCCGCCCCCGCCGAAATCGCGATGGCTTCATCGATGTTGCCATCCCCCACCGCATGCACCTCGACCACTTCGGGATCGCCTTCGGTGATCGTTCCGTGAGTGCAAAGCGCAACGACATTCACCCGGCCTGCCCGATCGAGAGAGCGGGCGCTCTGAAACACGATCCCCCTCTCCACCGCAGTGGCACCCGCCGCCACATAAGGCGCTTCGGCCGCTCGTCGCAATGCCAGAAGTGGAGCCGCCAAGAGCACGCCCGCCGCCGCCGAGATACGCATGGCGAGCCCTCCCCCTGCTTCGCCGAGCCAAAGCCCGAGCACTCCCCCCATGGCCACGGCGAGTCCGGCGAACTGAATTCCTCGGGTGGTAAGGCGTGTGAGCCTCGCTGCGTCGTTTGCTCGGCCATCACCGAAACGCGAGGGGCGTAGGAGCGCACGCTCTCTGCCCACACGCGAAGCGATGACGCGGATTGCACCGTCGGTCACACGCGCCCCAGCGATCACCGGATCTCCAGCCAGGCGAACCACCGGCACCCGAGCCACGGGATGGAGCAACACGTGGGCTTGCCCTGCGCGCACCACCCCATCGACTGGCACCTGTTGCCCTTCGCCAACCAGGACGTCTTCGCCCGCTCGAACGACTTCCGTGTCGATTTCGCGCGCAACCACTTGCAAAGGTCTCGCCGCGTGATCGATGGGCACTTGGGCTTGCGCCGGCATGCAGCGTTCGAGACTGGCCACGAGACGCTCCAAGGGCCTTGCCGCGCTCCTGTCGAGCCATGCACGGGTGATGACAAGAGCCGCCGAAAGAGAGGCTCCTGCGAGCGCCAGACGCACTGGAGAGCCTTCGTAAAAACCGATGAGGGCCGCCATGATGGCGAGCATCACGCCGGCTGGCGCAGGGGCCCACGCGAGCCAGCCCGCATCGCGCCGCAGGGGCAAAGGTCCAAAGAGCGCGAGCGCCGTGGCGATGAGCGCCAACACCGAGGAAAACCCAACCCACAGCCAGCTCGTCGCAAATCCGGAGATCGCGAGCGCGATGGCCGCGACCCCCAATGGAAGGATGGGAAGAGGCACTGGGGGGTCCACCACGGCCACATGGGGCCCCGTCCACTCCGATGAAGACGTGGAAGACACAGCCTGCGGCGCTGGCCTTTGCGAACGGCGCTTGCGCACGGATCGCAACATCGACTCGCTCGAAGACGAAGAGGAACTCGCCGAGGCTCTCGGCGGCTCGCTACGCTCGCGAAATCGTTCGCCTTCGAGATAGCGGGTTCGGCACTCGGGCGTACAAAAAAAACGGAATCCATCTTCGAATACGAGCGCGGCGCGAGCGCGAAGGGGCTCCACGGCTGCCCCACAGACCGGGCATGGCGAGAGGGGGAGCTGAGCACGAGAAGACGGGATGAGCGGGGCTTGCACGGAGAACGCGTGGCGTACGCGCGAAGGCCTGGCGGGTCAAATCCGGGGCAGCGAAAGTCTGTTCATTCGGTGACGTGAATCCAACTGCCCGTTCGTCTCGAGTTCGCGATCACACCGTGCCATCCAGGCGGAAGCGTGGGCGTCGTCCACTGGAAGAGCCAACGCGCATCCGTGGGCGCGAGGTTCACGCATCCATGGCTGCGCACATGACCGAATGCGCCATGCCAGAACGCTCCGTGAAGCGCATAACTGCCCTCGAAATACATGGTCCACGGCACGTCTTCGATGCTGTACGCCTCGGTCGGCGAATCTGGGTCATCCATCGTCGCCGAGACGTGCTTGCTCTGGATGCGAAAGGTCCCTGTGGGGGTCCCGTACCCCGCACGGCCCGTGGAGACGAGCGTCGCAAACACAGGCTCGTTTCCTTCGTAGGCAACCAATGTTTGCTCGGACAGATCCACGTGGATCCAGCGATCACGTTCACCGATCGATGCCGGCCGTTCGATCTTGCGGATCATTCGCAAAGCACTCTCGCGAATGACACGTCCATCTCGCGAAATGCGATAGCTCGCGCCACGCCGCTCGAGCGTTTCGTCCTCGAGGAGGAGCGGCGTATGCACCTCGATGGGATCCGATTGCATCAGCGTTCCTGTCACGGGATCTCGCACGAGCGTTCGGACACCTCGGCGAAATACGAACCCCATCGGGGGTTGCCATGCGCCTCCGAGCACGACGCCTCGCATCCTCGATGGAGAGGCCTCGGACAACACACCCGCGGGCACATAGGAGCCTCGGACCGTTCGAAAAAATCGTCTTTCTCCCTCGATCTCTTCGCGATCGATGCTCACATAGAACCCTCGCAGCATTCGCATGCGAAAGAAGGTGGGCAGCGCAACATCGATCGGAGCAATCCCTGCATCCGCTGCGTTCACGACATCGGACGCAAGACCCGGTGGAGCTTCCAAATCGGGCTCGACGCTGGGCGCTCCCTGCTCTTCCGGCGTCGCGATCGCGCCGGCCCTCGCGCGCAATCGGTCCATGACAGCCGCCGCTTCACGCTCTTCGGCGGCGCTCGGAAGTCGCCAATATTGAGGCGCGTCTTGGTGCGCCACATAGGCGTACGCGTACGGCAGCGCATCTTCGAGCGCCGCTGGAACGGGAGATGGTTCGAAATTCTGAGGGCCTTCACCCAGCAGAAAACCTTCGCCACGACAGACGAATCCCTGACCGACAATCTCGTGCCAGCCGCGCGAACATCCCGGACCACGGAGCCCTGCCTTTGCACGAAAACGAGAGCCTCTGCGGATGTAACCGATGACCGGACTCGATCCGTCGGGACGAGCCCGTACTTGCGCGAGGAAATGATAAGCGATGCCGTGCAGAGGCCACTCTGCTTCGAATTGCGCGCGTGCCGCCAGTTCTCGTTCGCGCGCTTCGGCTTCTGGATCGAAGGTGGGTGCGGATGGAATCACCACGGTGGGCGCTTCCGATGGGATCTCCTCCACAAGAGGAGGAGGCAGCTGGATAGGCTCGGTGTCGACCACCGGAGCTTCCTCGCTGTCCACGAGGGCAGCGTCTGGGCTTCCCATCGTTTCACAGCCCGAGCTGCCCGTCAGTGCAGCGGCCAAAAGCAATATGCGAACGGCCCGCATGAAGATGTCATCGCTTCGCATGAAACGGAGTCCGTCGTCCAAAAAATGACGGACCGAATCACATGGGCTCAGCGAATGAAGACCCGGGGGTCGTCGGGACGTGAATCGAGATGAAAGTGGTTGCGATGCCCGTCGTTGTAATTGGGGGTCAGCACCGACGAAAATTGCCATGAATCAGCCAATTCGCAGGCAATTTGCAGCAACACCTGCGCGCCTCGTGTGCCGGGAAGTGGCGCTTGGCAAGTGCGGTGGGCGGGAGTTTCGACAAAGTCGTCGTACACCCGCAATGACTCGCCCGTTTCCGTCTCGAACGCATAGAGATCGAGCGCGAGTCCAGCACGATGAAAACTCTGACGGGGGTGACTTCGATGGGCGCTCAGCACATCGATGGCGACAATCCCGTGACGTCGTGCGATCGCAGCAAGCGTTGGGAGCCGCGCCGCCATTTCGCAGGAAATCGTCAACGGCTCGTCTTCAGGACGAATCATACGAAACGCGACCCCATTGACGGGGCCGGCGATCGTGACGGGCGTCGGCATGAGGGGGTCACGCAATGAAGTCGGCCGTGTTGGCACCCCGAGCTCCCTCAGCGAAGAACGGCAAGCGTGCTCTCCACGAATCTGCCACTCGGCGCGGCCATCGACGCGCCATTCGCCTCCCGGAATGATCGCACGGTAGTTCAAAAAGCTCGTGATGAGCCCTCGCAAACGGCGCGCAATCATTCCCGCAGGGTCGCTCGATGGCGCGGCAAATGCCAACGTCGCCGGCGTCCATGCAGGGACGGGGGCCGGCTCCAATTGAGGAGGCGGCGACTGCATGAGCACGGCTTCCGGGATCACGAAATTCGGAGGCGCACCGATCACGCGGTTCCACTCGAGACGGCGCGCATCCGGAATCGACGATCCACGCGAAGAACGCCCGCTCTCATACACGACATCTCCCTCGTCTGCTCCGCGCACTTCATCGGGTAGTTGCCAATATCGATCGAAAAAGCCCATCGCAAGCTGACCGTTTCGGCCGCTGATCAGGCGTTGACGTGTTCGGGTCGTGCGTCCCTCGTAAACGACCCAATCCGGAAGAAAATCGGGGAGATTGTGTCCATTTTGAACGCCTTCGATGCTCGGAGCGGCTTGTACGATCAAATATCGATCGGGAGCCTCGGGGTTCGGATGCACGAAGCGCGTTCCAACCCCCGCGCCACGAAACGTTCGCGAGCCGACGTGGACGCCGTCCTGACCGATGCGGATCGGCAAGCGTTCGGCCACCCGTTCGAGGATCGAGTTCGAGCCAGGGGTCCCGTAGAGCACGAGATGCGAGCTGCGCATCATCTCCGGACTCACGTCGGAATCAGCCACCACCCGTTGCCGATGTTGCCAAAGCCACAGCGGCCAACCGCGCGCACCACGCTCGGCAGTGGCACGGAGCGCTTCCGTCTGAGCAGGATCCTGGGTGCCGTAGACGTGAATCATTCCGTCTCGATAAGGATCCGTCAGTGGCCCCGAAATCCCTGGCCGCTTCTCCAAACGTCCGTCTTCCGTGGGAAGAAAACCGAGACGCCATGCGCCGTCGGTCCGTCCTTCTTCACGCGAGACATGGATGACGTGACCGAGCGGAGCACGGGGGCCGGTGTAGACGGGTTGTTCGTCGATCGTGATTCGAAGCTCAGCTCCCTGCCCAATCGGGGCATCACGCAGATCGAGCGCCAATTCGAGCACACGATCCGTGCTCGCCGTGATCGCTCCCTCATCGGCACGCGCCTCGACGCGCGCCATGCGCGGATAATCGTCGATGCGGGTCACAGTCACCCAATGCTGGCGATTTGCTCGATAATCGCTGGTGAGAACGCGGACCTCCGCCGGCCGAGGATTGCGCCTGACCGAAGCCCAATCCGCATAGGCGCGTCCGTGCCGATGCACCAAATACAAAAGATCGTGCCCGTGATCGTACCAGCGGACTTGTGGAACGAGACCCAACCCACGCATGTGGGTCTCGAGCTCCTGCACGTAACGAGGTCGCATCGGCCCGGGATCGCGCGTGCCGTGATAAAAACGAAAGTCCGTGTTCACCGAGTTCTCGATGAGGTGCATCGCCGACACTTGATGCAACACCCGCAGTTCATCGGGGGCGGGTGAACCACCGGCATACTGAACCCAACTCGGCGCTCCTGCGATCGCGAGCACCATGCTGAAACGCCATGCGTGACGCATCCCGATGGCGTACGCGCCAAGGCCGCCATTGCTGAGCCCTCCAAGCACGACACGCTCGGGATCCACCGAATAATGGCGCTGCACATCCTCGAGCACATCGAGGACGTCCTCTTCGCCCATCCATCGCCAAAGAACCTGACCAAATCCGTCGGGCGCCACGACGATCCAATCGGGGGACCAACGCGGTGTGTAATCGTCCCAAAGATGTTGCGAATAGGTGAGCCAATCCATGTTGTTGCCGAGCACGACTCCGAGGAAGAGATTCCCGTTGCTCGAACCGCCATGCATCATGATGAGCAGCGGATATTGTCGAGACGGGTCGTAATCGGGCGGCACGTAGACGGTGTACCCCTGAACTGCCTGCGAAATCGGCGAGACGTAACCACGGTTGGCGATGAGACCGCGTTGTTCGGGATAAGGATCACGTCCGGCGCGTGCGGCCTCGATATATCGAGCTGCCTTCGCGCGCCATGAAGCCGCCTGTGGTGCGAATCCACGTTCGATTCGATCGGCGACATCCAGCAAATATTCGATGCCCGTCAAAGACCCTTCGGGCACCGTCTGCGGTCGCGACGCTCTGAGCTCGGCCAGATCGGCTCGAAGACGGGACGCGTCGTCCTGAGCATCGGCGACATGTGGCTCGAAAAGCGACGAAACCAGAGTGATGTGAAATGAAACAAAAGCGAAATGTAGAAAAACGACCCAACGACGCCGCATGGGAATCCTCTGATGCGAATGTGGCGGATAAGAGGAGTTTGTGCCCGTGCCATCGTCATGAGTGAATTGGTATCTGCGCGCGGCACGAGACCTGCTGTAACATCGGAGCCCAGGTCGATCGCTCAGTGAACGATCGACCCATGCACGACGGTTCGAATCATGGCGAGGAAAACGGGACTGCTCAGGCCATCGGGCGGCAACCAAGCCGCGCTCGCACGCCTTGCTGACACGACGTGCATCACGGCGGCGAATGGTTTTGCGGTCGGTATTTACGACCAAGCCACATGGCGAACCGACGACACCGTCGCGACGCTGCTGGCCGTATTGGCCTATTTGCTCGTCGCAGAGACGACAGGGCTCTACCAAACCTGGCGTGGGGCTCCGATCCCCAGAGAGCTCGTCCGGGTCTGGGGCACCTGGGTTCCGGTCGTTCCGATGCTGCTCGGCATCGCATTTTTGCTCAAGCTGAGTGATGGATTTTCGCGCGTGGCCACGATCTCGTGGTTCCTCGTCGCTCCGCTCGCGATGTGCGCCGTCCGTATCGTCGCGCGACTCACTTTGCGACACTTGCGTGCGACAGGGCGCAATACGCGACACGTTGCGATCATCGGTGTCACCGAAATCGGCGAAATGCTGGCGCGTCGCATCTCGAGTACTCCGTGGCTCGGCATGAACCTCGTTGGCTTCTTCGACGATCGCACACTCGATCGATTGCCCGATGTCCCGAGCGCGCGAGGTCAACTCGTCGGCACCATCGATGACGTCATCGACCGAGCACGGCGCGGTGAAATCGACACGATTTACATTGCGCTTCCACTCCGGGCCGAGCCGCGCGTGCAGACGATGCTCCGAAGGCTCGCAGACAGCACGGCGAGCGTCTACATCGTGCCGGACTTCTTCGTCTTCGATCTCTTGCATGGTCGGTGGAGCAGCCTCGGTGACCTTCCGATCATCAGCATCTTCGAGACACCTTTTTACGGTGTCGATGGGATGGTGAAGCGGGTGGAAGACATCGTGCTCGGGACGGCTGCGCTCCTCGTGGCATCGCCGGTGATGATCGTGGTCGCGATGTTGATCAAGCTCACGAGCAAAGGCCCCGTCTTTTTCAGGCAACGCCGCTATGGGCTCAATGGCGAGGTGATCGAAGTCTTGAAATTCCGCTCGATGCGCGTGGCCGAAGATGGTCCCGTCGTGAAACAAGCCACCAAAGAAGACCCGCGCATCACGCCAGTCGGCCGTTTCATACGGCGCACCTCGATCGACGAGCTTCCACAGCTCTTTCACGTGGTGAGCGGAAAGATGAGCCTCGTCGGGCCGCGTCCACACGCCGTTGCGCACAACGAGGAATATCGAAAGCGGATTCAGGGCTACATGCTGCGGCACAAAGTGAAGCCCGGTCTAACGGGTTGGGCACAAGTCAACGGCTGGCGCGGTGAGACGGACACGCTCGAGAAGATGGAAAAGCGCATCGAGCACGATCTCGAATACATTCGGCGTTGGGGATTGTTCTTCGACTTATGGATCGTATTTTTGACGGTTTTCGGCCGAAAAGTCCGTCAAAACGCGTATTGAACCCGCCGTTGCTCACACGTCCGCGCGAACGATTTTCTCTTCCGGCAACTCACGAAGACAGGCTTCGAGGGCGCACTTGACTTGGGCCTCATCGCGCCCATCGAACGTGAGCTTCACAGAATATTCGGCATCGAAGAACTTCGGGTAACTCCCGATCGCCACCCCCGGATGCGCGCGCTCGATCCGTTCGAGGAGCTCTGCGATCTCGCCTTCGTCGCAGTGCGTGAAAATCGCACGTGACACGAATGGAGTATCCACTCCCAAGCGGTCGCGAATGAGATCGAATTTGAGCCGAAAAATTTCGGGAACTCCAGGCATGACGAACACGTTTTCGATGCAGATCACTGGCCATGGAATGTCTTCGCGATGCATGAGCTCGGCACCTTCGGGGACCTCCGCCATACGCAAATGCCCATCGGTCGTGCGTCCGCCGAAATGGGCGCGTATCATCTGCTCGAGACGGAGATCGCGAACGAGCGGTCGTCCGAAAGCGCGCGCCACTGCGGGCACGGTCAGGTCGTCATGGGTCGGCCCCACGCCTCCGCTCGTGAACACGTAATCGTGGTGGGCTCGCAGGAGCTCGAGCTCGTCCGCGATCACGTCCTCTTCATCGCTGCACACCACCACACGACGCAACGAAATCCCTAGGGCGAACAACTGCTTTCCGAGAAAGGCAACATTGGCCTCCTGCACCTTTCCGGTGAGCAGTTCATTCCCGATCACGAGCGCCGCCGCCGTCCGGGTCATCGTGCAAGCATCATAGAGGCGAGAGGACGTCTCGTCGATGTCGCTTTGACCAACGCTCAAAAACTCCGGCATATTGCGCTGCATGAAATGTCGCTCGATTCTGGCGATCGCTCTCGCTGTTTCCGCGTGTTCGACGACTCGAGACGAACGGACAAGACCGACCCCGTCGCACCCCGCATCCGCGGCGGCCTCGCCAGAGGTGATGGAGGAATCCTTGCCGTCCTCACGCGAGGTTCGATTTCAAACCAACGACCGCGTGATGATCGTTGGCACATTGCAGCCTGGTGCTCGGCCGGATGCCCCTCTCGTGATCCTCGTGCACCAAATTGCCGGAGATCACTCTGATTTCGAGCCTCTGCTCACGCGCCTGCACGCATCGCCCACGATCGCCACCCTTGCGATCGATCTGCGCGGTCATGGAGCGAGCACCGAAGGCCCCGAGGGCACGCTCTCATTTCGGGATTTCGACCATGAGATGTGGGCGAGAACGAAAGAAGACGTGATCGCAGCGCGGCAATTCGTCGACTCCGCGGAGTCGGGGGTTCGACCGTCACGTGTCGCGATCGTCGGAGCGAGTATTGGCTCGACGGCAGCCATCACGGCAGCTGCCACGATGCAGAACGTGGACGCGCTCGTCGCTCTGTCGCCCGGCCGAGCCTATCAAGGGTTCGACGCGATCACGCCATCGACGCAGCTTGGCGGTCGGCCCTTCCTCGCCGTGGCCACGCAACATGAAAGCGATTCGCTAGAGACTGCGCAGGCCATGGCGCGGATCACCTCGAGCGAAGTTCTACTGACAGAGAGCCAAGGGCACGGCGCCGCGCTGCTCGACCCGTCCGGGGAAGTTCTTACCCAAGTGGAACGTTTTCTGCGCTCGAGCCTCGGGACGGGCAATCCTCGAGCAGAAAGTCCCGTCCCGTGAAGAACGTACGAGAGTCGGTCCAACAACTCGCCCGCTGGCTTCGCAAAAGCCAAAACGCCATCGCGCTCACTGGCGCCGGAGTCTCGACTGATTCCGGGATTCCTGATTTTCGAAGCGCAAAGAGCGGGCTCTGGGCCCATCACGATCCCATGAAGGTCGCCTCGTTCGAAGGTTTTCGAGCCGATCCCGCTGGATTTTACGTGTTCTGGCGAGAGCAATTCGGCCTGGCCATGGCAGCCACGCCGAACCTGACCCACCGTGTGCTCGCAGCACTCGAGGAGCGCTCCTTGTTGCGCGCCATCGTCACGCAAAACATCGACGGGCTCCATCAGCAAAGTGGGGCGAAGAAGGTGCTCGAAGTCCATGGAAACTGGCATGACGTGCGCTGCATCCGCTGCGGAATGCACACCAAAATGGAAGTCTTCCTCGCGGATCTCGGAGCGGGAGAGCCGCCACACTGCGCCCTGTGTGGCGGTCTCATCAAACCAGAAGTGGTTCTCTTTGGCGAGTCGCTCACGAAGGATTTCGATGAAGCAGAACGCCTGATCGACCATTGCGATTTGCTTTTGGCGATGGGAACCTCGATGGAGGTGTGGCCTGTCGCGGGGCTCGGCAAGCGCGCTCTTCGTGCGGGAGCGCGTTTTGTCGTCATCAATCGAGATGAAACGGGTGTCGATGATCAAGCAAGCTTGGTCATACAGGGAGAGCTCTCTGAGATCTCGACGCTCCTCGCACGCGAACTTTCATTATGATCCGCGTTGCTCACTCGCTGCGTAGAGCGCAATGCCAGCCGCGACCGATGCATTGAGCGACGCCAACGGGCCGCCGATCGGAATGCGGGCGATCACCGAACATTGCTTTCGCACGAGCGGACGCATGCCCTTTCCTTCGGATCCTACCACGAGGACACGTCCACGTTCGGCCTCGGGCAACTTCGAGATCTCGACCTCGCCATCCGCGGCAAGGCCCACCACCTGAAGTTGATGTTGTTCGCGAAGTGCCGTGAGTGTGCGCGCGAGGTTGGTGACGCGGACGATGCGGGCATGCTCCGTGGCACCCGCGCTCGCACGCACGACGACCGGCGTGACCGGCGCGGCACGATCTCGTAGCGTGAGGATCGCATCGGCTCCGAACGCGACCGCGCTGCGGACGATGGCACCCAAGTTGTGAGGATCCGTGATCTCGTCGAGAGCCACGAGCAGAGGACGCTCAGCCGCCGCAAGGAGCGCTTCTTCGAGTTCGATGTACGCGAACTCACCCGCGATGGCGACAATCCCTTGATGTCGCCCCTCTGGAGCAAGCGCGTTCATCTCGGCCCTCCCTCGCTCCTCGATCTTGATGTTTCGCGCTCGAACCTCAGTCTCGAGCTCTCGTAGGGCACGACGATCTACACCGTGCTCGACATAAATGACCGCAATCGAACCGGGCTTTGCCCGCACGGCTTCGTGAACGGCACGCGGCCCTAAGATGATGCGTTTCATGCTTGAATTTCCGCGATTTCGTTCGCAATTGCACGCGCCGCGGCCACCGGATCGGAGGCTTGCCGGATCGGACGACCCACCACGATCAGATCGGCCCCCTGCTCGACCGCATCGCGCGGTGTGGCGACACGCTTTTGATCTCCTGCGTCCGCGCCTCGCATCCGCACGCCAGGAGTCACGATCACCATGTCAGGCCCGACCACTGCGCGCAGCGCTCGGGCTTCATGAGGAGAACATACGATCCCACCGATGTCCGACGCGCGGGCCATCGCAGCGAGGCGCGCTGCAGATTTCATCGCGTCATCTCGAAATCCGATCTCTGTAAGCTCATTCTCACCGAGGCTCGTGAGCACCGTCACCGCCAAGATGGTGGTGGCGGTTCCTCGGGCCACATCGGCCACTGCGCGAAGAGCGCTCTCGCCAGCACTTGCGTGAACCGTGAGGTAACGAACCCCGAGCCGCACGGCGCTCGCCGCGGCCCCCGCCATCGTCGCAGGAATGTCGTGCAACTTGAGATCGAGAAAACACGCAGCCCCCGCGTCATGCACGACACGAATGGCATCGGGTCCCTTCGCAGTGAAGAGTTCGAGGCCCACTTTGAAGACCCCCACATGTCCCCCGAGCCGCGCGACCCATGCACGCGTATCGCTCAACTCTGGAACATCGAGCGCGAATACGATTCGTTCTCGCGGCGTTCGCTGCATGCGCGCTCCTTACCAAAAGAAGATGCCCGCTGCCATGTTCGGCACCGGGCATCTTCGCGAAGAGTTTGTGTGGGTTCAGAGGCCTTCGAGACCAGCCAACGGATCGTCCGAGTCATGTCGTCGACTGCCACCACCACTGCTGCCGCTGCTTGCGGCTCCGGTAGGTCGACGCGGCTGTGCGCGCACCGTCCGTACCCGCTCACGTACTTGCGCGGCACCAGCAGTATCGCCCTGTGCCTCGAGCGCAGCCGCACGCGCTTCCATCTCTGCGATTTGACGTCGCGCCGCGTCCGCTTGGGCCTGTGCTTCCTGGGCGAGGCGCTCTGCCTCGACGCGCTGTGCTGCTTCTCGTTCTGCAGCGACCTGCGCGACACGCGCTGCCTCGGCCGCGTCCGCTCTCTGTTGTTCGTACACCATGTAACCGCCCGCGCCGCCGGCGATGACGAGCACCCCAACGACCGCGAACACAGCAGGATGCACACCCTTTCGCCGCGTCGCCTCGATGCGCTTGACCTCTTGCTCGTGTTGCAAGAGCCGCTCTTGCTCGGCAATGCGGGCCTTTTGCTCCGCTTCGAGCCGAATGCGCAGATCGCGCTCTTCCTTTTCGCGAACTTTTCGCTCTTCTTCGGCACGTCGAGCGCGTTCCGCAGCCTCGCGTGCTTCTTCCTCGGCGCGAAGCCGAGCGAGCTCTTCGTCGCGTTTACGCCGGTCCTCTGCTTCCTTGGCAAGACGCGCCTCTTCTTCGGCCCGCCGCTTACCATCCTCCTCGTCGCTGATGCGCGCCTCTTCGAGGTTCATCAGCTCCCGGAGATTGAATAGGACCGAAGACTCCTTCTGCTCCGCCATCGAGTTCTCCGCCTTCAACGATCTGCCCTCAACAATGAGGCCTGCATACCTAAGTGCGAATCGAGTGTACGATCAAAAATCGCAAGCGCATCCCTCAATGAACTAGCAGGGACGAATTGTTCGTGTCAACGCACGCTCCCGAGCTTTGGTTTCTCGAATCCGTGCGTTGTCCTCGTTTTGCGATTCGCACAATTGCGTGAGCTCGGGTAGAACGCCCTTCCCTTCTGCCCACACGAGGAACTCTCCATGACCGAGCCGACGCTCGCCCAGGTAGACCCCGAAATCGCCGCGCTCATCGCCAAAGAAGAGCAAAGGCAACTCGCGTCTATTCGACTGATCGCCAGCGAAAACTACGCTTCGCGCGCCGTTCAGGACGCCAACGGCAGCGCGCTCAACAATAAGTATAGCGAAGGTTATCCGGGCAAACGGTATTACCAAGGGCAGGAGAACATCGATGCCATCGAGACGCTCGCGGTCGAGCGGCTCAAAAAGCTGTATGGCGTCGAGCACGTCAACGTGCAGCCGTACTCGGGATCGCCCGCGAACCTCGCCGTTCATTTTGCGTTTCTTTCTCCAGGAGACAAGACCATCGGGCTTGGCTTGCCTGCGGGGGGGCACCTCACACACGGATGGAAGGTCTCGATCAGCGGCGCGTATTTCGAGGCGCACCAATATGGCGTGCGGCGTTCGGATCACCGGATCGACATGGACGAAGTTGCACGACTCGTCCGTGAGCATCGTCCCAAGCTCCTTTGGTGCGGCACCACGGCCTATCCACGCCACGTCGACTACGCAGCGTTTGCCGAACTCGCGCGTGAGGTGGGTGCGATTTTGGCGGCGGATATCGCACATGTTTCGGGGCTCATCGCAGGCAAAGCCCACCCGAGCCCGGTGGGGTTCGCGCCGATTATCACGAGCACGACGCACAAAACTCTGCGTGGGCCGCGTGGCGGCATGATTTTGTGTGAAACGAAATACGCGAAGGACATCGACAAGGCGGTGTTCCCAGGCCTTCAAGGCGGTCCGCACAACAGCGCGATCGCGGCGCTCGCCGTGGCAGCCCACGAGGCGCTTTCGCCAGAGTTCGCGGTTTACGCTCGCAACGTCGTCGAGAACGCCAAGACCTTGGCCGAGGGCTTGCTCTCACGTGGCATCGCGCTCGTCACGGGCGGCACCGACACACACCTCTTGCTCTGCGATCTGAGCAGCAAGAACGTCTCCGGAAAGATCGCCGCGGTGGCGCTCGAAAAGGCGGCCCTCGTCTGCAACTACAACTCCGTGCCTTTCGATACGCGCAAGCCCTTTGATCCGAGCGGGATTCGCCTCGGCACCCCGGCTGTCACGAGCCGCGGGATGGGCACGTCGGAGATGACACGCATCGCGAATTGGATCGGCGACGTGGTCGATGCACCGAGCGACGAGCACGTGCTCGCGCGTGTTCGTGGTGAAGTGCTCGAGATGTGCGCGAGCTTTCCCGCGCCTGGTATCGAACGTTAGGGGAAGAAGGCGTGTCCAACTCATTCGGACACGCCTCCACCCATCAGTCTGCGCAGGAACGAAGCTCCTCCCTGACACGCGTCCATTCAGTTTCACATCCCGGTGCGGCCTCAGAGGGCGTTGCAGGACATGCCGTCACGCTATCAGCGCAAATGACGTAATCGGAGGCTGCGGACAAATCGCCAGCACACTCACCGAGCATCTCGAAATAGGCTCGCGCCCGAGGAAGACATTCATCGAGATCCGACACTGACTCGCCTGCGACCGTGAGCCCACATCGCTTGGAGAATTCACAGACAGCGCGTGGTGCTTCATCGGATGAATCGTCGGGCTGACAGGCACAAAGCAACAAGGCAAACGTCGCAAACACTACGAAACGCATTGAAACCTCCCTTGAAGGATGTCGCCGCCGGAGAGCAACCGGCATGCCTTCAAAGGAAGAGCTTGTTTTTGATGCGACGAGCTTCGCTCAGCGACCTACATTCACACCAAACACATCGAGTGTGTGTCCATCTGTGCCAGAAGTCCTTACAGGCCTCGCATCCGAGTCGCGGTCCATACGCGGCCGATGCCGACTACGTAAGCCCCCATACGCAGCGGAAGGTTGCGTGTGCGCGACTCTTCCCATGTGGCCGTGAAAGCCGCGCCGAGGCTGCGTCGCAGCTCTTCGTTCACGCGCGACTCTTCCCAGTAATAATGCTGGAGGTTCTGGACCCATTCGAAGTAGCTCACAGTCACGCCGCCGGCGTTCGCGAGGATGTCGGGGACGACATGCACGCCGCGCTGGAAAAGCACTTCGTCAGCCTCGGGCGTGGTTGGCCCATTGGCGCCCTCGACCACGACCCGTGCTCGCATTTCACGTGCGACTTCGGCCGTGATGACCCCGCCGAGCGCCGCTGGCACCAGCACGTCACACGGCATCGTGAGCAATTCGGTGTTGCTCATCCGTTGCGGCGCCTCGAACCCCTCGAGCGTGCGATGCTTGGCCACGTGTGCGAGCGCGGCTGTCACGTCGATGCCTTCGGGATTGTAATAAGCGCCGCTGATATCGGAGATGCCGACGACAATCGCGCCTTGCTCGGCGAAGAGACGCGCCGCCCATCCGCCCACGTTCCCGAAGCCCTGCACCACGATGAGCTTGTTTTTGAGCGGCTCACCAAGACGCGTGAAGAGCTCCTCGGTCACGTAAAGGCAACCTCGGCCGGTCGCCGACGCACGCCCCAGGGATCCACCCAGTTCGATTGGCTTTCCTGTGACGACGCCGGGCCTATAGCCGTGATACTTGACGTATTGATCGAGAAACCAGCCCATCTCCTGGGGTCCCGTGTACATGTCGGGCGCGGGGATATCGACGTTGTCTCCGACGATATCGTGGATCTTGTCGACGAACGCGCGTGTGACGCGCTCCTTTTCACCAAGGCTCAACTTGGTTGAGTCGACATGAATCCCTCCCTTGCCACCGCCAAACGGCACGCCAGCCACGGCCGTCTTCCACGTCATCAACTGCGCGAGCGCCGTCACCTCTTGCGCATCGACCTCATGGTGGTAGCGCAAACCGCCTTTGAATGGCCCACGTGAGTTGTCGTGCTGCACGCGGTAGCCGACGAACGTGCCAACCGTCCCATCATCCATCCGAATATTGAGCTCGACCCGCACCTCGCGATACGGCGTGCGAAGTTGCACCGCGACATCGCGGCTGAGTTCCAGCAAGCGCGCGGCCTGTTCGAAATAGCGGTTGGCATTCTCGAGCGCGTCGTTGCTCATGGTGTCCCTTTCAGATAGCCAGCGACGCTACCACGACCGTGTTCGAGAAGTCGACGCACGACGTCTCGCTCGCCCACTCACTCGATGCGTTTGCGCTATACCCCTGCTGTGTCCGCCTCGAACCAAGCGCCGCGCGGAATCGCGCCCGAGCTACTCCTCTCTCAGATTCGCAACACAGCCCCTTACATCTTCGATGAGGTGGGTTCGCCCGATGTGATCGGCTCTCCGCCTGCGACCTTCGTTCGCGAGCTCGATCGCACGAAGCTCGCTTCACTCTCGCACTTCGAATATTTCCGTCTCTGCCTCTCGGCGCATTACCTCACATGCGCCACTCCCGTGCCGACCGATGTCGACAATCAGATTCGGCGCAAGCTCTGGCCGAAGGGGTTGCCACTCGTCACGGCGCTCGAGATGGCGCGGCTGGTTCTCGAAAGTCGCAGTTGGGATTTCACGCCGCTGACGAATCGCGCGAGCTTCGGCGCCAAAGGGAGCGAATGGGAGAGCGTGTCGCTCCATGGGCATTTCGGAGAGTGGTTCACTGTGGCGTCGGCAGCTTACGCCGCGCTCGATCCTTATCGCGCAGCCGAAGCGAAGACGTTGCGAGCATTGCTTCTCGATGCGATCGCGGACGAGACGAATCGACACTCACACATGTTCGGTTCGCTCTGGCGTGCCAAGGACGGCCTCGGCGCACTCAAAGCTTCGGCGAGCATCGCGCATAACTTTGGCGACCTCGATCGCGTCATCGACATGTGGGAAGTGCCCGTCGCCGACCCGCTTCGTCTCCACTTCTACAAGCTCACGACCTCGCCCTTCGATTCAGAGCGAAAGCTTCGTCATAGGGGGCGGCTCTGGACGGCAGGCGAGCTCTACAAATCCGAGATCGACGGCTCGTCCATGTCGCTCGAGAACCATCGCCACTTCGCGCTTCGCAAGCCACGCGGGCTGCGTGAACGTCCCGAGCTTCGTATCCCGCTCGGGCCCTTCTTCGATGCGTGGGGCGCACGCATTGCCGCCATGCTCGAAGGCGAGAGCTTGCTCGAAACGATCGATGCGCTCGTCCATGGCTGTGAGCGCATGCCGAACACCGCCGGCTACGCACGTGCACTTCACGCGATTTGGCAAGCACGGCCCGAACTCGCCGAGCGCCCGAATACGCTCACCAAGAACCCACATTTCCGCGCTCTCTTGAAGACGCCATGTGCCGAGTTCGAAGCCCGATGGAACTCGGCCGCGCTCGACCTCCTCGAAGAAATCCCCGCACGCGCCTGACGACGGTCCGTGTCAATGTGAAAGGGGCTGTGGCATTCTTTCGCCATGAAATCCGCAGAAGGAGCTTCGAGCATCAGCCGCAATCTGGCTCTTATCGTCGGAGTGGGAATGCTGGCAGGAGCCGGCTACGTTGGGCTCTCGGGAGGCGCACCGGTCGTCGCCACGATCCTCGTGCTCATCGGAGCCAGTGTTCTTTCCGGTTGGGTACGGGCGTGCCGCAAGAACTGACCAGAGTCGATTGACCTTCGATCGAGGCGGCGTGCGCCTCGCGTTCGCTGCCATGCTAGATTGACGTCCATGGAAGCCCATGTTCTCCGAGCGATGAGCGTCGAAGAATACATCGCGCTCGACCGATCGAGTGAAGAACGTTGGGAGTATGTAGGTGGTGAAGCGTTCGCGATGGCCGGGTCGTCCAGGCGTCACAACGCGATCGTCATGAATCTCACGTCGGCTCTTGCCAGTGCTCTGCGCGGCAATCCCTGTTTCCCGCTCGGTTCGGATCAGAAGATCGAGACGACGGCCACACGCGCATTTCACTACCCCGACATCTCGATCATTTGCGGCAAACCGCGCGTCAGCGCGAAGGATGATCACGCCATCGCCAATCCCACGGTGCTCATCGAGGTCGCGTCACCGAGCACGAGCGACTACGATCGCGGGGCGAAGTTCGATCATTATGCGACGATCCCGGAGCTACGGGAGTTCGTCGCGGTGTTCACCGAGACCAAGCGAGTCGAGCACCGCAAGCGCACGAGCGATGGGCAGTGGTTGTTAACGCATCTCCTTGGAGGAGAGCTGATGCTCGAGTCATGCGGAGTGACACTCGCGCTCGACGACATTTACGCCGACCTCGAGCGTGTCGAGCCCTGATGCAGCTAGGACACTCGCGCCGAATGTGGCATCGACCGCCAATTTCCTTCCTCGTCCACCCACGCCGCGATGTTTTCGATCGCGATTCGCTCTGGTGGTGGTGGCCTGCGTGTAGAAGGACCTCGGAGCGTGATCGAACACGATGTGCGTGACGTCGAACTCCTCAATCCATCCTTCGAGGATCGCACCACTCCGAAGCCGAATTACAACACGGTGGGGAATCAGATTCACATCGACGTGGAACGAGATGCCATCGTTCGCCTGACCCGCGCCTGTGCCAGTTACCACGACCTGTACTGATCCGCAGCGCCCAAATGCGAAACACCGAGCGCGAGGATATCGCGCTCGGTGTTTCTAGCGTTCGCTCATGTTGATCAGCGTCGTCTACGACGGGTCGCGATGAGGCCTGCTGCAAACATCATCAGCACGATCCATCGTGTTCCGCTCGACGTACCGGGGCTCGCAGCGCAGACCGCGCCACCTGCGAAGCCGCCTCCCAAATCGAGACACGAACCGCAGCTTCCACCACAATCCACGCCCGACTCGTCGCCGTTCTTCACTCCATCCTCACATGTGGGCGCGGCACACATCTCGGCTTCGCAGACGCCGCTCGCGCAGTCCATCCCGGCCTCACACGCTCCTCCCGCCGGACACGCATTGCAGCTGCCACCGCAATCCACATCCGACTCATCGCCGTTGCGCACTCCGTCGACACACGTCGGGGCGACGCAACGTCCCTCTCGGCAAACCCCAGGGTCGCAGTCGGCGATGGAATTACAGAGCGATCCGTTCATGCACGCCCCGCAGGAGCCACCGCAGTCCACATCCGATTCGTCGCCGTTGTGCACTCCGTCAGAGCAGCTCGGTGCACTGCACGTTCCACCCGTGCAGACATTGCTCTCGCAGTCGCCGCTGTCTCCGCACATCGCGTCCGTCTCGCAGTCTGCACAGCTTCCGCCGCAGTCCACGTCGGATTCATCGCCGTTCCGCACGTCGTCGATGCAGGTCGCAGGCACGCAAGTGCCGTCGTTGCACACGCCGCTCTCGCAGTCGCCCGGCAAACCACAACCCGCACCATTGTCGCAGGGCGCACACGAACCGCCGCAGTCCACGTCGGTCTCGAGAGCGTTCCGTACGCCATCGTCACAGGTCGCAGCGTGGCAAGTCCCATCGATGCAGACTCCGCTCGTGCAATCCGTGGAGCCACCACACACACGTCCGTCAGTGCACTCCATGCACGAACCACCACAGTCCACATCCGACTCGTCACCATTCAAAACGAAATCCGTACAAGTCGCTGCGATGCACATGTCATCGGTGCACACCGCGCTCGCACAGTCGGTCGCGGCTTCACAACGTCCGCCATCAGGACATGGCGAACACGCATCACCACCACAATCAAGACCCGTCTCGGTGCCATTTCGCACGGCATCCGAACAAGTCGGAACCTGACAGGCGCCTTCGTCACAGACATGGCTCACGCAGTCGAGAGGACCATGGCACGCGGCGCCGTCAACACACGGGGCGCACGAGCCTCCACAGTCGACATCCGTCTCGTCCCCGTTCAGCGCGCCATCGATGCAGTTCGCGGCCAGACAGAGCGAGCTCGTGCAGACGAGGCTCACGCAATCCGTCTCTTCGCGACACGCGTTGCCGTCGTCACATGGCCCGCAGTCCTCGCCACCGCAATCGACGTCCGTCTCGTCCCCGTTATGCACGAGGTCCAAGCAAGTCGGCACTGCGCACTGATTTTCGGTGCACACACCGCTCGCACAATCCGCAGCTGCATGACACGCCGCGCCATCCGCGCATCCCGCACACCCGCCGCCGCAGTCAGTCCCCGCTTCCATCCCATTCTGCACTCCATCAGTGCAGGTCGGCACAGCGCATTGGTTTGCGTTGCATACCCCGCTCGTGCAGTCACCTGGAACGCCGCAGCTCGATCCGTCGATGCAGGGCGAACACGTGCCACCGCAATCGACATCCGTCTCGTTTCCGTTGCGCACACCATCACTGCACACCGGCACCTGACAGACACCGCTCGTGCACACCGTGCTCGCACAGTCTCCAGCCACGCTGCACACACCACC
>CAYZTA010000022.1:0-61100 GCA_964481145.1 uncultured Sandaracinus sp.
TACGATCAAATTCCGATCTGATTTCGCGCACTTACGTTTTTCAACAGCCTGCTATCGAAGAGAGGGCGTGCTCTGCCGATGTCATCATCGATATGTACACCACTGCGACGTCGCCGGATGGCGAATATATCGCGCGTGGTTTTTTCCTTTCGGGAGGTGGGGCGGCTGGCTTCTCGTATTTCAAAGTGACTGTACAAAAAGCGACTGAGCCATTTGCATGGTGCCGGGGACGGGTCGCCACGACAAAGCAATGCTGGGGAGCAGCTCTGAGTTGGACAGGAAACAGGCTGGAAGTGCAGTGTGGTGCGGGCCGTCAGTGGGAGACTGATCCCAGCTACGCCGCCAGCAGACGTCGCCGGATCCCTGGACGAACATTCGAAGTGGAGTTCCGCTGAGTGCGGGGGAAAAAACCCATGCCAAAACATCGCCGACTTTTGCAAGGAGTGGCCGCTGTCTACGCTCTCGGGGTGCTCGCGATCGTCGGAGCTGCGGATACGGGTACACTGGCCTGGATCCACGGCGCCCTGCATGCGATTCCGCTGGGCGACAAGTTGGGCCATTTCGGGCTGATGGGCGTCCTCGCCTTCGTTTTCGATCTTGCCCTCGACACGCGCACTTGGAATATCACCGAGCGAGTCTCGGTGCGTGTTGGCAGCACGGTCGTCCTCGTCCTCGTGATTTTAGAGGAGATTTCGCAAATCTGGTTGCCGGCGCGAAATTTCGATTGGGGAGATCTCACGGCAGATGCCTTGGGGATCGCGTGCGGCGGAGTGCTCGCTCGATCGCTCGTCCATCGGTGCCTGCGCGTATCGCATTGAGTGTGTGTTGAAAGGAGGATGAGAATCGAGCTGATTTTGCAGTGCGGCTGTCTCAAGAGGGTATCACTGGCATCGTGAGAAAATTTTGACGTCTCAGCATAGGAATACACATTGCCCAACTCTCCCCAAGCCTTGTTTCTCCTCGTCGTGCTCGTCATTGGCCTGGTGAGCGTTGCAGCGAGCGGACAGGACGATGAGGTGGCTCGTCTGCGGGCGCGTGTTGCACAGGCCCCGACCGATGCGTCGCTACGCTGTCAGCTCTCATTCGCCCTCGTCGGCGTTGGCGCGCATGAAGAGGCGCGCCAGCAAGCCGAGGGTGGTGTGACGGCGATCTCGCGTCCGCTTACAGAGCGCACGCGACGCACCCTCTCGGCCTGCCTCTACAATCGCGGCCGCGCCGAGGAGGCACTTGGACAACGACGTGAAGCCGTGACGGACTACGTCGCGTCGCTCCTGCTCCGTGATCACCGCGCCGTGCGCACGCGCCTCGATGCGCTCGTGCCCAATGTCCCTTCGAGCTTGCCGGCGGCGGCGCTGGTCGCGCTCGAGGAAGGCGCGCCCGAGCTCACCGCGGGTGAGACGCCTATCACGGTGCGCGCTGGCAGCATGACCTGGCACTTCGTCACAGCGCGCACGTTCGGTGACGCGGGCGTCGGGCTTTGGGTCTTCGCGCTCACGACGCGCGAAGAAGGGCGCGTGCTCGTCCGAGCCATCGATGGATGGACCGATGAGGACTTCGGAGCACTCATGAGCATTGGGCCCACACGTACCATCGCCCCGCTCGCCGCGAGCGGAGGGGTCTCCGTCATCATCGAGGCCACCGGCCAAGGAAACTGCGGCGGGATGAATGGCGTCATGGACTTCGAGCACCGCGCGACCGCCTTCGTCGCGCTCTCGGCCGAACGCATCGTCTCGCATGCAATCATCACGCAGCAGGACGACTGCGATGGCCACGTGTCCGCGGGGTTACGCCTACACGGCTCGAGCATCGAAATCACTCATGCACGCGGCGGCGCTCTCGAGCCTGGGACCTACACCATCGAGTCACTGTTGCGCTGATATCGATTCACGAGGCAAATCCGCGGTGTGCATCAAAGCCAATCAGCGTCGATCGTCGAGCCGGTGCCTGCGAGCTCGAATTGTCGAACCGCACGGGTCTCGTTCGTCTGGTTCCGTTGGTTTGCCGTCGCGCGCTCTTGCAATCGACTATTCGCGCTCTTGTGGCGCAGGAGGGGGGTCCGCAAGCGAGCCGTATTCATTTTCAACGAGTTCGAGTCTCGACGGTAGCCGCACGGTCATCGCTCTTGGAGCGCCGCTCGGGACAAACGTCCGAAACGGACTCTGATTGGAGCTCTCCTGAGAGAGCCCGAACTTGTGGGCTAGGGCTTGCGCTCGGCTCGGAAGCTCGCCTCGTATCAAGAGCGTCAGCAGACCGAGAGCGAACGCCAGCCCGGGAAGAAGAGAAAGGGTGAGACTCGGCACATGCGTCGCGAACGATCGCAGGCTGGTGAGTGAAGATCGAGTTGGGAGATGGGTCGCCATCGCGGAAATCCTTTCGGACCTCAACCTGCAACGCCTCGAGCGATGACAGCGCTCCGAAACACGTGAGCGGTCGGAACTCGCCATCGAACGGTCGCAAGCATGCTTCGCCAAGCGGCGGAAGCTCGTAGAATCGACGGGTGGACCGAGAACCGAGTCTTCTTGTATCGACTCTCCGCGCGATGACGAGCACACGGCGTGCGGTGCCGATCTTGGCAGTGGCCCTCCCGCTCTTGACCGCCCAAAGTAGCTTTCACACTCTGTGGACCTTCGGGGTGGGGGGCGCGATGATCGCGAGCACTTTGGTCGCGGCGCCTGTCTCCTATCGGATGCTGTTCGGGGAGCACGCCCGCGGCGCTCTCATCATTCGATTGGCGGCGTACGTCGGGATTGCGATGGCTCTGATTGCGATGACGGGAGTCGCCTTGCCATTCGTTGTCGGTTTGCGTTCTTCCTTTTTGACGAGCCCGAGCAGCCTCGTCATCTCGCTCGGCCTCTTTCTCGTTTGCGGCTTTGGCCTCGGTCGAGACATCGAGCTCGAAGCGCATCTTGCGCGTGAGAAAGCACGGGTGCGCGAGCTCGAGCGCGAGGCGCAACATGCGCAGCTCCTCGCGCTGCGCAGTCACCTCGATCCCCACTTTCTCTTCAACACACTCAACGCGATCGCAGAGTGGTGCCGGAGCGATGGAGAAGCCGCCGAGCGAGCCATCATCGAGCTCGCCGCCATATTACGTGCGGTGATGGATGGCGTACGCACCCCAACGTGGCCGCTTCGCCGAGATATCGAGCTCGCACGCGCGCTCGGCCGCCTTTATTCGATTCGTGATCCGCAGCGCTTCGTATACGAAGAGGACATCGATGAAACGGTCCTCGAGTGGGAGATCCCGACGATGATCACGTTGCCGCTGATCGAGAACGCCTGGAAACACGGTCCGGCCAAAGGACATCGCGGGGCCGTGCGATTCACGGTCGAAAGAAAGAGCCCAGAAGAACTCTGCATTCGCGTGAGGAACTCCGGGCCTTACCGAGGACGCCGACAGGGCGGAGAGGGCATCGCCACCATCGAGAGGAGATTGACGCTCACTTATGGAGCCCGCGCCCGATTGCACATCGAGTCCGTGGGCAATGACACCTCGGTGGTATTGTGTCTGCCCACGACGGATCCGATGGAGGTGATCTCGTGAGCGACTCTCCGCTACGCGTCTTGCTCGTCGATGATGAGGCCACCGCGCGCAGGCGCCTCGAACGATTGCTCTCGAAGATCGAGGGGGTGGAGATCGCAGGGGAGTGCGAGAGCGGAGAAGAGGCGCTCGAGCGCTTGGCAGAGGAAGACGTCGATGTGCTGCTGCTCGATATTCAAATGAGCGGGATCTCAGGCATCGAAACCAAAGAGCTGCTCTCGCCCGATGGTCCTTATGTGATCTTTACGACGGCGCATCCAGAGCATGCATTGCGCGCGTTCGACGTCGGTGCACCCGATTATGTCCTCAAGCCGATCGATGCGGCGAGGCTCGAGATCGCGATCGAACGGGCACGCAAACATCTCGTTCGACCGCGATGGACGAACGAGGAGAGGCTGCCGCGGCTGGCGATCGAGACGCGCGCCGGGGTCGTGCTTCTTTCGCCGAGCGACGTGAGTCACGCTCTCTTCGATGGGACCCTGGTGACAGTGCATGCCGATCGCGAATACGTCACCGCGCTCGCGCTGACCGATCTCGAGAAACGTTGTGGAGGGGTGCTCGAACGCGTCCATCGCCGTGCGCTCCTGAATCTTGCGCACGTGGCGCGGCTCGAGCCTCAAGTCACGGGCGGCTACGTTGCCCACCTCAAAAGCGGAGGGCCCGTAGAAGTCTCACGCCAAGCCGCGCGAAAACTCCGCCGTCGACTGGGGCTTTGATCTGGAACTCAAGCGATTCTGTCGTTCAGGTCCGCTTCGCCTTGGGATAGATCGCGTAGGTCCCCGTGATCGAAGCCTTTGCGAGCACATGACCATTCGCTGCCTTGCGTGCGGCCGACGGACGGCCGCCACCCTTCACGCTGGCCTATGCGAGACCGGTGCGCTCGAGGAGCGCTTCCAGCTTGGGCTCACGGCCCATGAAATCGACGAACAGCTTCATCGGCTCATCGGCGTTGCCGCGCGCCAAGATCTTGTCCCGGAATTCCGCGCCCACCTTCGGATCGAAGAGGCCCTCGGTGCGGAATCGAGAGAAGGCATCGGCGTCGAGCACCTCAGCCCATTTGTACGAGTAATATCCCGCGGCGTAACCAACCGGGTGGGCGAACAAGTGAGAGAAACCCAAGATCATCGCGTAACCATCGGGTAAATCCGTCACTGAGAATCGCTGCATCTCTCTGCGCGCAACCTCGATGACATCGCCATGCGTCGCAGCGTCATAGTCGCGATGAAGCGCCAAATCGACCGTCGCAAAACCAAGCTGCCGCATTTGCGCCGTCGCCGCTCGATAGTTCCGCGCGCGTTTCATCCGCTGGAAAAGCTCGTCCTCAATCGGCTCGCCACTGTCCACATGCCGCGCAAACAGATCCAACGCGTCGCGCTCCCACGTCCAATTCTCCATGATCTGCGACGGCAACTCGACGAAATCCCACGCCACATGCGTCCCCGCGAGGCTCCGAACAGGCACGCGAGAGAGCAAGTGATGGAGAAGATGACCAAACTCGTGAAAGAGCGTCTCGACTTCGTCGTGCGTCAAGAGCGCTGGACGACCGTTCAAAGGCGGGCTGACATTCGCGCAGAAGAGCCCGAGATGCGGCGAGAACGTCCCGCCATCTGCCGGCCCTCCCGTGATGAGCCCCGCCATCCACGCGCCCGATCGCTTGCTCTCGCGCGGATGTAAATCGACGTAGAACGCACCGAGCTCTTCGCCGCGACTCCGCACCATGAACGTACGCACTCCAGCATCCCACCCTGGGGCATCCCACGGCTCGATCGCGATGTCGTAAAGCCGCCTCGCGACCTCGAAGAGCCCCTCGAGCACGCGATCCACAGCGAAGTACGGACGCAGCGCCTCTTCATCGAAATCATAGAGCGCTTTGCGCTGCTTCTCCGCCCAGTAGGCCACGTCCCATGGCGCCATCGGCCCCACGGCGCCGAGAGCCGCACGCCGGAACGCCTCGAGCTCTTCTGTTTCACGCTCGAAAGCCTGACGTGTCCGCGCTTCGAGCTCCGCGACGAACGCCCACGCCTGCTCGCCTGTCTTGGCCATGCGATCTTCGAGCACCCAATCAGGGAAGTTCTCGTGCCCCAGAAGCTTCGCCTTCTCCTTGCGAAGCTCGAGGATCCGGAGCAGCAGCGCGCGATTGTCGAACTCACCCGAGCTTGCCCGCTGATTGTATGCCCACCACACCTTCTCGCGAATCGAGCCATCATCGAGGTACGTGAGGACAGCCATCACGCTCGGCGCTTGCAGCGTGAAACGATAGCCTTTCTTTCCCTTCTGCTCAGCGCTCGCGCGTGCCGCAGCAATCGCGCTCTCGGGCAACCCAGAAAGGCGCGACTCGTCTTCGACGACGAGCTCGAACGCATTCGTCGAATCGAGAAGGTTCTGAGAGAACTTCGTCGTGGTCGTGCTGAGCTCGACGTCGATGACCTGGAGCCTTTGCTTGCCTTCCTCGTCCAAATCCGCGCCTGCACGACGGAACTCATCGAGCGTCGTGTGGAGATGTCGCGCGCGCACGGCATCGAGCGCTCTACTGTCCTCCGTTTCAGCATACGCACGCAACGTGCGCCAAAGCCCAGCATCGAGCGGGATCGACGAATAAAACGCGCTCACCTCGGGCTTCACGGCGTTGTATGCCTCGCGCAGCGCAGGGCTCATGGCGACCGCCTCGAGATGCGAGACGACTCCCATCGCGCGAGACAGATCTTCCGTTGCATCTTCGAGCGCCCCGAGCGTGTTCGCATACGTCAGCTCTGCCGTTCGATTGCTGATGTCTCGAATCTTCGCGCGCGACTTTTCGAGCAACACAGCCACCGCAGGACGGATATGTTCCGCTCGAATGAGGTCGAACGGAATCCGAATCGAGTCGAGGTGAAGAAGCGGATTTTCAGGTTGGTGCATCACAGAGATCTCTCATCCACGAGAATAGAGGCCAGCCGCGTAAGGGTCGCGCGTAGTGCGCGATTCTTCCAGCATCTCATCGGCGCCTTCTTCGATCAGCTTTTCCGCGAGCTCCCGTCCCAATCGGCGGGCGGTCGCGATGTTCTCTTCCGAGGACGAGCCAATCCAATCTTGCATGGCAGCGCGAACCACCTTCGCGCCGTCGAGCGAGCCCACCAGCCCATCGATCTGTAGGGAGCCTGCATCGATTCTCGCATGCGCTGCCAACGGCGTCGTACATCCACCATGAAGGCGGCTCAGAAAAGAACGCTCGGCCTCCACCGCGATACGCGTCGAAGAGTGTTCGAGCTTCGATAAAAGCGCGCGCAATCGAAGGTCTCCCTGGCGCCCCTCGATTCCCAAAGCGCCCTGCCCGACCGCAGGAACCGAAAGATCGAGAGGAAGAACCGAGATCCTTCGTTCCTGATCGAGCCCCAATCGCTTGAGCCCCGCATGCGCGAGCACGATCGCTCCGAACTCACCGTCATCGAGCTTGCGCAACCGAGTCCCGACATTTCCGCGCAGAGGAACGAACGCCAGATCATTGCGTGCCGCGTGCAGCTGCACCGCGCGCCGCAGCGAAGACGTCCCCACCCGGCTGCCCGCCGGCAGATCGAAAAATCCTTCGCCACCACGGGTCACGAGCACATCACAAGCATCTTCGCGCTCCGGAATACAAAGCATATCCATGCCTTCGGCGAGCGCCTCCGGGACGTCTTTCATCGAATGCACGGCCAAGTCGGCGCGCCCATCCGAAAGCGCCTGCTCGACCTCCGTCACGAAGAGCCCCTTCCCTCCGACCTTCGCGAGCGGAACGTCGAGCACCCGATCGCCTTCGGTCACGAGGGGGACTTCCTCGATCTCGAGCGCGGGCGATCCCTCACGAATTTTTGCGATCACCCAGCGCGTTTGCGCGAGTGCGAGAGGAGAACGGCGAGTCGCAATACGAAGCTTCGTCATGGAGTTTCCTACTCAGGCTCCTGTCTTTGTTTTTTCGAGCATCGCATCGCTCGTCTCCGCGACTCCGACCACGCCGCTCGTAACATCTCGAGGCGGCGCGCTCGGAGCGAGCGGGAGGCTCGCGTCGAAGAGCGGAAAGAGCCGTTGGACCGCGTCAATCATTGGTTGATCGCCAAGCTCCGCCGCTCTCTTCAGCTCCATCAATGGCTGATGCAAAAGCTTGTTCGTTGCCGCATCGAGCATTCGGTCGAGGGTCGCCCGATCGCGTGTCACTTCTCCGCTGAGCTTCGGGAGCGTTCGGTCGAGCTCGGCTCCGAGCACCTCACGCACATGCCTCCGCAGCCCCACGATGATCGGCTTGAGGTCGAGCCCACGGCGCCATTCCTCGAAGCTCCGCGTCTCCACCTCCACGATGCGCTCGGCTTGCTCGGCCTCGCGCTTCCGTGCGCTCAAATTTTCTTGCGCGACTTTTTGCAGGTCATCGACATCGTAAACGAACACGTTGTCCATTTCCTGAACGCGTGGGTCGATGTTTCGCGGGACTGCGATGTCGATCAAAAAAAGCGGGCGATATTTCCGCGCGCGAACGACCTCTTTCATCAACTCGCGCGTCACGACGAAGCGATCGCTCGAGGTCGAAGCGATCGCCACATCGGCAAGAACGAGCTCGCTCTGCAGCTCCGCCAAGCTGCGCGGCTCGCCACCACAAGCATTCGCGAGCGAGAGAGCGCGCTCCCGGCTGCGGTTCAGGACGAAGAGCCGTGCCCCCTGCTTTCGGAGATGCTTTGCAGCCGACTCCCCCATCTTGCCGGCGCCGATCAAAAGCACCCGCTTCGCATCGAGATCGCCGAAGATCTTTCGAGCGAGATCCGTCGCAATCGAGCTGACGCTCACCGAACCCGATGCGATCGCCGTCTCATGACGAACCCGCTTGGCGACCGCAAATGCTCTCTCGAAGCAGCGATCGAGCAGCCCTCCGACCATCCCAGCCTCGGTCGCAGCGGCATACGCCTCTTTGAATTGTCCGAGGATCTGAGGCTCACCGACAACCATCGAGTCGAGACTCGAAGCGACACGAAACGCATGTCGAATCGCATCAGCCCCCGTACGCTCGTAAAGGTGCGGCTCGAGCTCACCCGGCGGCAGCTGGGTCGAGAGCGCTTCTCTCACACGCCGCACACCTCCCAAATCGGTCGCGACCCCATACACCTCGACGCGATTGCATGTCGAGATCATCACGGCTTCAGCAAGCTCCGCGCGCTCTGCAAGCGTTTTGACGTGCTTCGGAAGAGCTGCCGACGGCACGGCGAGACGCTCGCGGAGCTCGACCGGAGAGCTACGGTGAGAAACTCCGATGACGAAAATCTCCGCCATCGAATCACATGCCTCCTGCACCGCGCAGCATATACCCCACGAGCACGGCGCAGGCGCAGAGAAACCCGAGCACCGTCCCGATGGCTGCGCGCCGCCCCCGCCATCCCACAGCCACCCGCAACAGCAGCACACTTGCGAAAAGCAGCCATGCAATCACGCCGATGGTCTGGGTCGCGCCAATGGCGGGGTGGTTCGGATCGATGCGAACGGCCCAGAAAGTCCCCGTGAGTACGCCCACGGTAAAAAAAAGAAATCCGATCGTCACGAGCCGAAACGACAGGGCATCCAACACATCGAGCGGCGGCAAGCGCTGGAAAAGCCCTCCTAAATTCTTTTGTCGGAGCTGTCGATCTTGAATCACGTACGCCACCGCCGCCCCGAACGCGAGCGCAAAGGCCACGAGACCGAGCACGTTCGCCGCGACGTGAATCGGGAGAATCGCACTCCGCATCTCCTCGTCGATCGCGGCCACACCGCGCCGAAACCCAGCGCCCAAAAAGAGCAGAAGTGTCACTGGAGTGATGAAAGCACCAAGGACGAGGAGCCGAGTCTTGCCACGCACCGTGAATAGATACCCGAGCACGACGAGAAGTGACGCGACCGCAAGCGCCTGATGAATATCGGCGACCGGTACGTTTCCCGCGGAGAAGAAATCGATGAGCAGAAAAGCCAAGTGAGAGACGACGGCCACCCCCAAAAGCCCCGTCCCCACATTCGCGAGCCGCTGACCATCTCGCACCAAAAACGCGAGATAAAGGGCGCTTGCCAAGAAGTAGAGGGTCGCCGTGACCGCGAACAGGATCATCGTTGTCATCTCAGAAGACCCGTCGCTCGCCCGACACGTTCACGAATCGCGCGACTGAAGAAAAAACCGAGCAAGCAGATCGAGCTCCCCATCCCGCCCCGACTCTCCGGTCGCAAGGCGCATCGCCGCTGCCAATGAATCGCCAGTGCGGGCATTCGAAGCAGAAGCCTCATGGACCAGGATGGGATGGCAGGCAAAGCCTTCGACCACGCTATACGCGTTCTCGCCGAGAATGACCGAACCAGAGGCATATTCTCCGCCAAGCTCTGCGATTTGCTCGAGATCTTTGACCCTCCCCAAGAGCTCATTGGGATCGCCGGTCCCCGTGAGCTCTTCGGTAAAAAGGACGGCTGTCTTCAACTGAAAACGATTGCCGTCCGCCTCGGTCTTCATGGTCTCCCCGTCGACCTCCACGAGGCTCTCGGAGAGCCACTGATCGAGCTTCGTCTGGGAGACGAAAAGCCGGTTCTGGCCCATGGCCCGCAATCTACCACGAAATCGCGTGAGGGCCCTTATCGAGCGGGGTGATCACAAATCTGATAACGTCCGCCCATGTTTCGGCGTGGCTTCGGCATGCTCCTCCTCCTCTGTGCAATGACCACAGCTGCCCGAGCGCAGGAGGATGAAGCACGTGACAGAAACCCGCTCATCGAGCGAGGCGCCTCGGAATACGACGAATTGCATTTCGAAGAGGCGCTACAAACCCTCTCGGCGGCGCTCGTTCGCAGCGGCAACACCCCCGAGCAACGAGGCCGCATCTACCGATATCTCGCGCTCACCTATCTCGCCCTCGACCGTGAAGAGGAAGCCGCCGGTGCATGGCGTTCGATGCTCGCCATCGAACCAAGCCACGAGGTCGACCCAGGCCTGAGCCCCCGTTTCCGCGATTTTTTCAGGAACGTGAAGGATGCATGGGAAGCCGAAGGCCGTCCGGGTCTTTTGCCGCCAGCCCCAGTCACCATCGAGCACCGTTCTCCCCCCGAAGCCGAACACGATCGACCGGTCATGCTTTCGGCGCGCGTGGACGATCCCGGTGAGCGGGTCGCGCGCCTCGTGCTCGCGTATCGACCAGGCACGAGCGCGGTGTTCGCGCGCATCGAGACCCACACCGAAGGAGACGACTTCGTCGCGACCATTCCTGGCGCCGAAGTGCGTCCGCCCTTGGTCGAATACTATTTCGAAGCCGTCGATGCGAACGGACTCCCCATCGCATCCCGGGGAGACGTGGCCGCGCCGTTGCGCATCGCCGTTCCATCACCGCAGGCCGACGTCACGGGTGAAGCATGGTTTTGGGCCGCGATCGGCGGCAGCGCCGCGGTCGTGGCAGGAGCCATCATTTTAGGCGTCGTGCTCGGCACCCAAGGCGGAACAGGCCAAGGGACTCTGGTCATCACCCTCGATGACTGAGACACGTTCACATCGATAGAGGAGTAGACAGGTGGAGACAGAAGTCGCGTCGCGTTATCCGACCGTGCACATGGAGGTTCCCGAACTCGAGGTCGACGAGGCCTCGTCGCTGCTCTTCGAGTTGGGAGCGACCGGTGTGGAAGAGCGAGATTCGAGCACGCTCGACAAACCGACGGCCAACGGCACCCTCCTCGTCGCGCATTTCGACGACGAAGATCGCGCCCAGATCGCCGCAAGCGCGATGCGATGGCCCGCGCGGGTCGAATACATCGTCGGAGACGAGTGGAGACACCGTTGGAAGGAGTTCTTCAAGCCGACGCGGATCGGCGAGCGGCTCGTGATTCGCCCTTCGTGGGAAAGCGTGGAAACGCATGAGGGCGACGTCGTGCTCACGATCGATCCCGGCTCTGCGTTTGGAACCGGGACACACGAGACGACCCGCCTCGTCTTGATGGAGATCGATGCGCGCGTGCGAGGCGGTGAGCGTGTGCTCGATGCGGGGTGTGGTAGCGGCATCCTCTCGATTGGCGCGGTGCTCTTGGGCGCATCCGATGCGATCGCGGTCGACGTCGATCCGCTCGCGATCACCGCGACCGAAGAAAACGCGGTCGCGAATGGCGTGAACGATCGGATCCATGCGAGCACGACCGAGGTCGCGGATCTCGACGGCACCTGGAACCTCGTCCTCGCCAACATCGAGAGTCGTGTTCTTTTGCCGATGGCCGAAACACTGATTTCGAAGGTCGCTCCTGGCGGCACGCTGATCTTATCGGGGCTGCTCGCGCCCGAAGAAGACGAAATTCGAGCAGCTTATGGTGCACTTCAGTTCGTCGCCAAACGTGCTGAGCGCGATTGGATCTCGCTCACGTTCCAAGCACCTCGATGAGCGACGCCCGACGCCTTCATGCGCCGATCACGTTTGCGATCGGCGCGCAGATCGATTTGGGAGTCGAAGCCGCACATCACGTACGCGTCCTTCGACTGCGTCCCGGCGACGAGGTTCGCTTGTTCGATGGGCGCGGCCTCGAATGCGACGCCGTCCTCGACGACATCACGGATGGCCGGGTGACGTGCAGAATCTCTCGCATCGATGCTCGCGTCCAAGCGACAGCGCGGGTCGTCTTGGTGCAAGCCTTGCCCAAAGGTAGCAAGCTCGATGACATCGTGCGTACTGCGACCGAGGCTGGCGTCGCTGAGATTCGACTGGCGATTGCCGAGCGCTCCATCGCACGACCGGATGAAAGTCGCGCCAAGGGCCGGCTCGACCGGCTCGAAAAAATCGCGCGGGAAGCCGCGCGTCAATCCGAGCGCCCCGACGTCCCGACGATCACGATGCCCGCGTCTTTATTCGAAGTCGCGGCCCGTGCTCCCATCACAGCCGCGCGCCTCATCCTCTCACCCCGCGTGGGCATCCCCTGGGCCGACGCGCTCGGAGCACACGACGAAGCGTGGCTCATCATCGGCCCGGAGGGAGGTCTCTCGGAATCCGAAGAGCGGACGCTCCAAGCAGAGGGATGGACCGCGGCACACATCGCCGTCCCCATCCTCCGCGTCGAAACCGCCGCTCCCATCGCAGTCGCCCTCATGAGGGATCGGATCACCTCGCTCGCACCCATATCTCGCTCCACACCTCGAACAGACTGGAGCGCGAAGTCTCGTGGATAATCGACTCAGCGGGAAAATGCCGTCGCAGCCGGTCGTGAGCCTCCGCCAATGAGTGATATGGAATCTGTGGAAAGAGGTGATGGAGCGCGTGATATTGCGTTCCGACCGGGCAGAGCACGTGAGTCAGGAGCGATCTCGACACGACCGACACAGAATCCTTCAACTGCCCTTCGAACCCGAGCACCTCTCCTTCATGCTCGTACCCATGGGTCGCCCCCAACGATCGAGCCGAGTTCATGGTCAGCACCGAGAAGACAATCAGATACCATTCCAAGATCGCGAAGGCGGGCAATACGCCGGAGGCGACGAGCCCCAACACTGTCCAACAGAACGCGGTGCAGGCGAGCTCGCCAAGCCACCATTCCATTCGTTCACGGCGATCACGCGGCCCTTCTCGGTCGACGGTGAAGCGCAGTCCCATGAACGACATCTTACGAACGACTGTCGCGCGCATCTTCGGGCTGAAGACCGAGAGCGGCCCAATGATCATGAACCGCACGACCGACAGCACGGGCAGCACCGCGTTGTATGCGAAGTGCAAAACGATGAGCCACCTCGATCTCTGTCCAAACCCGAGATATTCCCCATCTTCGTCGCTGGCGTATTTCTTCGAGTGATGCGTCAAATGAATCCCGCGATACAAAAAGTGAGGCGCCAACATCGGCACGCCGCACAAGAGGTGCCAACCCCAATGGAACCCAGGGATGGCGCGTCTCCCCAAGTGGACGAGCTCGTGGGTAAAGGCCAGGCCACGATAAAAGAAGAGCGAGCCGATCCCCACGAACAAGAGAGAGAGCAGGATACGGTCACGAGCATAGAGACCCGCGCCAAAGCTCGCCCAAGCCAGGCTCATGCTCCCCACGAAATCCGTCCAATAGATCCATGGCTTTGGCTTCATCAAGTCAGCGACACAAGAGCGCATCTCGCTCAATCCAAGCTTGGACGAGCTCGCCCCTGTGCCCCCTTCTTCTTCAGAGATCGTAGAGCTCATCGATATCGTCCAGGCGCGAGGATGTCATTCGAATCAAAGGCCTGGCGCAGACGCTCGTGAATCGAAATCGATTCTGGCGCGCGCTCTCTCAAGAACCTCATCGAATCGATCCCGAATCGATAGGGGAAACAGCCACTCTTTTCTCCAGCGGCGAGCAGCGCGTCACAGCAATCGCGAGCCGAAGAGGCGTCGCTGCGATGAAACAAGAGCGGCACGGTGCTATCGAATAGCTTGTCGCTGATCGTCGTCAGCGTGATCAGCGGCTCGATGCCGTGCTCACGAGTGACCCGCTTCACCATATCGACGTAATCGCTGACAACAGCGGGCCGCATGGGCACGAGCGGCGAATACCACATGAGGCCGCAGCCGTCCTTGGCGGGGTTGAGCTTGCCGTCCGTGGCCTGCGCTCCGCTTCGCCAATAGGCGAGCGGCAGCGCTGTTTGGCTGGGGCGGCCGAGCACGAGGTCCATCGATCTCGCGAGCAGCTTCGTCCGCGCAGCATGATTTTGCCCCGGAATCCACGAGCTCGCCGCGGCATACAAGTGCGCTCGCCGCGGAGAGATGAAGCGGAGTCGGTTCGCCAAGCCATGGAGCTGCGCCCGAATCTCCCGTTCAGCAGCGCTCACGAGCCCTTTCGTGCCGTAGAGAGTGACGTAGCCAGTCCATGGGGCCACGTGATAGTCCCGCCCGAGGCTCTCCATGACCGAAGGCGGGATGAGGCCCTTTTCGTCCACCTGGTCTCGGGGATAGGGGACCGACATCGCCAAGACTCGATGTCGATTCATGATATTGAGCCCGCCGATGATCCCGGGGAGCCTCGTGAGCAGCGCCCGCACAGCGCGGATGGCAGGCGAAAGGAGCGCGTCGTCCCGCAAGCTGAAGACACAGATCTTCACGCACTCGGGTCGGGGCGCGAGCATCAAGCTCATCCGGGTCACGATCCCGAACCCACTCTGCGAAAAGAGGCCCGCCGAATACGGCCCAAGCCCCCACTTGAAGAGCCGCGCGAGCTCTTCCCCGCCCGCTTCGCGCAAGGTCGTTCGATATCGTGTTCCATCGGCGAGCACCGCCTCGACATCCGTCATGGCGCCGAAATGGTCTGCATGAGGAGTGATTCCATAGCCGCGCTCCAGCACGTTCCCGATCAAGCTGCACTCGGGACCTGCGCCGGTCACCGGCACCATATACTCGTATCCATTCGCCTCCAGATAGTCGGCGAGCATCGCCTGCGTCACCCCAGGCTCCACGGTGACCACTCCCATCTCCGGATCGAAATGTAGAATCCGTCGTAGCGCGGAAAGATCGACGATGACGCCATCGTCTTTCGCAGGGAGCGCCGTCCCATAACCCCAGTTTCGCCCTGTGCTGATCGGATAGACAGGCAGTTTATAAAGATTGGCAATGCGCATGACCTCGGGGAGCACGTCACTCCTTTGGATGCGCAGCGCGCCTGTGATTCGCCGCTCACTGCCGCTCGTATTGGCACCATAGGCCTTGGTTGCCGCTGCCCCTCCGAGCACCTGCTCCGCGCCCAATAGAGCTCTCCATTCGACCATGGCGCGATGAACTGCAATCTTCTCAGGGCAAGAGGTCCATTTCAGACTTTGCGCCCTCTCCCATTCGACACGTCCCATCGAGTCCATATCGACCTCCGACTGCATGGAGTTGCCTATTGATTGAAAAGCAAGCAACGAAGTCGCGATTCACGTCATCGAATTGGCTCCGTCACGAGCGCGACAGAGTTCATTCGCTCCAGCCGCTCGATCTTCTATCTACCCTGTGTTCCGAGCCCGGTGATTTTCTACGAGTCGCGCTCGAGCGATCGTTTTTTCATCGGGTGGTCTGCGCTCTCATCGAAGCTGAACAGCGAAGTATCCGACTCCAGCGCTCGACATCACGACTCCATTGACCACGATATCGCCCAGCCCAGTCGTGGTCATGATGACGCTCCCGCAGAAACCGCTGCTATAAAACCCCCAATTGGGACTATGAGCAGGCTCAAATGAGATCCGCTGATAGGGAATCGCTTCGTCGAACCGAAACACTTGCAGCTCTTTGTTGTTCGCCGTCACATGGGTCGGGACCGCATAGCCATCCGGCAACGCGAGGATGTGGTCATGGTCTATTCCACCCAAAAGAAAGGGTGCCGGTATATTTTCAACGAGCTCCCCGTTCACGTCGAGGTGCTGGAACCGCATCTCGCCGCGCCCCCCGACACGAGACACATAAGAGATCTTGAGGCTCCCATCGGGACGCACGATGGGAAGCGTCGGTTCGTGGGCCGCGGCGTCCAAGACGACAGCCATCGATTGATAAAGACCCGTGTCAGAATCGAGGTAGCCCACCACGAGTGCCGAGCCCGCATCGGACGAGCCTCCACCGTTACGCGCGATATCGGTCAGAGAAAATCCACCACGACCGGCGATGTCCCAGACCGGAGCCGACTCCAGCTCCGCTCGACGCTCGGGGATCGCAAGCGTCTCCGAGCTCGGTCCACGGGTCCACGCGGCGAAGATCAATCGATGGGAGCAGTCGCGCGCCAACCGCAGAGAGGACATCGAGTAAGCACCAGAATACCGGTTGTGATCGGCCGCTGTCAGCCAGCGCAAGGAGCCGTCTTCAGGCGCGAGCCGCGCAAAGAGCGTCACGCGACGGCCCGCCTCGATGGTTTGAGATTCCAAGACGAGAACGGGAGCCTCCGAGCCAAAGCCAAAGCTCAGGAAAATCTCTCCGCGTGAATCGATGACGAGGTCATGAACATCTTCCCCGTTCGTCAACGTCGAATCCCAAAGCTGACGCGCCCATACGACCGACCCGTCCGTTCCACGATGACGTACGATCCACTGGCCGGTCCGACCCAAGACTTCTTCTGCGCGTTCGTAGAGGATGATGAGATCGCCAGAGGGAAGCGCTTGCATGAGCGCGACGTCTGCAAGTGTTCGGCGAATCACCCAGCCCGGACCAAGAACACGCTGCCAAAGGCAAGAGCCGTCTCGAGCTCTCGCATGAAGGAGCATCGGTCTTGACTCGGGAGGGCCGTCTTCGATCGTGACGACTCCACACCCGACATCGATGCTGCCCACGACCCGCCCGATCACGAAGGCGCGACCCTCGGGCGCGATCGCAACCCCCGCCGTCCTCTCGAACCTTGCTACCGAGGAGATCGGCGCGCTCCACGCCGGCCTCGCGACACACGCCTCCGTAAAGCACGCCAGCTCGCCGTTCCAATCGGGCGTGCACGCGGGCTCGTCGATCACCCCGTCGCAATCGTTGTCGATCCCATCACCGCACTGCTCGGGCTCGGGGATACACGTGCAGCCTTCATTGATCAGGCCATCGCAGTCGTTATCGATGTCGTCCGTGCATATCTCGGGCGAAGGGCGTATGGCCCCTTCACAGCCGCTCCAGACCCCTGCAACGCAGGTCTGTACACCCGACCTGCACGGCGGCGCAGCAAGCCTCGCTCCGCACTCGCGTGAATCACTCGCATCGCACGAGCAACCTTCGTCGATCGCTCCATCGCAGTCGCCATCGACACCATCACACGCCTCTTCTCGCGGAGCCACGTCATTGCTGCATGCGTAATCTCCCCAATCACCGAACTCCGTCCCCACGAGCGCGCAACGCTGGATCCCATCGGCGCATACGCCGACACCTCGACTCGGAACATCGCCAGAAAAACAACTTTGGATTTCTCGAGGCCCGCATGGACAGCCGTCATCGATGCGCCCATTGCGATCGTCGTCGACGCCATTGCCACACTCCTCCAGCCGCGGAATCCGCATGGCACCATCGCGCCCCTCGGCATCGAGGTCCCGTACGCCGACCGGTATGCCGCAAGTGCATCCGACCATCACGAGCGACGCGACGAGCCCGAACCCTGCCGGCGCAACGAGCCATCGTGTTCTCGCGTGTGACACAAGCATCTCTATAACTTTCTCGTGTTCCAAGCGTGGACGGCTTTCTATCGGACGACGCGATGAATGCGCTCCATATAAGGAGAAGACCGATACGTCCGCTCAAACGCGGCCGCGCGTGCCCGCGCCTCCTCCATGCGACCCAGGCGAGCGAGCGCCTCCACGGCCAACACGTCTCGCTCCTCGCGCATCGAGCCGCTTGGATAAAGCCGACGGTGTTCGGCCGTGAGCGAGAGACAGAGATCCGCGTTTCGCGCAAGGGCCGCGCGAGCACGAAGAAGGAGCTCCCCTTCGCTCGGAGCGTCCTCTTGCTGCGCGTCCGCCTCTTGACGCGCCCCTGCTCTCCTCGCAGCCCGTCGCCGCGGCTGCGCTGGCTCGTCCGTGCCCACAACCTCGAGTTCGAACGCCGGAGGGCTCGGCTCTTCTACTTCCACCTCTTCCCCATGGTCCGGGACGCTCTCGGATTGGACCTCGACGCCCGAACCTTCTTCCGAAGAGGATGGCGTCATCGACCCATTCGATCTCCTCTCCCGAGCGACCCAAACACCGAGAGACACCAGCATCACGATCACGACACCCGCCGCGATGAATGTTCCACCGCTGCCTTTCACCGCCGGCGCAGGCGTCCTGGTCAAGCCCTCCGCGCGCGCCACGACCCTCTCGATCGCACGCGCATCGAGCACGGGATCCACCCGAGCGGCCTCGAAGAGATCACGCAGCGCCGGCTCGAGGCCCTCCGGATCGCGTTCCTTCTCACTCATCGCGCCCCCTCTCTCGACGCGCGAAAGACTCGCGAAGCTTCGTCTGTCCTCGATGCAAATATTTGTACGCGGTGGGCAGCGCACACGTGAGCAGCTCTGCGATCTCTCGCATCGGAAGACCATCGATCTCGAAGAGCACGACCACAGTGCGCTGCTCGTACGGCAACTCATCCAAGAGATCCTGCAGCAGCGCCCGCCGTCGCTTCGCTTCGAGCTGTTGTTCCGGCGTCTCGCCGTCCTCGATCTCGGGAGCTTCGTCAAAGGCGCGCACTGGATTGCGTTTTCGTGAACGCGATCGATTCCGGGCGACGTTGATCGCCACGCCGCGCAACCACGCCCCTGGCTCCCGAACCACCCCTGGTTCATCGGCGAGCCGCCGATAGGCGATGAGATAGACGTCCTGGAGCGCATCCTCGATGTCGCTGGCCGGAACGCCCAAATACCTGAGGAGCCGCGCGAGGCGCACGGTGTGCTCCTGCGCGAGCACGCCCAAAAGCGAGCGCGCGCCGGGAGGTACTTCCACGCTCAGATCGAGAGCCTCCACATCGCTCTGTGTCCGGGCGATTCGGTTTTTCTCCGTCATCATCGAGCCACGCGATTTTTATTCGCCGAGGCGCAGCTCGAACGCGAGCGACATCACCGGATACACCGGCGCGCTCTCGTGGATGACACGCACCTCACCCCCATCGATGAAGTGAATTTGCGCACGCACCACGCTCACTCCGAGCCCAGCACCACCGCGCATCCACAAAGGCCCAACCAACTGAACCCCTATCCTTGCATCGAGCACACCGGCAATCTCGCCTCCGGTCGAGCTGTCCCTTCTTTCGAAACCAATCCCCGTCGCGAGAATTCCAGTCGCCCACACAGAGATGCATCCTCCGAGTTCGAAGAACGACGCCATCCGACTGAGCCCACATCCGCCCAGACTCACCCCACCCGCGAGCACACGCGCCCCTACACCATCGGCCTGAATCGATTCCACCCCCGGAAAGCCCGCCACGGAGAGCTCCAACACGAGCGCATCGATCGGCCGTAAACCCAATACGAGCTGCGCCGCGCCGGCCATTCCCGGCAACGAATCGACTCGCGCCAGGACACCTCCCGCCAATGCCCCACGAATTGGCGGATTCGAAGTGTTTTCTCGCAAATTTTCCGATGTGGGCAGCCGGATCGGTGGTGATTCACGTGCGGCTTGCTCCTCGGTCACTTCGTCGAGCAACAATGCAACGATCACGACCAATCCTTCATCGAGCCGATGGCAATCGTCACCGTCGATCGTCAGCACACGATCCCGAGCTTCACTCGGCCCCTCGATCCTCACGCGAACACTGCGCTGCCCTGGTTCGCGCTCGAAACGCACCTCAATCAGGGTCCCAGGTGCACCGCTGGACTCGATGGACGTTCCGACCGCAGCCTCGAACATCGCTCGCAGCCCCGCCTCATCGAGGCACTCATGAGGAGCCATCCATCGCAACGTGACATCGGCCCGTGCGGGCGCAGCCTTGAGTACGATCGCACACATCGCGGCCCAAGCCCACACCCCCACGCAGCTGCGGATCCTCACGGCGCGCCACACGCGATCCATGCGCCGAGACGATCGCGTTCGGCGTCGCTCGGGGTGGAAGCGCCCATCGGCATGAAGGTGTTGATGCGCGTGGGACCCCCTGCCGCCACTCCATCGATCTCATCGAGACGGGCCCGCACCCCCTCCGGGCTATCAAAATCGTATCCGATGGGTGCCCCTTGGCGCTCCGAGGGGGTGAGGTGTGTCGACGAATGACAATTTTCGCAATAATTCGCGAAAAAATCACGGCCAAACGACTCGTATGTGTCAGCAAAACCGGGCGGACAGGGCGCCATCGAGGGTGCGATCATGACCGTACGCATGCGACTCGCACTTGCATCTCCGTCGCCTCCTGGAGCGGGTCCACATGCCGAAATTCCGCTGAATATTACAATTCCTACGGTTCGAAACCACATCTTCATCGAGGACGCCATCATTCGCATGAAGAGGGTCGCCATGACCCTCTTCCGGTGACCGTTTGAGCACCTTATCAGACGTCTCGATTGACATGGGATGTCCAAGGAAGCGAAGATTCCTCTCCCGAGAGACGCCCGAGCACGATGTCTGCCCTCACCTCGCTTCTCGCGCGCGATCAAATCGTCCCCGTTCGTAAGATCGAGGAGGCTTTGCAGAAGCAAGTCGTCTCGGGGGGCGAGATGTCGAGCGTTCTGCTCGAACTCGACGCCGTGTCGGAAAATACGCTCTCCGCGTATTGCGCAGCGCTGTATGGCCTCCTGCCCGCGACGCGCGACGAGGTCATGCGTGTGTCACGCGACACGATCCGCCTCGTGCCGCGCGAGCTCGCAGAACGACATCGGATGATTCCGCTCGCCGTGGACGCGAATACGCTGCTCGTCGCGATGGCGCGTCCGCTCGATCGTGAAATCGAGGAGCAAGTCGGATTTCTGCTCGGACTGAGCCTCGTCATCAGGATCGTTTGTGACGTCCGAATTTCGGCGGGACTCGTCCATCACTACGGCGTGGATGCCACTCCACGGCACATCCGCTTGATCGACAAGCTCCGCCAACGCGATGCGGGCCCCGTCCCATTCGTCGCCATGCCCAACGAAGGGCAATCGGAACACCTCCGCTTCTCGGAGGCACCTGTCAAACGTGTCAGCACTGCGGATTGGCTCGATGATGGGGACGAAGAAGATACGGACATCGGCGCTTCGAATTCCTCCCCCAAAGTACAACCCGCTCCCTTCGCCGAGGCACGCCAGACCGAGCCGATGGGGTTCCCGGTCACTCAAGTCGAACGCGCTCTGCCTCTGGCGGAAGACATCACCGCAGATGTCTCACCCTCACTGGCGATGATTTCACCTCCTGAAGCCGCTGTGCTCGAGCGCCCTCGAAGCATGTTCGAGGACGTGAAGTCCGCCACTCACCGCGTCTCCGAACCACCGACCGATACAGTCCAAGCCCTGCGTCGCTTGCGCGGTCCGCTCACCTTTGCGGCCGCGACCAAACTCCTCGACAAAGCGAGGGCTCGCGACGAAGTCCTCGAGATTTTCTTCGCATTTTCAAGGCAGTTCCTCGACTACACCGCGCTCTTCGTGGTCCACGACGACGTCGCCGATGGGCGCGATGCCTTTGGGTCCGGAGCCTCGGCCAAAGCCGTGCGTCGAATCGCCGTTCCGCTCGACGTCCCTGGAACTTTCGCCGATGTGCGAAGCATGCTCCACCCGCACGTGGGTCCATTCGCGTCGAGTGAGCTCGATGCGATCGTCCTTCGCGATCTCGAACGCGAGCCAAACACTCCGGCCATCGTGCTCCCTGTCGCCATCCGCGGGCGCGCTGTGCTCCTGCTCTACGGGGATCGGGGAGGAGATCCATTCGAGCTCGAGGAGATCCCCGAGCTTCTTTCTTTCGTTCCGAAGGTCGAAGCCGCTTTCAAGCGGCTCATCTTGCGGCGCAAACACGACTCGGGCCTTCATCCTCCGTTCGAAGAAAACGAAGAAGAAGCCGAACGTACGGTGATCGAAGCCGCCGCCCGTGCGCTCGCGCCCCTCGCATCGCGAACTCCACCACAGCAGATCGAGCCGGAGCCAGTCGAACCCGATGCCAGCGCGATCGACATGGGCGAGGCCACTTCGTACCATCCGTTCGCAGCCATCGCAGCCGCGGTCCGTTCGAGTCGTCCAGGCACAGCGCCCACATCCCCGGTTCCCGAGGAACCCCCGACCTCGGTGGCGCCTCCCCCCATGGAACCGCCCACCGCGAGCGTCCCGCCGTTCGATGTGGCGGCTCTCTCTCGAACAGGAAGGTCTCCGGCTCGCTCTCTGGAATCCATGCTCGGAATTCCACGAACCGCTCCCGAGCCGCCGACGACACATCTCTCATGGCCCTCGGTCGCGGATCACTCACCGGGCTCGGAAACGCCGGTGCTCACGCGTGACGCCGACGAGCCCGAGCTCACGCTCGGAAGCTCGGCGTCAGGAGAGTTCGAAGAAGACGAGCTCGAAGAACAAACACCGCAGATTTCAATGCATGGGGCCATCGAAACGCCCCACCGCGCAGAGCCCGAAGGAAGCTCCTACCGTGTTCGGGACGCACGTGTGGATGTCGTTTCGACCCGAACCCGCTCGTCGTTGCCGCCCGCTCCGCAAGACCATCCGGCAACCGAAAGTCCCCGCGAAGGTGCCGCCCACGACGGAGAAGCTCGGCGCGTTCCGCCCGCATTGGCCATGAACGAGGCGATGCCTTCGGTCATCGTCGACATGGGCGATCACGTCAACTCACTCGTCCTCGATCTCACGCGCTGTGGCCCCGAAGACGAGGGAGCCTTCGTCGAAGCGTTGGTTCGCGCCGGCGAGATCGCATTGCCCACGCTCGCGCAAGCCTTCCCTGGACCGCTCTGGTTCGATCGAAACCGCCCCCATCGGCGCTTGCCACACGGACGCGACGTCTCCGCGATCAGCCGTGCGCTCGTCGCGTTCCGGGAGCGCGCGGTCCCCTACGTCGAATCACTGCTGGGCGCAGGCCAACCCGACCGACGCTTTTACGCCATTCTCGTCGCGGGAGATCTCGTCTATCCCACCCTTTTGGCGGCTCTCTCTGCTCGCGTTTTCGACGATGACGACGGCGCGCGGGCAGCGGCACTCGAAGTTTTGCCACGATTTCAGATGTTCTCGAGTGAGTGGAACGTGTCGATCTCGATCGTTCGGCGGGCCGCAAAGCTCCGCGGGCGAGATCCCAAACGCCGTTACCGCGCAACCCGGGCGCTGGGCGCGTTGCGCGACACGAACTCGCTCCATGTCCTGCTCGATCTGATCGAAGACGAAGACCCAGAGCTCGCCGCGATCGCCCACCAATCACTCGTCGAAGTCACCTGCGAAGACATGGGAACCTCGATGCGTCGCTGGGCCCCCTGGCTCCAGAAAAACGAACATCGCCATCGCATCGAATGGCTCATCGACGCGCTCGTGCATGCGGACGAAGCCATCCGCACCGCTGCCGGCGAAGAACTCAAGGTGCTCACCCAACAATATTACGGGTATCACCCAGGTGCTTCGCGCAAGGATCGCGAGGTCGTTCAGCAAAAATACCGGCGCTGGTGGGACGAAGAAGGCGCCAAGATTTGGGCGTAGTCGGCCCTGCACCTTCGCGCTCTCGTGCTACCGTCCGCGGCACTCATGGCCGAACGAATCAGCACAGCCGAAGTACGCCACACGGCGAAGCTCGCTCATCTCTCCCTTTCAGATCACGAGATCGAAAAGATGCGCACGCAACTCGACTCGATCCTCGAGTCGATGGCAGCTCTCTCGAAGCTCGACACCGAAGGTGTGCCACCGACCCAACACGCAATCGCGCTCGCGTGTCCGCTCCGGGAGGACGTGCCGCAAGCGTCTCTACGCCGTGAAGAAGTGTTGCGCGCGGCCGCTCGAAACGAAGCGGGCGCATTCGCAGTGCCCAAAGTGATGGAGGGCGAGTGATGCTGCATCGATTGTCTGCCGTCGACATCGCAGAAAAAGTGAGGAGCGGAGAGCTCTCCGCCGTCGACATCGCGCAAGCGGCCATTTCACGAATCTCCGCAAAAGATTCAGCCCTTCACGCGTTCCTCTATGTCGACGCCGAAGGTGCGCTCGCCCAAGCGGCTGCGCTCGATCGCGCCCGAAACAATGGCCAGTCGCTCGGCCCGCTCGCGGGCGTGCCCATCGCGCTGAAAGACAATCTCTGCCAGCGCGGAACACCCACCACGTGTGGCTCGAAAATTCTGGAGCGCTGGATCGCCCCCTACGACGCCGATGTGGTCGAGCGACTCCGCGCGGCCGGCGCGGTCCTGATCGGCAAAGCGAACATGGACGAGTTCGCGATGGGCTCTTCGAACGAAAACAGCGCGTACGGACCCGTCCACAATCCGTGGGCGCTCGATCGAGCGCCTGGTGGCAGCTCCGGTGGAAGCGCCGCCGCCGTGGCCGCTGGCTTCGCGCCCCTTGCGCTCGGCAGTGACACGGGCGGATCAGTCCGCCAACCCGGTGCGTTTTGTGGCGTCGTTGCGCTCAAACCAACCTACGGTCGCGTGTCCCGCTACGGCCTCATCGCGTTCGCATCCTCGCTCGATCAGATCGGCCCCTTCGCGCGCACTGCCCGCGATTGTGCACGCATCTCGAAAGTCATTTCCGGACACGATGCGCGGGACGCGACGAGCGCGAAGGTCTCTGTCACCGATTACGAAGCCGCACTCGAGAAGAGCCCCAAAGGCCTCCGCATCGGCGTCGTTCGAGGTGCGCTCGGCAACGGCTGCGATGCGGATGTTCGAACGGCGATCGAAGCTGCGATCGTCCAGTTGCGCGAGCTCGGCTGTGAAATCGTCGATGTCTCGCTGCCCACGGCGGAACATGCCGTCAGCGCCTACTACATCGTGGCGCCTGCCGAGTGCAGCTCCAACCTCGCGCGCTTCGACGGGATGCGCTACGGCCCGCGGATCGAATCTCCCGACTTGCACGAAACCTACGGCGCGACCCGAGGCCAGCTCTTCGGTCCTGAAGTCAAACGCAGGATCATGCTCGGCACGTATGTGCTCTCGGCGGGATATTACGACGCGTATTACGCGAAAGCCCAAAAAGCACGCACGCTCATCGCACGCGATTACGCGACCGCGTTCGAACGATGCGATCTCGTGCTGACCCCCACTTCGCCGTCCGTGGCATTTCCTCTCGGCGCCAAAACGCACAACCCGCTGGAGATGTACCTCGCGGACATCTTCACCCTCCCACCCAGCTTGGCGGGCTTGCCGGCGATCAGCATCCCTGCAGGAATGAGCCAAGGCTTGCCGATCGGCTTGCAGCTGACGGCCCCTGCATTCCGAGAAGATGTGCTGCTGACGGTGGCACACGCCTACGAACAGTCCACATCGTGGAAAGACATGCATCCAGAGGTGTTCTCGTGAGCACGAACTATGAACCGGTGATTGGACTCGAGGTGCACGCGCAGTTGCTCACGCGCACCAAAATGTTCTGCAACTGCGCGACGGCGTGGGGCGCGCCGCCCAACACGCAAGTCTGTCCCGTGTGCCTTGGCTTGCCGGGAGCGCTCCCTGTGCCCAACCGGCAGGCCATCGAGCTCGCCATCCGCGCGGCCCTCTCGACGGGGTGCAGCGTGCGAAACCTCTCGCGCTTCGCGCGCAAAAACTACTTCTATCCCGATCTCGCCAAGGGCTATCAAATCTCCCAATTCGACGAGCCGATGAACGAACACGGATCGATTCGAATCGAAGCCGAGGGCGGCGCCCCAAGGGACATCGGAATCATCCGCATTCACCTCGAAGAAGATGCTGCGAAGAACTTGCACGGCATCGGGGGCGCCGGAAATACGCTCGTCGATTTCAATCGCGCCGGTGTCCCCCTCATCGAGATCGTGGGCGCGCCCGACCTCCGAACGGCCGATGAGGCCGCACGGTATCTCGAAGCGTTGCGCGACATCTTGATGTTCGCAGGCGTGAACGACGGCAACTTGGAAGAGGGCAGCTTTCGCTGTGACGCCAACGTATCGATCCGTCCCGTCGGTCAAAAAGAGTTCGGCACGCGTGCCGAGTTGAAAAACATCAACTCGTTTCGCTTCGTCAAGAAGGCGATCGAATACGAAATCGCACGCCAGGAAGCGCTCCTGTCGAGCGGCGGTGTGGTGATCCAAGAGACGCGCACGTGGAGCGATGCTCAGGGAAAAACCTTGTCCATGCGGAGCAAGGAAGAAGCTCACGATTACAGGTACTTCACCGATCCCGACCTTCCGCCTCTCGAAATCGATTCCGCGTGGATCCATGACGTGAAGACACGTCTTCCGGCGCTCCCGAGCGAACGCCGAAGCCAATGGCAAGAGACCTTGGGGCTCACGGCCTACGACGCGCGTGTGCTGAGCGGACATCCGGCGATCGCGCAGTTCTTCGATGAGGTCGTCGCACACTGCGCCCAAGAAACGAAGCAGAGCCCCGCGAACATCGGGAAGAAAGTCGCGAATTTCGTGCAGGGCGAAGTGCTGCGAGTTTCGAACACCACCGGGCTCGAACTTCACTCTCCAGTCTCCGCCGCCGCCACAGCCGAGCTCCTGGCCTTGATCGAAGACGGAACGATCAACGGAAAGATCGCCAAAGACGTCTTCCTCGAGATGACGAAGACCGGCAAGAGCGCACGGGCGATCGTCGAGAAGAAGGGCCTCGCACAGGTCACTGACACGAGCGCCATCGAGGCCGCCGTTCGTCAGGTGGTGAGCGACAATCCCAAAGAGGTCGAGAAGTTCCGCGCTGGCAAGACGAGCGTCAAAGGCTTCTTCGTGGGGCAGATCATGAGAGCCACCCGCGGCACCGCCAACCCGGCGATCGTCAACGAACTGCTCGACAAAATCTTGAGCGCATAGACCAGCTCACAATCCCCCAAAGCAAACCTCCAAGTCCCCATGGGTGGAGTGTGGATGCGAAATCCCACATGGATCCACGGGTCTTCCACAAGCTATCCACCGAAATTGTGGATAACTTTGAACGCAAAAGTGTGGCATTCAGGCAAATTGTAGCAAATTGCCACGATTTGCCTGTGAGTAGGACGAGCCGCCTCCGATACATCGTTCGTCAGAAGCCGTATCGAGCGGTGATCACGCGCTCCCCGCTCGGTGACCCAGGCACCATGAACGCCGCACTTTGCCAACTGGGCAGCGACAGCGTCGGACGAACGTCATTGGAGAACCCATACCCCTCGGACGGAATCCCAAAGAAGTCACGATTCAACTGGCCGTTGTCGTCTTCATCGTGTGCAAACGCGAAGGCATAGCGACCGGGGCGCACATTCATCACGCAACGTGCGTAACCACGATGAATGCTGCTGCGGCAGGTCGCCACGGCGGCTCCTTCTCTGACCCAACGTTCGGGTCGGTCGAAGAGGCCACCGAGAACTTGCCCTCGATCGCTTCGAAGCCCACGCACGATGAACGTGATCGTATGAGACGATTCGGTTTGTCCATGTGCGCGATGGCTGGGGATCGCGAGGATGCACGCAAGCGAGATCAACGCGGCAAACGCAACTGCGGCACGGCCTTTCGTGATCATGACCGCCTCCTCCCGCGCAACCCCGTTGCGACACACATGCCACGAACGAATCGCACTCGCAGAGGTCGGCTCGAATCATCTTGAGGCGCATCGTCACGTTCTCGCGGACGCCCTCTGCGCACATGAGCTATCTCGACGCAGAGCCCTAACGTCCGCGCACGGTTCCAGTCTCTCGAATGAGCTCATCGATGGCAGCATCGTCGAAATAAGGCCCCTCACGGGTCGCGCTCGCAGGCTCCATGGCACCGAGCTCGAACTCATCGCTTCGGACGACATGCGGATCGAAGAGCATGCTCTGCATTCGAGCGAGCATCGGCTCGAACGAACGCGGATCGAGCGCAGAGATCGGAACCCCATCGTGCGCGCGGGCGATCGCAAGGACCTCTGCGCTGTCCATTCGATCGGTCTTGTTCAGCACGATCAGCGTCGGCACGTTCGCGAGGCCAAGCTCACTCAAGAGCGCATTGGTCGTCTTCATGTGCTCGCCCATCGCGGGATCACTCGCATCCACCACGTGGAGCAAGAGATCCGCGTCTTGCGCTTCTTCGAACGTCGCACGAAACGCGGCGAAGAGATCGGGCGGAAGATCGCGAATGAAACCCACCGTGTCGGTCACGACCACTTCGCGCGGCCCCGGAAAGCGAAGGCGCCGCGCGCGTGTGTCGAGGGTCGCAAAGAGTTTGTCCTCGGCGACCGTATCCGACGCCGTCAACGCGTTGAGCAGCGTGCTCTTGCCCGCATTCGTGTACCCCACGATCGAGACGATCGGGACCTCGCGACGCCGTCGAAGCTGACGACGATTTCGGCGTTGAACAGCGAGTTTCTCGAGCTCGCTCTCGAGCCTCGAGATGCGCTCGCGCGCACGACGTTTTCCGATCTCGAGCACGGTCTCACCCGGACCACGCCCACCAATCCCCCCGGTCAGCCGCGAAAGGCTGTCGTCCTTTTGCCCAAGGCGCGGAAGCAGATATTTCATCTGCGCGAGCTCGACTTGCAGCTTGCCGTCACGGCTCTCGGCGCGTTGAGCAAAGATGTCGAGGATGAGTTGAGTCCGATCGATGACCTTGAGGTCGGTGACTTTGGCGATCGCAGCCGCTTGAGCCGAGCCCAGATTGCGATCGAAAATCAGAACTGTCGCATCGGACTGCATCGAGCGCAGCAAGATCTCTTCGAGCTTGCCGCGGCCCATCACGAACTTCGGATCGATGCGCTCGCGGACCTGAAGCACTTCATCGATTACCTCGACCCCGGCCGTGCGCGCGAGTTCCGCGAGCTCGCGCAAAGACTCCTCGGCCCTCCACGCGTCACGCTTCTCGCACACGTGCACGAGGATCGCTCGCCCGTCCTTGGCATCGACATCCCGAACGCGCCCTGCCCTCGCGTACTCCGCTTCGAGAGACGCGATGAGCAGGCTCGGATCCACCGCGTGTGGATCACCGATGAGCACCGAATAGGCGAGCGGCCCCACGGCGCGATACGGGGGCTCGGTCGATCCAGGTGGAACCGGCACGTTGTGCCCGTAATGGACGGCGGAGGGCTCTCCACCCGGTCCCAAGCAAATCGCAAGGACGAGATCGAGACGCAATCGGGTGAGGTCGACCAAATCGTCGCGGGTCAACCCTTCATGGTCCAGATGCGTGTGGAGCAATCGCAGCCCGCGAAACCGCCCTTCGGATGCTCGCGCGCGCCCAATATCGGGCAAGAACAGCTTGTTCGCATCGCCCACCACGACGAACTCGACGCTTCCACGCCGGTCGGCGATGACACCCACCTGTCGACCCGTGGCAAAGGAAACCTGCGCCATCGAACGGGCCAACTCAGGAGTGACAAGGCGATCGAAAGGCACGCGACGCCGATAAAGACGCTCGAGCGCGTGCAGATCCGAAGGACTGAGACCGTTCGTATTGCCGTGAATCAACTAGATACTCACCATAATGCGCATGGATTCCAACGTAAAGGGGAACCCACTTCGGAAGAGAGGATCAACCAAGGACGGCATCATCCAAATCAACACTGACAGGACAGTGATCACTTCCGCGGACGTCTGAATGGATGTTCGCATTTCGAATGAACGGCATCGCTCCAGGTGAGGCCAAGACGAGGTCCAAACGCCATCCGACGTTGCGTTCGCGAACACCGAAACGTTGGCTCCACCATGTGTAGTGCCCCGGTCCCTTCTCGAAAGTGCGAAACGTGTCGGTCCATCCATGACTCGTCCAGCGCTGAACTTCCGCGCGCTCCTCCGGAAGGAACCCGCTCGTCTTTTGATTGTCCTTGGGGCGCGCGAGATCGATTTCGTGTGGAGCCGTATTCCAATCTCCCATCACGAGGACCGGTTCGCCACTCGCTTTCCAGGGCTCGAGGAGCTCATAAAGACGAGCATAAAACCGCAATTTGTAAGGCACCCGTGAATTGTCGCGCGCCTGACCGTTGCCGTTCGGAAAATACACGTTCGCGATTCGCAGTCGACCAAACCGCGCGATCTGCACCCGACCTTCGACATCGAACTCCGGGATATCGAGCGAGGTCGAGATCTCCGATGGTGGCATTCGCGAATAGAGACCCACGCCGCTATATCCTGCTCGCTCGGCGCTCACGAAATGCGAATGCCATCCCGAGAGCTCTCGAAGGGGTGCTGGGACTTGTTCGGGTCTGCATCGTGTCTCCTGTAAACCCACGATGTCCGAGCCCGCGCTCGTCAGCCACTCTTCGAACCCTTTGCTCGCGACCGAGCGCAAGCCATTGACGTTCCACGATGCGACGCGCATTTCGCGAGCGCTATTAGCGCGTCCTCGCGTGGATTTCACGCTCGATCTCGTCCCCTGCATCCCGAAGGGACTCGTTCACACCGCGCTCGGGCCGAGTCGCACGGGGCAGTGCATCGACCCTCATGGCCGCTTCGGCCAGACGAACCGCAAAGGTCTCGTCCTCGTCGGCACGCCGGGCCAGCGCCTCGTATGCAGCCCACGCGTGATTCGGATCCGAGCACACGAGGAGCGCATCACACCCAGCCTCGATCGCACGCACGGCAGACGCAGCGACGCCCCAATGGTCTGCCACCGCCTTCATTTCGAGATCATCACTGATGATCACGCCCCCATAACCGATCTCGGTTCGGAGCCATCCATCGATCGCCCGACGCGAAAGGGTCGCCGGGATCCCTGGCTCGATCGCATCGAAGATCACGTGCGCAGTCATGATCGACGGCAGCTCGTCGTGTGCGGCACGAAAAGGCGCGAGCTCGACCTGTTCGAGCCGCTCGAGCCCATGGGCAATCCGAGGCAGAGCGAGATGACTGTCGAGCTCGGTATCGCCGTGTCCGGGAAAGTGTTTTCCACACGAGAGCACCCCGGCTTCGCCGAGCCCTCTCGCAAACGCAAGCGCATGACGAGTGACGACTTCGGGATCTCGACCGAACGAGCGATCTCCGATGACTGGATTTTCCGGGTTCGTATCGACGTCCAGAACCGGCGCGAAGTCGAGCCCAATCCCGATCGCGCGGAGCTGTCGCCCGAGCACATGCGCAGCCCGTCGAGTGAGATCGACATCGTCGATCTCTCCGAGCACACGCATCGGAGGGAGCTTCACGAACGGCGCTCCCAAACGCGCAACACGGCCGCCTTCTTGATCGATGGCAACGAGCGGAGCCCCCTCTTTGGGCCAAGCGTCATAGAGCGCCTCGATCGTCGCGATGTTTTCATCGCAGCTCCCGAGGTTGCGCTTGAAAAGAATGACACCGCCGAGCGCCGCTCTTTGCGCAAGCGCCATGAGCGGCGTCGGCAAGACCCGCCCTGGCATTCCGACGATGAGGACGCGCCCGGCGTTCTCATCGTTCGATGCGCCCTGCCTCCCCATGGCTACCGTGGCTCGACGAGCAGCATCCCGGCTGCCACCGTGGCGTTCGTGTTCTCATCGACGAGGACGAACGATCCGGTCGTGCGGTTGCGTCGATATTCGTCATAGAAGATCGGAGCGGTGGTGCGGAGCTGCACGCGACCAATGTCGTTGAGTCCGAGGCTCGCCACCGCCTCGCGATGCAGCGTGTTGACGTCCAGGCCGTATCGAATCCCCGTCACCATGGCCCGTACCCAGCGGGTCGTATGCTTCAGCGCGAGACGCGTCTTGGGCAAAAGAGGCTTGTCGCTCATCCAGCAGATCATCGCATCGAGGTCTTGACCAGCCATGGGCTTATTGTGAGGACGGCAGATCATGTCCCCTCGCGACACATCGAGCTCGTCTTCGAGATGCACCGTGACGCTCATCGGCGCGAACGCCTCATCGACGGGTCCATCATAGGTTTCGATGCGGGCAATCTTCGAGCTGAACCCGCTCGGCAGCACCACCACATCGTCCCCTGTTTTGAGGATTCCTCCCGCGACCTGTCCAGCATAACCTCGATAATCCGGATGTTCGGCGCTCTGCGGACGGACGACCCATTGAACGGGAAAACGAACGTCGATCAGGTTTCGATCAGAGGCGATATGCACCGTCTCTAGATGATGCAAGAGCGGCGCGCCTTGATACCAAGGCATCTTGCCGCTCCGCGTCACGACGTTGTCGCCGTGCAGCGCGCTCATCGGAATGAACGCGATGTCTTGCACGTCGAGCTTGCTCGCGAAGTTCCGAAACTCCGTCTCGATGCGGCGAAACACCGCCTCGCTCCAATCGACGAGGTCCATTTTGTTCACCGCAAAGACCACGTGCGGAATGCGCAGGAGAGACGCAAGGAAAGCATGACGACGAGATTGCTCGACGAGTCCTTTGCGCGCATCGACCAAGACGATGGCCAAGTTCGCCGTGCTGGCCCCCGTGACCATGTTGCGCGTGTACTGGATGTGGCCGGGAGTGTCGGCGATGATGAACTTACGTCGCGGCGTCGCGAAGTATCGATACGCCACATCGATCGTAATTCCCTGTTCGCGCTCGGCGCGAAGCCCATCGGTCAGGAGCGCGAGGTTCGTGTACTCGTCCCCGCGACGACGGCTGACGTCTTCGACGTGCTGTAGTTGATCTTCGAAAATCGACTTCGAATCGTAGAGCAATCGGCCAATCAACGTGCTCTTGCCGTCATCGACGCTACCCGCCGTCGAAAAGCGCAGGAGTTCGGCTCCTTCGTCCATGGCCACGGCGTCGCGCCTCGGAAGCTCGCTCATCAGAAGTACCCTTCTTTCTTGCGGTCTTCCATCGCCGCTTCGGTGAAGCGATCGTCCGCGCGGGTCGCGCCGCGCTCGGTGAGCCTCGAGGCGGCGACCTCTTCGATGACCTCTTCGATCGTATTGGCTTCGCTGCGCACGGCTCCCGTACAGCTCATGTCGCCCACGGTTCGAAAGCGCACGATCTCCCGGAAAAACTTCTCACCCGCGAGCAGTTCGGTGAATGGAGCGCGCGAGTAGAGCATCCCATCGCGCTCGAAAACCTCGCGTTCGTGCGAGAAATAAATGCTCGGGATCTCGAGCTTCTCTTCACGGATATAGGCCCACACATCGAGCTCGGTCCAGTTGGAGATAGGAAACACGCGGAAATGTTCGCCTTGTTTCAAGCGCGTGTTGTAAAGATTCCAGAGCTCAGGACGTTGATTTTTCGGGTCCCACTGACCGAACTCATCGCGATGACTGAAGATGCGCTCTTTGGCGCGTGCGCGCTCTTCGTCGCGACGTGCTCCCCCGATCGCAGCGTCGAACTTGTGCTCCTCGATCGCTTCGAGGAGCACGGGCGTCTGTAAGCGGTTGCGCGAAGCGCGCGCGCCCTTTTCATCAACGATGCGCCCTCGTGCGATCGCGTCTTCCACGCTCACGACAATCAAGCGCTCTCCAAGCTCGGCCACACGACGATCGCGAAACTCAATCGCCTCCGGGAAATTATGCCCAGTGTCGATGTGCATAATTGGGAAGGGGAATCGCGCAGGTCGAAATGCCTTTTCTGCCAGGCGAAGGAGTACAATCGAGTCTTTGCCACCCGAGAACAAGAGGACGGGACGCTCACGCTCAGCCGCCATTTCGCGCAGGATGTGAACGCCTTCGGCCTCGAGTGCCTTGAGATGACCGAGTTGGTAGGAGATCATGCGGGTGCCTCGAGCCAGATACCGCCCTTGAACGAGGAAGGCAAGACGCCTCCATCTTGCAGCACTGTGGGTGTAGACCCAATATTTTTACTGATCCATTCTTCGTGAACACCAATGCTTGCCCTCGTTTTCACAATCCTCGTGGCCACCCTCCACGTCATCTTCATGATCCTCGAGACTTTTCTCTGGACGACCCCCGCGGTCCGAAAGAGGTTTCAGCAGACGGCCGAACAAGCCGAAGCGACCAAAATTTTTGCAGCCAACCAAGGAATCTACAACGGAGCGCTCGCGGCTTGCCTCGTGTGGTCGGCCTTCACCAACAACACCAGCGCGCAAACCGCGCTTCTCGTCTTCGTCATCGTCGTCGGCATCTATGGCGCCCTCACCGCCAAGCCCACCATCTTTTTCTTGCAGGCTCTGCCCGCGATCATTGCGCTCGCGTTCGTGCTCCTCGGGATGTGACGCTTCGCCAAGCTCGGTCCGGAACATGCGGACACGCCCTGGCTGTCGCCTCCCATTCATGTTACTGGTGCGTCTTAGGGATCCTAAGTTGCAAATCGATTATCCCACTGCGCACAGCGTCGAAGACTTTCGATGCAATTTGGCGACGGTTCGTGCGCGTATCGATGCTGCCTGTGCGCGGGTCGGTCGCGATCCGGCTGGGGTGCGTCTTCTGCCAATCAGCAAGACCGTGCCTGAGGATCGCATCCGCCAAGCCTACGCGGCGGGGTGCCATGAGTTCGGTGAGAACAAGGTGCAAGAGGCGGCGCGCAAGGCCGAATTGATGGCAGATCTCGCCGATGTGCGCTGGTCGGTGGTGGGTCACCTGCAGACCAACAAAGCCAAAGTCGTGGCTCGCTTCGCCAGTGAGTTTCAAGCGCTGGACAGTCTACGCGCGGCCGAAGCGCTCGACCGGCGCCTCCAAGCCGAAGGGCGCGCACTGGATGTGCTCGTGCAGGTCAACACCTCTTCTGAGGCGAGCAAGTTCGGTCTCCCACCCCCCGACGTGGCTCGCTTCGTTCGCGAGCTGCCCGCGTTCTCCTCGTTGCGTGTTCGTGGACTGATGACCCTCGCGTTGCTCTCGGGCGATCCCGCGCGCGTCCGCCCTTGCTTCGTCTTGTTGCGCGAGCTGCGTGAGCGCTTGCGTGAAGAGGCACCGGCAGGTGTCTCGATGGATGAACTCTCGATGGGGATGTCAGGGGATTTCGAGCTCGCCGTCGAGGAGGGCGCCACCATCGTACGCGTCGGCCAGGCCATCTTCGGAGCCCGTACGTTGCCCGACAGCCATTATTGGCCCGACACGCGCGAGCCCCCCATCTGAGCGAAGTGCAGTCCCTACTCCCAGCGAGTCAGGAAAAGGCTCACACGAATCGCATCGTTATACGTCGAGGGATCCTGCGTCGAGCCATCTTCGCGTGGGGCGCGGCGTTCATTCTCGCAGCGTCCAGCTTGGGCATCACGTATTCCTTCGCCATCGAATACGACCAAGCGATTCGAGACTTCGCGGAAGAGAGCGCGATGCAGAGCCTTCTCGCCGATGTGCTCCAGCTGATCGTCGACGAGGAGACCGCGGCGCGTGGCTATGCGATCACCGGTGATTTCCAGTTCCTCGAACCATACCGCGAAAGCGGCACCCAGCTCCCGGCCACACTCGGTGAACTGCAAGCGTGGCTCGGAAAGCGCGGAGAACACGGGGATGCGCAATACTTGGCCGCAGCGATCCGAGAGCGACATGAGTTCACTCGCGAGACGATCGAACTGGTGCGGGCGGGCCAACTCGAACAAGCACGTGCACACATCGCAACGGGAGAAGGACGACGGCGAATGGATCGCGTCCGTGATCTTGCGCGGTCGCTCGAACAACGGCGCCACAATGCGCTACGCGACCTCTCCAATCAAATCGCACAGAGTCGCATCCGCACGACTGTGGCGCTGACCGTCGGTGCGCTCCTCACGTTGATGATCGCAGCCTCGGCGTTCACCACGGTGCGTCGGGATCTGCGGCGCATGGACAACGCGGCACGCGCGCTCGAGGACGGCGAGCGACGCTTCCGAATCATCGCCGAGTCGGCGAGTGACCTCGTTCAAGTCCACGAGATCAACGGTAGTAGGAGTATGTACGCGAGTCCGTCATCACTGCGTCTTCTCGGATACACACCCGAAGAACTGATGCAGAAACCACTGGCCTCGCTGTTGCCAGCCGAGGAGCAGGATCGTGTGATCGGCATCGTCCAAGACATGCTCGCCCGCGAGGAGTTGCCGCTTCCCGTCGTGCACCGATTGCAACACAAAGACGGAACCTTTCGCTGGTTCGAAACGCGCTTCGAACCGATCCGCGACGAGGACGGCGTGCAGCGACGCCTCCACAGCTCGAGCCGTGACGTCGAGGCGCGTGTCGCGACCGAGCGCGCGATTCGCGAACAGCAGGCAGAGCTCGAGCGTGAAGCGGAGCAACTGCGCGAGATCTCGCATCGTGACGAGCTCACGGGTCTTCTGAACCGCCGCGGTCTGCTCGAGCTCGGAGCGGGTGTGCTCACGGCTGCGCGCAACGCAGGCAAACCCGCCGTCGCCTACTTCGTCGATCTCGATGGCCTCAAGGAGATCAACGACCGGCTGGGACACGAAGAGGGGGATCGGGCGCTCTGCGACGCCGCGATCCTCTTACGCGAAGTCGCGCGGGCATCCGATCTCGTCGCGAGGCTCGGTGGAGATGAGCTCGTCGTGCTCGGTCTGTTGCGGGAGATGTCGTCCGCCGACGCATTCCGAGAGCGTCTCAAAGAGCACATCGAGCATCGCAATGCGAACATGATGCGTCGATATCGACTCTCGATGAGCATCGGGCTCTCGACATGGTCGCCGGAAGGCGAATCTCGCACTCTCGAACAGCTGATTGCCGATGCAGATGCAGCGATGTACGAGCACAAACAATCACGCCGAAAAACGACTGCACGAGGGGAGTCCATCGTGCGCGACGAGAGTCCTCAAAAGAGCTGTCCCTGACGAGTTTTTGGAGCGATGCCGAGGTGATGATAGGCGCGCTCCGTTGCCATTCGCCCTCGTGCCGTTCGGGCAAGAAACCCGTTCTGTAACAAGTACGGCTCGATCACATCTTCGAGGGTATCGCGAGGTTCGCTCAACGTGGCCGCGAGCGCCTCGATGCCCACCGGACCGCCCGCGTAAAACTCGATGATGGCGCGCAGAAAGCGCCGATTCATTTCATCGAGCCCAGCATCATCGACTTCGAGGCGCTCGAGCGCTTCACGTGCCGTCTTCTCCTCGAGCGTTCCGTCTCCGAGAACCTCTGCGAAGTCACGGGCACGACGAAGAAGCCGATTGGCGATGCGCGGTGTTCCGCGCGCTCGTCGCGCGATCACATCGCATCCTGCGTCGTCGATATTCACTCCCAAAATGCCAGCGCTACGCCGCACGATGCGCGCGAGGTCCGCGGGCTCGTAATAATCGAGACGGCAATCGATGCCGAAGCGTGAAAGGAGCGGCCCCGTCAACAATCCTGTGCGCGTCGTGGCGCCCACCAACGTGAACGGCTGAAGCGGGATCTGCAGCGTATTCGCCATCGGTCCGTCGCCATGCACGACGTCGATGCGAAAGTCTTCCATCGCCGTATACAAGTTCTCTTCGACGACAGCGCTCAATCGATGGATCTCGTCGATGAACAGAACGTCTCGCTCGCCAAGCTTGGTCAGGAGCGCAGCGAGCTGTCCCTTGTGCTCGATCGCAGGGCCATGCGCGACATGAAGCGACACACCGAGCTCGGAGGAGAGGATCGTTGCGAGGGTCGTCTTCCCGAGGCCGGGCGGTCCAAAAAAAAGTGTGTGATCGAGAGGGCCTCCACGTGCTTTGGCGGCATGCACATAGACCCGCAGATTCTCGACCAAGCGCGCTTGCCCAATGAAGTCCTCGAAGCGCGCCGGTCGAAGGCTCGCGTCGATGCGACTTTCTTCGTCCTCCACCGGCACTGGATCGAGCAAATTCTTCGGTCGTTCACGCTCCTCGCGTCCGCCGTCCGTCGTCTTCTTTTTCGGGCGTGCCATCGATTTCCATCATCCCATCGCGGCGAGCGCTTCACGCAAGAGCACTTCGACGCTTTTGTCCGCCGAATCTTTCTCGATCGCGAGCACCGCCCGCTCCGCCTCGCTCGGCTTCCATCCCATCGACACCAAAACAGAAACGACTTGCGCGAGAGGCCCCGCCGGAACCGACATCGCATTCACGGCGGCCCCAACGCCCACGGTGGCGGTCGAAACGAAGCCGAGCTTGTCACGCAACTCGAGCACGAGCCGATCCGCGATTTTCTTTCCCACTCCCGGAATGCCCTTGAATCCTGCCCCATCTTTCTGGGCCACCGCGGCCGCGAGCGCACGCGCATCGAGGTGAGAGAGAATGCCGAGCGCCAACTTTGGACCGACCGAAGAGACGGTCATCAAGGTACGAAACGCGGCGCGGTCTTCGGTCGCTACAAATCCGAAGAGTGAAATCGCATCCTCGCGCACGTGTGTATGCACGTGAAGGGTGACGGGCTCTGGCGGAGCCGGCAGTCGACCGAGCGCGCCGAGAGGCACCGAGAGCTCGTAGCCCACGCCGCCCACGTCCAGCACGACGGTCCCGTCAATTCCACGTTCCACGATCAAACCGCGCAGTCGCCCAATCATGTCGGCCGGAAGGTAACACGCAGTTGGGTGTGTTGCTTGAAAGCGCTATCGTCGCCGCGCTTTCATGCGGTCGTTCGCCATCTCGGTCGCGTTCATGTCCCTCGCATTTCCTTCGGTTGCGAACGCGGATCCGCCACGGCTCAGAGCGCATGCGCGCGGTGAACATGCCATCGAGATCGACGGGAGAATGGATGAACCTCCCTGGCTCGAAGCCGCGGTGGGAGGCGATTTCGTCGAAAGAACGCCCCATCCAGGAAATACGCCGCCGGTCGGCACGACATTTCGTGTGCTCTTCGATGAACACGCGCTCTACATCGGCATCGAGCTCGAACTGAACGAGGGAGAATCGCCGCGCGCGCTCACGATGACGCGCGACTCGACCGAGATCTGGAATGATGATGCCGTCAGCGTGAAAATCGACGCACGCCAGGATCATCGAACCACACTCGGCTTCGTGGTCAGCGCAACAGGGGCGCAACTCGACTATCTCGCGCTCGACAATGGGCGCGTGTTCCGACGTGAAGTCGATATGGTCTGGGAGAGCGCAGTTCAGCTCGAAGCGCGTCGATGGACCGTCGAGATGCGGATTCCAGCCGTGGCACTCGGCCTTCGCGACACGGAAGGAGAACGCACCCTCGCCCTCAATATTTCTCGTGATCACAATCGCGCCGCCGCGACTTACGATTGGGCTGCGATGCCGCCCGAATTCGGAGCTTTTTCTGCATTGCACTATGGGGTCATCGAAGGCTTGCGTATCGGCGCGAGTGGCACGCCGCTCGCCGTGACGCTCTATTCGCTTGGCGAATATTTATCAACCCAGAGCGGAGCGCTCGCCGACGCATTTCGCGGCGCGGTGGGCGGCGATGCCCTCCTCCGCATCGATGCCGATCTCTGGGCAGAGGCGACCGTGCTCACCGACTTCGCACAAGTCGATTTGGACGATGCTTTGGTCAATCTCGATCGCTTTCCGCTTTTTTATCCAGAAAGACGCCCATTCTTTCTCAACGGTCTCGATGTATTCGATGCGGGGCTCCCCGAAGTGCTCGCGCCCTTCTATTCGAGGCGTGTGGGTCTCGATTCGGAAGGAAACGCGATTCCGCTCCTCTCTGGATTGAAACTCTACGGTCGAGAAGGTCCGATCAGCTTCGGCATCATCGATGTGTTGACAGACCAACGAGGTCACGAACCTGCCTCGAATCATTCGGCTGGACGGATCCGTGTCGCTCTCCCTGGGGGCGCTTCCTATCTCGGCGCATTCGCTGTGTCGCGACAACCTTTCCGATGGGATGGCACGCCCATCGATCGCGGACCGAGCGCCACGTACGGCGGAGATGTGCTCCTGCGCGCGATCGACGATCGCTTGGAGCTCTATGGTTTTGGCGCTGGGACTGTGCTCGACGGACAGCTCGCGAATGGCTCGAGCGGCGAAGGTTATGCGGCGGCGATTTCCACACGATGGCGTGGGGAGATTTGGCAGCCTGAGCTGACGGGGCTTTTGGTCAGTCGCGACTTCTTTCCTGAAGATGGATTCGTGCGCCGTCCAGGAGCGGCACGCTTCGCTCTGGACTCCCCCTTCGTCGCACGTCCATCAGGATTCTTGAGACGGCTCCAAGCCGGACCTGTGCTCGAATTGCAGGTGAGCGATGATTTCGAGCGGGTGCTCTATTCGAAAGCAGGCGTCGATATCGAAATCGAGGGAGAGGCGGGTTGGACCGCGGGCGCGGGCGCGGATGTGCGAGAAGACATCGTCGATGGCGATTTCGAAGTCTTGCCAGGCGTATTTGCTCGCACTGGCACGTATTTGGGCGCCTTCGCCGAGGTATGGATCGCGTCTCCCGCGGCGCGCAACCCCTATATCGAGCTCTATTATTCAGTCAGCAACGCGTATTTTGGAGGAGAAGTCCATAATCCTTATGCGCGGGTTACATGGAATTTCGGTCCATGGGTAAGCGTCGATGTCCGCGCTGACGTGTATTACGTGTATTTGCGCGAATACACTCCGCTCTGGACTTATGCGCTCAATGGCCTCTTGCGAATCACGCCGAGCACGACCGTGCAAATCGATTTCATGGGTCGTGTGGACGGTGAAGGCCGCCATGCCACGGCGCTCGGTCGCCTGCGCTGGCGCTATGCTCCAGGAAGCGATCTCTTCGCGGTCTTTCGTGAAGAGTTCGATTGGTCATTGGGCCTGCTGCAGATCGAACATCAAGTGACACTCAAGATGAGCCACCGATTCGATCTGTTGATGTAGCGCGACCGAGGATTGTCAGTCACGCCAGTCGATACGGTAGAGATCGAGACGACGGTCGTGCCAGTTGCGCACTGTGCCTTTGCGTCTTGCTCGACGCAGCGCCTCCAAGTCGAGATCATGAATGATGACCGTCTCGACATTGGGCTCCGCCTCTGCGGCAATTCCGTCACGCGCGAAAGAAATATCCGCCGGTGTGTATACCCCTGACTGGGCGTAGTGGAGATCTGCATTCTCGACGAATGGAAGATTGCCGGTGCAGCCGCTCGTGACGACGTAGATTTGATTTTCGATGCAGCGCGCCCGAGCACACGTCTGCACTCGAACGAGGCCGTGACGATCGTTCGTGTTGAACGGCACGAAGAGGAGGAGCACGCCTGCCTCGGCGAGACGCCGCGCGAGCTCGGGAAACTCGATATCGTAACAAATGAGAATGCCTATCTTGCCTCGATCCGTATCGAAAGCTTCGACCCGACTGCCACCTTGAACTCCCCACCATCGCGACTCGTTCGGAGTGACATGGATTTTCTGCTGTTCCGCGATCGACCCATCTCGTCGAAAGAGGTAGGCGGTATTCAAGAGTCGATTGTCGCGCGTCGTGAATTGAGAACCTCCAATGATGTTGACGTCATAACGAATCGCGAGCTCGTGCATGAGCGCGACGAAATCGGACGTGTATTCAGAAAGCGCGCGCGCCGCTGCACCGGGTTGGTCCGACTTCATGAGCGAGAGAAGTTGAAGCGTGAAAAGCTCAGGAAAGCAGAGGAAATCTGATTTCTGATCGCTCGCCACGTCGACAACGAATTCCACCTGCTTCGCGAACTCTTCAAAGCTCGTAATCCGCTGCATTTGATACTGCGCCGTCGCGACTCTCACGGGCTCGTAAGCTCGACGTGTCCGGAAATGGCCACGTGGAAGAAAGTCGAAGTTCGGCCATTCGAGACAAGTCGCGAAACCGCCGGAGTCTTCGTCTGAAGGATAGTAATCGGGAATGAGCTGACGCAGCACGAATCCATTGGCGAGCTGCGTTGTCAAAACAGGATCATGCAACTCTCGCCCTACGACTTTTGCGACATATTCTTGAGGAGTGAGTTCATCGGCGTAGCGCGCATATCCGGGGATGCGACCTCCAATGAGGATGCGCGCGAGTTGGCGGGCTCGACAGAGCTCTTTTCGAGCATCGTAAAGGCGCCTCGCAAGTTTCATCCCACGGAATCGTTGCGACACCTGAATCTCGATACCGTACAGGGTATCTCCCGACGGATCGTGATTTCGAATCAATCCGTTGTCAGCGACGGTGCGCCAATCGTGCCACTCGGCATATTCTGCATAATCCACGATGAGACTCGACGCGCTCGCCACGATCTCTCCATCAATCTCGACGCCGATCTGTCCCTCCGGGAAGGTGTCGATCATCGATATCCACTGTTCGGGCGTCCATGGGTCGAGCTTCGGAAAGCACTCGCGCTGAAGCGCACGAACCGCCTCGAAATCGGACTTGCGCAAAGGACGCACAGTGACTCTGGGCAGAGCATTGTGATCGCCCGTATCTCCGTCGTGGATCATGTCGTGCCTCAAACCCAGTGTTCGCGTCGGTACCACTCGAGCGTCTCTCGAGTTCCGCGCCCCACGGGGTATTCGTGGGTCCATCCAAGCGCTTCACGGATGGCCGTGCTGCGGCAAGTCCATGCCTCCTGAGCGCCCATTTTCAGTTTTTGCCGATTGAAGAGGCGCGGCTTGCCGTCGATCTTCGTGGCGAGCTCACCTCCGAACGCGGCCAAGTGCGTGAGAAACTCAGGAAGATTGATGTCGAACACACGCCGATTCGCCGCATCGACGATCGCCGCTTGGAACTGCTCCCACGTGATGGGATGATCGTCACATACGAAAAACCCTCGCCCGATCGCGTTCTCGTGAGCTGCCGCGAGCAGCGTCGCGCGGATGAAATCATCGACGTAAATGGCCGAAAACAAGCGCTTCCGGTTGCCGAAGAATACGTTGCGCCCGTGGCTTATCTCTTTGAAGAGCTCGAAATAGTCAATGTCGCCAGGACCGTACACTCCCCCCGGCCTCAAGATCGTCCAGGGCACACGATCCCCCATCGCTTCGACCGCATGCTCCGCTTCTAGTTTGCTCTGTCCATAGAACTCGATCGGTCTGCGCGGATCGTTTTCGATGTGGGGTCGCGTGGGACTCGAAGGTCCATACGACGTCAGCGACGAGACGTGAATGAAGCGCTTGATGCCCGGGTGCTCTTTCGCAATGGCATCGATGAGATTCTTGGTGGGTATGACATTGGCGCGTCGGAAATCATCGTAAGTCACCCCTTTGGTCGCACCCGCAACGTGAAATACGTAGTCAGGCTTCTCGTCTCGAAGGACCCGCGACAACGACGCGACATCGCTATATTCCGCTTCGACCGAGCGCCCTCGCTTCGCAGCGGGAGAGCCCTGTCGTCGAATCGCAACCACATCCAAGCCCGACTCGAGCAGTGCGTCGCGTAAACGCCCCCCGATGAATCCGCTTGCTCCGGTAATCAGCGCTTTTCCTTCGATGCCTTTCATGGCCGCCGATCTACCACAAACACAGGCAATGTCCCTTGCGAGGACCTCGAAAAGACAGGATCCTGCGGAGGCATGGTGAACACTCCAAAAGCGCGCGTGCTCGTGGTGGATGACGATCGCGCGGTCGGCATGGTGCTCGCATCTCTTCTCGCGCAAGCAGGCTATCAGTCACACCACGTGACGGGTGGCGCAGAAGCGCTCGCGGCGCTCACATCGCGCGGTTTCGATCTCGTTCTCTCGGACGTGCGCATGCCCGGGATGGACGGCATGGAGTTGCTCTCCGAGGTGAAGCGGAAGGCACCCGACGTGCCCGTCTTGCTCATGACTGCACACGGTTCAGTGCCACTCGCCGTCGAAGCCATGAAGAACGGCGCAGCCGACTTTCTCCTCAAGCCCTTCGATCGCGAAGAGATCCTCTACACGCTCGAAAAGGCGCTCGCGGGTGTCGCCAAGGCCGCAGCTCACCCTCCTCCGCTCTCGTCGCCGCCCCATCGGGGAGCGATGATCGGAGAGACCCCCGTGATGAAAGATTGCTTCGAGCGCATCAGGAAAGCGGCCCCAACGCTCGCCACCGTGCTCGTGCGCGGTGAGAGCGGCACTGGCAAAGAGGTCGCCGCTCGCGCCGTGCACGAATGGTCTCCGCGCAACCAAGGGCCATTCGTCGCCGTGCACTGCGCAGCGCTGCCCGACAACCTGCTCGAAAGCGAGCTCTTCGGATACGAAAAAGGCGCATTCACCGGCGCGACTCAGCGCAAGCCTGGGAGGGTCGAGCTCGCCGAGGGAGGGACTCTCTTCCTCGATGAAATCGGCGATATCAGCCTACAAGTGCAAGTGAAACTTTTGCGTTTGCTCCAGGAGCGCGAGTTTCAAAGACTCGGAGGTACCCACCCAGAGAAGGCCGATGTCCGTTTCGTGGCCGCGACCCATCGTGATCTCGATGCGATGGTGGCGGCCGGAACGTTTCGCGAAGATCTTTTTTATCGACTCAACGTGGTTCCAATCTGGTTGCCTGCTCTCCGCGAACGACGCGCAGACATCCGCGTTCTCGCCGAGCGGTTCGTGAAGGAGCTCGGAGAACAAAATGGGCGACCGAACTTGAGCTTCGACAAAACCGCATATTCAGCCCTCGAAACACACGACTGGCCTGGCAACGTCCGCGAGCTGCAAAATTTCATCGAACGATTGGTGGTTTTTGCCGAGCGCGAGGTGCTCTTTGGAACCGAGATCGAGCAAGAGCTCCGTCGTCTCGATCAATCGCAGCTCCACACCTTCTCGGCGTCCGCTCCATCACCTTCGACTCCGCCGCCAGCGACCTTGGATGCACAAAGGCAAGAAGCAGAGAAACAGGCCGTCAAAGATGCACTCGCCCGGGCCCGGGGAAACCGCACGCAGGCCGCACGCCTCCTCGGGATCAGCCGAAGAACCCTCTATAACAAGCTCGGAGAATTGGGATTGGGCTCAGAAATATCGTAGCCACTAAACGTTTGTTCACTTCGATGTGCAGCACGTGCTAGAGATGGCGCCCATGCCGCCTCGTTCGACGACGTACTCCCCGAAGCTCTCCCCTAAATCCAAAGGCAAAGGCTCGAACCGCGGGGTCGAGCGACACGATTGCATCGAGGTGCTCGGCGCGCGCGAGCATAACCTTCAGATCGATCATCTCTCGATCCCGAAAAATTCACTCGTCGTTTTCACGGGGCCGAGCGGTTCGGGGAAGAGCTCTCTCGCCTTCGACACACTCTACGCCGAAGGCCAGCGACGTTACGTCGAGTCTCTGTCCGCGTATGCGCGTCAGTTCCTAGGACGCCTCGATCGCCCAGCCGTCGAACGGCTGCGCGGCCTCGCTCCCACGATCGCGATCGAACAAAAGAGCGCAACCAACAATCCTCGCTCGACGGTCGGCACGATCACCGAAATCCACGACTACCTTCGTGTGCTCTGGGCCAAAGCGGGACGTCAACATTGCATCGAGTGTGGCAAAGAGGTGCGCGGCAGAAGCAGAGAAGAGATCACCAATGATGTGCTCAGCCTCTCTTCGGGCACTCGCTTTGTCGTGCTCGCTCCTCTCATCACCCATCGTAAAGGCGAGTTCAAAGAGCTCTTCACGGAGCTCGCCTCGCGAGGCTTCGCTCGGATCCGCATCGACGGCGACATCCATCGGCTCGATGCGCCCAAGAACATCGACAAAAAGCGCAAACACACCATCGAGCTCGTGATCGATCGCCTCACGGTCGAAGCCAGCTCTCGCCCCCGCATCGCCGAAGCGATCGAGCTGGGTCTGACGGAAGGCAAAGGCGAGCTGCTCATCCTGCCCGAAGAAGATGCCGAGCCGCTCCGCTTCAGCGCCTCGCGTGCGTGCTGCGGCCGCACGTATCCCGAGCTGAGCCCACAATCTTTCTCATTCAACTCACCGCTTGGCTTTTGCGAGGCATGCAACGGCCTTGGCACCCGCACCGAAATCGATCCCGATCTCGTCGTGCCCGATCGGACGAAATCGATTCGACAAGGCGCGATCGCGCCTTGGGCAACTTCAGTCGAACGCGGCGAAGGTTGGACCTTTCGCATCATCGAAGCGATGAGCGAGGCCACCGGGGTCGACTTGGATGTCCCTTTCGAAAAGCTCGGCAAAAAGCTGGAAGAGACCGTGCTCTACGGCCTCGATGGCAAGAAGATTCGCGTGACTTGGGGACGAGAGGGCACCGAGTCTCATGGAAGTTGGGGCGTCCGATTTCATGGTGTGATCCCAACGCTGATGCGGCGTTATCGCGAGACGACGTCTGAGCGAATGCGCGATCATTATCGGAAATACATGCGTGAAATCGCGTGCGATGAGTGTGGTGGCAATCGCCTGCGAAAAGAATCGCAAGCAGTGAAAGTCGCCGCTCGCTCTTTGTCTGAGGTCACATCGGCCACGGTGCGCGACACCCATACGTGGTTCAGCAACGACATCCAACTGAGCTCGAGCGAAGCACGCATCGCAGAGGGCGTGTTGCGCGAGATTCGCTCGCGGCTCGGCTTCTTGCTCGACGTGGGGCTCGAATATCTGACGCTCGATCGTTCAGGTCCCTCGCTCTCGGGTGGAGAAGCGCAGCGCATTCGACTCGCAAGCCAGCTTGGAAGTGAGCTCTCGGGTGTCATGTATGTGCTCGATGAACCTTCGATCGGGCTCCACCCGCGAGACAACGAACGGCTCATTCGAACCCTGCGCAACCTGCGCGACCTCGGCAATTCGGTGCTCGTCGTCGAGCACGACGAAGAGACGATTCGAGCGGCCGATCATCTGATCGACTTCGGTCCAGGTGCCGGGTCTCTGGGCGGACGCGTACTCTACAGCGGGAGTCCGGATGGCATCGTTCGAACGAAGAACAGCATCACCGGAGACTATCTCTCCGGCCGCAAAAAAATCGAAGTGCCGCGAACCCGCCGAAAGAGCCGTGGAGAGCTCACGGTGCGGGGCGCACGCGAGCACAACCTGAAGGACATCGATGTCTCGTTTCCGATCGGATGTTTGGTGGCGCTCACTGGACCGAGTGGCGCAGGAAAAAGCTCTCTCGTGGATGGCATTCTCTTGCCGGCACTCGAGCGCGCGCTTCATGACTCGTCGAACGCGATCGGACGACATCGCACGATCGAAGGGATCGAACACATCGACAAAGTGATCTCGATCGATCAGCGCCCAATCGGGCGCACTCCACGCTCCAATCCAGGCACCTACACCAAAGCCTTCGATGAGATTCGCGCAATTTTCGCGTCGCTTCCAGAATCACGGGCGCACGGATGGGAGGCTGCGCGCTATTCCTTCAACGTCAAAGGCGGGCGTTGCGAGGCGTGTCAGGGCGATGGCGTCGTGCGGGTCGAAATGCACTTTCTGAGCGATGTGTATGTCCCTTGTGATGTCTGTGGTGGAAAACGTTATGACGCAGAGACGCTCACCGTGCGTTTCAAAGGCAAGTCGATCGCCGATGTGATCGAGACCAGCATCGCGGAGTGTCTCGAACTTTTCGCCGCCTATCCATCGCTCGCGCGCATTCTGAAGACGCTCGTCGATGTGGGTCTCGGGTATGCGAAGATCGGTCAGCCTGCGCCCACCCTGAGTGGTGGCGAAGCCCAGCGTGTCAAGCTCGCGAAAGAGCTCGCGCGCACCCAGACCGGGCGCACGCTTTACCTTCTCGACGAACCGACGACGGGGCTTCATTTCGAGGATGTGCGCCATTTGCTCGATGTGCTCACGAGATTGGTCGATGCAGGCAATACGGTCGTCGTCATCGAGCATCATTTGGATGTGATCAAATGCGCCGATTGGGTCATCGATCTCGGGCCTGATGGAGGCGACGCGGGCGGACGAATCGTGGCCCAAGGAACGCCCGAGCAAATCGCGACGCACCGTTCGAGCTCCACAGCCCAATGGCTCAGGCCTCTTTTAGAGGGGCCTGGAGCTCATGCTCCCAAAGCCAAAACGCGACGGTCTTAACCTCACATGGGTAGGGAGCCCACTTGGCCTCCGCCTTGCGAGCGACTCACGTATCGACACTTGCGCTTGGCCCTTTGGCTCCCCACGAAATCTAGACTGCGATCGGTTCGTTCACTCGAAGCGGACTGGTCGACTGCACCCCCTGTTCTGCAGAACCGGCCCGGTGGTCGAAATTCATCATGAAATGCGGACGAGGGTTGTGGTGTTACACGAGTAATAGGCCCCGTGCACGTCAGGAACTCCAAGGTGACTCGCCTTCAAAAGCTCACCCGAAACACGTCGGTGGAAAATCCCTCGGTCTCATCCGGGATGGATTCCATCGACGCATCTTCTTCTCCGTCCACATCCCTGCACGCGTCTGGAGCAAGCACCGCACGCGTCCAACGGGGGAACAGTCCGTCTGATGTGGTACCGCGCAGCAAACCGCGGATCGATCTCGAACTGCTGACACGTGCTCGCAGCGCACCACTCACACGCGACGCCATCAGCGGACTTGCCCGCACCACAGCGGAGCAACTCTCCATCACACTCGAACATGCCCTCGATATTCGGGACATCAAAGCTGCCACAGCGCTCGCGCTCGCAATGGCCGCACAGAACGCAGAGCTCGCGCCCAGTGTGGTGCTGCGCCTCATTCCGGACATCGATCAACGTGACCTCGTTCCATCTCTTCTCCGAGCATGTGGTCGCTCATCGGAGGAGCGCCTCGATGTCATGAGGCAGGTCATCGAACGTGGGCAACTGAGTCACGATCGCGAAGCGATCGTGGTGTTCTTGGCGTCCGAGCTGCTCGGAGATCCGCCATGGTCTGCCCCTTGGCCGGGTCTGATTCGTACGTTGGCTCGGCAACAACTGGGCAATGAAGCCGGGATTCTGCTCGGACTCGTGATCGCGAAATCAGATCGCGAAGACATCAAAACGGTCGGCGAAGAGTGGCTCGAGTTGAATGAGAAGAGCAACGCCGAGGAGGTTGCGAAATTCTGGCTCGAAGGGTTGACTGAGCCTGTCCTCGATATCTTGCCTGAAACCGAACCGCCCCGTGTGATCGCGGGGTACACGGTTCGCAAAGCTCAAGAGCGGCCTGGTCGTAACGACACATGCCATTGCGGTAGCGGAAAGAAATACAAGAAGTGTTGCGCCTCGAAGGACGAGGCACAGGAACGCGTCTCGGAGACTCCTCAAACCGATATCGCGCGGGCGAGCGCGAGCGACGTCGAAGGCATGCGCATCCAAGAAGTCCTCGCGCTCCCCTTCGATCAACTCGCGCGGCCTGCGCTCGTGGCAGCCATCCGGCAATTGCGCGCATACCATCGATGGGAAGATGCAGAGCGCGCATTGGACGTGCTCGATACGAGCAAAGATTCGGATGGCGAACAGGTCGAAGAGCTTCGCGAGTTCCTCATGGAAGAGGCCCTTCGGATGCGCGCGCTCGACGTGCTCGACCGTCAGCTCGAGAAGATGCGCGAACCTGAAGAGGTCAAGCAACGGATAAGGGCTGGAATCGAATGTGCGCGCCCGAGTGTCACCACGCTGAGTGTGCTCGATGAGCAGGCTCGACAGGGCCTCTTGGGCGATATCGACGCCACAGCCGATGTCGCATTCTCGCTTCTCGATCACGCGCCAGCCCTTGGAATTCTCGTTGCGCGCGGTGCGCTCGACCCCGAGCGCATCGAGGACAGCGATACACTGCTCGAAGAAATCGAGTGTGCGCGTGATCGACTCGAATTGCCGCCCGGAGATCCGTTCGGCTCTCTCTACGACGAATGGGTCGAAGATCGGAAAGCCGAGAGCGCACGCAAAGAAGCCGCGCACGGCGAGCTCGCGCGAACACGCATCGAGTTGGAGCGCGCCGAACAAGAAGTCAACGCGCGCCAAGCGCAAGTCGTCGTGCTCGAACATGAAGTGCGCGACCTTCGTGAGCGACTCGAACGCCATGTACAGCGCGAGCAAAACGCCTCTATGCCGCAAGACGCAATTCTGTCGGCATACCGAAGCGCAGAAGAAAACCGGCAGCGACTTGCGAGAAAAGTCGAAGAGATGAAAGCGCTGCTTGCAGAGAGCAATGTGGAGCGAGCCGCTCTTCGCGAGCAGGTCGCCGAGCTCGAAGCCGCACGCGAGGCGATGTCGCGACGGAGCGATGCCGACAGCGCAGAGATCGCGCTCGATGTGATCGAAGAAGAGAAGACGGGCGAAGAGGCGACGATGCCCGTCCGTATTCCTATTTTCGCCGCCCGTTCGATCGAGGCGTTGAGTGAGATGCCGCCCAAAGTTGGACGGCAGGCGGTCACGATCGCAGGGCGGCTCGGTTCTGGCGATCGTGCCGCATGGCGAGACGTCAAACGGATGCAGGGCATGGAAGGTGTGTGGACCGCCCGCATCGGCATTCACCATCGACTGATTTTCACGGTCGACGAGGAGCACCTCCAGGTGCGCGATGTCGTCACGCGAGAAGCGCTGCTGACGACACTCGAGCGATATCGATAGGAAATCGAATTCCCTATTCAGATCACGTCATGTCGGGCCCCACGCCTTCGATCAGACATTCTGAGGGCGCGCGGAAGACGAGCGGGTAAAGGAACCCGGCCGGCGTGTACTCTGCTGGAAGTGGATTCTCGTTGAGATCGAGATCACCACCTGTGGCATCCCAAGCATCCCAAACGCTCTGGTTCGCCATTGCGGCCGCTTCGAGCTGCGCCACCCAACCGCTCTCACCACCTGCCGTATCCGCGGGCGTGACGCTGCTGGGTAGAATCAGAGAAAGAATCCGCCGACGTGCTGCCTCGACCCAAGCGCGATCGTAGATCGCAACGTTGAGCTCAGCCTCGTAGACGATGCCGCGATTGTTCTTGTTGGCAGAGCCGATGCTCATGAAGACGTCATCGACGATCAACATCTTGCTGTGGAGGTTGATGTCGACGAATCGCGATTCCGTTTCTTGGATGCCAAATACGATCTGTGTATCGAAGCTCCTCAGCCGAAAGAGATGGAATCGATCGGGGAATTCATTCTCGAGCATCTCACTCGTGCGGTACGTCCATTCACATCCTGGATCCGTGAATTCATTGACCGCGGGGGTGATGACGACGAGCTCGAGCGTCGGCACTTCCGTCATTCGTTCGATGATCAAATCGACGAGCATCGGAATCCGGAAATACTGATCCTCGATGTAGATGTACTTCTCCGCATTGGCGATGGCGTTCCACCATGTCTCCGCGATGGCGTGCTCGTTGTAAGGCTCGGGCAAGGTGGCCGTGAGCTGTGCCTGCACACCGTCGTCGAACGGAGACTGTCCTCGAATGACCGTGAAATCACTTGCATTTTCAGCGTGGACCGCCCCTGCCTCCAGTTGCGTCGCCCAGCGCTGATGGAACATCTCCTCCACGTCCTGCACGAGCGGCCCTTCGATCCGCGTCATGAAGTCTTTGCGAGGATCACGGTCTGGCATTCTTTCGTGAGCAGCGACGGCCATCCGATTCGATGTCGTGGCATCGAAAAACATACGTCGCGGTTCGAACACGAGATGTTCGTCGGTGTCCCAATCCACACTGCGCATGTTCATCCCACCGACGAACGCAACGCGTCCATCGAGTGCCATGAACTTTTGATGGTAGCTCGCAATCTCGAAATCTGCCGACACCGGCCAGGATGTGAGATCGACTGGATGCGAAGGTACAATCGACTGAATCGGCACTTCGACATCGAACATTCGCGTAGCGAGATCAGGGAAACTCATTCGCACCCGTTCTCCAAACGAGAAGGGTGCAATCTGGAACTCGAACATGCCCCGCGTTTGGTTGGCCTGCCCCATGAACTCGAAGTTGTCTCCAGCCGCGGCGCCTCGATCACGCAAGGTCGAATCCGTGGAGAGCCAGGTCCCGCTCAAACTGATGAACTGATTGACGAGAACGCGTTTGGTTGCGCTGCTCGCGTCGAGCATTCCGATCACGGTGTTCGGCTGACGTTCCTCGGGGGTGCTCATGACGTGCGTTGCTTCATCGCGGACGAGCTCGAGGTCTGATTCCCACCACCACGTCGAGATGTGGACATGATCCGTGGCTTCCCTGATGTCCTCAGCGACCTGTGCGAGGGCCGCTTCACCACTCGTCATCAAACGGATGCGATTTCCATGGCGAGCAGGCCTGCCTTGAGCCGAAAACCAGCGGTGCCTCAGCCCCGTATGAATGGTGTGCACCGGAATGGAGCGACCGTTGACCATTCGTGTCTCGTGGCTGACCGAAAGACCGTGTGGCAGGTCTCCCGTAGGCGTGCTCACGGTGAGCGCGTCGAGGTCGCTCGTTCCGTCGAACATCGCGCTGACTGCGAGGGGAACATGGCCTTCCGCCTCGAGCGCGATGTCGTATCGACCACTGCCGGTAAGAGGAACTGTGACGAGCGGAGCTCCACTGGTCGGAACTTGATTGCCCGCGAGCGTCACAGAAAGCGACGTACCATCGGCTGGAAGTGGCTGCGCCCAAATATCGAGCATGTGAATCTCGAGAAGAGCCACGCTCGGTGCGGAGGCATCTCCTTCGATTCCTCCATCTCCGGTGACCCCTTCATCCCCCCCGCCGCATGCGGTTGCGGTAAGGACGAAAAGAGCTGTGAATATGGACAAGCATTGGGATGGAATCCGACAAGACATCATGGCTCCGCATGGTAACGACTCACTGAGGGGTCCTGCAACCTGACACCTGCGTCATCGCGGTTGCTGCAATTCTGCAAATGCAAATTGCATCGTCCTCCATGCAACTCGCTACGGTATCGACTAAAACGCGGATCAGTTTGAAAGCCTACGCTTTCCGGCATCGCCGGACGCAGTGAGTCCTGAGATGTCGTTTTCCACACACTGTTGGGCCAACGATCCACCCGCACGTCGCGACGCTGCTGGGTTCCGACGGGCCATGGATCGAATTCGGACGAATGCCATCCGGAGCCTCCACGAGGCTGACCTCATTCATCTCAAGCGAATCGACCTCTTTTCACACGCGCTCCTCATCCTCGGGATCGCCACCGCGTGGATGGCGCCCAATCCGCTGAGTGTCCTCTTGCTTGGCTTCGGGATGAGCTGTCGTTGGATGATCGCCCATCACGTGCTCCATGGGGGATATGACCGCGTCCCTGGGGTCCCGGCGCGTTTTACACGGCGACATTTCGCGCGAGGCGTACGCCGCTTCATCGACTGGTTCGATTGGATCGAGCCAGAAGCCTGGACGTACGAACACAATCATCTGCACCACAGCCACACGAACGAGTTGGCCGATCCCGATTTGGTGCATCGAAATTTCACCTGGTTGCGCCGCTCCAGTCTCCCTCGACCGCTCAAAGTCGCAGTGCTCGTGGCTGCCGCCTCACTCTGGAAGGTGATTTACTATGCTCCGAACGCGCTGAATGGTTTGAGCTCCCGACACCGCCCTCGCGGCTCATCCCACGAGTACATTCTCCATCCCACCAACTTTCTCGACTTTCGTCGGGCTCTCGTTCGACGCTTTTGGGCACGCAGCTTCGCCCCGTACTTCGTCGTTCATTTCGTGCTGCTCCCGCTCGCGTTCGCGCCGCTCGGCCGAGCAGCCTGCATCTCGGTCCTCATCAACCGCGTACTCGCAGAGCTCTTGACCAACTTGCATTCTTTCCTGGTGATTGTTCCCAATCATGCGGGGGATGATCTCGAGGGCTTCACTTCTCCCACACAGAGCCAAGAAGAGCGATACGTGCGGCAAGTCGCATCCAGCGCGAATTATCGAACGGGTGGCCTCGCCAACGACGTCCTTCATATGTGGCTCAACTATCAAATCGAACATCACTGCTTCCCTGATCTCCCCATGAGCACATATTCACGCATTCAGGGAGACGTGCGTGACGCCTGCCGGCAACACGGAATCCCATACATTCAAGAGAGCGTGTTCATCCGCGCAGTGAAGCTCACGCGGGTATGCATCGGCAGTGCGTCGCTCCGACTCGTCGATACGACACCGCTCGAGAACACATGAACAGGGCTACAGTTTTTCTGCGATTCGCTCGGCTGCGCGGGTGGCCATGGCCATGATGGTCAGTTGCGGATTGACCCCAATGGGCCCTGGAACCGTGCTCCCGTCGACCACGAAAAATCCAGGCAGGTCGTGTGCTTCATGATCGAGCGACACCACGCTATTTTTGGGATCGCTCCCCATGCGACAAGAGCCGAGTGGGTGATAGCTCGTCATCAAGCATTGGCTCGGCGCAAGACGCATCTTCTTGAAGCGTTCCCAATCTGCGCGACCATGAATCTCCGGGACGCCCATCACCGCGGGCCAGAGCGTTTTTGCACCCGCCGCTCGACAGATTTCTCCCATCGCCACCACACCACGATGAAAACGATCCGCGTCTCCTTGCGTGAGGTTGTAGATCACCGTCGCCGAGCCCGCGACATCGAACGCAACCCGCCCCTTCGATTCATCCGAGATGAGAATCCCGAATGATCCAATGTGTTGCAGCTCGTTCATGATCTCCATGAGCCGGCGTCCCCCGAACGGAAACACGAGCGGCGCGTAGTTGAAATCGGGTTGCGCGGCCGTGAGGAGAATGCCGTCCTCGAGGAACTGATCGCAGCCATACCCTTGCGGGATATGGTTGAAGCCACGGATATCATCGTCGAAGAGAGCGCTCAATCCCCCGCTGGGGTGCAGCGTGACGTTGCGTCCCACTTGACCGCTCGAATTGCAGATCCCGTTCTTCAAAAGAAAGAGAGGTGTAGGCAAAGCGCCGCCCGCGAAGACGACGGCCCGACCGCGCACTCGAATCTTTTTCCCATTCGCCGCCGCGCCTTCAATCCCGACCGCGCGGCCATGCTCGATGAGCACTCGCTCGGCTTTGAGCCCAGTGAAAAGCATCGAGCCCTTCTCGAGCGCAGGCGGTACGTAGCTGATGTTCGTCGAACGACGCGCGTCCGTTCGGCATCCGAAATCACAAAACCCTGATCCTTCACATCCAGGCGCATTGCGGACGATCGCGAAGTGTCTCCAACCGAACGCGTCGCAGCCGCGCGCCATCACATCCGCGATCTTGCCGATGTGTTGACGCGCCGCGGGTTGCACTTCGAGCACCTGTTCGACGCGTTCGAAATAAGGCGCCATCTGATCTGGTGCGAATGCTCCGGTACGGAGATCTTCACACCATCGATCGAGCACCGCGTTCGGGGTGCGAAAACACGTTCCGCCATTGACGGCCGTCGATCCGCCCACGAGCCGCCCCATGAACACCGGGAAAAGATTGTTCCCGACGGCCATTCCGCCTCGATAGAACTCTGTGTGCGTCTTGATCGAGCTCCCGGTGAACGCATCGCGTCGATGGAGCTGGCCTTCCTCGACGAAACATACGGCGAACCCGCGATCGGCGAGCTCGCGCCCCACCACAGCGCCGCCCGCGCCCGTTCCGACGACGACCACCTCGCACTCGACGTCGTCCTCCTCGTACGTCTCCGCACGAACGACCTGCTCGAGCCAACGAGGTTGCTCGAGGTTCGTCACGACGTTCAGTTTTCCGCCGAGCTTCCCGTAAACCGGAGGGCGGTCGAAATGGCCGAATTTGATGGCGAACTGAACCACTTGCAGCGGCGCACGCAAGATCGGATCGCGCTGCCATGCGACGAGCATGGCCTCCTGTTTTTCCGCATCGAGTTCGCAAAAGCGACGCCCTGTTCGCATCACCGCGAGCCGGTCGAAAGCCTGTGCAGCCTTGCCGAGCAATTTCGCGAGATGTGGGGCCACATGACCGAGCACCTCTTCGGTGAGCGCGAGCGAAGTTTCGTCTGCGCGCACGACCCGACCTCCACCGGGTATCGTCGCCTCCGCGAGAGCCAACAGAGACTTGTACTCATCTTCGGTCCAGCAGGTCTCGGACATGTGACGCACGGCCATGGGCGCGCCGGAGTATTGGGCAGCGACGCGGTATCGGCCAGTCACGGTCGCACCCTGTGTGACGATCCTCGTGCAGTGCGTAACATGCTGCGCACTTGTCAGGAATGACTCGCAATCCATCGTCGTTCTGTCTTACGCTGGGCTTTCGAGCGCTGGAGGACTCTTGTCGGGACGATTGATCGGCGGTCGATATGAGATCGTCCGCAAAATCGCCGAGGGCGGGATGGGCGCGGTGTATGAGGCGCAGCATCACCTCAGCAAAAAAACGGTCGCGCTCAAAATTCTTTTTCCGCGCATCGGTACGGACGAAAGCGCGCGAGCGCGCTTTCTCCGAGAGGTGAGCGCACCTGCGCAAATCGGGCACGATGGCATCGTCGAAGTCCTCGATGCCGGCTTCGATACACAGGACGGTTCGCTCTTCGTTGCAATGGAAATGTTGCGCGGGGAAACCATGCGCGAGCGCTTCGCGCGGGGGCTCACCCGAGATCAAGCCCTCGATTTCTTCGAAGCGATGCTCGAACCTCTCGCCGCCGCGCATCACAAAGGGATCGTCCATCGAGATCTCAAACCCGAAAACGTATTCGTGCATCGCACACGCGACGGACGCGAGATGGTCAAACTTCTCGACTTCGGAATCGCACGTGATTTGGACGCGAGCTCGCCCGCCGTCACTCAAACAGGAATCGCCATGGGAACGCCTCATTACATGGCCCCCGAACAGGCGATGAGCGCGCGTGACGTAAGCTATCCCGCTGATATTTGGGCAGCGGGCGCGATGATTTACGAAGCCCTCTCGGGGGCACCGCCATTTGGCGGCGACACAGCGAGTGAGATTGTCGTTCATGCCGTGAGCCAGCCCCATGAGCCCCTGCATTCGCGCGCTCCGACGACACCACCGGAGATCGCGGCTTTGGTCGATCGCTGTCTCGACAAAGACCCTACGAAACGTCCTGCGAACGCAGCGCAATTGCTCTCCGAGATCCGCATCGCGCGGAGGACATCCCCTCCTGTGTCCAATGCACACTTCAACACGCCGGCTCCAACACCGACTCTCGTCGAACATCCATCGGCGCCGATTCAAACGCCCGCCGCACCCGCTGCTGGAAAGCGGCGTTGGATCCTCGTGGCGCTCGGTGTCGCGGTTCTCGGCATGACAGGGCTCGTCGCCACGATCGCCATCGCCGCTGTGTTCATGTTTCGCGGTGACCCATCGAGCTTCCTCTCGAGCACTGGCGTCGTCCAAGTGAGCACGACGATCCCAGGAGAGCTCTTCGTCGATGGAGAGCGATACGGCACCACCACCCCCTCCGGCACGGTTCTTTCGTTGCCTGCAGGCCCTCACACATTCGAAGTTCGTTTGGCTGGAGCGCCCCTCGCATCTCGCAGGGTCGACATCGTTTCGGGGCGGGAAGTGCGAATCGAGCTCATCCGTGGAGCCTTTGAAGGCACAGCGAGTCCACCGAGCACCCCCGTCGCCGGTGTCCATCAGGGAACGCTTGCGGCGGGTGATCACACGCTATCGACCGGCGAGTTTGCAGACTCCTACGAATACACGTGGAATGCGGGTCAGCACGTCCGAATCGAACTCAGCTCATCCTCGTTCGATTCTTATCTCATTCTGCGATATCCCTCGGGACGACAAGAAGACAACGACGACGCGAACGGAGTCGATGCGATGCTCGAACGAACCCTCGACGAGACAGGCACCTATCGCGTCCTCGTGACGAGCTTTCGGCCCGGGGAAGCAGGCCCGTACACACTCACGATTCGCTGATTCCAAGCGCTTTATGGACGCGAAGCTCCTTGCGTCTCGGACTCCATCCGTTCGTGCGCAGCGCCTTGTCGAGCGCGAAGGTTTTGGTCGTGAATGATCTGCGCCACGATGGCGGCCACGATGATCGACGCCATCAGAGCGATCGCAACGACCTTTCCAGGAAATCGTCGCGGAGCTTTTTGCGCAAGGTTCGTGCTCATGGTTCGGTGAGATGTGAGCGGGAACTTACGCGCAAAGGTGTGAGCATGCACCCACGAACTTCGCTCAAAGTTGCGCGGATCCCCTGAACGTGCTCCAACCTCGCCTCCGAGATGCGACGGAATATGACGATCCTGGCGGGGCTCGTCGCCATCATCGGGCTCGTCACAGCGAGCCTCTCGGCGATTGGTGGGACGCCAAGCGCGAATACGACGGAACAGGCTCTGGCCGCATCGCCTTCGGACGAGTCGAGCTCTCCGGTGGAGCGCGAAGAGCTCGAACGAGAGCGGCTCGCGCACATCGACCGCGAATATCCCCTTCATGGCCTCGTGACCAAGACGCAAATCGTCGTGCGTACGAGACCGGAATCCGATGCCGTGCCCGCAGGTTGGCTGCGGGTCGGCGCGCACGTGCGACTCAAATCCAATCCGCGCACCACATCCACGTGCGCGAGCGGATGGTACGAGCTTTATCCGCGTGGTTTTGCGTGTGCGGGGCTCGGCATCGAAGTGAGCGAAGCCCCCCCCGAGACCAATCGCGAAATCATTCCCGATATCGAAAGCCCCCTCCCCTATCGCTACTTCTTCGTCAAAGACCCACAGGTCCCGGAATTTCATCGGCTCCCATCGCGCGATGATCAACGAAACGCCGCCGCGCACGCAGAGCGCTATCTGAGCTTCCTTCGCGCCAACGACACCCGAAACGCCGAACGTCTTCGCCGAGGCGAGTTGCAGAGCGAACCTCCTGCGCCACGCGAAGTCGCCCGTTGGCTCGATCACGGCTTCTTCGTGGCATCGAATGGAGTCGAGGTTCGCTCGCGACGCCGGTTCGTGCGCACCGTGCGCGGCAGTTACGTCAAGGAATCGCAGCTCGAGGAGCGAACCGGTCCTCAGTTTCGCGGGATCGAACTCGGATCGGATCGATCGCTCCCCGTCGCGTGGATGGTGCGCGCAGGTCGACCGATGATCCGCCGCGATCGCGACGATGGAACGACGCGGATGATCGACGACGAAGCGGGCACGACGCTCGAACGATTGAGCGTCGTCGAGGGTTGGCAATCACGGCAGCGCGTGGGAGATCGTTTCTATCACGTCGTGACCAGCGCCGATGGAGAGCCACGTTATTTGCGAGACTGGTTCGTCGCGGTGGCCGAGCGGCGTGAACCGCCCGCGGGTATCGCAGAAAACGAACCTTGGGTGCACGTCGATCTGTCTTCGCAGACGCTCGTCGTGTATCGCGGAGCGACACCCATCTACGCCACGCTCGTCTCGAGCGGGCTCACCGAGCACGCGACCCCCATTGGGGAGTTCACGATTCGACGAAAGATGGTGACCGACACCATGGCGGATCTCGGCCCCGAAGCAGGCGATGATCGTTACCGCATCGAAGACGTGCCCTGGACTCAATATTTCGATGGCTCGATCGCGCTCCACGCGGCGTTTTGGCATGGACAATTCGGGATTCAGCGCTCGCATGGATGCGTGAATCTCTCACCGCGCGATGCACAATACGTATTCGGTCACACTTGGCCGGAGATTCCACATGGTTGGCACGGCGTTTCGACGGAAGGCACAGGAGTCCGTGGCAGCCGGGTGATCGTCACCGAGTAGAGAAACGCATGAATGAAGTCATCCGTGTTTGTTTCGTTTGTCTTGGGAATATTTGCCGTTCGCCGACGGCAGAAGCCGTGTTCCGCAATCACGTGAACGCCTGCGGTTTGTCTCATCGATTCGAGATCGACAGCGCGGGCACGGGCGATTGGCACGTGGGTGAACCGGCGCATCGCGACACGCGCGCGACCGCCCAAAAGCGCGGCGTCGAGATCACACATCGCGCGAGGCATTGGAAGCGCGGCGACTTCGACCGCTACGACTGGATCCTGGCCATGGACCGCTCGAATCTCGCCAACCTGCAGGAACTCGCCGCGCGCGAAGAACACCGAAAGAAGGTGCTTCTGTTCCGCTCGTTCGAGCCTGATGCTCCTACGCTCGCCGAAGTGCCGGACCCTTACTACACCGGTGAATTCGATCTCGTCTTCGAGATTTGCGAACGCGCGAGCGAAGCGTTGCTCACGCGAATTCGGAGTGTGCACGGACTCTGATCCAATGCAGCGATCCAGCGGACCCGAGAGCTCATGCCCTCGGATCCGCATTCGAATCGCGATCAGCGCAACCAGATCGTCGAACGACTCAAGTTGGCGGGGGTCTCGTTCTTGAAGCGGCTGTCGCTGGGATTCAGCGTCGACACCCAGAGCCATCCGCGGTTTTCGAGACCGTCATTCATGAGGCCTCCGTGCCGCGAAACGGTCAGGGTCGAACCGTCGATGAGCGTGAGTGTCCCGGTATCCCACCAGCCGAAGGATCCGTCCGCCGCAGCGGAGTGAGTGACGGTGTTCGTCGTGCTGTTGAAATCGGAGACGCTGCGAGTGAGAACGAAGTCCGTCCCGAAGTTGCTGACGTCCGTCCCGCCCGATGGAGCCGAACTCCACTGGCGAGCATCACGAAGCGCGACCCAGAAATCCCACGCCGCGTCAGTGACCCTGCGCTGTTGGAAGTACGATCCGTCGGCGGTGTTGTCGATAGAGTCGTGGATCACTCGCACCGCCGACTGCGTTGCGTACGGCGTCGCGTGATACAACGCATTGGTCCGATCTCGCCTGAACCATGCGATTGTCTTGTCCGGGGGCATGGCCCCCGTGAGGAGCAACGAGGGGTTCACGTCCGAGGTCGGATTCGCGATCAGGTTGGTGTATTCCTGAAGGTTGAGCTCCGGCCACTGACCTTGTCCCACCCGACCGATCAGCGTCCAGCCTCCGCCGTGCTGGGTCATATCGCAGTAGACAGTGAACGGGTGGAGTGTTCCGTTCATGTCCGGATCGACGGTGTACGTGCCGTCGGCCGCCCCCGGAACGTGCTGCAAAAGATCCGCACAAGTACGCGCCTGACGCACGAACACACGGAGGCGACGCCTGCTGAAGCTCGGGGCGTTGCTGGCGAAGGTCCAGTCCGGATGTCCAGATCCGTCGACCTGCGGGCCGATTCCGAGATCGCTCGGGAGCGCTTCACTCCAGCGATTGAACGCGAGCTGCGTGACCGTGCCGCGGTGCACTTGCATTGAGCCGTAGCAGTCCGTGCCTTGGATGTCGTCGTCGCTGTCGTAGACGCCGCCCGGTCCAGGACCGTAGCAGTTCGACCAGAACTCGACGCGACCGGTGGCATCGTTGGTCACTTCGGTCACCGCGGTCGTCGCGTTCGAACGAATCGTCAATTTGCTGACCGCTCGATCGTAGATCCAATCGACCGGCACGCCGGTCTGATTGGCCGCACCGCCCGTGAAGAAGCCATCCATCTCGGCCCAGATGTAGTGATCATCGAGTTCGAGGAGATAAGCGACACGAGCCACGTAGCCAGTCAGCGAGGCTGCGTTGTTGGTGGCGTACGGGATGTCCGCGGGAGTGTCCCAATTCACCGTGGTCGCGGGGATATTGAGATCGTACGCCATCGAGAAATCGGTGATGTCGTAGCTGCAGTCCGATCCCACGCGATTGGCAGCGCAGCAGACACGATCTGCGGTGGACGATCCCGCGGTACGAATCACGTTGCTACCGCAGTTCGTCCACGCGCTGCAGGATGATTGGTTGGCCGTCGCCGTGTAGCTACCCGACGCACACGCGCTGCAGGCGCGATTCGAGGTCGCGCTGCCCGCCGTCATGACAAACTGACCGGCGGTGCACGTCGTCCAGGCATTGCAGCTGCTGGCGTTC
>CAYZTA010000022.1:61200-79920 GCA_964481145.1 uncultured Sandaracinus sp.
CACGCGCTGCAGGCGCGATTCGAGGTCGCGCTGCCCGCCGTCATGACAAACTGACCGGCGGTGCACGTCGTCCAGGCACTGCACGTCACGGCATTGGTGATCGAACTGAAGGTGCCCGATGCACATGCATTGCAAGTCCGATTCGCGATGGCACTGCCTTCATTGACGACGAACTCACCTGCATTGCAGTCAGTCCATGGCGTGCAGATCGCGGCGTTGATGCTCGAGCTGTAGCTGCCCGCGGCGCACGCATCGCAACTTCGATTCGCGGTCGCACTGCCTTCGCTCGCGACAAACTGACCGGCATTGCAGTCGGCCCATGTCATGCACGTCGCGGCGTTGGTGCTCGAGCTGTAGCTGCCCGCGGCACACGCATCGCAACTTCGATTCGTGGTCGCGCTGCCTTCGTCAATGACGACCTGACCTGCAATGCAGTCGGTATGCGCAACGCATGCGGTCGACGGATCGCTGTCTTGGTCCCACGTGCCGGCTTCGCACGGAATCTGCTCGGCAGAGCCGCCCGCGCAATACGTCCCCGCCTCGCAGCTCTCGCACGTTGGAGGCACCGACGCGCTACCCGGTGCCGTTTCAACGGTTCCCGCGGGGCAAGTATCGGCCTCGAGACACACCGACTGATTGGGTCCTGTCGTCATCGTGCCACTGGCGCACTCCGCGCAAACGCGATCCTGCGTCGTCGATGGCTCCTCATCGACGTACGTGCCGGCTTCGCAATCCATCCAGTCTGCGCATGAGTCTGCATTCTCAGTCGTGCTGAATGTTCCGCTCTCACACGCCGAGCAGACGCGATCGCTGGTCCCCGTTCCTTCCGTTGTGACGAACTGCCCAGCGACACAGTCGGTCCACGGCTGGCAAGCACCCGATGCACTCGCACGAAACTCTCCGCTTGGACAATCCCCCGGCGCAGCATCGGGCGATCCGGAGTCGCGTGCTCCAGAATCCATTGGCCCCATCGAGCTGTCCCGTTCGTTGACGAAAGCGTCCCGGATTTCGGCATCACTTGTCATGGTGGGGTTTTCACCGCACCCAGACGCGACGGCACCGCCACCAAGAACCAATATGGATATTAAAACGAGCCAATAGCGCATCGACCCTGCCTTTGCCGCCGGACGATATCCGGGGCTTCTAGGCGGGTTCAATGACAAAAGATCTTTTATTTGTAAATCAATACAGTGGGAACGGCCAACCGGTCAGAGTGTGCATACCCCCGAACCAGGCGGAGAATAAGCCTGCTCCACACAACGACCTTCCGACGTGGGGCAGCTCCTCGGATCCGAGAGCCGGCAGATGCGGATGCACGTTTGCGCCGCGAGTCCACCGCAGAAAAAACCAGGTCGGCAATCGCTCTGCGCTCCACAACGCTCGCCCACATCTCCTGTGCCTGCAGGACGACATACGGACCTTTGAGGTTCGATGTCGATATAACAGCCCTCATCCCCCGTACAGACGAGCGAAGGCGCAAGCACATCGCACGAACGCAATCCTGTGCATCGTCCCCAACTCGTCACGATACCACTCGCGAGCACTCCATCGGCCCGGCAATAAGCCTCCGAGTCCGTCGGATCCCCACACACACCGATCTCCCCGGGGCAACAGACACGCGCACAGACTCCGGATGCGCTTTCACGAAAGCAAGCGAGTCCCGGCCCGCAATCCATCTCGTCCGCACAGTGAGATCCAGCAAAGCCTGTCCCTGCAGACGGCACGCATTCCGCGACACGGTCTGCGAGCACACAAACGCCCCCGTCTGCACACCCTCCGATGAGGCGAGGATCACACTCACCGATCATACAGGCGATTGCCGCATCCCCATGACCTTGGCTGGCATCTTGGGCGCTCGTGGCATCACTCACGAACCCAGCATCAGCCGGCGAAACGCCACCCTCTTGAAGGGCGGCGTCTCGACCGATGGCAGCATCAGGCTGCCCCATCATCTCCGTCGACGTGCAGCTCGCAACTGCGAGGATCACGAACGAAAAGGCGATGGGTTTCATCACGCAGCAGGCGGCGGGCAAACGCCGGTATCCTCCGGAAGACTGAGTCCGTTCACCATCTGGCACATGCGGCCGCCACCACAATCCGCATCCATCATCGAAACGCGGCAGTAACGAACACACATCCCATCAGAGCCTGTCGTAGAAAGGCAGCCCATTCCCACTGCGCACTCGTTCAATCCGCCCCTACAGCTCGTTCCTTCCGCCCCTGTACCCACAGGAAAGCAGCCGAGTGAACCATCCGTGTCAAACACGTAACAGGCCTGTCCTCCGGTACAGCCTTCGCTCGTGACCAGGTTGCAGTTCGCCGACGGCATGCATACGCCGATATTCTCGCCCTCCGCCAGCCCAACACAACGTTGTCCGCTCCCGTCGGGACAATCGCTCGAAGCTCCCATACAGCAGTAACTACGGCAGCGATTGTCGGGCGTGCAGGTAAATCCAGGCAGGCAATCATTCGTGTAAGTACACTCCGCCCCATCGCCGCCTGTCATCCTAACACCCAAGCACATCGTGCTCGGAGTGCCCCCTTCTGCTGGCATTCCAAAATAGCAACCCTGCGTCGAGTCCGGGCAGTTCTGCGCGATCACGTCACACGCGCCGCCGGTCACGCCGCACATGCGGCCGATCGTTCCTCCATCGGGGTTGGTCGTTTGGCCTCCGTCGGGAGACGTCACTTGTCCATCCGTCTGTGTGGTCCCCCCATCAGTTCCCGGATTCGCCCCAGCATCTGGCTCTCTCGTCGAAGAATCATCACCGCACGCCATGAGCAGACCGCCGATCAAGACGACCTGCATCGACACGAGCACACGCGAAGAGCGCAGGAAAGGAACGGATGTCATCGAAACCTCCAAAGGATATAAAGACGGAACCAAAAATCCTGTAGCTGCGCAACGTACCCGCCGTTCACGCGTCACGCCAGCGGCTCGATTCAGTGAACCAGCTTGCTCGCCTCTTCGACAGATCGCTCTTCGCGCACGTCTCCCGCGCGCGTACGCAGCGCATCTCGCCTCTCGAGCGATGCCTTCACGAAACGCGTGAAGAGCGGATGCGCTGCGTGCGGACGGCTCTTGAACTCCGGATGGAACTGACAACCCACGAAGTGGGGATGTTCGGACAACTCGATCATCTCGACGAGCCCCAACTCGGGTGAAAGCCCGGGCATCACCATGCCCGCCTCCTCGAGGCGCAGCTTATAGGCATTGTTGAACTCGTAACGATGGCGATGCCGCTCGCTCACCTCGGTCGCTCCGTAAATATTGGCCGCCAAGCTCCCGGGCAAAAGCGCGCAACGATACGCGCCCAGCCGCATCGTGCCGCCCTTGGACTTCACGCCACGCTGGTCGGGCATCAAGTCGATCACCGGATCGACCGCATTCGGATCGAACTCCGTCGAGTTCGCACCCGCAATCCCGCAGACATGCCGTGCAAACTCGACTACCGCCATCTGCATGCCGAGGCAAATCCCGAAAAAGGGAATGCCCGTTTCGCGCGCGTGTCGAATCGCCTGAATCTTCCCTTCCGCGCCGCGACCACCAAAACCACCCGGCACGAGCAATCCGTCCACGTCCGCGAGCTCACGCGCCACGTTGCTCGCATCGATCGTCTCGCTGTCGAGATATTTCACTTCGATCTTGCACTCATTCGCAAGACCACCATGCGACAGCGCTTCGTGGAGCGACTTGTACGAATCGCGCAAATGCACGTATTTACCGACGAGCGCGATCGTCACGTTGCCGCGCGGCGGATTCTTCATGATCTCGGCCGTGCGATGCCATGCGCTCAAGTCCGGTGGCCTCGACCAAATATTCAACCTCTCGGAGATCTGCTCGTCGATCTTTTCGGCGTGGAGTGCGATGGGCAGCTCGTAGATCACACCGACATCCGGTGCGCCGATCACCGCATTCACTGGGACATTGCAGAAATGTGAGATCTTCTCTTTGATCGACCGTGAGAGCGGCTTCTCAGTGCGACAAATCAAGATTTCCGGCTGAATCCCGAGCCCCAGGAGCTCCTTGACCGAATGCTGGGTGGGCTTGGTCTTGAGCTCACCCGCAGCCGCGATGTGCGGCACCAACGTCACGTGCACCGAGATCGAGTTCTGGTGGCCAAGCTCGTGACGCATCTGACGCACGGCTTCGAGGAAGGGCAACGACTCGATGTCGCCAACCGTGCCGCCGACCTCGATGATCGCCACGTCGGCACGCGAGCCCACATCGATCACCCGCGCCTTGATCTCGTCGGTGATGTGCGGAATGACCTGGATGGTCGCGCCGAGATACTCGCCGCGTCGCTCCTTCGAAATGACCGCGTCGTAGATGCGGCCCGTCGTGAAATTGTTCGCGCGCGTCATGCGCGTCGACGTGAAGCGCTCGTAGTGACCCAGATCGAGATCGGTCTCGGCACCATCGTCGGTCACGTACACTTCGCCGTGTTGATAAGGCGACATCGTGCCGGGATCGACGTTGATATAAGGATCGAGTTTGACGTTCGTCACCTTGAGCCCACGCGCTTCCAGCAGGGCTCCAATCGACGCGGCGGCGAGGCCTTTGCCGATCGAGCTGACGACGCCCCCCGTCACGAAAATGTACTTGGTGCGTCGCGGATTCATCGCTCGTCATCCTCCGTGAGGTCGGCCGCGACAGTGCGGAACACGAACCTCGTTTGTGCCTCATGAGATGTTCCCATGGGCAATCGAACATGCCGTATCGAGTTCGCCGCCGCTGGCAGCGGCGACCCGCGGTCTTACCGGCTCCTCCGAACTCTCTGAGAAGCCGCAGAGCGAACACGGGAGCCGACTCTAGGCAGAGCGCGCGAATCGCGCAAGCCGACGCTCACATGACGGGACCCCATGGACCCACGATTTGCATCAATTTCGAGGGGAGAAATCGATATGTGCCGAGATATCGGCCCCCTGCACCGACCTCGGTGCGTTGAGATGCGGAGATGAACGTGTACACTGGGAAACTTCCAGGGAGGATGTCCCATGGCTTTCAGCAGCGTCAGCGTGGTGGGTACGGGACCTGTGGGCTCGGGCATCGCGCTCGCGTGTGCGGCCGAAGGCATGCCAGTCACGCTCATTCGTGCCTCGAACGGAGATCGCGAAGCCATCCGTGCGCGGCTGATGCGCCGTCTGAGCCCCGCGATCGAAGAAGGCGAGCTGACCGAGATGGAAGCCGCCGGCATCCTTGCACGCATTGACACGGTGCACGAGCTCGGACGTGCAGCCGATGGCGATCTCGTGATCGACACGACCGTATGTGAACCGCGAACGAGGCGTGCGATGCTCGCAACGCTCGAAAGTGGGCTGAGCAGCGGCGCGGTGCTTGCGACGACGGCCCCCGAGAGCCTGGCGGAGATCGCGGAAGCTCTACGTCGTCCCGATCAGCTCGTGGGGATGCGGCTCACGCCAGCCCCGATGATGGGCCGCAATGGTCGCCCAGAGCTCAGCGTGGAGCTCACGGTGCTTCCCGAAACAGCGCCCGGTGTGATTGCGGCCGCGCGCGCCTTCTGTGCGATGTTGCACAAGCCGTCGCTCGAGACCGCGAGTCAACCGCCGGGAGTTGGATACCGTGAATGGCTGTCGATTCCGACCCACACGTCGAAGGTGCCGGCGGTTCCAGTGGAGTAGGCTCCTTATCTCTCCAGGTCTTATCTCTCCAGGTCCGGTGGCGGCGGCCATGATATCCGACCGCTCTTCTTCAACTCTTCGAGATACTTCCGCGCCTCGGCGATTTCACGCTGGAGCTCGCGTTGCTCCACATAGCGCTGCCGCTTGGCCACGAGCTCCGGGGATGGCTTCCGACCCGCGAGCGCTGGTTGTTCGACATGATGTTCTTCGAATCCCAACACATCATGCCCGAGCTCGAAGAGCGCGAGCTCTCGTTTGCCACGCTCGCCAAGCCGAAGCGGCACGACCGCCGCCCCGATTCCAGCGCCCACATACACAGCCCCCGGCGGATGAGCCCCCTCGCGCCCCCGCCTTTTGCCATAGAGACCATGCACATACCGATGTCCGACCAGCTTCCCCAAAGCGAGCTCGTGCAAACGCGCAAACGTGACTTGCCCCGCATGCGTGTGGCCCGACAACACGAGCGGCACACCGTGATACCAAAGCCCGTCCGCCTCTTCAGCGATATGCGAAAGCCCGATCGACGCGATGTCTCGCCGTAAGCCTTTGATCGCTTTGTCGCGATCGGCATGCCCGGTGTAGGCATCATCGAGCCCTACGACTTGAAGTGGTTGATGTTGGAGGGTGATGACCGTGTGCTGGTTCTTCAACACTTCGATGCCACCACGCGAAAGAGCACGCTCCACTTCATCGGCACCCGACCAATAATCGTGGTTGCCGAGCACCGCGATCGTCGGCGCTTCGAGCTTGCCAAGCGTCTCCATCATCGAATCGAGGTAGAGCTGGCTATGACACACGAAATCGCCTGTGATCACCACCAAGTCAGGCTTTTCGGCGTTCGTGAGCTCGACGGCACTCTGATGCACCGAGAGCGGTGTCACTCGACCAAAGTGCAAATCGGTGAGGTGCGCGACTCGCAAATGAGAGAGCGTTTGCGCATGCTCCTCCGTGCCTGCGAATCGCCTGACTTCGATCCGCGATTTTCTCGTTTTTTGGGGAGTCTGTCCGACATTCATGGTCGGTGCTCCAGCCTCTCTCGACGAGATGAAGCAGAACCCGAACGCAACACCAAAATCACGGCTCCATTGTAGAGCCAACTCGGAAATTGTCGATGGCCAGTTCACCTGCATTCTGCTCTATCATGCGGGGCATGTTGACGTTCAGTCGCGATCCGCAAGTCGCCGAAAGGCAGATGCAGGCCATCATCTTCTCCCTCACGACATTCGGTCACATCGATGGGGACTTCGACGAAAAGGAACGTGAGTTCATCCGCGAATACATCGCCAAGCTCGTCACGCATCGGGTCGAGACGGGCATGCCAGATCAGACCGAGGATGTGAAGCGCGACGTGATGAGCCGGTTCACCAAACATTTCCTCGAGGTCTTCGAGAACATCGAACGTTGGGTCGCCGAAGTCATGAGCGAACCCATCAGCAAAGATGACTCACGAGACGAAGTCGTTCACGCCAAGCTGAAGCTCCGCTGCTTCGAGCTCCTCGGCTCCTTCGATCGCAAGAGCCAAGAGATGCTGCTCGAGACAGTCGACGAATTCATCTTGGCCGATGGTCACTCACATCCGGCCGAGACGAAATTTCGCACCGAGTTGGCCGCGCTTCTTGGCGCCGATCTCGACGTCGGGCTCGAGCTCATCGAAGACGAGCACGAGAACGGTGTGCGCGTATCAACGCCTGCTCTCCTCGATCTCCACAAAAAAGAAGGGGCGAAGATGGACCACCCCTTCTTCGCGCAGTTCGAGCATCACTACTCGAGCGACCCTGCGCGCATCCAAAAACAAGTCAGCGCCGACTTGGCCCTCGTCGACAAGATGATCTCGCTCCTCGAGGCTCAACGTGAACGAGGCGCAGGGAAATTGAGCGGCAAAAAAACGGTGCAAGACATCGCGCATCAAGAGCCCTTCCTCGATGGTCACGTGTATGTCATGCCGCCCGCGCCGGGACGCCGCTACGAGCTCCTCGTGCTCGGCGATCTGCACGGCTGTTATTCCTGTCTCAAAGCGGCGATCATGCAGACACGCTTTTTCGAGAAGGTGGAAGCGTTTCGGCGTGATCCGAAGAACGCTCCGGAGCCCAAGCTCGTGCTGCTCGGCGACTACATCGACCGCGGCATCTTCAGCCTGAACGGGGTCCTTCGCACGGTGATGCAGCTCTTCGTCACCGCCCCCGAACACGTCTTCGTGCTCCGCGGCAACCACGAGTATTACGTCGAGTACAAGGGACAGATCTACGGAGGCGTCAAACCCGCCGAAGCGATCAATACGCTCAAGCCCTATTTGCCGCTCGATGTGTTCCGCAAATACATGGCGCTCTACGAAGCGATGCCGAACATGTTGCTCTTCGATCGCACGCTCTTCGTGCATGCAGGCATCCCCCGCGATCGCCTCATCAAAGAACGATGGAAGGACCTCTCGACACTGAACGATCCCGACGTGCGCTTTCAGATGATGTGGAGCGATCCGAGTCACGCCGATGTCATCCCCGCCGCACTCCAAGAACAAACGGCGCGCTTCCCATTTGGTCGACTGCAGCTCCAAGCGTTCCTCTCCCGCATCGGCTGTAACAGCCTCGTGCGCGGACACGAGAAGGTCGACGCTGGCTTCGAGCGCGTCTATGACGACGCGAGCGGAACCCTGCTCACGGTGTTCTCCGCAGGTGGAGACAGCAACAGCGACCTTCCCGAAAGCTCGAGCTACCGCGGCGTGACGCCCAAGGCCTTGCTCGTGACGCACGAAAACGGTGAAACCGAGATGACACCCTTCGACCTCGATTGGAAGTCATATAACGACCCCCAACACAACGCGTTCTTCAAGAATCCGATGGAGATCGAACACCGCGTGGAGTGAGCTCTTCGTCGACACACGTTCGATCACAGGAAAAACATGATGCAAAAAATCGTTCCTTGTCTGTGGTTTCATGGTGACGCTGAAGAAGCCGCTCGATTTTATGTTTCGTTACTCTCCGATTCACACATCGACCGCATTTTGAAATCGCCGGCCGACACACCGAGTGGCCCCGCCGGCACCGTGTTGACGGTTGAGTTCACGTTGGCGGGAATGAAGTACATGGGACTGAACGGTGGTCCTCAGTTTCCATTCACTGAAGCCATATCCTTCCAAATCTATTGCGAAGATCAGGCGGAAGTCGATCGGCTATGGAATGCCATCGCTGATGGCGGGTCGGAAGTTGCCTGTGGTTGGATCAAAGATCGCTGGGGGCTTTCCTGGCAAATCGTTCCAACCCGGATGATCGAGTTACTCAACGATCAAGACCCGGACCGCGCTCGACGAGCACAAGAAGCGATGATGAAGATGGTGAAGATCGACATCGCCGAGGTGGAACGGGCGGCCAACGGATCGTGATGTCAGCTCCAAGGTGATGAGCTCCATGTCCACTCGCGTACCCATGCGCTTCGAGCACGCACCCATGCTCTGGGTGGTGGACGACGTCTACTCTGCAGACGAGTGTCGCGCTGCGATCGACCTCATCGAGCGCGCTGCGCCCTCGTTGGCGACCGGCAACCCGCTCTATCGTGATCAGGATCGCGTGATCCGAGACGACCCCGCGGAGGCAGGGCGGCTGTTTGCACGATTGAAGCCGCATCTGCCGGACATCCTCGGCTCTCTGTCGCTCCATTCGCTCAACGAGCGGCTTCGATATTATCGCTATCGCCCCGGGCAGCGATTCTCACCGCATATGGACCACTGGTTCAGACCCACTGCGACTCGCATCACGTTGCTCACTGTGCTTGCGTACTTCAACGACGATTTTTCGGGTGGCGAAACTCGGTTCATCGAACAAGTGGAGCGCACGATCATTCCGCGTCAGGGATCAATCGCGATTTTTCAACACAAGATTCGCCACGAAGGATGTGAGGTCCGGCGTGGCACGAAGTACGCGATGCGCACCGACGTGATCTACGAGGCTCCGTCAACGATCGAAATGGCGCTCGACCTCTGACGAACAGCACGTCCCTTGCGCAGCTCCGAGACAACGTTCGTGTCGAGGATGAACATCAGTCTGAGAGATCCGGCAGATGATCGAGGCCTTGCACGCCCGGAAGCTCGAGCTCGACGTCTTCGGTACAAGGCATCGCGAGTAAATCAACGATATTGGTCCGAAGGCCAACGAGCTCCTGGTCGTCGCGGATCGTCAAGAGCACGACGTGCAATGTCATAGTGCAAAGTGCTGCGATTTCCATCAGCCGATCTCGGCCTCTTCGAGGTCTTCGAACGCATTCGTGAGCGCTTGTTCTTCGGTGTCACTCTCGGTGACACCGGGGTCTTCTGCGGCGAGCTCCTGATGAAACGCGAGATGGATTGCGTGTGCCTGCTTTTCGGACGCGCCCGCTCGCACGAGGGTCTCCACATCCGCGGCGACCACGGCCTTGAGTGACCCGAGCGCCTTGAGCAAGGTCGTACGGGTCTTGGGCCCCACTCCGGGCACGTCATCGAGACCGCTCTTGAGTCTCTTGCGTCGACCGAGTTTTTTGCGCAGCTCGTTCGAAGCGCGATGGGCCTCGTCACGCACGAGCACGAGGAACCACCGAGCCGCGCTTCGCTCGCGGAGCACGATCGAATTCTTTTGGCCGGGCAGATAGACGCGCTCGCTCCGCATCTCCCCTCCGAGCTCCTTCTCTTTGGCGAGACCGCAGACGTCGAGGTCTGTGATGCCGAGCTCTCGGAGCACCGAGACAGCCACTCCGAGCTGCCCCTTGCCTCCATCGACGACGAGCAGGTCTGGAAGCTCCCAACCCGCCGTCTTCGCGCGCGATAGCCGCCGCGAGAGCACCTCTTTCATCGCACCGAAATCATCACCTCCAGCGACGCTGCGAACGTGAAAGCTCTTGTAGCGCTTTCGATCCAGCTCCCCATCCGAGAGCGCCGTCATGGCCGCGACGGTATCGGTCCCTCCCGTATGCGAGATATCGATGCACTCGATGCGTCGTGGCACGCGACGCAGCCGCAAGAGGCGCTGGACTTCTTCGAGCCTCGATTCGAGATCATCCGCGGCGCGTTGTTTTTCTCGGAGCGCATGCGCCGCATTCTCGTTCGCCATGCGCACGAGTCCCATGCGCGAGCCGCGTTGAGGCACCGAGATGCGCACCTTCTTGCCGCGCTTGTCGCTCAGCACTTGTGCAAGTCCGTCCATCGCCTCGACGGGCGAAGGCAGGAGGATCTCATCGGGCAGCTGCGCGCCTTGTGAATAGTACTCGCCGAGGAACGAGCCGAGCAGTTCGTCATCGGGAAGCGCGACCTTTCCGAGATTGAACGTGCGTACATTCGTCATCCGGCCATTGCGCACCATGACGAGCGCGATCTCCGCGCGATCGGCCTCGACGAAGAGACCCATCGCGTCTTGATCGACATCATCGAGCGTGTCGATGCGTTGATCTTGGCGCACTCGCTCCACCGCACGGAGTTGGTCTCGATAGAGCGCCGCGTTCTCGTAATCCCATTGTTCCGCGGCCGAGCGCATTTTCGTGTCCAGCGTTTCGACGAGCTCATCGTGTCGGCTGTCGAGGAAAAGACGAACGAGCCGCGCTTGCGCGAGATACTCGTCGCGGTCGACCTCGAGCACACACGGGGCCGAACAACGCTTGATCTGATACTGGAGACACGGCCGTACACGCGATTTGAAATCGGACTCCTTGCACGTGCGCAGCTGAAAGTGACGATTGACGAGGCGGAGCGTTTTCCGCGCCGATGTCGCCGAGTCGTAAGGGCCGAAATACCACGCACCATCGGGCTTGGGGCGGCGCACGACGTGGAGCTTCGGCCAAGGCTCACGCGGATCGAGGCGCAACGAGAGAAAATCCTTGTCGTCCCGTAGCTTGAAATTGTAGCGAGGCTTGAGCTCTTTGATCAGCGCGTTCTCGAGGAGCGCCGCTTCCTTTTCGTTCTCGACGACGAAGGTCTGCAAATCGCCGATTTCCAGCGGCAATCGCGTGATGAAGAAGCGTGTATCGCTCGAGCCTGCTTGAAAATAACTGCGCACACGCGAGCGAAGCGAACGCGCCTTTCCCACATAGAGAACGGCGTCCTGCTTGTCGCGAAACACGTAAACGCCGGGCGCGCTCGGAAGCGCCTCGAGCTTGGAAGTCACCTGATCGGGGAGAGCCACCCACCGATCATGGAGCCATCACCGCCCGAACGCCCGAGGTTCGACGTTCTTGAGCGCATTGCTGAACTCGAGCTCATTCACAAAGAACGTCGAATCTCGATCACGCGCTTGTCCGATGCGACGATGTGCACGCGCTCGTCGCCATCCGTCTCGGGCACTTCACTCATGAACTGAAAGTCGAAGATCACACCGAGCCGGGTGGCGCGCGTCAAGGAAGGCAGGAGTCGATCGTAGAGCCCTGCCCCATACCCGATCCGAGCGCCCCGTTCGTCGAGAACCAATGCCGGCACGATCACGAGATCGACCTCGGACGGCGCGATGAGAGGCGCGTGCTCGGGTGGCTCGGGGACGCGCATATTTCCGACCTCGACAGGCACGTCCTCCTCACGCCACTCACGGATTTCGAGGCCTTCCTCGGTCATCCGAGGTGCCGCGACCCGCTTGCCCTCGGCCCATAAAGCCGCCGCTGGCGCCTTGGTGTCGACCTCGGTCCGCATCGACACGAAGAGCATCACCGTGTGGGCGTTCGCCCATTCAGGCCGAGCCACCACGTGCTCCCAGATCCGCGCGCTCCGCTCGGCGCGCGCTTCGTCCGGAAGGGTCCGCCGAACCGCGCGCATCCGCTGGCGCAGCTCCGCTTTGACACGACGGCGAAGCACATCTTCTTCAGGCGAAATCGTGTGAGCCAACACCATGCTCATTCATCCTGGGGATTCGGACCCATCCGATTCGAGCCGCCGATCGATCCGCGCAATGGTGCGCGCGAGCACCTCCCGCGTGCTCGACTCGAGCTCACGGCGGCGCTCTTCGCTCTGAACGAGCTCGTCGGCGAGCCCGAGCGCAATCACTGCCAAAAGCTGCGCCGGCGTCGCCGATTTGCTCGCTTTGGGGCCAAGCGCCGTGATGCGCTCGTTCACGAGCTCGGCCAACCGACGCAAGTGTTCTTCGTCGGCATCGGACGCCATTCGATAGCGGGCGCCCGCAATCTCGAGGGTGACGGTTCTCTTCACGGAGGCGCCCAACCTACGAGGACCGCACGCCTGGCGTCAAGCAGAGGACGAATGTCTTTCGCGCCCCGTCGAGTTGGCGAGACGGGCGCACCCGAGCCCTGGTACCCTGGCTCCGGTCCATCACGTCGGAATCCCACGGAAATGATCAAGGTCGCCTGCCTCTCTTGCACCGCTCCGTACGAGCTCGATGAACGCCGCTTGCCGGCCAATGGCTTGCGTATGCGCTGCCCCAAATGTGGCACGTCATTCCAGGTCTTCCCCGACGGGCGCGTGGCCGCAGTCGCGCCCGCATTGGAAAGCGCGAGCCTCCCCAAGCCGGTGCCGCCCAAGCCACCCATGGGCGCGCCAGGGGCCTCGCCGCTCGGAAAGCGTCCTCCCCTCGCGCCTGCCTTCGCAGCTCCCCCTGCGGCTCCGAGCACGCCAAACATCGCCGCTTTGAAGGTCCCTCCCCCTCCGCCAGCCAAAGACGAGGTCGAGGTTTCTCCCGAGGACGTCGATCTCGATTTGCCGGCCCTGCGCGGCTCTTCATCCGAGCCAGCCGCAAACGCACTCGATCTCGATTTGCCAGCGCCGAGAAAAGTCGACCTTCCAAAAGCCAAACAACCGCCGGCAGCCGAATTCGATCTCGACTTGCCTGCACCTAGGGTCTCTCCACCCAAGCCTGCACCGGCGCGCGCCATCGATGATTTCGATCTCGATCTTCCGGCTCCACGAAACGCGCCCGCCGCTCCAAAGCGAGCCCCCATCGCGCCCCCAGTCGACGTGCACAAGCCCTCCGCGCTCGCCGACGCATCGCGCACACCGTTCGATGATGCCGAGTTGCCTGCCGTTCGAGATGGGCACGTGACCCCGATACCAAGCCCTGCGGCACAATTCGATTTCGATGTGGATCTCCCCGCGCCGCGGACGAATTCCGAAGCAAAAAAGGGGACGGGGAGCGTCCTTGCAGCCGCCGAAGATGCCTTCGGCGACCTCGATCTTCCCATGCCGAAATCGAGCGCGACGAACGAGCTCGATCTCCCCGCTCCTCGCGGGCATGCCGATTTGCCTGCATTTCGTCGCGCATCGAGCGAACCTGGAAACGGAAGACCTGGCTCCGACCCGGCCCTTCCAAAGCGCAAATCCCCTTCCGGTGCCCCGATCTCCGATTTGCCCGCACCGCGAGGGATCTCTGATTTTCCGCGGTTGAGAGGTGAACCAAGCGCCCCTCCCCGCTCTGGCCCGCCTTTGGATTTCGGTGCTCTCGATCTCCCACTTCCCAGCGCCTCGTCTCTGCCTCCGGAAGGCGATCTGGATCTGCCGTTCCCGAGCATGCGGCCTCCCGCCCGTGAAGTTTCACGACCGCCTGCAAAAAGCGATGCCGCCGACGACATGGAGTTCGCCGACATTCCACAGTCGAGCAGCGAACGAGTCTCGACGGTGGGGCTCGCCGAGATCACTCCGATCGCGCCCACGCCCAAAGCGAAACCCAAAGACGTCGCTCTCCCCACACCTCGTCGTTCACGCACGCCCTGGATCCTCGTCGGAATGGTCGTGGTGCTCATCGCGGCGGGCGCTGGTCTCGCGTTCACACCGCTCGGCCCCTTTGGCAGTCACGCGCTCGAGGCCTATCTTCCCGGCGCCGGTGATCCCGCGGCCGTACGAGCCGTCATCACGAGAGCCGACGAGCTCGCTCTGCACGATCTCCGCGAAGATTCATGGTCGGCGCTCGTACAGCTCGCAGAGGCTCGCACCCATGCCGGACTCAACCGCGAGCTCTTGGCCCGAAGCCTCTTGCACGAAGCTTTTTATGAAGTGCGCTTCGGCGCACGCACAGGAGGCGCTGCCACGCTCGCCGCCATTCGCGAGCGCTTGATGCAACGAGATGCAGACGATGCGTCCATCGCGCTTGGGCTTGCCGCCCTCGAACTCAGCACGGGGGATACGGCAGGGGCAGCGCGAAGAATGGCTCGGGCCCGCGCGCATCGAGCGGAAGATCCGTTCATCGATCTCATCGATGGTGAAATCGCCCTCATGGAGGAGCGTCTTGCCGACGCGGACCAGAGCTTTCGAGCCGCGCTCGCCCATCGAGGCGGCGCCGCAGCCCAGTGGGGGCTCGCGCGCACGCTCATGCGGGGCGATGACACCGGAGCACTCGAAGCGGCCATCGACGCCACGCTCGCCCAAAGCGAACGGCATGCGGGCGCACGTGTCGCCAAGGCACGAGGGCTCTTTGCGCGTGGAGAAGAAGCCGAAGCGACACGGCTCGCGCGGCAAGTCGCCGGGGATGAACCCATCGCGGGACAACCTCTTCGAGCATCCGCCATCGACCGCACCGATGCACTCTTGCTCCTTGGCCGGATCCACGAGCGACGCGGCCGCTTTCAGCAAGCCCGCGCCGCCTATGAGAGCGTCATCCAAATCGACGGCCGACGCGTGGAGGCCCTCCTCGGTGCAGGTCGCATGTTGCTCACCGACCAGCCTCGAAATGCGCTCGCTCGTTTCGAGTCGGCGCTGCAAGTAGAGAGCGCCGCGTCCACGCAGATCGAAGGCTCTGGACGGACGGTACGTGACGAAGCAAGGCTCGGCGCCGCCCGCGCGAAACTCGCGACCGAGCGCGCCGAAGAAGCGCGTGCTGAGCTCGAGCGGCTCACAGCGGAACATCCGGACGATGCGGAGTTCGCTCTTTGGCTCGGTCGGGTCTGCGATCGGCTCGGAGAAACTTCGCAGGCCGAGCAGCATTTCCGTGAATCCGTACGCATCGCGCCCGAAGTGTTCGAAGGATATCTCTCCCTTGCACGACTTTATGGAGAACACGATCGCGGCGCCGACGCGATCGCGGTGCTCGATCAAGCGCGAGCCCGCGTCACGGAAAACGCCGAGATGCGGCAATCTCTTGGGAATTTCGAGCTCTCACGCAACCGATTGCCCGAAGCCATCCGAGAGTTTCGACGTGCGCTCGAGCTCGATTCGGGCTTGGCCATCGCGCGCTTCGGGCTCGGCGTCGCATTGCGACGCTCTGGGCAGCTGGATGAAGCGGAGACCGTCTTCGAGCAGCTCTCGGAGCTCGATCCGGGCCATCCGGGGCTCGCGCTCGAACGAGGACAACTCTACGAATCACGAGGACAGTCTGAGCGTGCTGTGCGCTTCTACGAAGCTGCGCTCACCGAGCGTCCCGATGATCCAGATTTGCTTCTCCGCCTCGGAGCCGCCCAAGTCGCGGCCCATCAAATCGATCGTGCGAGCGACACTCTCGAGCGGGTGCATCGAATGTTGCCGAGCTCGGCAGAGACAGAATACTTCCTCGGAAGGGTCGCGTTCGCTCGTGACAATTTGCCGGAAGCCACCGCGCATTTCGAACGCGCCATCTCGCTCGATTCGACCCGTGGAGAGTTCTATCTCTTCGCGGCTCGGGCAGCGCTCGACGCCAATCAAATCGGTCGCGCGCTCAGCCGGGTACGCGAAGCCATCACACGTGATCCAAACCTCGGTGATGCGTACTGGATCCGAGGTGCGGTGAACCTTCGCACCGGCGCGGTGCGCGACGCGCTTTCCGATCTGCAGCGCGCGATTGCGCTCGAACCCACGCGGGTCGAAGCCATCGCGCTCATGGCGGAGTGCTACGATCAGCTGCGTCAGCTCTCACAAGCGATCGCCGCCTATCGACGGGCGCTCGCCGCTCGAGATTCGAATGGAGAGTGGTGGTATCGACTGGGCCGGCTCGAGCTCGACAGTGCCAATCGAACCGAAGCCACGCGCACGCTCGCACGCTCGACATTGCTCGGCGACGCAATGACACCCCAGCCCGGATGGCTCGCAGATGCGCATCGCTTGCAAGCCGATGCGCTCCGCCTCGGCGGCGAACGAGGGAGCGCCATCGAGCATTATCAGCGCTACCTCACCCTCGCGCCCGCCAACGCGCTCGATCGCGCCGATGTGCGTCGTACCCTCATGGACTTGGGCGCGATCCCAGTGGGAGGGCCATGACGCTCCACGAAGCTCATGAAGTGCCTCGTTGCGCACCAAGGAGCGCCGGACCGAACGCGCCGGGCAACGCAGAGGCCACATCGATTTCGATTGGATTGCCACGTTCGGCGTAACAGCGGCTTGCATACGCATGCAGGTCTCATCAGCGTTCTCGCACGCCACGGACGCTCGTTCGACGGTACAGACGAAGACGTGTTTGCGACTGAAGAGCCCGTGCTTGCGTCATGCGCAGGCGCATCCTCTGCGGAACTCGTCCTGTTCGGCGAGCACGCCGGACAGCGCACGAACAAACTTCGTCGCACGCTCCGTCTCGTCTCTTCCGACTCGAGTGGTTCATATGCCGAGTTCGACGGCGTCAATATCCACGCTGGAGTCGGTAGTACGACCGGCGCTTTGCTCGTGGGTTTGACGATCGGAGGTACGGGCGGTGTCGTGGTCGGACGGATGACAGTGGAGCCAAGGATCGTCGAGGTGGAGATCCCGGCGGTCGCACCTCCTTCGGCGGTCGAAACACCGAGCGTCGAGGAGGAAGAAGAAGTGGCTCCGCCTCTCGCGGTCGAGCCGGAACCCAGTGAGATCGCGCCTCCTCCCGTGAGCGCCGATGCCCCCCGAGCGATGCCCTCGCGGCGCGTGACAGAGGCCGATTTGGAAGCCGAGCAGATGTTGATCGACGCCGCCCGAGCCGCGCTGGCGCGCGAGAATCCGTCGCAGGCGAGAGAGCTCTTGGTGCGGCATCGAGCGCAGTTCCCGAGCGGAGCGCTCCGTGAAGAGCGAGAGGGGCTCGAGGTGTTGGTGCTCCTACGCACCGACCCCGAGCGGGCGCGCGGCGCCGCTGCGCGATTCGCGCGCCGCTATCCGGAGAGCTTGCTTTGGCCTGCGATCGAGCGAGCGCTACGGCGTGATTCGCACGAACCCGAGTCGCCCTGAGCGTGAGGACGCTCACTTCGTTCCGAGGGACGGGCAACGGATCGCAAGGCAAGGCACAAATCCTAACCATGCACGCTCGCACATTCTTCATCCTTCCTTTCGTCATGGTGACCCTCGTCGGCTGCGCGCGGGGTCTCGATTTCGGCCGGCATCGCGACGATGCGAGCACAAATCCCGATGCCGGATCTTCCGAGAACTCCGATGCTGGATTTACCGAGGACGGCTCCACAGAGCTCGACGCTTCCCGGAACGACAGCGAAGTCGCCCCACCGGACGATCCCTGCGTCGGAGTCACGTGCAATTCGCCGCCTGCCGCGACGTGCGTCGATGCGAACACGCTTCGCGCCTACGACATGGTCGGGGAATGCAACGAAGGAGAATGCAGCTACGTCGAACGCGACGTTGCCTGCGCGAACTGTCCTTCGTGCGATGCTTGCGCGGGCGTGATGTGCAACAGGCCGCCTGAACCGACGTGCGCGAGTGCATCAATGAGGCGCACCTACGCATCGACCGGCACGTGCGAAGCCGGAAGCTGCGACTACGCGCCGATCGACATGGTCTGCGACGCGCCTCCTGCGGCGACGTGTGCGGACGCGAGCACGACGCGGACCTACGCTTCGAGCGGGATGTGCGCCGGCGGGACGTGCAACTACACACCGATCGACACCGCGTGCAACGCGCCTCCCGCGGCGACGTGTGTCGATGCGAACACGCTTCGAACGTATGCACCGACGGGCACCTGCACGGGCGGGACGTGCACGTACACGCCCACCGACACGCCGTGTCTCCTTGGCTGCAGCGCCGGCCGCTGCGCGGCCGAAGGCCGCACGTTCGAGGCCTACCTCAAGGCATCCAACACCGATGCGGACGACTCCTTCGGCTATTCGGTTTCCCTCTCCGGCGACCTCTTGGCCGTGTGCGCGTTTGGGGAAGACTCGTCGGCCACCGGCGTGAACGGCGACCAGACCAATAACTCCGCGACCAGTAGCGGCGCGGTGTACGTGTTTCGTCGAAGTGCTACTGGAACCTGGACCCAG
>CAYZTA010000023.1:0-79540 GCA_964481145.1 uncultured Sandaracinus sp.
TGTGCTTTAGGTCGCAACCAAGGTGAGCATCCCAACGCTCCACCGTTGCAGCCCAGCCCCAGCGCCTCGCACACGCGCCGCGTCGACCGGTGCCAACTTCGCCAAATTTGCCGAGTCGTCGGGCGTAAAACCCTACCTTTCTGGGCACTTGAGCTTGGTGGTGACACACGGGCTCCGTGAGTACCGCGATCAAACCCTCTGAAACATGGGCCTTGAGGCCCAAAGAGGTCGCGAACCTGGCGAAATGAGTACCGCGCCCAGACAGGGCCGTGGGTGGTTTTGAACCGCGCCGGAGAGGTGAGTACATTGCGCAAGTCGCTGGAAACATAGGGAGAAAGCCCAGCGGAAGACGCAAAATGAGTACTTTGCCCCGAGAGGGTGAGCGCTCTTGCGATGTCATTGCGATGATCGAAACGCACGACACGAGCGCATCACACCCGCGTGATGCTCGGCGTGACCGTCCCCACGACCGGCACCGCCGTCGCCCCAAGCTGAACATTCGCTGCCGGGGCCGCGAGGGTGAGGCTCACGAGGTTGGGCGCCACCACTGGGCGTGAGAAGTCGATGATGCGCATCCCAAGCGCGGTACGGATGACGGTGTCGATGACGTCCCTCCGGACCAGCCCGCCGATCGGAATCGTCGCAAAGTGCTCGGCGAGGCGCTCCTCGATCGTATCTTCGATGTCGTTCGTCGGTGGCGACGTCGCGTCATCCACGCTGAGCGTGTAGGCGATGTTGATCGCCGTGTCCGTGGCGGCAACGGCCGGTGAGCGCGCGTAAATGGCCCGCCGAAGGATGGCAAGGTCATCGACGTCGGTGATGCCGCCCGCCGGCCCTGCAACGTAGATGGTGTTGCCCACTGCACGAGCTCGATTCGCACCGATGAGGGTCGTGTCTGGTCGGCGCGCTGCGCGAGCGAGAGTCGAGTATCGGTCGGAGTTCAAGATGCGTGTCCGGAGCTCGACGATGCTCTCGGCGTCGTCCGCGATGAGTGCACCGGGATTCGTGGCCGTGACGTCGGCGATGGGCGGGTCGAGCACCGTGATCGTTCCTGGCAAGGCCTTGCTCGCAGAGCCAGCTTCCTCGGCCTCAATGCGCGCGGATGCAGAGCGCGGAGTGGACGGCGGACGAAAGCGCGGAGCGCGCGGGAGCTGAACCGCTTCGAGCGTGCGATACGCTTGGCCGCTCGTGCCATGCAGTAAACGCGTGCCCGGTGGGACGTAGATCGCATCCGTCGACGTGGATGTGAACGTCACGCTGCCGCTGGCAGTCGTCGCCGGCATGGGTGCCACTTCGATCCATTGCCGAGGATCGTCGATCACCTCAAGGATGCCCGCGGCATCGAGCGGGTCACGGACGAGCTTGTTGAAAACCGGCTTGGCCAGAAGAGAGCGTGGTACCGATTGCTCGGCAACGTAGGCCGCGAGGAGTGCATCGAGAGCAGTGTGCGTGGTCATTGCGAAGCCCGACCGTTTGCCATTTCAAGCAGTGCGATGAGTCGGCTGTTTTCTTCGATTTCGATTTCGCGCGGATCGCGAAGAGCACTGTGTGGTGCGTTCTGATTCGAGCGCGGCTGTTCGAGTGCAACAACTGGCTCGTGATACTCGATGAACCGGATCTCGATCATCCACTCGCCACTGTCTGTTTGTACCGGTTGAATGACGTTCTCGACCACCACATCCGTGATCTCGAAGTCAGCAAGAATCGGATGATCGATTGTCATAGGTCGAGCCTGAGGGCGTGCGCGTGTGATGCTGTTTGGATTCGACTCGCTGACCGGGCGACGAACGAGGCTCTTCCATCCGTGCCAATCGGCCCAGTCCTGATCCGAGTAGAGGCGAATCATCACCTTGAAGCGCGCGAGCTCGACTCCGCGGAATCGCAACGAGGCGAATGAAGTGCCAAACCCTCGACGCTCTTGAAAATTCCGCTTGGTCTCGAGGCCTTCGATCGTTGCAAGTCCGGGAGAACGACGTCCGGCGAGCACGATGTAATCGATGGGTGATGTGAGCGGTTGGAATGCCATTTCAGTTCGCCACCTTGTTGTGATGATGACGCACCTCGATCAGCGCATCTTCGACCGTGTTGCGTTGAATGCGTGACTCGAGCATGCGCCACACAGCGATTTCTTTTTCGTCACGCACGGTCACAAGCGGACCGCGAATCGCAATGACGCGCGCGGTAATCTCGGTGCACATCGCATGCACTGGGCAGCTCGGAGACGCACAAAGGTCGTATCCAAGGTTGTAGAGCGCTTGAGCAACACAAGCCCAAACGATGAACCACGACATCTCCGGCGACTGCACCGTTACACCGGTGAACGCCACGTGCATATCGTCGTGGTAGACACCGGAGGCGCCCTCGGTCATGCGCGGATGGAGCGCGAAGGCATAGAGCGCGTCGAGGTATGACGAGCCCGGTGGAAGCTCGGCTGCGATGGATTGTGCGATGGCCTCTGCCGGAAAGAGAGGGTCGGGTTCGTGAGTCATGGTTGTATTGCTCTGTGAGCGCGCGCCTTACGCGTGTCCCCATTCGTCTAGCGCGCGGGCGATCGAGGCTGTGATCGCCCGTAGGTCGTGGTCATCATTGATTCGTTTCCTACGCTCGAGCGTGCTCGCCAGTCGCGAGAGCGCCAGCGACGCGCCGACGAGCACGCTCGAATGCAGGAAGGTGGTGCAAGTCAGGAAGCTGGAATCTCGATCAACGCGCATCGCCAGCGCGGATGATCGGGTGCCGACGGTGCAACGGCAACTGCGGGGAAATCCTCGATCACCGTCCAGCTGAACGATTTCCCAGGACCCACCTCAACGTCGTAGTTCGAGATATCCGTCGAGCCGGAATCATCCGCCACGAAGCGGAGGAACACGCTGCAATCGGAGCCAACGATCAGCATGGCCGCGTTGCCGGTCGTGAGACCATCGAATGAGCGCGCCTCAACGTGCGCTCCGAATCTCGCTTTCGTTTCCATCACTGCACCTCAAGCAAGGTGGCGCGCCACCGGGGATGATTGTCGACTGGCGCAACTGCGACGATGCGCGCGCTCTCCTCGACGAGCCACGTGAACGACTCGTGAGGCGCGAGCTCGAAGGAGTAGTTCTCGAGCTGGGCATTGCCGGAGTCGGTGGGTAGAAGGCGGACGAAAATCGATGACTCCGCGCCGTTGACGATGGTGGCCGTGGCGCCCGTGTGGAGTGCGCTGCAACGGCGATTGACGATGTGAACGCCGAAGCGCTGGACGAGCTGCATCACCAATCCCCTTCTTGTTCGTGGTGGCGAATGCGGGGCGATGGTACGTAGTTGCGCATTGACTCGCGAGACCTCGCCTTTTTGCGTGCAGCCTGCAGCGATCGCATTGCGTCTATTCCACGTTCGCTGAAGAGTGCCTCGATGTCCTCGCGCGCATGCTGGTTGCGTTCAGCATCTCCGGTCGATGGCGTAGCAAAGATGCGCTTGATGGGATCGCTGGCTGGTACAACGAGGTTTTGAATGAAGCGCTCGTTCTTCCGCTCGGCAGTGCCGAGCGAATGGAAAAACGACGCGCCGTCTACCCATGACGGTTCAAGAAGCGAGCGGAGCGTTTCCGCTCGCGACGGGTCTTCATCGAGTGTCGCTTGAGCGAAGTGATATAGCAGCTGGTGACTCGTAACGTCCGCAGCTGGCTCGCCCATTTCTCGCAGCTCGTCGCAAGCGCGAAGAGTTGCGAGGTAGGCGGCGTCCATCTCGGCGGCGGCCGCGAGGGCCTGCTGGCGAAGGTTCAGGAGCCGCATCGCGGGCTCACGAGTGTTCGCGTGCAAACGTGCGACACTCGCGCGCTCGCGGAGCTCGGCGACCTTCTTTTTGCGGCGAAGAGCTTGTACCGGTTCGTCGGCTCGAATGGCAGCGTGTCCGGCGGTCTCGACACCGCGATCGGCTGATATCGCTGTATTGCGCGCGTCCGCGAGTGCGTGCTCGGCATCGCCCACAACTTTTTGTGCGGCGGATACGTCGCCACCGTCGAGCAATGCGGAATCGTATCGAGCGCGAGCGGCACGAACACGGGCTTCGGCAAGCTCGAGATTTTTGTGAGCCTTACGCGAGTCCGCCGTGACGAGCTCGAGCGTTTCACGACATGCGGCGGAGTGCGCCTCTGCGTTGCGAATCTCGACGTCGATCGGATCGGCCGAGGATTCAGCGCGCGGCTTTCTGAAGAGTGCGGCGAGCATCACCGACCACCCTGATAATATCGCTCCTTGAGCGATTGCATGATGTCGTCGGGGGTCGTGCTGCGACGTGGGTTGTAACAGCGAAGACGAGTACCCTCGTTGATCGCAACCGCGTCGCCACGTCGCCGAGCCTCTTCTTTTTCGACGTCTTCGCCGATGGCCTCAAGCATCTTTTTAGCGCGTTCGCGCTCGTCTTCGTCGGCGCCAGGATCGCGAACGATTTTGCGTAGCGCTTCGATCGCTTCATCCAAGGTGGCGTCGTCGCTCGCGCGATCTGTATTCAGGTGCGTAGGATAGTCGCTCATGGCTTTCACTTTCGGTGCAGGGGTGGTTTTACGGAGAGTCTTTATCTCCGCCTCGAACTCTTTCGCGACTGCGCGCAATGCCGCGGCGCGTGACAGGTGTGAATACTTCTTCGCTCGCTTTTCGATCTCGGCCTCGAGCGGGTCGAGCTTCTTCGCGGCGGGCTTTGGCGGTGCCGGTTTCGGCGCTGGGCGTGCCGGCTTTGCAGCGGGCTTTGGCGACGCCGCGGGTGCGGGCTTAGGCGACTTCGCGCGCGCCGAGCTCACGATGATTCGCGATGTCGTCGTGTTCTGCGCGAGCTCCCTCCGCACCTTTTCGACGTGTGCCGCGAGTAGTGGAGTCGGCGCGTCGTTGAAGTAGATTGCGTTGTGGCCGAGCTCTAAGAGGAGTTGTTCGCGAGTTGCGATCATGCTGCTTTGATATCACCGCTCGCGTCCCATTTCTGAGCAATGCCACTCGGTGACTCATCCCATGATATCATGGGGATACCGCATATGCGCTCAAGCGAATGCCGGACGCGAAACGAGTCAGTGGCAACGCCGCATGCCAATCGGCTGATAGCCTGTCTTGACAAGTTACAACGTTTTGCGAGTGCGCGAGTCGTAGTGTGCTGGAGAACGGCAATCAAGAGCTCGCGACCTCGCGATTGAATGCGTCCGTTGGCGTCAGTCGGAAGCATGGGGTTCCTCGCGAATTTCAGCCGCCTTCGCCTTGACCGCCTTCGGCCCCTCGGCGGCAATGACGCGCTGTTCGTCGACCGGCAGGCGTGCGACTTCGGCGGCTGCGCCGAGTGAGACCTCGCCACGATCAACAGCCTCGACGATTTCAGGAAGCGCCGTGCGTTGGACTGCACGCGCTGAACGCACCTGCCGTTCGCTGACGTTGAGGAGCTTGGCGGCTTCGGCTTGAGTGGGCACGTCGGCAAATTTGCCTACCTGCCGATGGCCATCGGTGAGCGTCGCAATCCTCGCTGCCACGTTCGCGCGCTGGCTCTCGCTCAGATGCTGCCGCGTCAGGTTCAACGACACGACGAAGCCCACCGGGTCGTCGCCGACGTACTCTTTGAACTCAGGTCGGACGCACGCCTCGTAACAGGCGCGAAGGCGACTGCGGCCGTCGAGCATGAGCGGCGTCAGCTCTCCCGCTTCGACCTTCGTGAGCAGCTCCGTGGCCTGCTCGTCACCGCGGTCACGCTCGCGCTTCAGGCGGGCGATGGTCCTTGTTGTACGAGTCCTGTCCGTCGAAGGTTCACGAGCCTCCGATGCGGATTCATGTGGTCCATGGACCGTTTGAATATCATCGGCTGCAACATTCCCCTTCGGTCGTCCGGCACCTGGCCGTTTCCCGCCGTGTGATTCGCCGGCGTGGATCGCCTCGAGCGGGACGCCGCGCTTCGCGAATGCGGCCATGGCGTAGGGCTCGAGCTTCTCGATCGGCGTCCCCAGCCCCCATGGGCGCTTGTACGAGCCTGTCATCGAAACCCCGCATATGGATCGAATGTCCGATCGGCGTACGGTGAATGTCGGTCCTCGTGCTCTTCGCGCTCGGCAGTTCGTGCCGATGCAGGAACGTTATCTTTCATCGAGAGCGGCTCCCAGCATGAGAGCGCGAGCGCATCGAGTCGATCGGGTGAGCGCCCAAGCTCCTTGCGTAGTTGGTCTTTCGGAGTGACCTTTAGCCTGCCATTGACCTGTTCTTTCCATTCGACGGCGTGCAACTCACCACTGAGTTTGACGTCTTCCGGAATCGCGCCTCCATCACGCATCCACGACTCGAGATTGGCAATCAGCTCATCGCGCATCCGGTCATACAGCTCGGGCTGACGGTGTGCTTTATCACTTGCGCGCACCGAGACGAGATCGAAGGGCACCGCACCGCGATGGCGCTCGAGATACTCACGTAGCCGGAGCTGCAATTCACTGCCGATCGGTCCATCGCGGTCGATGACAACGACCGGTGTTTCGCGCGGAATCCCGTGGCGTTTGAGGATGCCGAGCAGATGTGCGAGATGCCCGTCCTCGGTCAATCCTCGCATCGTGACGAGTTCGATGAGCTTCAGTCCGCGTCTCACCGCGAACGCGCTCTCGTCGCCGGACCCGGTCGCGCCCGCTGGGTCAAGTCCGATGAACAAGCGGCCCGAAGATGGCGTGTCGTGCCAGCGCTTTTCAGCTTCTGCGATTGCGTGAATCGAGAAGATTTTGCCATCCTCGCGAGTGGCGAATTCACCTTTGACGCGGACTTTGTACAGTGGCGAATCCTCGCCCCACTCTTCTCGCTTTTCAGCAATCCACTCCGGAGTGGCGAGTCCGGGGATAGACGCGCTGCCAGTGACATTCGGGCTTTCTTCACTTGAGATCTTAATCGTTTCCCAAAAATCCGACTTCGAATGAAACGCATCGAAAAAGTATCCCTTCGTGCGAGTCGGATTCGAGAACATCACGATGCGTGCGCCACCCGCACGATTACCCTCAACTGCCTCGTAAATCTCATCCGGGATGCCGCTCGCCTCATCGAGGAGATAGAGCAGGTGCCGACCGCTGATGCCCGCCACGGCCTCGGCCTCGCGTGCTGTGAAGCCCTTTATCTCGCGGAACTCGTGACGTAATCCCGTGCGTGCAAGCTCGCCGATTTCGCCATCAATGAGCGCGCTGTGAGGGCATGGCCTGGGGATGCGGCGCTCGTCGGGGTCTTCGGCTTTGCATTCGACGCATCGGCCACCGCGAGCGCGTAACATCTTGAGTTCGCGCCATAGAATCTGATCGACCTGCCTCGAAGTGGTGCTCGAGAGAATTGCGCGTGCATCATCGAAGGATGCGAAATACCAGAGTGCGAGTCCGGCAATCGACAAGCTTTTTCCGGACTTGTGTCCGGAGCTCACGGCAACACGTTGATGATCTCGAACAGCCTCAATGATCTCGATCTGCCTCGCCCACGGCTCGACGCCAAGAATTTCGCGAAAGAATGCTACCGGGTCGAGCTGATAACGTGGACTCGGAAATCGAATCTGACTGGCTCTCATCTTGAGCCCGACGAGGCCATCGCGGATGGAGTGCAGGAGTTCGAGGTTGCCACCCTGATTGCCAGTCATGACACCCTCGCCAGTCGCGCGTCGATAATGTCGAGGAGCTCAGTCACCACGTCCGGGTGATGTCCAACGAGCTCGAGGATGGCGCCTCGAAGGGGTTCAACGAGCTCGAGCGCTCGGGCCCGGACACGCTGATCGGACTCGCGATCGAGGCGTTGGTGGGCGGCGATGGCCGTGATGACGTGACGTATCTCCGCGCTGAGCTTCGAGAGTTCTGAGGCCGTGAGGTTCGGCTCGCGGCGAGCGACCTCCATCGTCTCAAGGAGGTCGCGGAGCTGCCCGAGAGTTGGCGTGCTCGGGCCGGTCGGCGTGGGTGCCGTCGACGGTGTGACCTCTGAGCCTGCACGCGAGTCCCAGCTCGCGACGGGGATGCCGAACGCCTCCTGCATCGAGCGCCGAACCTCGGCGCCAGGCCTCGCATCTCCGCGGCGCCAGCTAGTCACGCTAGCCTTCGAAACGCCCAACTTTTGCGCGATTTCGATGGCCGAGCCGGCCAGACTAGCCAGCCGGCGGTGACCATCCGAGCGCCAGCTGTTCGGCTGGTCGACGGGGCTATTCGTTTCGGTTTCTTTGCGTTTTGTCATGATTTACAATGGTTTCCGAGCTGTCGAGCGCGTACCGTGACCAGCAAAATTCCGCCCCCGCTGTGACCAGTGAGTTTTCACGCAACAACCCGCGTTCTTCTCGCCCTCCACACTGTAGGCCTGGGGGGCACCATCGATTGCCGGCTCTGTGCGCCCGTTTACGGCCGTCTCTGGTCGGACCGCTAGGTCGGGGTGGATCATCACCATCGAAGCCCCCTGGGGAGCGCGCGAGGCGGGGCCCCGTGCCGGGTAGAACAAGTCCGGCGGACCGATTTGGAGCCTCGCACTGTGACGCTGTGCCGGGTCCGAAGGTCAGAAACGGCGCTTTTGCAAGGCTTTTACCGCCGGCACAGTGGCACAGTAGGCACAGTAGGTCTGGAGACCCCCCAGAACACTCCACACACTCCCTACGCACTCTTCTATGTGTGCAGGCAATATGTACTGTGCCTACTGTGTCAGGTAAGGGAAACGCCATGTAAACGTTGACGTTTGCTCCGGCACAGTACCGGCACAGTAGGCACAGTCTCATGCCGCCTCACTGTGCCGGTAGATGCGAACCCGAGCACTTGCACCGTCAATCACCAGACGTGATGGGTTCTTGTCAGCCACCCATCCCAAGCGGGAAAGCGCTCGAGCGATGCGGTTCTGCTCGGCCTGTCCGAGCTTGCTGATTTCGATATCGAGAGCTCTCAACGCAATCTCACGGATCGTCGTTTCCGAGCGGCTATTCAGGAAGACGCCGATTTCGTCTTCCCAAGCGTCGCCCTGATATCTCGCTTCCTGCTCTTCGCCGGCAGCGATCGCGAGCGATTGATCTGGATGCCAGGTATCGCCCGCTCGATATCGATGAACCGCTTCCGCCCAGAGCTGATCGCGTTCGGCCAAGACCGCATCGAGGCGGATGTTCCCGCACCGCACGGGCCAGAATCGACGGGCTCCGGTGGGGTCGCGAAGATATGCCGCTTCATTCGTCGACGCGATGAACACGCATCGGCGGGGGAAGTCCATCGTCCGGCGCCCATAGGCAGGTCTGAATCGATCGGCGCGCTTCGTCACGAAGGCCTTGACCGCTGTGACCTCCGAGCGTTGCATCGCGTCGAGCTCCGCGATCTCGATGATCCACTTGCCGCGGAGTGAGTCGGCGGTGTCCTTATTCCGAACATCGCCGAGCTCGTCACTGAAGAACTCTTCGCTCGCGAGCAGACGCGCCGCGGTGCTCTTGCCGGTGCCCTGCTTGCCCTCGAGCACCATGACGTGGTCGGCTTGGCATCCGGGCTTGTAGGCTCTCGCAACGGCTGAGATAAGCCACTTGGCCCCGACCGCCGAGTGATATGGCGTGTTCTCGGCGCCGAGGACGCTCGTCACCCACGCATCAATGCGCGGCTTCCCGTCCCACGTGAGCGCGTCGAGGTATTCGCGAACGAGGTCTCGCGAGTTCTCTCGAGCCACAACATCCAACGCAGATGAGATCGCTTCCGCGTTAAAGGTGGCATCGTACTTGCGCGCCATGAAAGCAGCGATGCGCGTAAGGTCAGGATCGGTTACGCCGCGCGGGAACGTGTCGCTTGTGGACAGGTCGTTCGGGAACGGAGGTTGCTGGATGAAGCGAACCTCGCCCGCGCGCTCATCGTATTCGAGCACATCCCGCCATTGCGGATCGTGACGAATGATCGTGGCGGCGTTTGCGGCGCTCGATACCACTCGGCCCTTGTCTGTCTGCTGAACGAGTCTCCACCAATCGGGATCGTTCTCGGCTTTTGCCTTGGCTTCCGCCCTCGCTTTTGCCTTGGCTTCAGCGGCCTTCTTTTTCTTCCGAGCCTCCTTCGCGTCTGAGAGCGAAACGATCCTGCCGTTTAAAAGTCCGCCCGCCTCCGTCACGTCTTTCGGCGGTCTCTTCTCGCTCATAACGCCTCACTCCCGGAATCCCATCGCGACACGCGCAACGTTCCCGCGGCGATTCGAGCGCTCACGCTTCGCTCGATCACCTCCAAGTATTTCCATCCCGCATCGTCGTCGTCGGTCGCAACGATGAGCTCGGCCCCATCAGGAATCCGCGCCGCTATCTCAGCCGTCCAAGCGCCGCTCGTGATGCCGAGAACCCCCGGCGCGAACTCGTCAGCATCCGACCACCTCAGCCCTTGCGCCGCTCCCGTGGCCGCGGTGAGGAAGTCTGAATCGCCCTCGACGATAAAGATCCGAAGCGGAGGCGCATCCGACGTCCACCACTCCGGCATTCCATCGCGAAGAACGGTTCGCATGAATGGGCACGCCCAGACCAGCCCAGACTTGCCGAACCCTTTCGGCGGTAAGGTTTTCGGCGACTCGCCATCGACGACGCGCCGCGCCACCACGCTCCGAATCTCGCCCTTGCAATCGACCAAAGGAACGAGCAATCGATTGCCGATTTCGGTCCAGCGATGCGCTCCGAAACACGCCCACGATGGAAGTGAGACGCCCTCGGGAAGTGCAAAGGCAAGGCGCCGATCGTCTACGTCGATGGCATCGACACCGCGCGATCGAAGGTAGGCGTCTACTTGCTTATCTTCGGCTGTGGGGATGCACTTCCGAAGGAGCTCGAGCACTTCCGCGAGTGGTGGATACGGCTTTTCGACGCGCTCTATCGGTGGGGGTGGGCGTGATGCTCTTCGCTTCGGCGTGACGTCGCCGATGAAGTTCTCGCACCATGTCCGCACGTCTTCTTTGCGATGGGGCGAGAGATCTTTGAAGCGCGCGTGTCCGATGCTCGCTGCAACGAGATCGATGGCATCTCCCCCGAGCTCACACGACGACGTGAAGCAATGCCAGCTCACGTCCGAGCGCAGTCCGATCGCGCCCCGACGCTCGCCTGGCGTCGATGCATTGCGACGTTCGCGCCCGCATGCTGGGCACGGTGATATCCACCGTCGCTTCTCGTCGACCGTGAGTCCAAGCTGATGCGCAACGTCGACGATCGCGACGCCTCGCATGGAGTCGATCCAACTCATCGCTGCACCCTCTCGATCGCATCCTCGTGACGGACGTGTCCCTTCACGAACTGCCAACCACGGCACTCGAGCAAGAGACGAAGAAAAAAGGCTGCGCGCGCTGCGTTGTGCTCGTGGTATCCGAGCAGGCGGTCCGCGATCGCGTCGCGCAATTCCGGAGTTATCTGTGGTGGCGCTGGCTCCGGGTCGCCATCACCCGCACTACTCACCGGCCTCGATGCTCGAGCACGCGCCCTCCGGGATCGACGGCGCCTCACCCGCACGAGGCGGATCGAGGTGACCCACGTCGATGTCCGGCTGAGTGCCACGAGCTCCCTCGTGTGCTCGCGGACGATCGCCTCGAGCTCGCGGCGCGCTTCGGTCGCGTCTCTGTTCGCCCAGATCGTGACCTCGACGAATGGCAAGTTCAGCGTGGTTTTGCAGCGCTGGATTGAGGCTCTGAGGGCACGTGCGCGAACGCGTCGATGAACGGTGGCGTGATCGGGTGTTTCTGTTATCTTCTTGGAACTTCGCACGGAACCTGCACTTTCGTGTGATATGCGCCTCGGGGCTCGCCGGCCTTCGAGGTGTTTCTGTTATCTTCTTGGAACTTCGCACGGAACCTGCACTTTCGTGTGATATGCGCCTCGGGGCTCGCCGGCCTTCGAGGCGCAATACTTTTCAGGCCGCTCGCTTTCGGCGAGGGGGTGGGGGTGGAGTGGAATCACTCGCCCATGCACTCGCCGGGAGCGCACCATGTGAGGCACGCTCTATTGCGACTGCGAGCTTGAGACCGGGCGTATATCTCCCGGCTCGGATATGGCTCACGGTCGAAGGCGCAACGCCAAGGAGCTTTGCGAATTTCGTCGGACCGATAGCATCGGTCAGGCCACGAAATCGCACGACCACGTCACGATGAGATGACATACGTGAGCCATCGTGAATCACATTTGTGAAGCCCGCAAGTCTTTCGTGAACTTCGCAGGCCTACGGCTATGATCTGTGTGTGGTCACCGATCATCGAGCGGCAGCGGTTCAACGTCTTCTCAACGACGTTGGCGGCATCCTTGGGTATCCTCGGGGATGGAAATCGGCACTTGCCGAACGCTTCGACATTGCCCGCGAAACCTTGTCATCCCTCGTAAACGGTCGGTCCTCGCCCAGTGACGACACGCTCCGTGCAATCGAGGAGGTACTTCATGTAAGCCCGGATTATTGGGACGCGCCCAATGAGCCAAGCTTCGTGGATTTCGTTGACGATACTGCGTTCCTCAACTTTGCTTTGAACCTGGAAAAGGTCGCACGGCAGGCTGAACGAAACGAGATCGAAACACGCCTCGCCCGACTTAGATCGAGACCGAGCAAGGTCTTAGACCGCTGGAAAGCCGATCCGGAAGGCGGATCGCCAGTTAATGATGACGAGACCATGGAGGCCCGTGCTCGCAAGGTTCTCGTAGCGTATGGCCAAGGTGATGAGGCGCTTGTGCTTCAACTCGCACCACAGCTGGCGCTCGATGTGATCGAGAGCGCTCGCAATAAGACTTGACGATGTGACTTGTGTGGCTCACAAATGATGAACGTGGTTCACGTTTTATCAGAAGGAGATCACATGCACGACCCGTCCGACACCACTTCCCGCAATCGTTACGGGAAGTTGACCCCTCACAATGAGGCCTCAAAAAGCCTTGTTTCTCTGACGCACCATCGTGGTGCCTTAGAAACCCTTGGGATTTCGACGCACCATCGTGGTGCCTCAACGAGGGCAGCATGACCACGCCGCTCGTCGTTCTCTCGCCCGACGATCTCCGCGCCATCGTGCGCGAAGAAATCCGCGCCGCTCTCGTGACTCGTCAAAAGCAGGAAGAACAAGGCGAGTGGCTCACGCCGGACGGTGTCGCGCGCGTGCTCGGTTACAAGCGTCGCTCGATCGCAGGTCTCGTCCGACGTCGTGGTCTACCATGTGTTCGAGTCGGCCGGCTTCTTCGCTTCCGGCGTGACGAAGTCGAACAGTGGGCAAAGGAGTACTCACGATGAGTCGACCTCGTCGTAAGGCGCTCCCTGCGGGCGTCTACGAACGCAACGGCGTCTACTACATCAGTTATCAGGTCAACGGTCGGCAGCGCCAGGAGCGGGCCGGCCGTGACCTCCGCGCGGCGATCGCACTTCGTCAGCGGCGAATCGAGGAGGTCGAAGCGGGCACGTACGACCGCAAGGGCACGGGCGAACAAACGCTCGCGGCGTACGCATCGACGTGGCGCCAGGTCCGCGAATCGCAGGGCAAGCGAAGCGCGGCTCGCGAAGAACAGCTACTCGCGGATCACGTGCTTCCATATCTCGGCAGCAAGCGGCTTTCCGATTTGCGTCCGCGTGATGTCGAGGCGTGGATTCATTCTCTTGAAGGCAAGCTTGCTCCGAAGTCGATCTTGAACGCTCATGGCGTTCTTTCCGCAGTGCTCGGGCGAGCGGTGTTCGATGAGCTCGTGACCACCAACGTTGCTCGCGCCCTTCCCGCGGGCACGCTTCCGCAGAACGTCCGCGCTCGCGAGGTCGCGGCATGGACGGCTGACGAGTGCCACATCCTCATGACACACGAGGGCATCCCAGAAGATCGACGTGTCGCGCATGCCTTCGTCTCGTACACCGGCTCTCGATGCGGGGAAGCCGCTGGAGCGCGCTTCTGTGACATCGACCGCAAAGCTTCGCCTATGTGGCGATGGCAGCTCCGAACGCAGTACGACGGCAAGCCCCTCAAAGGCAAAGGACGCCAGGGCGGTCCTCCTCGAGACATTCCGATTCATCCGGAGCTACAGCGCATGCTCGAGGAATGGGAGCGCATCGGATGGCACCGGCTCGTTGGGCGCCTCCCTCGCCCCGAGGATTTCATCATCCCGCGTGAGGATGGCCTCATGCACTCGAAGCAATCCCTCGGCGCCAAATCGGTCAAACGAGCGGCCAAGGTCGCCGGCATCGATGCCACTGGACGAGACTTCCACTCGTTCCGCCGAGCCATGATCACCATCGCCCGGAGCAACGGGGCACGTGCCGAAATCGTCGAACGCATCACGCACAACGCTGCGGGCGCTCAAATCGACGGGTACACCTATTTCGGCTGGGATGTGCTTTGCGAAGCCATCTCCCAGGTCAAAATCGGACCGGCAAAGCTCGCCGAAGTAGTGCCTCTACAAGCCGTTGCCGGGACCCCTCGGCATGACCAATCCATGACAAGGGGTCCGGAAACCGGCAAAAAGGCTTATGTTTTGAATGGAGGCGCCGGGAGTCGAACCCGGGTCCGAGAGCGATCTGCGGTGACTTCTACGTGTGTAGCCCGTGTTTTGTTTCGCGACCCGACTCGCCCATCAGGCTGGCTCTTCGTGCCGCTATCCACCCTTTATTTTCGCCCTTCACCCGGATGGTGGGAGTGAGGACTAGTCAGATCAATGACGCCTCCACGAGAGTTCTGACGGGCTCTTCGCTTCGACGGCTCTCAGATCAGCTGTTCAGGCCGCGAGAGCGTAGGTGCTATCGTTCGCACTTACAGTTTCTAGAATATTTTTAACGCCGTTATCCAGTCCAGCGACACGCCATCAACACTTCACTACCCCCGTCGAAACCGGTACACCCCCTGGATGACTCGAACGGGACTCAGGAAAAGATAGCGTTTGTCGCCTCGCAGGCAACCCCATGCCGGCAAAAAGAACGAAGCCCTGCACAATGCGCCAAGTTGCAGCTACGCTCCGCCGCCGTGCTTCGCCGAGTCACACTTTCTTCCTGCTTATTGGTCCTCGTGCTCGTTGCATGTGGGGAGCCGGAAGGCTCCATCACGGTCCCTCCTCCTGCGCACGAGGATGCCGCTCCGCGCATCGCCCAAGGACGCGAGAAGTACTTGCGATATTGCGCGCTCTGTCACGGCCGAAACGCCGAAGGCTACGCGGCCGACCACGCGAATGCGATAGGTCACCCCTCGTTCCTACGCATCGCGAGTGACGAGTTCTTACACGCATCGATCAAAGATGGTCGTCCGGGCACGCCGATGTCAGCGTGGGGTCGCGAACATGGTGGCCCGCTCAGCAACGAAGACATCGACACCATCATCGCGTACCTGCGCAGTCTATCGAATAAACCTGCGATCGATGTCTCGAGCATCCGCGTGAATGGCGCTGCCGTTCGAGGGGGCCCCCTCTACGCCCAACATTGCAGCAGCTGTCACGGAGAGCGCGGCGAAGGGACAGACACTGCGACGAGTCTCTCGCATCCAAATTTCCATCGCGACGCGAGCGATGGATTGATCCGCCATACGATCGAGTACGGACGGCAAGGGACGCCGATGCGCTCATTCCGAGACTTGCCCGCGCAAGCGCTCGATGATCTCGTCGCGTTCGTTCGCACCCTCGAGCACGAACCTGATCGCGTGGCGAGTGCGGGCGGCGCTCCTCCGCCTACACTGGCCAATCTCGTGATCAATCCCGACGGTCAACCGCCCTCTTTCACGCTTCGTGAAGAGCGCTATGTGCCTGCGCTCGCGGTCAAAGAAGCGCTCGAGCAAGGCCTTCGCATGGTGATCCTCGATGCGCGCGCCACGAGCGATTGGGCCAACGGACATATCCCTGGCGCTGCGCCATTTCCGTTTTACGACATCGCTCAGATGGCGGAGAGTTTGCCACGCGATGGCACGTGGATTCTCGCGTATTGCGCGTGCCCACATGCAGCTTCGGGACATGTCGTCGATGAACTACGCTCGCGCGGTTTCGAACACACTGCCGTGATCGACGAAGGCATCCATCATTGGATCGATCAAGGCTATCCCACTGCGCGAGGCGCAACGCCCCCTCTGTGATGGACATCCGAAGCGAAGAAGAACTCCTCACACGAGCTCGCGCGCTCGGCGGTCGCACGCTTTCGGAGATCGCTCGTTCCCTGCGCGACCTGCCCGCTGGCGATCCCACGCGCCACAAAGGCGCCATCGGCACGCTCGTCGAACACGCGCTCGGAGTTCCTAAGAGCACACGCAGTGAGCCCGATTTCAAAGCGCTCGGTGTCGAACTCAAAACACTTCCCGTCGATCCACGCGGGAGGCCGTGCGAAAGCACATTCGTCACGAGCGCACCCCGCAATCCGGAGCTCGACTGGGAACACTCTTCAGTCAAGCGCAAGCTCGACCGCGTGCTTTGGATCCCGATCGCGGCCGACGGCCCGCTCGCTTCACGAAGGGTCGGCTCAGCATTTTTGTGGTCACCAGATCCCGAAACAATGCAGCGACTCCGATACGATTGGGAAGAGCTCACGGAGCTCCTGACGAGTGAGCCGGACCGCGTTTCGGCGCGGCACGGCAAAGCACTCCAGCTCAGACCCAAAGGCCGCGATTCGAGCGTGCGCATCCGCGCGATGGCGCTCGACGGCTCACAAGTGCTCGCCTTGCCGCGCGCGTTCTATCTGCGCCGCACCTTCACCGAAGAGATGCTCCGTCGGGTGGGTTTTTGGATGGGTCAATCATGAAACTCGAGACGACACGAACCTTGGCCCTTCGCGCATCAGCCCATGAAAAGCGCACGGCTTATCGAGACGTGCGCGCATCGATCGACGCACTCCTCGAACATGAGGACGACTGGAGCGCAGCCATGGCCACGGTTGCGTGCGAGCTCTTTCACGCGTTCGAAACGTACGATTGGACAGGCTTTTATCGCGCCACGAGGAACGACCTCCTCGTCATCGGCCCATATCAAGGCGGCCATGGATGCTTACGGATTCCGTTTTCGCGCGGCGTCTGTGGCGCCGCTGCGCGCACCCGAGAGACGCAGCTCGTGCCCGATGTGAATGCGTTTTCCGATCACATCGCGTGTAACTCGAGCACGCGCTCCGAAATCGTTGTGCCCGTGCTCACTCCAAAGGGCCAAGTGCTCGCGGTGCTCGACGTCGACTCGAATGCACCCGCGGCCTTCGATGAAGTCGATCGCGAAGCCCTCGAGGCGCTCTGCGTCGAGCTCGGCCGCCGCTACGCGAATCACATGTCGTATTGAAGGAACCTGCGTGACAGGGACATGTCGACAGATCCATGGCGTCTGTCCGGATGGATCTCAGAACAAATCCAGAAATCCATTGATTCGCCGGCCGAGATACCCGCATTCTGGGGACCTACTCGAAGGAGGTCCCCGATGCTGCATCGATGTCTGGGCGAGTTCCTGGTCGAGGAAGGTTTCGTCACTGAAAAGCAGCTCCAAGCTGGCTTGGACCGACAAGAGCGCATCCGGCGCATGAAAATCGGTGAAATCCTTGTAGAGATGGGGGTTTTGAGACACGGCACGCTCATGCGAGCGGTGGAGCGTCATTTGAGCACGGTGGCTCGCGGCGGCGTGCGGTTGCGGCTCACGGATTGGCTGATCGAAGAGCGACTCATCACACCCGTGCAGATCCAAATCGCGCTTTGGCGACAGGAACAATATCGGCGACGCCGGATCGGCGAGATCTTGGTCGAGCTGGGGCTCCTATCGCAAGCACAGCTCAATCTCGCCATTCGTATGCAGCTCGAAACCATCGCAGCCGCATGATGATTTCTCAATCACCGCACGAAGTCCTCCGGAACCGATAGGGCGCGTCGAATTCGACGTGCCCGTCGTTATTCAAGGCATCCATTTCGTCGCGCAATGAATCGACCCGACCTCGAAACGAATCGGGATAGTACATGAACCCCGGGGAAGGACAGTCGACCCGCGTCACTTCATAACTGCTCGCCCCAAACGAAAAACGCTCCCCGTCGATGCGTCCCCGCGCCGGCATGCGCACCGTCACATCGAAGCGTCCAAACGCACATGGAAGAGGTCTCCGATCACTCGGCAGGCCACTCCATACGCGCGACGTGATCGTTCCTCGAAGCTCGTCCCCCTCGCGCTCGATTCGCATCGTCATTCGCCCCCAATCACGCCGCGCAGGACTATATCGATGCGCCACCCACACCCCTGCGATCGGATCATCACAAGTCAACGCGCGCTCGAGCAGCGAACGTGATGAACTTTGTCCGCCTCCGAGCCCCACACTTCCAAGGATCGCAGACGCAACTTCGTCTCCCGACGCACGTCCCGTCCTCTCTCGATCGCTTCCCGCCGTGACAGACGGCGCTCTGTCAGGAGACGCGTCCACCGAGGATTGAGCCTCTCCCCCCATTGCCGTCGCTTGCTGATTTTCGTGAGGAGCGCGTTCACGCGCCCGTTCGGGCGATGTGAGCGTGCGCGGCTCGGAGCTTCGCCGCCTCTCGATGCGATTTTCAGGCTCCGCATTCTGCTCCGCTTCTGTCGAAGGAGGTGCGACGTGTGTGGAGGGCTCACTCACGATGGGGGCTTCTGCACCGACCACCGTGATCTCGAGCTGATCGTCGCCGGCACCCATGAGCCCACGCTCTCCGCCGGCGTTCAAAGCTCCACCTCGCAACCCAAGCCCAAAGAACATCAGTTGGAAGTGGATCGCCGCAGACACCAAGAGCGCGATCCACGCCGGAAGCGGACGCAAAGCACGGATACGCTCGCTCATCCTTCTCCCGAAGAGTGACCGCTCATCGTCACACCCCCATCGACCAAGATCTCCACGCCTGTCACGAACTCCGCAGAGAGCAGATAACGTACCGCTCGCGCCACATCATCGGCCTTGCCGAGACGTTGTAGCAGGGCCCTCTCCGCGAGGACTCGCTTCTCCTCGGCACCCATCGATTCGGGTGGAAGCACGGTTCCCGGGGCCACGGCATTGACACGCACCTCGGGCGCAAGCTCCATCGCGAGCGTACGCATCAATTGCTTCGCCGCCCCTTTGCTCACGACATAAGGCAAAAAGTTCGGGTATGGCGTGGTCGCACTGGTGCACGTCAGAATCACCATCGATCCTTTGGCATGCCGCAATGCTGGCGCTGCACGCTGAGCCAAGAGAAATGGCGCTCGCACATTGAGCGCCATCATCCGCTCCCAATCGCAGAGCTCGATTCGTTCGAACGGCACGCGTTCGAACAGCGCAGCGCTCGCAATCAAATGATCGAGCCGCCCAAAGCGGGCGAGCACGTCATCGATCAATCCACGGCACGCCAGTGGGTCCGCGAGATTGGCCGAGAAAGGTTCGGCCGATCCGCCTGATGCACGAATCTGTTCGCAGATGGCAAGGGCGCCCTCAGCCGAGCCATGATGGTGCACGGCCACCTCTGCGCCGGCGCGTCCCAACTCGAGCGCAATCGCCGCACCCACACGTCGCCCCCCTCCGGTCACGAGGGCCACACTGTGTTGCAAGGAGTCTTTGTTCGTGACCTGGCCGTTCCGCACCAAGCTCCCTATACTTGCAAAGCCATCTGGGCAAGACGAGGTTTGGCAACATGATCAGCTTGAGCGCAAACGCCATAGAGAAGGTTCGTGAGATTCGTGAGTCGGAAGGCCTGGGAGATCAGGGGCTGCGCGTTCGGGTCATCGGCGGCGGTTGCTCTGGTTTCACCTACGACCTCTTTTTCGAGGATGAAGTCACCGAGCTCGACCAAACTTTCGAGTCGGAGGGCATCAAAATCTATATCGATATGATGTCTTACCAATTCCTCGAAGGAACCGAGATCGACTATGTCGAGGGATTGCACGGCGCGGGTTTCAAGTTCGTCAATCCACAGGCGAAGAGCACCTGTGGTTGTGGTTCGAGCTTCTCCGCCTAATTAGATAACGAAAAGTTACGAAGAGGCTCCCGTGGAAAGCCACGGGAGCCTTCCGCGATATGAGATATTGGAAAGGTTTGCCCAACGTTTGTGAACTAGTGTGAAGCTCTGGAAGCTCTGATTGACCTACTGCGTTGGTGACGTAACGTAACGTTGTCAGCAACGCAAAGAGGTCATTTCCATGTCGGCATACGAATACGACAGCTCCCTCTCCCGGTACATCGAGAAGGTCCGGAGCATTCCTGCACTTTCACGGGAAGCGGAGCACGAGCTTGCGGTTCGTGCGAACAAAGGCGACAAGGATGCGCGAGACAAGTTGGTCGAGGCCAACTTGCGTTTCGTCGTGGCGGTCGCTCTACAGTATCGACGTTACGGGTTGCGCCTGGGCGACCTCATCGCGGAGGGCAATTTGGGCCTGATGATCGCGGCGCGGAAGTTCGACCCGGAGCGGGGCACACGCTTCGTCACCTATGCTGGGTACTGGATTCGCGCCTTGGTTCTCGATCTGGTCGTGCGCTCATCCACAATGGTGGGCGCTGGCTCCGGTCCACTGCGAAGCAAGCTCTTTTTCCGGTTGCGCCGCGAGCGCGCCCGGGTGGCCAATGTCACTTCGGAAGCCGAAGAGCGCAATGCGATCATGGCGGAGCGCTTCGACACAACGCCCGAAAAGATGGAAGAAATGCTGCGCCGTCTCGACGCTCGCGACGTGTCGCTCGACGCCACCGTCTACCCGGATTCTGGTATGACAATGGTGGAAACACTCGAGGGCAATCTCCTGGATCAGGAAACCGCTCTCTCCGAAAGCGAGCGCGAACAATCGATCAAGAGCCGACTGAGCCATGCGCTCGGACAGCTCGACACACGTGAGCGTTTCATCGTGGAACAGCGCTATATGGGCGACGAGGAGATATCTCTCGCAGCAATTGGACGAAAGCTCGGAGTGTCGCGTGAGCGCGCGCGGCAGCTCGAAGCACGCGCAAAGCTGAAGCTAAAGCAGCGTCTCGAAGACCTCGAGCTCGATCTCGTGGCTTGACCGTCTGGAAAAAGAATGCTCATAGGCCCCAGCCTAGGGCATCATGCACTTGTCTCGCCCTGTATTCTTATCGGGCAGGAGCTCCGGGCACGAGAGCATGGCTGGAAACGAACGAGGTGATTCGCCGTCTGCATCCGAGACGGTAGACGCTGTGGCGGAAGAGCGAACGATGGAGCTTCCCTTCGAAGAGCTCGAGGAGTCGCTCAAAGCCCAGCCGCGAGCCGGGGAACCGCCTGCGGCTCCTTCGAGAAGCTCCTCGGTTCCTCCTCCCCCTCTCGAAGGGGAGCGTTCCTCGTCGCCCCACGAGCCCCCCATGCGAGATCGCACGGGTTCGGCGCCCATCCCGCCGACCAATCCCCCCGTCGCAGGGTGGCCTCGTCGCCCATCGGTCCCTCTTCCCACTCAAAAAGCAGCCGCTCCCGGAGGACTCGCCGCCCCCAAGTCATCACCGAGCATGCCCGCCCCGACGCGGTTTCCCAATGTTCCGCTCCCCGCGCGAAAACGCTCGCTCTCACCCCCAGTCCCCGTTCCGGACATCCGAAAAACCCCTCGTACGAACACAGACGAGGCTCAGCGCGCGATCGAATCATGGGAGAGCGAGCTCGCCCTGACGACCGACCCACGTCGACAAGCCCGTCTCCATTATGAGATCGCGCGGGTCGCCGAGTCCTCCCTCGATTTTCGCCGTGCGGCAGCCCACTACGAAGAGGCCCTCCTCCGCACGCCTGAACACGTGCCCACCATCCGCGGCGCGCGGCGTGTGATGATCGCGCGCAAGAACCATCAAGGCGCGTTGCCGCTCTTCGATGCGGAAGCTCGCATCACATCGAACCCCGAAGTCAAAGCTGCGCTGCTTTACGCCAAAGGACGGTTGCTCGAAGACGTGCTCGGTCAAAAGCCCGCTGCACGCAAAGAATATGCGATCGCGAGCGAGCTCGATCGCGGCGCCCCGATCATCCTGAAGGCGCTCGAGCAATGCGACCAAGACACGGGATCGTGGGCCGAGCTTTCTCGCACGTATGAGCGGATCGCGAATGCCGTCACCGAAGACCCCAAGCATCGCGCTGCGCTGATCGTTCAACGCGCTCGATTGCTTGAATCGAAACAGCACGAAACCGACGCCGCCATCGAGCTCTACGAGACGGCGCTGCGTCTGGATCCCGAAGTCGCAGGTGCGCTCCAAGCGCTCAAACGTCTCCACCATCAACAACGTCGATGGCGCGATCTGATCTCGGTCCTTCATCGTGAGGCAGACCAAAGCCAAGATCAGGGCGTGCGGACGATGGCGCTCTACCGCATCGCACGACTCCATGCCGAGCGCCTCGGCAATCGCAACGAAGCACTCGCCGCGCTCGAACGTGCAGCGCGTGGTTCCCCCGACGAACCGCTCGTCCTCGAAGAGATGGCGCGTCTCTATGAAGAGGCGGAGAAGTGGGAGCCACTCGTTCGAGTTCTCGAGCGACTCGTGGACGCCCAGCCGCGACGCGAAGCTCAAGGCATCTCCGAACGCGTTCCCCTCCTCGTGCGGGTCGGGCAACTGCGTGAAGAAAAACTCGCGGACCTGCCGGGCGCACTCGTCGCCTACGAAGCCGCGCTCGCGCTCTCGCCGACCCATGTGCCCACGCTGCAGGCGCTTGGTAAGCTCTACACCAAGGGCGGTGATTGGGAGCGCCTCGTACGCATGCATCTCGGCGAAGCCGATCATGCCGAAGAACCCAGGCGTCGCGCCGCGGCCCACGCGCGCGTCGCTGAGATCCAAGAAACGCAGCTGCAGTTGATCGATCAAGCGATGGAGCACCACATGAGGGCGCTATCGCTTCTGCCTGGATATGCACCCTCATTCAAAGCCCTCACTCGATTGCTCGCGGATCGAGGGCGCTATCGTGAGCTGATCGAGCTTTATGCGCGGGCCGTCGACGAAACCACCGACAAAGATCGCGCGATCACTTATCTCCTGAAGATGGGGGCGATTTACGAAGACGCCCTCAAAGAGCACGGACAAGCGGCGCACATGTATCGCCGCGTGATCGAGCTCGACTCAAAACATCTCGGCGCCATTCACGCGCTTCAACGCGCCACCGAACGCGCGTCGAGGTGGACCGAGCTCGTCTTCGCGCTCGAGCTCGAGGCCGAACAAACCAGAGACACGCAACAAATCGTGGCTCTGCTCCATCGGGCAGGCGAAGTGCTGGACGATCTCATCGGAGATCGCGAAGCCGCAATGATTCGGTTCCGAAAAGTCCTCGAGATCGAGCCGACTTATGTTCCAGCGTTGACGAGCCTCGGACGCATCTATCACCGCGCAGGACGTTGGGACGATCTGCTCGAGCTCTACAAGCGTGAACTCGAGCTGACGCCACGTGGCCCTGATTCGGTCGCGCTCCTGGTCAAAATGGGCGAGCTGTGCGAACACCGCATCGGACGCGACGACGATGCGCTGACCCATTATCGACAGGCCATCGAGATCGATCCCACCAATCAATCGGCGCTCCGCGCGCTCGGTCGCATGCTTCGCGAGCGCGGTCAGTGGGAAGAGCTCGTGCGCATCTTGGAAATGGATCAAAACGGCCTCCAAGACCCCGCCGCTCGAGCACGCGCCGCTTATCGTGTGGGCGAGGTATGGGAAGAACGGCTCGGCCACATCGATCGTGCGATCGCGGCCTACGAGCAGGCCCGTGATGCGGATCCTCGCTACCGCCCCGCGCTCGATGCGCTGTCGCGATTGCGGGCAGAGCAAGGCGCATCGGAACCGAACTCATGGCGCAAGCTCGTCGACGACCTCGAAAAGGAAGCCGCCGGAAGCCCCGACCCCAAGCTCACCGTCGCCGCGCTGGCTCGAGCCGGTGAAATTTGGAGTGATCAACTGGGAGAGCCGCGTCGAGCGTGCGCCGCATTCGAACGCGTTCTCGAACGAGAACCTGGACATCTCGGTGCGTTGCTTTCGCTCGAAGCGCTGTATCGTCGGCTCTCTTCCTTCGAAGACCTCGCGAGAATTTGTGCGAGCGAGGCGCGTGTGCTGACCGATCCACAAGCGCGTGTCGCAGCGCTACACGAGCTCGCACGCGTCCAAGAGACCCGACTTGGGACGCCCGCAGAAACGGTTCGTGCGACATACGAAGCGATCCTGGCGCTCTCCCCTGACGACACCTTGGCGCTCACCAACCTCGAACGAATCGCCATTACGAGTGGATCACGCACCCTGCTCGCGGAGGTTGATCGACGGTTCGTCGCGAGCTCGGACGATCCGATCGTGCTCTCGGCCTATCGCACCCGTCTCGCAGAATCACTCGAGATGCGTGGAGACCCTGCGGCCCAAGCAGAATATCGAGCAGCGCTCGAGATCGACCCTGAAAGCCTCGCGGCAGCGCGCGGTTTGTCGCGGCTCGCCGAGCAGAGCGGGGACGCAGAAGCCCTCGCCGATGCGGCACGACGGCAAGCGCGGGTGGTGCAAGACGCAAAGCAAGCATCGATCTTGCTCGTGCGAGCCGCGCAGATATCCCAAGAACAACTTGGAGATCCCGAAAGCGCGATCACGAACGCCGAGCGTGCGCTCGAGCTCTGGTCCGACAACGCCGAAGCAGCCCATCGGCTCTTGGAGCTGCTCATGGCCAGTGGGCAAGGAGCGCGCGCGGCCGATCGGCTCTCTCGCGCAGCGCAAAGCGCCAAATCGCCCGAACGAGCGACGGAGCTTTGGTTCGATGTGGCACGCATTCAAGCCGATTCGCTCGACAACGTCGCCGGCGCGATCGGAGCCCTGAACCGGGTGCTCAAGACGACACCGACGCATGTCCCGACGCTGCGGAAACTCGCTGATCTGTACGAGCGAGATCAACAGTGGAACGAGTCCGCTCAACTCTTGGGGCGTGTCATTCAACTCTCACAAGACCGCGAAGTCGTGAAGGACGCACATCTGCGTCTCGCAGCGCTCTGGGATGGTCGTCTCGGAGATGCCTCGCGTGCACTCCTCTCGCTCAACGCAGTCCTCGCACTCGATCCTCAAAACCGCGCCGCGTTGACGAGGCTCGCTTCGCTTCACGAACGTGAGCTCGATTTCAACAGAGCTGCCGAGGTCGCGACGCGTCTCGTCGATGCATCGCTTCTTCCTCACGAGCGCGCTTCGTCGCTATGCATTCTCGCCCGCATCGAACATCGCCGCGAGAACGACGAAAAGGCCAAGAGCGCATGGGTCGAAGCGATCGTCCTCGAAGGCCCCAGCGGAGCAGCCGCGAAAGCCCTGAAGGACGCATTCCGCGATCGCGAAGGTCGCGCGCTCTACGCCGATGCTTTGCGCAAACATCTCGCGAGGTGGAATGACCAGTCCCCTCCCCCGCGACAAGCATTCGTGGAGCTCGCGGAAGTGCTCGGCGATGAGCTGGGCCAACTCGAAGAGAGCGTCGACATTCTCTCCGCCGCCACACGCGCGATGCCCGAGGACGTCGAGCTCGATCGCTTGCTCGCCGCACGACTTTCGCGTGCAGGACGACACGAAGAAGCCATCGCGCTCATCCGACGAAGACTCGACGAAGACGTCACTCGCGTGAGCTGCTGGCGCGATCTCGGCACCATGTTCGAAGCCGCTTCGCAACCCAACCTGACGAGATTCACGCACGAGCCACTCATGCTGCTCCGCGCCACGGATGGAAACGACGGAGAGCTCTTTCGAATGCGCCCGCCCATGGCCGCTCGCGCTCGCGCTGAAAGCTTTGGTGCCGGAACGCTCCTCTCTTTATACGGCCACGAGGTCTCGACCCCACTCATGGCCATGCTCGCCACTTTGCCGGAGGCATTTTCGCGACTTTTCCCGCCAGATCTCGAAGGTTTTGGCCTTGGTACGCGTGACCGCATCACGTCCCGTTCGGGTCATCCACTTCGTGCATTGGCCGATCGCGTCGCAGCGATTTTCGGCGTGGAGCAATACGAGCTGTACATGCATCGTGTCCGGGCGAAGGGCGTCTCGATCGAGCTCAGCGAGCCGCCTTCGGTGCTCGTACCTGCATCGATCTCCGAATTCCCGGTCTCCGCTCAGGTGTTCTTGTTGGCGCGTGCGTTCGCCAACATCACGATGCGATTTCATGTGATCGACAAGCTCACTCCCCGCGAGCTCGAAGTGCTCGTCGCTTCGGCTGCGCGCGCATTTGCTCCAGGTTTTGGTGCCGGACTCACCAGCGAAGACGTCCTCGAAGATCAGATGAGGCGCATTCAAAAGGCGCTTTCGAGGCGGGCTCGACGGGCTCTCGAAGAAGCCACTCCACGCTACGTGGCAGGGCCACCTGTCGATTTCGCAGCATGGGTCCGCACGATCCACATCGGTTCGGCTCGAGCGGCGCTGCTCGTCTCGGACGATCTTCTCTCGAGTATCGAAGCCCTTCGGCGCACGGAGCGAGATCTCGCTCACGGAGATCCCATCGAGCTCGTGCGTAATTCGCCAATCGTGGCAGAGCTCGTCCGGTTCTGGGCATCCAAACCCGCGATCGAGCTCCGGCACCGTGCTGGCATGCTTTGACGCTGTCTTCCGCTTTTCGAGTGTTGAGCGAGGTCGTATTCCATGAATAAAATCCGCACGTTGATCGACGCTGAGACCATTGCCAACAAAGTCGCCGAGCTCGGCCGACGCATCTCCGAACGTCATGAAGGCCACGAAGTCGTGCTCGTCCCGGTTCTCAAAGGCAGCTTTGTCTTTGCCGCCGATCTCGCACGCGCAATCACGTTGCCCGTCACCATCGAATTCCTCGGGTGCCGCAGCTACGGAGAAAACACCGAGAGCAGCGGTGTCGTGCAGATCACATATGATCTCTCCAAGCCCATCGAAGGCAAACACGTGATTGTGGTGGAAGACATCGTGGATACAGGTCTCACGATGACCTATCTCCTCGACAATCTCGCCACACGGAAACCCGCTTCACTCGAGCTCTGTTCGCTCTTGCACAAGCCTGCGCGCACCCGCGTGCCCGTCGAGATCCATCATCTTGGCTTCACGATCGACGATGTCTTCGTCATCGGCTACGGGCTCGATTATGCAGAACGGTATCGTAACGTTCCGTTCATTGGCGTCCTCGATGCACCGCCGAAATGAGAATGCCATGAGCAAGCGCCTCGACATGCTCGACATGATGACCACCCAAAAGCCGGACGATCCATTCGTCTGGTACGCGCGAGCGATGGAATTGCGCTCGCTCGAGCGTCGCGACGATGCACTCGGAGCTCTCCGGGATGTATCCAGAAAATTCCCTCATTACGTGCCCACCTACTTGATGGCGGCCCAGCTGGCAGTGGAGCTCGGGCAGATTCAAGAAGCGCGGGAGCTCGCGACTCTCGGTATCGAAAAGGCGAGATCGGCCGGCGACGGCCACGCGGCCTCCGAGCTCACATCGTTTCTCGGGTCCCTCGACGAGGACTGACCCATCGCATCGCGCCTTCTCGGTGGACGAACCCACGTATTTCCGGTCAGGATGGAGTAAGCTATTTTGCTCCTGATCATCCGGAAATCATGGAAAAGGTTTCGCCATCTCGGGAGCGAGTGACGTTGAATCCCCCCGTGCATTCATCGATTCCCACCGAAACAGCGCCGACTTACGATCTGCTCCGTGGCTCCCCTGAGCTCTTCATCAACCGCGAGCTTTCGTGGTTGGAATTCAATCAGCGGGTCCTCGAGGAGGCACGTGATCCCACCGTGCCGCTCCTCGAGCGGCTGAAATTCATCTCCATTTGTGCAAGCAATTTGGATGAATTTCTCATGGTTCGCGTCGCCGGTCTCGTCGGTCAGTTACGCGATCACGTCCACACCCTCACGCCCGATGGAATGGCCCCTGCCGAACAACTCACGGCCATTGCCAAGCGCCTGCGGCGCGTACGCGCCGAGATGTCGGAGCTCATGCTCGAACATCTCCTGCCCGAGCTCGCGGGACACGGCGTCCGATTGATCGCCGCACGCAATGTGGGTGGACGCTCACGCGAAGAGCTAAAGCTTTATTTCCGCGAGCAAGTCCTGCCCATCCTGACACCTCTGGCCATCGATCCGGGACATCCCTTCCCTCACTTGCGCAACAAGAGCCTGAACGTCGTCGCGATGCTCTCGGGATCCCATCGACAGGTGACGGCCCCAGCCTTCGCCATGGTGCAGGTCCCTGGCGTTCTCCCTCGTCTGGTTCAAGTCCATTTTCCAGACGAAGGAACACGCGCCGCCTACGTGCTGCTCGATGATCTCATCGCGATGCACATCAGCGACCTCTTCCCCGGGTTCCGTTGCCTTGGTGCGTGGCCCTTCCGCGTCGTTCGGAATTTCGATCTCTCGATCGACGAAGAAGAAGCCGAAGACCTGCTCGAGAGTGTCAAACAAGAAGTGCGACGTCGCGATCGCGGCAATGCCGTCGCCGTGCTCGTCGATGGACGCGCGCATCAAAGCGCACAAGACATGCTGCGCGCAGCCTTGCGCATCGATCGCGACTACGTATTCGATGTCGAAGGACCACTCAACCTCACGGATCTAACCCAGCTTGGCGAGACCCTCGATCACCTCCCCGAGCTCCACGATCCGCCCTTCACCCCCCAACTCGTGCCGCCGTTCCGGTATGACGAAGAGTCCATCTTCGGCGCCATCGCCAAGAACGACATCCTTCTCCATCATCCGTATGAATCGTTCGATCCAGTGGTGCGCTTCATCGAAGAAGCCGCCACCGATCCCGATGTGCTCGCGATCAAACAGACGCTCTACCGCACGAGTGGGGACTCTCCCATCGTCAAAGCGTTGATGCGCGCCGCCGACAACCGCAAGCAGGTGACGGCACTCGTCGAGATCAAAGCGCGCTTCGACGAAGAGAACAACATCCAGTGGGCTCGCAAGCTCGAAGAAGCCGGCGTGCACGTCGTCTACGGATTGCTGGGCCTCAAGACACACGCCAAGGCCGCGCTCGTGGTGCGACGCGAAAACGGCCGCCTCCATCGTTACGTGCATCTCGGCACTGGCAACTACAACCCAAACACTGCGCGTCTCTATACTGATCTCTCATTCTTCACCGCGCGCCCCGACATCGGAGAAGACGCCAGTTCGCTCTTCAACTTGCTCACCTCATGCACGGCGCCAGCAACGTGGCGGAAACTCGTGGTGGCCCCGCTCGGCCTTCACGAGAGAATCCTCGGACTCATCGAGCGAGAGGCCGCCGCCGCACGCGCTGGCAGACCCGCGCGCATCCTCGCGAAGATGAACTCGCTCGTGGATCCCGACGTCATCTTGGCGCTCTATCGCGCCTCACAAGCCGGTGTGCGCATCGATCTCTTCGTGCGCGGGATCTGCTGCCTCAAGCCACGAGTCAAAGGGCTCAGCGACAACATTCGTGTGCGCTCCATCGTCGACCGACAACTCGAGCACGCGCGGATTTTCTTCTTCGAGGCCGACGGATCGGAAGAAGTGTATTGCGCGAGCGCAGACTGGATGCAGCGAAATTTTCATCGACGCGTCGAGGTGATGTTCCCGATCGAAGATCCTCTCCTCAAAGCGCGCATCGTCGACGACATCATGGGAACCGAGATGCGCGACAACACGAAGTCCCGTGAACTCTGCCCTGATGGAACTTACGAACGTCTAACGCCCGATGGGCATGACGCCATTCGCGCGCAAAACGTATTCTTCACACGAGCCCGCGAGCTCGCGGACAAAGCGGACGCCAAGGCCCGTCACGAGCGCCCCTTCATCGTGCGTCCCGTGAGAAACAGACCGACCAAGGCACCGGATGGAATCGATCTCGATCTCGAAGTCGATGTGCAAACGCGCGAGTCCGTCTTGCCAGGCAGCGGAACTGGCGGAGTTTGAATCCGCCCTGGCCCACAGAGACCTCGCTCACCTCGGATGAACCGACTGAATCAACCCGCGAAATGCGTTTTCTGCGGCGTCGATCGCAGCCTTGGGTCCCGTGAGCTTGAAGAACACCATCCCTTCGGGCCCTTGCACGATGGCGCCCAGGAGGCCGAACTCCGATCTCGGCGCCGTTGTCCCTCCCATCGCATTCATTCCAGAAAATGAGCCGCTGACTTCCACCGTCGTCACTGGCATACCGAGGATCTCGAGGCGTTCGGTGCGGGCCACGTCTCGGCTCGGTCGACCGTCGTCTTGCACAAATTGCCCCACCCACCGCTCGATATTTCCATCGACATCGCCCCCCTGATCCCGTCCGAAATGGAACACGGTCAACTCGGCATCCGAGAAATCTCGCACACCATATTCAGCCGCGCGCATGCTGGAACTCGGCGCCCTCGCGACGAGCGGCTCCTCGGCACGCCATGTCAAACCACCGGCGCTGTGTTCCACATCCAACGCACCTTCAGGCGCGCGCGGGCTCTCCTCGGGTGCAGGAAGTTCTCCGCGATGGAGCGGAGCGCCTCCACCCCTCTCTGAACCGCACGTGCAACCTGCCATCACCAAAACGAACATCATGAATAAAACGCGCATCATTCCTCGATCGTCATCTCAGCCAAACCACCCCCAAGATGATGATGTGAACTCACGACGAATCGAATGCGATCGACTTCGTCGAGATCGACCTCGTGAGAAACCGGACTCGGTTCACGGCTGAATTCGGAGAACTCACCCTCCACCGTTTGCAGCACCCGATCATGGGAATAGAACTCGAGTCGATACGCACGCGTCGCACGATCGAAATGAGGCGCGTTCTTCGCGTTGAGCAACGTGACTCGAGCCACATGTCGAGGCGGTGACAAGTTCGCATCCGCCCATCCGCTCTCTCGGTCCGGCAAGAGCCACTCTGTCTCGGGACGACCATCGAGGACATTGGGCGCTCCGAACTGCGGTGCGTTCGCGAACGTGCCCGAAGCCGTGCCGGTGATCGCCACTTCTGTTCGGGTCACGAACCACACCCCGAACGCCAAAAGACATGCGATCACGACGAGCGTCGTAAGCCGCGCGGTCTTCGCGAACGTCAGCTGCTGGGGAGACATCGCTGCGTACGCGAGCGCACGATCGACTTCGAGCCGCGAGCGACAGAGCGCCTGGTAAAAATCGGTATGTGCCGCGCTGATCTCGGAATCGAATCGCGGCAAGATCGAGGATTGAGCCTTGGTCTCGGTATCGGCGATCAGATTCAGGCGCTCTTTTGCGACACCACGTCTTTCGAGCACCTCGCGCCAAGAGGCATCCGCCTCGGCCTTCTCCTCGCCTCCCTCATCCTCGTTTTTCACTTGCGGCGCGGGGACGTGTTCGATCGAACGCGCATAACTCGGAGCGGCATCCAACGTCGCGCGCAACGCCTCGGTCGCCAGCCGCAACCCTTCCGCTGCGTGACCGTTGGACCAAAGCGCTTCCGCCGCCTCGGCTTTCTGTCGACCGCGCGCCAATGCGCTCGCAATCTCGGTCCGATTGGAGGCAGGAATCCGAGTCGCGATGGAACGTGCACCGCTGAGCATGAAATACTCACGAACACGTCCGGAGAATGAATCGGCAACATGGGCCATGGCCGGGCGCACTTTAAATAGGCGGTCGCCTCACGGCAAGCGAAGGGGCCCTGGCTTCTGTCCCCCTCTCCACGTAAAACCAACGCATGCGTGCAGATGAGCATGCGCGAATGCGCCGCGTCGAAGACGAGCATTTCTGGTTTGGCGCAACACGTCGAGTGATTTTCGAAGCGCTCGAACGCGCCCTTGGCCCACGACACACCGGCGCACGCCTGCTCGATGTCGGTTGCGGAACAGGGTACACACTTGCGCAGCTTTCACCCGCAATCCGCGCAACCGGCGTCGATTTCTCGGCAACCGCGCTCGCATTCGCCCGGGAGCGCTTGGGTCTTCACTCAAAGACCACCCTGGTGCGCGGCTCGGCCTATGCCTTGCCATTTACCGACGGCAGCTTCGATGCCGTGCTCGCGCTCGATGTGCTCGAACACCTCGATCACGATCTCGACGCCGCCCTCGAAATGCGACGGGTGCTGACGAAGGGGGGGGTCGCGATCATCACAGTCCCCGCTTTCGCCGAGCTATGGAGCGCACATGACGAAGCGCTCGATCACAAGCGGCGCTATCGACTCTCGGAAATCGAATCCGTGCTGCGTCGCGCAGGGTTTGTCGTGGAGCACGGGACCTATTACAATTTTTTTCTTTTCCCCCTGGTGGCAATGGCACGCCTGACCGCCCGGATTCGAGGTGCGAGTCCTTCGGATCGCAAGGCAGAAGCCGATCTGCGGGTCCCTCCCACACCGCTCAATGAGCTTTTCGGTGCCGTGCTTGCGTCGGAACGACGGCTTGCCCCATGGATCCGCCTTCCTTTTGGTGTTTCGTGTATGGTGATCGCACGTGCTTGATCCACCCACCCATCCGGGCGGGGGTGTCTCGACGCAATGCGTCACAGAACGAATGAACAAGCCACCACATAGGAACACAGTCTTGCGCTGCCAAAAGCGTCTGACTATGTTCCCAACACCATTTTCGGCTCTCGAGCGCCGGAGAAACGAAAGACAGAGATGGCAGACGACGACGAGAAGCCGGGTGAGCTCACGGATCAGGATCTCAGCTTCGGCGATGAGCTCCCGGTACTCCCGATTCGCAACGCGGTGCTGTTCCCTGGCGCCGTTGCACCCTTCGATGTGGGTCGCGAGAAATCCGTCGCTTTGGTGGAGGACCTCGACAATCTCACGCAGCCGGTGATCGCAATTTTCGCCCAGCGTGATCCGTCGACGGACGATCCCACGCAAGGCGATCTTTATCCGGTGGGCGTGGCTGCCCGGGTGCTGAAAGCGCTCAAGCACTCGAGCGGCAACTACTCACTCATCCTTCAGGGCTTGGTTCGCATTCGTATGGAAGGCGTCCAACAGGGCGATCCTTACATGCGTGCGCGCATCTCGAGGCTCGACCAGCCGAAGTCTGAAGATGTCGAAACCGAGGCTTTGGCGATGAGCCTTCGCGATATCGCGAAGCAGGTCATCCAACTCATGCCGGAGCTCCCGCGTGAGGCGACTTCGCTCATCGATTCGATCAACGAGCCCGGTCAACTTGCGGATCTCGTGGCGGCCAATCTCGATGCACCGGTCGATGAGAAAGCCCAGCTCCTCGAGACGATCGATGTCAAGGAGCGCATCCGCAAGGTGCTCCGCCTCCTCACGAGGCAGCTCGAGATCCTCAAGATGCGCGAGCGTATCAACTCGCAAATCAAAGAGGAGATGGGCAAAAACCAGCGTGAGTACGTGCTGCGCCAACAGCTCAAGGCGATCAAAGAAGAGCTCGGCGAAGAAGACGGGGACCAGGGCGACCTCGATGTGCTCGATGAGCGCATCACGAAGGCGAACCTCCCGCAGGAAGCCGAGCAAGTCTCGCGCAAGCAGCTGAAGAGGCTGCGTTCGATGCAGGTGGGCAGCGCCGAATATACGGTGGTGCGCACCTACATCGATTGGATCCTCGATATTCCGTGGACCAAAGAGACCACGGACAACATGGACATCGCCGAAGTCCGGAAGGTCCTCGAAGAAGACCATTCGGGCCTCGAGAAGGTCAAAAAGCGCATTGTCGAGTATCTGGCGGTTCGGAAGCTGAAGAAGGACAAAAAAGGTCCGATCCTCTGTCTCATCGGCCCGCCCGGCGTCGGCAAGACGTCGCTCGGGCGCAGCATCGCGCGCGCCCTCGGACGAAAGTTCGTGCGTGTCTCACTCGGCGGCGTGCACGACGAAGCGGCCATCCGTGGCCATCGCCGAACGTACGTCGGCGCCCTTCCCGGTCAGGTCATCCAAGGCATGAAGAAGGCGAGCACGGTGAATCCGGTCTTCATGCTCGATGAAATCGACAAGATTGGCCATGATTTCCGGGGCGATCCGGCTGCCGCGTTGCTCGAGGTCCTCGACCCGGAACAGAACGATACGTTCGCGGATCATTACCTCGAGATTCCTTATGACCTCTCGAAGGTGATGTTCGTCGCGACCGCCAACGTGGGCGACACGATCCCGCCTCCGCTCCGCGACCGCATGGAGATCATCGAGATCCCCGGCTACACGCGACGCGAAAAGCTCGACATCGCCCGAGACCACTTGCTCCCGAAGCAACTCGACGAGCATGGGATCAAGCCCAAACAGATCGATTTCACGACGGCCGCTCTCGAGAAGGTCATCGACCATCACACCCGCGAAGCGGGCGTGCGTAATCTCGAGCGACAGGTCGCCACCGTGATCCGTGGGCTCGCCGTGAAGGTCGCCGAAGGCAATCAGGGGCCGTTCAAGGTCGAGACCGAAGAAGACCTGAGGCCCTTCTTGGGTCCGCCTCGATTCATCTCCGATGTGGCAGAGCGCACCGCCGAGACGGGCGTTGCGACCGGGCTCGCATGGACGAGTGTGGGCGGGGAGATTCTCTTCATCGAAGCGACGCGCATGCATGGGAGCGGCAAGCTGCAGCTCACCGGCCAGCTCGGCGATGTGATGAAGGAATCGGCGCAGGCCGCGATGAGCTACGTGCGGACCAAAGCCAAGGCGCTCGGCATCGCCGAAGACTTCCTCGAGAAGCACGACATCCACATCCATATTCCGGCAGGTGGCATGCCGAAGGATGGACCGAGTGCGGGCGTCACGTTGATGACCGCATTGGTCTCGCTTCTCACCGGGATCAACGTACGGCACGACGTCGCGATGACGGGAGAAATCACGTTGCGCGGTCGTGTTCTGCCGGTTGGCGGCATCAAGGAAAAGGTGCTCGCCGCACATCGTGCAGGGATCAAACGAGTGATCCTGCCCGAGCGCAACGTGGCGGACCTCGAGGAGGTCCCGCAAGAGATCAAGAACGAGCTCGAGTTCATCTCTGTTTCGAAGATGGACGACGTGCTCGAGTCGGCACTCGAAGAGCCTCAGCGGTTGAAACTGAAGGTCGAGTCACCGGCCACGACGGGCGCTGCGCCAGCGTCCTGAGCACGGAGGGGACTCTCACACGGGTCACACGAGCGCGGCGGCGAAAGCTGCTGCGCTCGTGCCAATTTTGGCCGGCCCGGCGGGCCATTGCGCCACCTCTGGCGTATGCTCGGGGAACATCATGGCCGCCAGCTCGAAAAGGCCCGAAACAGATGCACTGCGCGTTTTGCTCGAGCTCACGCGGCGACTTGCCGAGCCGCTCGAGCTCGAAGCACAGCTCAAGGCGACCACGGATGCAGCGCTCGCCCTTTTGCCAGGTGACCACGCGAGCCTCCGGCTCTTCGACGACAACAAGACCGAGCTCCTCTCGAACGCGCGCTCGGGCCTTGGGGTGACGCAACCACCTGCAAGCTTTCGGCGAGGCGAAGGTGTGGTCGGAGCAGTCGCCGAAAGCGGCCGTTCCACCCTCGTTCCCGATGCGCATGTCGATTCTCGATTCATCGCCCATCCGATGCAGGGCTTCGACGTCCGAGCCGTCATCGTCGTCCCGCTCATCGCGGCCGGTGAGGTCGTGGGCGTCCTCTCGGTCTCCTCCGCCAAACCTGGAATCTTCGACGAAGAGGATCGCGATCTCACGCAACTGATTGCCAATTGTGCCGTTCCCGCGATCGAAAAATCACGGCTCGAACGGCTCGCCATGACCGATTGGCTCACGCGTGCATACAACCATCGATATCTCGCGCCGCGGTTGGCTGAAGAGCTCAAACGCGCGCAAAGGAGCGGAGATCCGCTCTCACTCGCCATGTTCGATCTCGATCATTTCAAAGACATCAACGATTGTTTCGGACACGATATTGGCGATGCCGTGTTGCGCACATTTGCAGATCGGGTTCGCGACGAAGTGCGCCAGCAAGACGTCCTCGTTCGGCGTGGAGGCGAAGAGTTCGTGCTCTTGATGCCCGAGACTGGTTCAGCGGAGGCACTCGTCGTCATGGAGCGCGTGCGGGTCCGCGTGAGCGCGGAGCCAGTGGCCACTGAACGCGAGGGGATTGCGCCGATGATCACGGTGTCGATCGGAATCGCGACATGGCGCGGAGAGCCCGCTGAAGGTTTGGAGCAGCGAGCCGACGCCGGGGTGTACAAGGCCAAGCGCGAAGGGCGCAACCGCGTCGTCGTGGCTTGACGGGATGGGGCTGTTCAGAAGACTCCATCGAAGATCCACATCGGGTCTGCCGCATCGACCGTGTTCAAAGCGCCAAGAATCGCGTCATTTCCGCGAAGGGCGCGGTCGAGCAGAAGCTGCCCAGGAGCTTCTTCGATAGGCCAATAAAGCCCCAAAGAAGTCGTGCCCGACAACACCCTCGTGAATGCCGTGGCGCGCAGTGTGTCTGCGCTTCGCACGGATCTCCAGAGCCGCACTTCATCGATATCTCCATCGAACTGACCGAGTACGAGCCGCTCTGTGTTGAACGCATTTCCCAAGTCGTTGGGAAACATCCCCGCAGCCACTTCTGTGAAATCGACATAGAGGCGCATTTCGATCTCAGCCCCCACCCGCTCGAACACCGTCGCAAGGTGTATCCAGCGGTTCCAACCATCGCCGAATGGAACGCTCAGCAACCGAGGTTCGAGATGCAAGTTGACCCACCCCACGACGAGCATCGAGCGCCCCTCTGGGTCGACTTCGATTTCGATGTAGAGGTGGCGCTGTCCGGTGCGTTGACCTTTATATGAAACGACGCCCGCTGCGCGTGGACGAATCCACATCTCATAGGTGGAGTCGGTTTGGACGTGAAGCCCCGGACGATCCGGGGCAAAAACATACTTGTGATCGAAGAAGCGCAACGCGATGGCCGTGCGTCCTGCATCAACACGAGGCCCGCCATCGAAGCGCCCTCCATCATGCATCACCCGCCCCCCGTCGGGAGGGAAACCGGCTTCGTGAACGATGCCAGCTTCGCGGGGCGAACCACCATCGAAGGGCCCGCCGTCGAAAAAACTGCTGTCGAGGGGTCCTGTGTCGAATGACCCATCGACGTCGCTCATCCCGGCCTCTGTGGCTTCCGACTCCCCCGAATCGAGGATGGTTGTTCCATCGCGATCACTTTGAAAATGCACCTCGAAACACCCTGTGAGTGTGAATAAAGCACACTTCGTCACGACGGACACAACCGTGAGTTTCGAGCGCATGGCAGAGCAGCATAACCGCGCAGGGCGCCTTTGGCCCGTTCATCACGATGCGAAAAAGCCACTGCCCTATACGAAGGCACACCATCGTATTAAAGTGCACGGCCATGATGCATACCATCGCAGTGCTGGGGGCTGGCGCGTGGGGAACGGCGCTGGCGAAATCCCTTTCCGACAAAGGCCATCAAGTCCGACTCTGGTCTCATCAGAAACCGCACGCCGATGCGATCGAGCGCGATCGTACCAACGCCGATTTCATGCCTGGCTTCACGCTGAGCAAGACCCTTCGCGCAACGAGTGATCTCGGAGATGCGCTCGGCGGCGCAGACATGGTGCTCACCGCCGTCCCGACACACGTTCTCCGAGAAGTGCTGGGCAAGGCCTCGAGCTTATTGCCGAGCGCCGCGCCGATCCTCAGCGTGAGCAAAGGAATCGAAATCGGGACGCTGAAAGTCGTCAGCGGAATCTTCGAAGATTGCATCGGAGAGGAAGCCAGTCAGCGTGTCGCGTACTTGGGCGGACCAAGCTTCGCCAAGGAAGTCGCGGCGGCCATGCCCACCGCTGTCGTCGTTGCGTGTGGTCGCGAAGACATTGCGCAAAGATGGCAGGAAGCGCTCGTGACCGATCGTCTGCGTCCTTATACGACCGACGATGTCATTGGGATCGAACTGGGCGGCGCCCTCAAGAACGTCATCGCCATCGCGGCGGGCATCAGCGATGGGTTGAACTTTGGTCACAACTCACGCGCCGCGTTGATCACGCGCGGCTTGGCGGAGATGACACGGCTCGCGACCTCGATGGGTGCACACCCGCTGACGCTCGCAGGCTTGGGCGGCATGGGCGATCTCGTCCTCACGTGCACCGGCGATTTGTCTCGGAATCGCACCGTCGGCATCGAGCTCGGCAAAGGTCGCAAGCTCGACGAGATTCTCGCCGGTATGAAACAAGTCGCCGAAGGCGTGCGCACCACCAAGGCCGCGCATGATCTCGCGAAGCGGGAAAAATGCGAGATGCCCATCACGGATGCGATGTATCGGATCCTTTACGAGAATCAGCCGCCCCGAGATGCTGTCGTCGACCTCATGACCCGCCGCACCCGCGCCGAACGAGACTTTTGAGCTCCATGAGCTCTTATCGCAAACCGCAGAAACCAACTCACAAGAAGACGAAGGGCGTCGTGGTTCGTCTCGCGGAGCCACCTGAGGATCCGGAAGAGGAGGCCCGTACGCTCGCACGCGAACGGGCCAAGTTGTTGGCGCAGCATCAGAGCGAACTCGAACGAGAATCCCGCGGGGCGGGTCGCTTGACACAGTTCGCTCTTTTTCTTTTGAGGCACTTTCGCTGACACTGAGATCGACAAGTTTTCTGACGCCGATCCTCTTCAGAGATACGCTCGGTGCGACATCGACAAAGGGGGACCTCGATGGCGCGTATGATCCCGCCGGAGCCGCCGCCGCGCGCAACCGGAACGAAAGCCGAGCGCGAGTTGTGGGACGCGCTCCATCACGGCCTTTCCGACGAATACATCGTTTACTATTCGCTCGGGCTGCTCGAACGTGAGCGCGCGCAAGAAGGAGAAGTCGACTTCCTCGTCCTGCATCGCACACGCGGATTGCTCGTCATCGAGTGCAAGGGCGGTGGCGTACGCCGTCGCAGCGATGGGCGCTGGGTTCGACAGGCTCCCAATGGTCGAGAGGAGCTCATGCGGCACAGCCCTTTCGAACAGGCACAAGGGCAGATCAAGAGCCTCGTCAAAGAGCTCCGGATTCGGATGCACGGCATGTTCTCTGATCGCTTCCCGTTCGTGCATGGGCACGCCGTCGCGCTTCCGTTTGCCGCGAACATCGATGAAGCACTGCCGCTCGACGCGCAGCGTGAGATCGTCCTCACGTCGCGCGATCTCGAACGCGTCGATGTCTGGGTCGAGCGAGCGTTTGCCTTCTGGGCGCGCGCGGCGGGCCGTTTGCCCGAGCCCCTCTCGCCCGCTGATTTCCGTCGCTTCCAGCGGCAGATCCTTCACCCAGAGCTGCGCCTCGTCGAGACGCTCGGTTCGCGGTTCACTGCCGAGGCGGCCTCGATCGCACGCCTCACCGAGGAACAAGTGATGATCCTCCGCGGATGCGTGGGGATGAAGCGTTGCCGCATCGCAGGCGGCGCGGGCACAGGCAAGACAGCGCTCGCCCTCGAAGCGGCGAAGCGGTTCGCGCGCGAGGCAGAAAAAGGTGTCCTGCTCATCTGCTACAACAAGATGCTCGCCGCGCACCTCGCCGCCAAAGTCGAAAGCTGGGGATCGATCGACGGGAAGATTGACGTCACGACCTTCCATGCCCTCTGCCACCGCGCCTATGGCGCGCTCGGACTCGCATACGAACCTCCACAAGAAACCGACAAAGAACGTTCGAGGAGGTTTTGGAACGACGAAGCACCAGAGGCGTTGCTCGAGGCGCTCGCTGCCGATGCCCTCGAACGTTATGACGCCATCATCGTCGATGAAGCGCAGGACTTCCAAGCCGACTGGACACGCGTGCTCGAGGAGTCGCTACACGATACGAAAACGGGGCGAATCGTCTTCTTCTTCGACCCGGCGCAGAAGATCTTCGAGCGCGCGACGGGGCTCACGGCAGCGCCACCCACATACACCCTGACGACGAACTTCCGGAACGCGAAGGCGATCGCCGGTTTCGTTCGCGACCTTGGCGGCGTCGACATGACGCCTCACCCTCGCGCGCCCGACGGAGAAGCCCCGCGTGTCCACCCGCTCGCCGGCCCGGCGAAAACGAAAACTCGGCTCGACGAACTCGTCAGGACGCTCGTGGAGTCGAACCGCGTCTCACCCAACCAGATTGCGATCCTCACACCGCATCGCCGCGAGAACTCCTCGCTCCGAGATCTCACGGAGATCGGAGGCATCCCTCTCGCGGAGACGCTGGACGCTCGCGACGGAAAAGTCCTCCACGCGACGATCGGAGCATTCAAAGGCCTCGAGTCCGATGTCGTCATTCTCGTCGACGTGGATCCCTCGGACGAGCGCTGCGACCGGAGAACGCGCTATGTCGGAGCAAGCCGCGCGAAGCTCGCTCTGCATGTGTTTGCGAGGGGCGACTGGATGGCAGCGTGATCGCGGGCCTGTCCCCCCAAGAACGCACTACACTGCGCCCGCATGGAACGACGCGTGCGTCTTTTGTACCTCGTCTTGATCCCGGCGATCGCCATCGCCGCCGGAGTCTTGGGGTACTTCTCCATGCAGACGGCGCGTCAGTTCGCGCAGGAGAGCGAGCAGTCGGTGCTCGCATCGACGCTCGTGCTCGTCGACGAAAAGGTCGACCGCGTCGAACAGCTCATCATCTCGAGCGACGAAGCCGTCTTCCACCTCGTCGATCACGAACGCCTCGAGTTGCTCGAAGAAATCTGGCCGCCTTTGGCCGAGCGCATCTCACCGAGCATCCGAATGATGCTGGTGCTCGATGATGGCGGCGAGATGCTCGCGTCTTCGTGTCGCTGCTCCCCTCAGGAACGCCTCGACTTTCTGAAAGTGTTCACTGAGCGAATCCTGCCAAACCTCCAGCTCGAACAAGAGCGCATCGGGGTGCTGCGGCACCATCACCGAACATACGCCGACGCGAGCTATCTCATCAGCTATCGCGCGGTGCGCCATCGCGGTCGACGCCAATACATGATCGCGCATCACGACACAGGCTTTCTCGAACGAGAAGTTCTCCCCACGCTCTTCGTGCACGAAGAAGAGCGCGTCAGCTACAACATCGTCGACGACGACAATCGCCTCGTGTATGGGCAGTCGCGCATCGCGCGGGCTGGCGATTATCTCGTCAGCCGGCGCTTCCCCACGACGCTCTACGGATGGCGCCTGCAGATCGCGCCCAAGCAAGCCCCCGAGCTCATCGTGCGCAGCGCAGAGCGCGTCTATACCGAGAGCGCGCTCATCGGTCTTTCATTCGGCATCATCCTGCTCGGCGTCGGCTTCCTCATTTATGCGGCGATCAAAGAGAGTCGATTGAACGCGCTCCGCAGTGAGTTCATCGCCAACGTCTCCCACGAGCTGAAGACACCGCTCTCGGTCGTGCGCATGTTCAGCGAGATGCTGATGACCGGACGCGTACGCGACGACACGAAACGAACTCAGTATCTGCAAATCATCGCGCACGAGAGCGAGCGGCTGAGTGCGTTGATCGACAACGTGCTCGACTTCTCCGCCATCGAACGCGGCAAGCAGGTCTATCAAATGCGCGAAGGCGACTTGTCCGAGATCGTCACGCGCGCCATCGACACTTTGCGATATCGCCTCGAGCGCGAAGGCGCGAAGGTCAAGCTCGAGACCAAAGGCACGCCTCCTCCTGTGCGCTTCGATGAGCAAGCCATTCTCCTCGCGGTCATGAACTTGCTCGACAACGCGATGAAGTACGGCGAAGGCACGCCGGTCGAGGTCACGATCGAGCACGGGAAAAGGCACGTCTATGTACGCGTGCGCGATCACGGTCCAGGCATTCCGGCCGAACATCACAAGCGCGTCTTCGAGCGCTTTTATCGGGTGCGGAACGCTGAAAACACGACGCGCGGCTCGGGCATCGGCCTCTCGCTGGTCAAGCGCATCGTCGAAGCCCATCGTGGCCGCGCATGGATCGAAACTGCTGAAGGCGGAGGCACGCTCGTCTCGTTCTCACTCCCGTTCGCCGACTTCGCGGGCAAGGAGGGCGCGAGTGCATTTTCCAGCTGGCGCTCGGAGAGCGCAGCTGCGCCTCACGACGAAAACGAAAAAAGCTGATCACCCAGGACGTGTCCCAGGCGAGTTCTTTGCACGGAAACACGCTATGCTTCTTCGATGTCTGCCGCCCTGCACGAAGCCATGAGCGAAGCGCGCTACCTCGAGCTCGAGCGAACGAGTCGCGAAAAGCACGAGTGGATCGCAGGAGAGCGATACGCCATGGCGGGTGGGACGCCGATGCACGCAGCCATCTGCGCAAACGTCACGAGCGCGCTCCGAAACGCGCTGCGAGGCAAAGGCTGCGGTGTCGCCTCCAGTGATCTACGCGTTCATGTGCCTCAAACAAAGTTCTACACGTACCCTGACGTAAGCGTCGTTTGCGGGCGTATCCAAACGCTCGAGACCGACGAAACGGTCATCCTCAATCCGTCACTGCTCGTGGAGGTGCTGTCCAGTTCGACGGAGGCCTACGATCGTGGGGCGGAATTCGCTCACTACGAGCGCATTCCCACACTCGCCGAATACCTTCTCGTCTCAGCTGACGGACGTCGACTCGAACACTTCCGACGAATCGAGAATGGCCAGTGGATCCGATCCGTCGTGAGCGCCGATGAGGACGCCGAGAGCGTGCTCATACTTCCGACCTTTGGCATTTCCCTCGCCATCGCCGACGTGATCGACGGACTCGAAATCTTCAGCGGATAGGAAAGAGTCCATCGCAGGAGCTTTGCATGCGTGGGAAGCTTCAACCAGGCGGAGGCCTCGTCTGTGAACGACGTGCTATCGTCGGCTCCAATGGCAGGTGGTGAAAGGCGCATTCTCCTCATCGAAGACGATCCGACAATTGCACTGGGTCTCGTCGATTCCCTCGAATTTGAAGGATTTTCGGTCGTTCACGCGCGAACCGGGCACGACGGAGTCCATCTCGCGCGCGAGTCGCATCCGGACTGCGTCATCCTCGACCTCATGCTGCCCGACACCAACGGCTATCGGGTGTGCGAGCAGCTTCGAGTGGGCGATCCACTCGTGCCGATCTTGATGCTCACAGCGCGCTCTCAAGAGGCCGACAAGATCCGCGGCCTCGACGCCGGCGCCGACGATTACGTCACCAAGCCCTTCAGCGTGGGCGAGCTCATCGCACGCATTCGCGCGATCTTCCGGCGCACCACCCGAGCCCAACTCAACGAGACCCCCCTGCGCATCGGCGCTGCGATCATCGACCCCGCCGCCCAAACGCTCAAGAAGGGCCGTGAGACGACTTCGCTCTCGTTTTACGAGGTGCAGTTGCTCAAATACCTCCACGAGCGCGCCGGGCAGGTCGTCAGCCGTGATGAGCTCTTGGACAAAGTCTGGGGCGCCACCGGTGGCCCTTCGAATCGCTCCGTCGACAATTTCATCGTCAAGTTGCGCAAGAAAATCGAGCCACACCCCGACAAACCCGTGCACATCCTCACGGTGTACGGGCTTGGATACAAGCTCGTCGTTTAACATGCAGCGAATGCAACGCGACGTCATCTCGAGCAAGGGCGCGCCTGCCGCGATTGGGCCTTATTCTCAAGCCATTCGTGCGGGCAACATGGTTTTTCTCTCGGGCCAGATCCCGCTCGATCCCGCGAGCGGTGAAATGGTCGGCGGCGAAAACGTGACCCTACAGACCGAACAGGTCATGAAAAATCTCGCCGCCGTGCTCGAAGCAGCTGGTGTCGGGTTCGCGAACGTCGTGAAAACGACGATTTTCCTCACTGATCTGGCCGATTTCAGCGCGGTCAACGCGGTCTACGCCAAGCGATTCGAGAGGATCGCTCCTCCCGCGCGCGCCACGATTCAAGTCTCGGCGCTGCCGCGCGGCGCCAAGGTCGAGATCGAGATGATCGCCGTATCGATTGCCTGAACCGCTTCGCGCGCGCATTTTCCGCTCATGGCATTCGTCATGGTCGACATCGAAGCGGACGGGCCGATCCCGGGTGATTACTCGATGCTCTCTCTTGGGGCCGTCATCGTGGAGCCGTCGTTGTCGAAGACATTCTACGGTCGACTCCGACCGATTTCGGATCGCTTCGTGCCCGAAGCACTCGCGGTGAGCGGCCACTCACGAGAAGAAACGCTCACCTTCGACGATCCCAAAGCCGTGATGATCGCCTTTTCGACCTGGCTCAGTGAGCATGCTGGGAGGCGACCGTTCTTCGTCTCGGACAACAACGGCTTCGATTGGATGTTCGTGTGTTGGTACTTCCACCATTTCACGGGCAGCTGCCCGTTGGGTCACAGCTCGACGAACCTCGGCTCGCTCTACAAGGGTTTGGTGAAGGACTTCTCGAAAAACTTCAAACACCTCCGTAAGACGCGACACACGCATCATCCAGTCGATGATGCAAAGGGAAATGCAGAAGCACTGCTCGCGATGCAAGCCGAGCTCGGATTGAAAATCAGTCTGTCATCAGCTTGAGCGCAGCCCGTCATTTCGTCTCGAAAAAACCGATACAGCTGGACCTCACGCCCATCCCGACTATTCTCGGCGCCCGATGAAGCCCAAGCGTCCGGTGGCTCGTCCGGCAGCGCGTCCAGCCAAGCGCGGCCCGGCAGTGCGCCTCGAAGGCGGAGCTCTACGAGTCGGTGAACGAAACGTCCCCCTCCTCGCCGGAGCCGTTCACTATTTTCGTCTCGAACGCGAGGCATGGCGCGCCGCGCTCACCGAAACACGCGCGCTCGGTCTTCCCATCGTCGAAACTTACGTGCCTTGGCAAGTCCATGAACTCGCTGCGGGGACGTATGATTTTGGACAGCGAGATCCTCGCAAAGACGTGGGCGCCTTCCTCGATTTGGCCGCCGAGCTCGATCTCTTGGCGTTCGTGCGGCCTGGTCCTCACATCAACTCCGAGATGACCTTCTTCGGGCTGCCCGAGCGCATTGTTTACGACACCTCGCTCCAAGCACGCTCTCCGCGTCAGAATCCAGTCGTCCTCGGCTTCCCCCCGCGCATGTTCCCGGTCCCCTCGTATGCGAGCTCTCAATATCACGCGGAGGTCGCGCGCTGGTACGAAGCCGTGGGTGAACAGTTGCGTTCACGCATGTGGCCCAATGGTCCTATCGTGCTCTTGCAGGTCGACAACGAAGCGACCTATTGGTTTCGAGACGCGGCGTACGATTCGGATTATCACCCCGATGCCATCGCTGAGTGGCGTAGTTGGCTCGAGCGCCGCTACCACACCGTGGACGCCGTATCCGCCGCTCATCGCCGCGAATATCGCACCTGGGACGAGGTTCAGCCTCCAGAACGCTTCGATGCCGAGACTCTCGAAGCACTCCCCCGCCACCTCGATTGGAACAAGTTCCGCGAAGAGCTCACCGCCATCGCGCTCTCGCGTTTCAAACAACAAATGTCCAAAGCCGGACTCGACGGCGTCCCCACCGTGCACAATCTCCCGCTCGGCGAGCAAGCGGCGCCCGTCAGTGTGCCGCAGCTCGAGGAGATCGTCGATGTCGTCGGCCTCGACTATTATCACGCGCGCCGCGAGCACCGAACGATCAAACGCCGTTCTCTCTTCCTCGCAGGCACGTCGAAGCTGCCCTTTTCGCCCGAGATGGGCGTGGGTGCTCCGCCGTGGTTCACACCGCTCACCCACGACGATTCACTCTTTTGCGCAATGTGCGCAGCGGCCTACGGTGTTCGCGGCATGAGCCTCTACATGGCTGTCGATCGTGATCGCTGGTATGGCGCGCCGATCGATTCGAGCGGCCAGCCGCGCGCCGAGACCTACGATTGGAAGAACTTCCTCCGCGCTCTTTCCGACATCGAATTCCATCGCCTCACGCGACGTGCCGAGGTGGGGCTCGTGTTGCCTCGCGAGTATTCGCGTTTGTCACGCGCCACCCACTTGCTCGGGATGTTTTCGCCCATCACGCTCGAAGCCATCGGCGGCTCGCCCGTGGAAGCGTGCAGCGAAGAAGCGCTCGGCTTCGCTGGGCCGATTCAAGTCCTCTGGTGGAAAATGATCGCGCGCTTCGCAGAAGCGCTCACGGCCGCCGGAGTGCCCTACGTCTATATCGATGGCGAATCTCCCACCGAACGCTTCGACGGACTCCGTGTGCTCATCGCACCGAGTTACGAATACGCCTCCGAACCGCGTTGGGAGCGCTTGTGCGCGTTCGCCAAAGAGGGTGGACACGTGGTGTTCGGCCCTGCTCTTCCTCATCTCGATGAGTCCATGCAACCTCGCGAGTTCGAAACGCCCGCCCACGGAAAGAGGGTGTTGATCGACGAGTTGGAAGACGCGACACGCGTCGTTGGCGAGATCGTCCAGGAGCTCCATCTCGAAGCGCCTTTTCGCGCGAGCCCCGCGCCGATCGAAACGACCCTTCACGAAGACGAACGCGGCCCGCGCGTGCTCTTCGTGATCAATCCGAGCCCTGATCACGCGCAGGCGGAGATCGTTTTGCCTCATGCCATGTTGTTCGAAGACGTCATGACGCAAGAGCATTTCGATGGGAGCGATGTGCTTTCGATTGCGCTCCCCCCCTATGCTTGCCGCATGTTGACCGTGAGACGCGATGGGGGAGAAGCACGATGATCGCTGCGGATCTCAAGGTCGAAGGGTTCGATGCGAAATCGTGGACGAATCTGATTTCGCTCTTTGCGCCCAGCGTCGTCACACGAATCCACCGCGAACCTCCGCCGAGCGACGCGCCCGAAGTCGAACAACAGCCAGAAGACAAACCCACCGGAACCGTCGTCGTCATCGTTTCCGAGTCTGGCCGTGTCCGAAAGGCGTTTCATTCCGTCCGTGGCCGCATTCGTGACCTCGTGTGGGAAGGGCCAAGCTCGCTCCCGGCACTCACCGAAATGTATGCGGCACGCCGGACCATCGTCCTTCGCGAGGGCACGATCGAGGAGATCTCTGAGCGCATTGCACAACGTCTGGCACGAGGAGACGACTACATTGCGCAGTGGCTCGTGGTCGCACGCACCACTCGCGAAATGATCGAGGAAGGCCTCATTCAGATCTGGCCTCGGCCCTATTCAGCCCTTCCCATTCCCACTGTGGGAATGGTGAACCGCGCGCTCGACATCGTGCTTCCCGACGACCACGCGATGGTGATGGTGCTTTGGAGTGGAAACACGCCGTGGACGGGTGTCGTTCTGCGGCGACGCCGAGGTGAAATCGACCTCATCGCGGGTCCCGATCTGATCCAGAAGTGGAGCGGACCCCTCGGTGGCGATTGGCGGCGCGATCATCGGTTCGTGAGCGAAGGTGTCACGCGCGCCGTCGCTCCAGTTCACCTCGGGATTTACGGAGAAATCGGGAGCGTTCGCAGACTTCTCCGAAACGCAGAAAAAGGCGCGTGGGCGCGCGCCGTCGCGGTGCGCGACATCATCGTCAGCCCGACCCCCGCCTACGTGGCCGTGGCGCTCGGCGCCGACGCCGCGCGTGCCGTGGCGAAACGAACGACGACTTGGCTCGGCGGAATCGATGCGCTCGCATCTTTGGCCCCGATCGCGACCTATGTTCGAGGCCGCATCTCCGAGGTCGCGAGCGTGACGCAAACACTCGGCTTCGACCCGCTCAAGGTGCTCGCGACCGTGCTGACACGGAGTGACGCCGAAACCACAGATCAAGGCGACTCCGGCTAAGGGCAATGCAGGCCCCGAGGTCGATCAAAAATCGAGCTCGCGACGGATGCTCGGGGATCCTTTTGCTGGACGCCGTTCGCCGCGACGACGCGGCTGAACGGTTCTTTCGACAGATTCCGGTTCGGGCTCGATGGCGACTGCACCCTCCTCGGTTTCTTCGACCTCTTCGATCTCCTCGAGAGGAGCCGGAGCCGGCAACACGGCTCTCGCCGGTGGAGCTGCTTCTTCGACGTGATTCGCACGCTCCTCGATGGGTGGGGCCGCCACTGGACGAACCTCGTCGAGCGATGCGGGAGAATCGCCGAAGGAGATCGCCAGAGCCACACCTGCCAAAAGAATCGCGAGTATCAAGACGAAGACCCAAGTCCGGTTTTTGGTCGGCAGGGTGAGAGACGCGGTGTTCGTTGACGCAGGACGTTCGTTGGCCACACGCGCTTGGGTTCCGCTCACATGAGTGTCGCGCGGAATCCACGAGTTGTTTCCTGCGCCGTCGAGTCGACGACCTGACGCCACGAGCAAAGCCTGACGCATCTCGCGCGCAGACTGATATCGACGGGCCGGTTCGCGCGCCATCGCACGATCGACGACCTCACACAACTCAGGCAGATCCGGCCGAAGTTCTTTGATGGAAAGAGGTGTCTTGTGCGCGACGAGCTCGACCACCTGCTGTGGCTCGGAATGTTCAAAAGGAAGAGTTCCCGAGAGCATCTCGTATAACACGACTCCAACACTGTAGATGTCGGAGCGAAAATCGAGCGGCTCCCCAAAAGCTTGTTCGGGCGACATGTATTCAGGTGTGCCGATCACAACCTTTTGCTGCGCCGAAATCTCATCGACCCCTTGCGAAATTCCAAAATCCAAGAGGCGTGCAAAAACGCCATCGACTTCATCGCTCGTCAGGAACACGTTGCCCGGCTTGAGATCGCGGTGGACGATCCCAGCCCGGTGCACGGCGTCGAGTCCGCTCAACATCTGAGTGGAGATGTCGATGAACTCATCGATCTCGGGCAATTCCCGCGAGAGACGCTGATCGAGCGGCTCCCCCTCGAGCAACTCCATGACCATGTAAGGTTCACCGTTACGGCTCGTGCCGAAATCGAGAATATCGACCACGTGTCGATGTCGAACGGACGCCGCAACTTTCGCTTCTCTCAGGAAGCGTTCGATCGGCTCGTCACCATCCCCCCATGATTCGATGAATTTCACAGCGACGGGACGATTCAGCGTGACGTGCGTCGCGCGCCAGACACGCGCCATGCCGCCACGCGCAATCGTCTCCTCGAGACGATACTTGCTGCCAAGGATCTCTCCGGGAACTCCGGCCAATGGTTGCTCGCGCGAGCCAGGCCGGACGGCATGAATGGTGGCACGAGTCAAGAAAAATCACTCCTGATACGAACCATTCTGGACTCACTGCGCAGCATGGCTGTGCTCAAGGGTAGTAGGGATGGCTGTGCTCAAGGGTAGTAGGGGTCCTTGCCTCGATCGAGGCAAATACTGATGTTGAGGAACCATTGTTGCATTTTGCAACGGTAGGAGCATGATCCGTCCTACTTCGGGTTGCAATCTCCCCGCTCGAAGTGAAGATCCCCCTTGTGTCCAGTTCCCGGTTGCAGACCCACATGGGGTGGGCCTTTGTGTTCGCATTCGTGTTCGGGCTGTCTGCAAAGCTCGAAACCGCTTCGGCACAAACCCCTCGTTCGGCACGTACCTCCAGCTCGACGCGCGACAGTGCGGTCGCACGCGCGCTTTTTCGTGAAGGTGTGGCGTGTGCAGATGCCCGAGATTGGGCTTGTGCGGCCGATCGGTTCGCCCAAGCTCGAGAAGTCCGTCCATCTGCGGTCTTGACCTACAATCTAGGCCACGCGCTGATCGAGCTCGGACGGGTCGTCGAAGGCACAGAAATCCTGACGCAACTGCTTCGCGATTCCACATTGAGGAGCAGCATCCGCGCAGACGCGGAGCGCACGCTCGACATCGCGTCTCGACAGATCAGCCAGCTCTCGATTCAGGTCATCGGTCCCACCGAAGGAACCACGTTCACATTGGATGGTCGCGAGCTCGCTGGGTCGCTGCTCGGAACAGCCATTCCCGTCGATCCCGGAGAGCGGCGCATCGAAGCGCACCATGCGGGCGAGCTCGTTGCGCATGCGCTCGTGATCGCCACTGCGGGGGAGCCTGTGGTTGCCACGCTCACCCTCCCCGAGCATCCCTCCCCATCCGAGGCTCCACCCACGGACTTGGCTCTTTCGCAGCTCGTGATCGAACCTCACGAGGAATCGGATGACGCCCCCTGGATTGCGCTTGGGATCAGCGGCGCAATCTTGGTCATCGGCGGCGCGATCACGCTTGGAATCGTACTTTCATCCCCCTCTTCGGATCCGGTGTTCGATGGAAACTTAGGGCACGTGGAGATTGGACGAGGACAATGAATCGTCAGTACTCATGGGCGCTTTCGATCTTGTCGGTGGGGATGTTGGTGGGATGCCACCAGGCTCCTCTCACGCAGCTCGTGGTCGCGATCGATTCGGATTTGGAGATTCCAAGCAACCTGGATCGTGTCGAGCTCCTCATCGAAGCGCCCGATGGGGAACGGCGACAGAGCGTCGGCGAGCTTTCTGGTGATGCGGCCGTCCCTCTTCCTCTCTCCCTTGGTCTTCTTCATCGAGGAGGTCCGCTCGGACCCATCTCGATCGTTGCGCGCGGTCTCTTGGGCAACGATGAAGTCGTGATCCGACACGCGAGCGCTTCGTTCATCGAACAACGCACCTTGATCCTCGAAATGCATCTCTCGCGCGCATGCATCGGTGTCGCATGTGATGCGGATGAAACCTGTGAACTGGGCGAATGCCGGAGTCGCGTCATCTCCGAAAGTGAGCTCAAAGACTACGTAGGGCAGATCCCGCGTCTCTCGGGCGATGGCGGAATCAATTGTCTGAACATCGAGCTTTGCAACGGAATCGACGATGATTGCGACGAGCACATCGACGAAGGAATCGATCTGATGACGAATCCACGACATTGCGGCCGATGCGGCAATGTCTGTCCAAACTTCGCAGGTTCCCGACCTATTTGTGTGCGCGGAGAATGCGCCATCGAGTGTGTCGATGGTTTGGGAGATTGCGATGGTGAGCCACGAACGGGCTGCGAGACCCCTCTCGATTCCCCCACCGACTGCGGTGCATGCACGCAAGAATGCACAGTTTCACACGGCATTCCGAGCTGCTTCGCTCAGACGTGCACCGTCGAAACGTGCGCGCCTGGCTTCGGCGACTGCAATGGAATGGCCGAGGATGGATGCGAAGCTCGTCTCGACTCCATCACGAACTGCGGGCGCTGTGACACTCCATGCGCACCCTTGAATGCGATTCCAGGGTGCGCCGGTGGCACCTGTCGATATGTGACGTGTGAGTCAGGGTTTGGTGATTGCGATTCGGACACCACGACCGGTTGTGAAACACCGCTCAACACGACGAATCATTGCGGCGGTTGCATGCGCGCGTGTCCGACGCTGGATCATGCCGAGGCGGCATGCATGGCCGGACAGTGCGCCATCGGCCGATGCGAAAGCGGCTTTGGCGATTGTAACAGCATGGCCTTGGATGGTTGTGAAACCCGCCTTGATTCGCTCGCGAGTTGTGGTGCATGTGGTCGGAGCTGTTCCTTGGCTCACGCCAGCGAGCAATGCCAGGATGGAACATGCGCGCTCGTCGCATGCGATCCAGGGTGGGGCGATTGCGATGGCTTGGCCTCCACGGGCTGCGAGACGAACCTCCTCACAGCATCCAATTGCGGACGCTGTAGGAACGTCTGCTCCGCGCCGACGCCGATTTGCGGCGCCGACTCCCGAGGCATCGGAACCTGCCAGTCCGCGTGTGCTCCGAACGAAACTCTCTGCGGAACGGCGTGTGTCACCCTCGCGACCAACATCGCACATTGCGGTCAGTGCGACCGCCCCTGCGTGCCCAATCATGCAAGCGGCATGTGCGTCGATGGTTCGTGTCGGATTGCGGCATGCGACCCTGGCTTCGGCGACTGCAATGCAAACCCCGCCGATGGATGCGAAACTCGGCTCGATACCGTGATGAATTGCGGGGCGTGCAACCGCGTTTGCACCCTGTCCGAAGCAACCGCGAGTTGTGCTTTCGGAACATGCGGCATCTCCTCCTGCGAGACGGGATTTGGCGATTGTGATCGTGTCGCATCCAATGGCTGCGAAACTCCACTCGATTCGCTGACCGCATGTGGCGCGTGCGATACGCCTTGCTCACTCGACCATGCAGAAGAAACGTGTGGGACCGGAACGTGCTCGATCGTCCGTTGCGAAGCTGGTTGGGGCGATTGTGATGGAATGGCCCAGAACGGCTGCGAAACATCACTCAATTCGCTGACGACGTGCGGAACTTGCACAGGCATGTGTGATCTGGCCCGTGCCAGTGAATCATGTGCAACCGGAATGTGTGTGCTCGTATCGTGTGAGTCGGGCTTTGGAAATTGTGACGGGATGGATTCGAACGGATGCGAGCAGAGTCTTCGAACGAGCAGTCATTGTCTTGCATGTAACGTCCGGTGCGGACCATTCCCGAATGCAAGCGCAAGCTGCGCGAGCGGGGGATGTGAGATGACCTGCAGTGCCGGTTACGGTGATTGTCTCACCGAAGAGGCGGGGTGTGAGACAGCCCTCAATACCATGATGAACTGCGCAGGATGTGGCGTCGCTTGTCCAACCCCCGATAACACAACCACCTCATGCAGCGATGGAACCTGCCGTATCGTTGGCTGCACCCAGGGAAATCGCGCCGATTGCAATGGCATGGTCGCCGACGGCTGCGAAGTGCATCTTCTGACCGATCCTCAAAACTGCGGGACTTGTGGCCATGCATGCGAACAAGAACAGCGCTGTCGAGGCGGGATGTGCGAATGAGACAAACTGAAAGGGTGCTCAGCTGAACAAAAAAGTTGACGCATGCACAAGCGTCACGTAACCCTTTGTCGCACCTGTCCATGCGAACAGCTCAACGCAGGTCGAAGGGGTACGGCGAATGAACAAGCTTACGGACCGTCAGCGGATGGTTCTCGAATACATTTGCGAGTCGATCCAAGACCGCGGCTACCCGCCCACCCTTCGAGAGATTGGCCTCAAACTAGGCATTCGCAGCACGAATGGGGTGAATGATCACCTCCGTGCCCTCGAAAGGAAGGGCTATCTCACGCGAGAGGATATGAAATCGCGCACGTTGCGCCCGACGGCATCCACGCTTCAACTGGTTGGAGAATCCTCGTCAGACGTTCAGTCGGAGGAAGTCTTCCAAGAGGTCACGAGAAAGATCGCAGTCGACGAGGAGAACGAGCTTTCGATGCGGATGGCGAATCCACAGCTCAAAAGCACTCGGTTCGTTCAAAAGCCCGCGGACATCCGAAGAAGTGAAGATCCGATTGAGCGAACGCGCCGCGCGGAAGCCGCCAATGATGACGACATGATCGAGATTCAGATTCTTGGTCGTGTCGCAGCGGGCCTCCCGATGCAGGCGATCGAGCATCGCACCGACACGGTGCGCATCGATCGCATGTTGCTGGGTCGAGGCGCAGGCTCCGATGTCTTTGGGCTACGCATCCACGGAGAGTCGATGATCGAAGCCGGCATTCACGATGGCGACTACGTGTTCGTACGCAAGCAAGCCGAAGCTGCACGGGGCGCGATCGTGATCGCCATGGTGGGGGACGAAGCGACCTGCAAATACTTCTATCCCGAATCGACTCATATTCGGCTCGAACCCGCAAACTCGAGCATGGCGCCCATTCTCGTGCCGAAAAGTGAATGGCGCGAAACCCAGATCTTGGGAGTTGTGGTCGGAATCTTTCGACGGATCTGAGTCCAGTCATCCGCGTATGTTGCGAGCCTCACCGAGGGCCCACGACACCGCATCGCGGACGCGTGCTTCTTGTGCTGCAAGCGCCTGTGGGTCTTCGCAGTCGGTGTCGATGTACATCGGTTCGCCACAAACAATCGCCCATCGACTGGGGAATGGAATGAGGCCCAGTGGACCGAGCCACGGAAAGGTCGGCGTCACGGGCAAGGATGGCAGACCCACGAATCGTCCGAGGTGCGCGACTCGAAAGAGGACAGGATGTGCTTCGGCATTGCCGACGATTCCGACCGGAATGACCGGAGCTCTCGTCCGAGCCGCGGCCTCGACATAGCCGCCCCCGTGAAATGGCCCGAGCTCGTATCGCTTATAGAAGGGCTTATCGAAGGCTTGTGGGCCTTCAGGAAAGACGGCGACCAGTCGTTGGCTTTCGAGCAGCGTCGAGAGCTCTCGCCGGTCTCGAAAGCTTCCGTGATGTTTGATCGGAAATCGGACGAAATCATCCGCAAGCCAACAAAGGTCGCGTTGGGCAGGATGATCGAGCCGAAGCGCCGTGCGCAACATGAGTCCATCCCAAGGGAACACGCCTGCTCGATTGCATACGAGGAGGCAAGGTCCGTGGGACGGGATTCGTTCGAGTCCGCGGGTGAGAGTGCGAAACCAATGGCGATAGAGAGACTCCAACCATGCCGGTGGTGGACCTTCGATGTGACCTTGCGACGAAACCTCAGCCACTTGCGTGGGCGAGGGACGGGATTCGAAGCGCAACGCCGGAGATGCGCGCGCTCGAGGCCGCCTCAGTGGAGGTCCTTGCGTTCCTGCGGGCTCGAGTCGAACGACGGGCCGCGAAGACATCGGAACCGGGGCGCTTCGCTTGTCTCGAGGACGACGGGTTTTCGCGTAGAACGCGCCCTCGAATAAAGCTCGATTCTGAGAACACCGGCCTCCGAGTTCGTCATCGATTCCCACGCGCCGCACCAGCAACGCGAGATTATTCGCAAATATGCGAAGGATCAATCACCTCGCGGAGAGGACCGATGTTTGCTTTTCATCGTCTCGCGAACAAGGAGCCCTCCACATGAGCCAAAATGCCATGGCGCCGCGCCAAACCGCCTCGGAAACTCGTCGCGAGCGCAGGCGGGTCGTCCTGCTGTCGGCGGCAGCAGGGATGGCGCTGCTTGGGCCGATGTTGCTGGTTGGACTCGTCATTCTTTGGGCACTCTTCCGAGTGGAAGGACCGTCGAGTGACAAGGCGCTCCAGACGAGCGTATGCCAGCGCGCTCTACGCTGCTGTCAACTCGTCGAAGGCTCCCCTGGAGATACGTGCCACTCCGTCGCCGCCCTCGCCGGTGAGTCGAGTGGTGTGGCGCAAAGCGATCGATGGGCGGAAAACACGACCGCAGCGCGTTGTGAAAATGAGTTGAGGCGTTTGCATTCGATCACCGAATCACGAGGGCAAAGCATCCCGATCTGCTCCCCGATGGATGTTCCTTAGAAAATGGTGGCATGTTGGCCTGAGGCCGATACCCTCCCGGCGACCCGTTCGGATGTGCATTCGATGACCTTGCGTCGCCTCCCACCGCCGCCTTTCCGACTCCCACGCACGTGGACTGCGCTGGCGATTTGTTTTGCTGCTTATTTGTACCCGTTTCCGTATCAGCCTCAGGTCAACAACCCGAACGAAAACGTGCGCTTCTTCATGACGGCCGCGATCGTCGATGAAGGCACTTATGCCATCGATGGCATCCGCGCGCGTTGGGGCTGGGTCAACGATGCCGCCCTCTATGAAGGTCATGTGTATAGCGTGAAGGCTCCAGGAACGAGTTTCCTCGGCGTCCCTGGCTATTGGGTGTATCGAAAGATCACCGCACTCCGAGACATTCCATTCGATCGCACCACGGCGCTCTGGGTGGTCCGCACGACGGCATCGATTGTACCGATGCTGACGTTCTTGTTTTTCTTCCATCGCTGGCTTGGTCGATGGGGAGCGCCCGCCGTGATGCGCGACGGCGTGTTCCTGTCGGTGGCGCTCGGTTCGCTTCTCTATGCATACGCGACGATGTTCGTCAGCCACACGACGAGCGCCGTGACCGCCTTCGGCGCATTCATGATTCTCGAGCGCGCACGTCGCACGCGACAGATTTCTTGGCGTATGGCGGGTCTTGCTGGTTTTCTAGCAGCGTCGACGACAGCCCTCGAATACCCCGGCTTCGTCGCCACCGCGCTGCTTTGCATTTACGCGCTGTTCTGTCTTCGTCCGTGGAAAACGATTCTTCCCTTTGCGGTGGGCGCGGCCATCCCCACCGCCTCCGTTCTGCATTTCCACTACGCCGCCTTTGGTAATCCGCTCACCCCTGGGCATCATTATCTCGAGCACGCCGCGTTTCGTGATCTCGCAAACGAAGGCTTCTTCGGCGCGAGTGAGTTCTCGACCGAAGCCGCAGGAGGACTCCTCTTCCATCCCGCCTATGGCCTCTTCCCAATGACGCCCGTGCTCCTGCTCGCAGCGATTGGTTTGCCTGCGCTCCTTCGAAAGCGCGCCACGCGGCTCGATGCCGTCTTCGCGTTCGCGATTCCTCTTGCGACATTCCTCCTGATTTGTTTCATGAACAACTGGCGAGGCGGTTGGACCGTGGGGCCCCGTTATCTCGCGGTCTCGCTCCCCTTCCTTGCGTGGTTCGCGCTCGAAGGCGGCAAGGTGCTCGCAGCCTTTCTGCCGCGAGTCACCGGAATGATCGCCGCCGGAACATTCAGCGCGGCGCTCATCGTGTCGGGCTCCCTCGCGATTTATTACCCCCACGTGCCCGAAGCCTTCACACGCCCGCTTCCGCAGCTCGTGCGCACACTCGTTCGGCATGACTTCGCGCCACCCAATGCGGGCACGTGGATGGCGAACGAGCTCGGCCTCGAGTGGTGGGGCACGGCATCGATGATCCCACTCTTCATGCTCGGCCTCATCGCGCTCGTTTGGGTCGCGTGGGGCGAGCGAAGGTTCACCGATCGATGTCTCGTTCTGATTGGATCGACGTTCGTCAGCTCCATGTGCCTCTCACCCATGGTGATGGACGATCCGAGCGCCACGGGCGCTCGCGATGCGCTCGCCTATGTCGTGCGACATTGGCAGCCTGAGGGACATGACCTCGCAGCGCGGCTCGAAGCCCGAATCGCCGAAGGCGACACGAGCACCGAGGTCGTGTCACGACTCGTTCGGACCTACGAAGCCGAAGGCCGGATCAACGAAGCACGCAGCACAGAGCGACGTGCACGTTCGTCCGAACGAGGCCGCTCGACGAACCCCACGCGGTAAGACGATATGCGGCGATGGTTCGGCTTCGTTGCGCTGATGATGGCGCTCCTCTCTCCATCTGCGAGAGCGAGCGCGCAGTTCCGCGCGCGAGCCGAGCTCGCACGCCCCATCGCATCTGGAAGCGCGATCGATCCCACGGCGAGCGCGACGACCATCGATGCGAACGAGCGTCCGCGCGCGCTCGAAACGACCGATGAAATCCTCCTCGAAGTACCAGGCGCCCGGCGACGGAGAACGGGCGGCGTCGGTGGCTTCACCGCGCTCTCTTTGCGCGGCGCGGAAGCCGAACACACGACGGTGTTGCTCGGCGACGTGCCCCTCTCGACGGCGGACGGCAGCGCATTCGATCTCTCGACGATGCCTCCGTGGCTCTTCGATCGAATCGAAGTCTATCGAGGAGGCGCCCCTCTATGGCTCGGCGCAGGAGCCATCGGCGGCGTCTTGCGGCTCGTGCCTCGCGCGGCGCGCGGTCGACGGCTCGAGGCGGCATTCGGCGCAGGCACTTGGGGGCTCACGCAAGGCCGTGCTGCCGCGAGCGTGGACGATGGAACCGTCGCATGGTCGAGCGTTTTCGGTCTCACCCACTCGACGGGAAATTTCCCGATCACCATCGACACGCGCCCCCTCGAGCCCGGAGGGCTCGAGGAGCGCACGCAGACCAATGCGCACGTCCTCGATGCGCTCGGGCTCCTCTCGGCCCGCCTGCGCGCTCTGGGAGGCACATTTTCGTGGGTCGCCCTCGGATTCGAACGTGTGGGGGGCGTTCCTCCGCCGGTCACACGATGGACGCCCGAGTCGGGGGTGCGTCGAGTGCACACGCGCGGCATCATGGCCATCGCGGGCGAGTGGCTCGAGGGGGGCCGCCCGCCTTCGCAAGCCGACCTCGCTGCGTGGCGCGTGCAGCTGACGGGTTCGTTCGGTCTCGATCGACGAAGGTGGAGTGATCTTCATGCCCAATACGGGCAAGTGCCGCGCGCCTCGGACGAACTTCTCTACCGCGCTTCTTTGCGTGCGGCAGGCACGTTGCGCCTCACCGATTGGCTCGACTCCACGCTCGTTCTGTCGGGATGGGTCGAAGGCTTCGAGCCCGAAGACACGCTTTCGGTCACCCGTCTCAGAGACTCGCATCGCCATGGCACCATCATGGCTCTCGAAGGTCGTTTGCACGGACACGAGGGCGAGCTCCGATGGGAGCTTCGGCCCTCGGCGCGGCTCGAGCTCGTACGCTCGGCGCTCTCGGCGATTCGCCCCGAACTCGACGAGAACACGGCTCGGTTCGACGTGATGCCCACCGCGCGGCTCGGGGGCGTGCTCGAGTTCTTCCCGGGCCTCGCGGTGCAAGCGTCGGTGGCGAGCGCAACGCGCAGTCCTTCATTCATCGAGCTCTTCGGCGATGGAGGGCTTTTGAGTGGCAACACGGAGCTCGGGCCCGAACAGTCGACGAGCATGGATGCTGGACTCGTGTGGCGAGGAAGAGCCGGACCTGTGTCTGGCTTTGCAGAGGGCCGCGGGTTTGCGCTCTTCATGAATGATTTGATTCGCTACGTGCGCACCGACGCCAACCAATGGACACCGCAGAACGTGGCGTCGGCTTGGACGGCAGGGCTCGAAGCGAGTCTGAACCTCGATGTCGCGGAGAGGGTCTCGTTCGTCGGCTCGCTCACATGGCTCGAGTCGCGTGACGAAACCCGCGGCCGGACCCTTCCCTTTCGTCCATTCCTCACCGGCTATCTACGCTCGGCCGTGCACTTCGAAGGACCGCCCTTCGATCGGATCGCAGTGTGGGCCGACCTCGATTACGTCAGTCAGACCTACGACACGGCCGAAAACGATGTCACCATCCCCGAAGTTGCGCGCGTCGGCATGGGTGCGTCCATCGAGCTCTGGAGCCGGATCGTGAGAGTCGATGTAAGCGTACGCGACATCTTCGATGCCCGCGGTCGAGATGCACTGTTACGGCCTCTTCCCGGAAGATCAGTCGCCATCCAGCTCGCGATTCGCACGAACTGACACGTCCTGAGGTTCAGAAAAGCGCCTCCTCGAGCGAAGAAGCATTGAGAAGCTGCTCGGACCACCGCTCGAGTTCTTCAGCGCTGGCACGTTCGAGTCGATCTCGAACGCTCTCAGGCAGCTCGCCGAACTTTCGAGAGAGGAGCCTGCGCAGCACCGTACGTTCGCCCTCGACCTTACCCTCCTTGTGAGCCAAGCGCAGTCCGCGCTCGTAGTTCCAGACGGCGAGCTCACGCTCGCGGGCCAGCTCCTGGGCCGCAGGATCGGCGGAGAGTCGTTCGAGGGCGGTCTTGGCGCGTTTGAGATCCAGGTCGATCATGGCCAGTTGCTCCAGTTCGGCGTCCGTCTTCGCAGCAAAGAACCTCCCCCAGCGTAGCACCGGCGACGCCTCGGCGGCAGTGGGAGCGCACGGGAGCTTGGGGAGCTCGAGCACATGGATGCAGAGATCATCCGACAAGGGCATGTGATCTCTGGAACGCGAACCGCTGCATGATCGGAATCCACCTGCATCCAATCTCGCTTCGTGGAATGTTCTCCATCCATGATGACCAGAGCGCGACATGCGCTCATACACGCTCGGCTCGACGAACTCTCCGAGCGGACCGACTTCCGGGCGCGGCGCGATACGGATCCCGTCTCGTTCGTCCATCGATATCGAAGCGCGGCCGATCGCGAGGTGGTCGGCCTGCTCGCTGCATCGTTGGCGTTCGGAAACGTGACCGCCATTCGCGCGAAGGTCGCGCTCGCACTCGAAGCGCTCGGGCGCTCCCCGGCCAAGACGATCGATGGCGAGACGAAAAAGCAGCTCGAACGTCGACTCCAAGGCTTCGTCCATCGCGTATGGCGCGGTGAAGACGTCGCCGCCATGCTCGCCCATGCAGGCGCGCTGCGCCGCGCGCACGGGAGCCTCGGCTCAGCGTTCGAAGACATGCTCGCTACAGCCGATCGCTCGAACATCGATCATGACGAGGCGTTCATCGGTGCCGTCGCGCGCTTGGCGGATGCACTCCGAGGAAAAGAGCCTGGGCCCGGCCTCAAACATCTGATCCCCGATCCGCGCGCCGGCAGCGCGTGCAAACGCCTTTTTCTTTGGCTCCGCTGGATGATTCGCCCAGCGGACGGCGTCGACCTCGGGCTGTGGCCCATCGATCCCTCTCGCCTTCTGATCCCAGTCGACACGCACGTTCATCGCATCGCGAAAAACCTCGAGCTCACGAAACGCAACGACGCATCACTCCGCACAGCCATGGAGATCACGGCGAAGCTACGCGCCTTCGATCCCGCCGATCCCGTGCGCTACGATTTTGCGATCTGTCATCTCGGAGTCAGCCGCGAGTGTCCGAGCCGCCGCGATCCCGAGCGATGCGCTCGATGCGTACTGCGAGACGCGTGCCGACATTGGCGACGATAGCCCATCACTTCACAGATACACACGCGGCACACGACGGCTGATGCTCGTCAGCACGTCATACGCAATCGTGCCCGCGCGCTCCGCGACATCCATCGACGTCAGCGAGGCCTCTCGCGCTTCGAACCGTTGCGCGCCGAGCATCACGACCTCATCGCCGAGCGCGCACCCCGGTACATCGGTGACGTCGAGCATCGTGAGGTCCATCGACACTCGCCCGGCAATCGGACATGGCATCGCCCGCACGAGCATCTCTCCGCCATTCGAAAGATCGCGCAGAAGACCATCGCCATACCCCACCGGCACCGTCGCGATCCGCGTCGCACGCGTCGCACGGAAGGTGTGGTCGTAACCGACGTATTCCCCCGCGTCGAGATCGCGTATCGAGATGATCTCCGTTCGAAGTCGCAATGCCGAGCGGAACATCGGAAACGCCTCTCGAGGCGACACCGCACCATAAAGCGCGCCGCCCGGACGCACCATGTCGAAGCGCGCATCGCGACGTCGCAAGGTCGCCGCTGTATTGGCCACATGAAGCGTCGTCGGCGCGTGCCCCGCCGCTCGCACCTTCCCGCGAACGATCTCGAAGAGACGGAGCTGCTCCGTGGTCGCTTCGTCATCGGTGTCGGCGCACGCCAAGTGCGTCATCAATCCTGCGACGATGCACCGGGGATAGCGAGCGAGCGCTTCCAAGAAAGCATCGAGCTTCGCGAGAGGCACTCCCAGCCGCGCCATCCCCGTGTCGACCTTCAGATGCACGCGGTAAGGCCGCTCGGGCAGCGCGCGATCGAACGCTTCGATGTGCCCGAGATCGTAGACGACGGGCGTCAACCCCGCATCGAGCACATCCGCATGCGCTCGCCCATAAAGCCCGTTCAACACGAGAATCGGCGCGCGAATCCCCGCTTCCCGAAGCTCGAGCCCCTCCTCCGCGAGCGCCACTCCAAATCCCGAGACGCCCTCATGCTCGAGACGCGCGGCGACCGGGACGACTCCATGTCCGTATGCGTCGGCCTTCACGACCGCGAGCACCCGGGCTGGAGCAGCCTGCGCCGTGACGACGCGCAAGTTGTGCGCGATGGCATCGAGGTCGATCTCGGCGCGCGTGGGGCGCATCGATTCGTCCGCGAGCGCGATGCGCGGCCGAAATGTCAGCGTATGGTCAAACGAGTTCAAGCGAGGGCCCATGGTGCGCCCGAAAGAACGAATGGTCGAGCAGAGCACATTCCCAGGCGACGGACCGCGGCAGGCTGGCAAGACGACGTCCTCGAGGCAGCGCGCAGACCCAGCCTGCCCTCTCCGTTCCCGACGTGCTACGTTCGCCCCGCTCCGATGCAGCTCGAAATCAACGGCGAACGACAAGAAGTCAGCGAAGGCCTCACGATCCGCGAGCTCTTGACCTCGCTCGGCCTCGAACGAGAGCTCGTCGCGGTCGAGCGCAATCAACGGATCGTACCGCGCGCGGAGCACTCCCACACCGTGCTCGACGCGGGCGACTCCATCGAGATCGTGCGCTTCGTGGGCGGCGGCTGAAAAGGAAACACGTGATGACCGAAGATCGACTGCTCATTGGAGCCCACTCGTTCGGCTCTCGCCTCTTCGTCGGCACCGGCAAGTACCGCAATATGGAGGAGACGCGGACCGCACTCGAAGCCTCCGGTGCTGAAGTCGTCACCGTCGCCGTGCGCCGCGTCGAGCTCCGACCGACGTCTCAACAAGACGGCGAGCAGTCACTCATCGGCTATTTGCTCGAAAAAAAATACGCGCTCTTGCCCAACACGGCAGGTTGCTACACCGCCGACGAGGCGCTCCGCACAGCTCGCCTCGCGCGCGAAATGCTCGGCACCGATCTCGTCAAACTCGAAGTCATCGGAGACCCGAAGACCCTCTTCCCCGATGCCACGGCGACGTTGGAGGCCGCGAAAGTGCTGGTCGCCGAGGGCTTCACCGTTCTGCCTTACATCACCGATGATCCGATCGCGTGTCGCAAGCTCGAAGACATGGGCTGCGCTGCGGTCATGCCGCTCGCGGCTCCGATCGGGAGCGGCCTTGGAATTCGAAATCCCTACAATCTCGAGATTATCCTCGAGCAGGCGAAAGTCCCGGTCATCGTCGACGCCGGCGTCGGCACCGCATCGGACGCTGCGGTCGCTCTAGAGATGGGCTGCCACGGCGTGCTGATGAACACAGCGATCGCAGGCGCAACCGATCCCGTCCGCATGGCGCGCGCCATGCGCCTCGCTGTCCTTGCTGGCCGCGACGCATTCCTCGCCGGGCGCATCTCGAAGCGCTTGCACGCAAGCGCTTCGAGCCCGCTCGCGGGCGTGATCGGCAGCAAGCATCATTGACATCGTCGTGCAGAGCGCTTCGCTTCGACCTGATGTTGATCATCGATCCGGCGATCAACGACGACATCCGTGCGCTCGAGCCGATCCTCGAAGCAGCCCCTGAGGGACGCATCTCCGTACAACTTCGAACCACTCGGGGCGGAGCGTCGATGCTGCGCGCGGGCGCGAAGGCACTCCGCTCGCTCACGCGTGCACGTGGGATCCCGCTGCTCATCAACGATCGCATCGACATTGCGCTCCTCGTGGACGCAGATGGCGTTCATCTCAAGGAAAACGGTCTCGATGTCGAAGACGCGCGCGCGCTGCTCGGTGAGCACCGAATCATCGGAGCCTCGTGCCACGATGCCGCGGGCCTTCGGCGTCGTTCGGACGCCGATTACGTCGTCCTTGGCCCATTGGGCGCTGTTCCGGAGAAAAACCCGCCGATCGAGCTCTCCCATTTCGCCGTGCTCGTCCGTGATGTCCGGACACCAGTCTTCGCGCTCGGCGGCATCGACGAGACGAACGCAGAAGCCGCCATTCACGCGGGTGCCGCTGGTGTAGCGTGTATCCGATCCGTCCTGCGAGCCCCCCATCCAACGGCGGCTGCGCACGCCATCCTCTCAGCCATCGACCAGGCAAAGGCCCTTTCGCCGATCATTTGACCCTTCGGCCGCCGCACGGCAGTTTCTCGCCATGCGTGCTCGCTCTGCCCTCGTACTTTGCAGTCTCCTGCTCTGGCCAACCTCGACGCGCGCCGATCAGGAGCGCGTCCTGACCGACTTCGATACCGTTCGCACTGCGTGCGATGCCGCGCTGAGAATCGCCTCACGCGAGCTCTTGGTCGCGAATATCGAACCGGGTTGGACGTTCGGAGCGCTCACCGAAGACGGTTTTCTTCCGATCGAAACACGTCGCAACTTTCGAATGTCTGGCGAGCGCGTCGAGCTCTTCGCATCTCGACTCGAGCCCGTGGGTCTCGTCGCGACACCAGAACGCGCCACCGAGCTCGAAACTGCGCGCACCCGCGGAGCGCAGCTTCGAATCGGGTTTTTCCTCGGATTCGATGACCCCTTCCGCACCGCGTGCCTGATTCGCTCTCGACACGCCACCTCGACCATCCGCATGGACGTGGCGTTCGTCGAGCTCGTCCGAGGCGACGGCATCGTGATCGCACGCGAAGACACCGAACGCTATCGTGCCTGGCGTGACGATGCCGAGCGCGCTGCCGTGCCAGGCGAAGGGCCACGCGCGCAGCTCGGTGCACCGAGCACCGCATCCGGTGCCCTTCCCGATGCGTGGCAGCGAGGGCTCGCCACTGCCTCCACGGGTCCCATCGGACAGGCGCTCTCGAACTGTCATCGGGATGGCGTCGCCCGCGGCGCAGAGGGTCAAGGACGCGTCGTGATCCGTGTGCGGGTCGAAGGACGCACGGGGCGCGTCCTCGATAGTCAGCTCGCAGTCTCGAACATCGGCGACACCGCAGAAGCGGAATGCATGGCGACGGCGTTGCGCGAGCTCAATCTCACGCCCGGTCCTGGCGATTTCGCGTCGCGCACCGTCGACTTGGAAGTCCCTATCCGACTCGCCGCAGACTGACTCACTCCGCACGTTGCATGCGATCGAGCTCGGCCCAATAGCGATCCGCGATCTCGACGAGCCCACGAACCGACGAACGGAAGGCGCGGCGATCGAAGTTCGAATCCGTGTTGAGCACCATCGCGAGCCGCACTTCACCAAACGTCGGATCCCATTCGAACTTTCCCAGCAACATTTGCCAGTTGAGCTCCATCAGCCGACGTAACATCGCGTCGGATCGTGGTCCGTCCTGCGGTACGACGAGATAGCGTTCCACGTATGCGTAAATCGTATCGGTCCGATCGCTATACGCGAGTCGAATCCGGAACTCGCGATGCGAAATCGTACCCACTCGAGTGAACTCGCAGTTCGCGCGCTGTGCGTCGACAGCCGCGCACGTCACCCCTTCGATGCGCATCTGTTCGAGCTCGCTCCGCATCGTTTCGAGATAACGCGGCTGCCCCTCCGGCACAGTCGTGCGCGTCTCTACCGGAATCTCTTGTGCCCATGCTGGCAGCACTTCGCCGATCGCACCGATCGCGATCATCACCGCCAATATCACGCGATTGTCCATCGAATACCCTCTCGTTCGACATATCAGTCGAGTCGCTGGAAATCACTGTATGGAATGCCCTCGGGCATCCCTTCCGCGGCGTGAAGGCGCATGAACACCGTGCCACGGCACGTGCTCTCCTGCACCACACCGAACGCCCGACTGTCTTCGCCCGTATGCGCGCGATTGTCGCTCAAAAGAAAGAGGCCGCCGACATTCGTCTGACTGCGCATCGTGAACTCCCGATCACTCCGCTCCAAATATCGATGTTCCTGATAATCGGAGAAATTCTCGATGCCCCAAGAGGCCGGAAAGCTACGCCCCGTCTCAGTGTCCGTGAAGCGCCCCTCGCCTTGGATATCGCGCGAGACACGTCTGCCATCGATTTCGAGGACTCCGCGGGTGACCGAGATGGACTGACCCTGCGTGGCCGCCACCCGAGCCATCACCCACCGATCCGGAATCTGGGGATGGCGGCACAGCGCGATGTCGTTGCGATCGATCTTCGCCCCACGCCACAGGAGCACACGATCTCCGAGCAACATCGTGGGCGCCATGCCGTTGTGTGCAACCGTGACCACATCGACGTAAAACGCACGCAGCACTCCGACCGTCCCTCCCACGAGGATCGCGATCACGAAGAGAAGCTTGAAAGTGCCCTTCCAAAACCCACGCGGCATTGAGCCAAGCGTACAACGGGGAAGAGATTCGTTCCGTATTTTCGCCTCAGCAGGCTGCCGCGAGAATTGCGCATGCGTGCTCACACACGCACGGCAAATCCAGACACGCGGCGGGGATGGCTGCCGTCCGCCCGCGTTCGATCCGAAGCCCTCCGAGCTCGACTGTACCGGTCAACACCGTGATTGACCGAAGCGCATCCACACGCGGCAGCACATGCCGCCCGTGCCCCGAGAGACGCCAAACTTCGAGTGCCTTCGAGACGAGTGCCGCTCCTTCAGGCCCCGACAGCGGCTCGATCCGCGGGCTTCCATCCACATCTGGAGCTCCCGCGCGAAAACGACGCGAATCGAGAAACGCCTGACCTCGGGGGCGCGACCAATCCGTCACGGAAAGCGCTTGTTCCAGGTGGAGCTCCCGAGGAGCCCCCTCACGAGACAACCGACCCGATGCATCATATCGTCGATTCCAATCCCAATAGCGGTAGGTGACGCCATGTTTTCCAGGCAACACCCGCTGCGGCTCGACCAAGGTCACGCCTGCACCCACCGCGTGTGGCGTCCCCGCATCCACGACGAAAAAGTCGCCTTCTTCGACAGAAACGAATTCCAAAAGCGCCGACACATCGTCCCCTCGGGCGATCGCCTGTGCCATCGACTGAGGCGAAGCGCCTTCCGCCAGCCCGAAGTAGAGCCCAGCGCCGGGCTCGGCATGCTCGACATACCAGCTTTCAGGCTTGCCCGACTCTCGCCCCTTCAACCCCTCATACTCGTCCGGCGGATGGATCTGCACCGAGAGTGGCTCCGCTGCGTCGAGCAATTTCACCAAAAGACCCGTGCCACCACGTTCCGCTTCTCGGCCCAGCATGGCCAGGGGCGCGCCTCGGATGAGCGCGTCGAGTGTGTACACCCCTTCAACCGGCGGCTCCAAGAGCGAAGGAAGCTCGGGTCCGGCCGAGAGCTCCCACGACTCACCGATCCAAAGCGCTCCTGGCTCGAGCGTGGCTTTCAACACCCCTGCGATGCGCCGTCCTCCCCATGGCGTTCGCGAGGGTGCAGTGAAGTTGTCCCGCGCCAGGAGCACAGGTCCCATGCTCGATGAGGTGGAATTCACGGTCGTTTTGTTGCTGGGTGAAGGTGGGATACGTAATCTCGAAGCCCAGTCTCAAGGCTCAGGACGCCAGGAGGTCTCGTATGGTCCAAACGGAGCGTCGTATTCACAAGGTGTTCGTGACTCGAAACACCGAGTACCACATCCGTAAAGATGTGTGTGTGGCCGTCCGAGACCGGAAAAGCGGCGAATGGCTCCGAGGGCATCTCGCCCTTCGACAACGAGTGCATGGCGGACTCAAGTTCACTCGCGCTGGAGGCGTCTCGCCGAACCTCGGCGCGCCTGACATTGGCGAATCGATTCTCTTCCATGCGCGCGGTCGCGATCTCGTCACGAGCCCCATCCTCACCATCGATCGTCCCGCGAAGAGCATCGTCGCAGCGTACCCTCACCTGCGCTGATCTCCCTGAAAGAGAGCGGCGATCTCTCGTCCCTCGAGCACATCCTCGTCCTCGAGACGAACACGCTCGAGCAGAAGCCCCCCACAGCGGGCCCGCACGACCATTCCCGGAGGCGCCAAAAACGCTTCTCCCGGCGCAAGCGCACTTGGAAACGTGCCCTTCCAAAGGCTCGCACGCTCCACTGTGACGAGGTGATCTTCAAGCAACGCCGTCGCTCCCGGCGCCGGCGCCGCGGCACGAACACGCCGTTCGAGCGCACTCGCGTCTTCAGACAAAAACTGCAGCGCGAGATCGTCGTCGGTCGGCCGCGGCGCCTCCGTGGCCTTCGATTCGTCTTGCGGAGAACCTTCGAGATCCAAGCCTCGAGCCAGCATCTCGGCACATCCCACGAGCAATTGGAGCGAAGGTCGATCGAGCCGACGTGCCAGCGTCCAACCCGTGTCGTCTGAGCGTATCGACACTGGAATCTGCGCCACGATCGCGCCCGTATCGTAGTCCGCGTCGAGGCGATGGAGCGTGACACCCGTCTCTTGTTCCCCTTGATCGATCGCATGGAAATACGGATCGGGGCCTCGAAACCGCGGCAAGAGGGAGGGATGGACCCCAAAGGCGCCGCGCGACACTTTGGAAAGAAGGGAAACTGGGATGCGCCGAGGCCAAAACCACGAAAGTAAAACATCGCAATGAGCGCTCGCGATCATCTCCGCCACAGCCGGATCTTCGAGCTCCGGCTTTCCCAGCAAGAGTGCTTCATGCGGAAGCCCGCGTCGCACACGGAACAACCCCGGAGCATCCGGATGGCCGATCGCACAGACCGCCGGCGCATGACCTGCCCGAGTGAGTATCACTGCCCCCAAAGGCAGCCCCAGATACAGAATACGCACGAGAGGTGCTATATAGCTTTTTTCGGCAGAGCCCGCGGCTTCCTCGAAGAAAGCCGTCAAAGGAGAGCATGGTCGAGCCGCAGAGAACCATTCGCGTCGTCGCCGCCGTCGTCGAAAGAAATGGTCGATACCTCATCACGCAGCGCCGCCCCAACGCGGTGCTCCCTCTCCTTTGGGAATTTCCTGGCGGTAAAGTCGAGGCTGGCGAAACCGACAGCCAGGCGCTCCAGCGCGAGCTCCTCGAGCGACTGGGCGTCGAATCGGAAGTGGGGGAGTGGATCTCCGAGACCGTTTGGGATTACGAGCATTACCGCGTCGAGCTCACGCTTTACGAATGCAACGCCCGAGGAGAGCTCGAGTGTCGCGCGGTACATGCCTACCGATGGGTCACTTCGGACGAATTCGATCAGTACGATTTCACGCCGGCCGATGAAGCCTCGATGAATAAGCTGCTCGGCGTCTGGGACTCATGATCGCTTCTTGGCGCGAGATCCCATGACCCATCGATGCCCCACTTGTGGTCGCGAGAATGCGAGCCATGCCGAGCGATGTGTGCAATGCGGGCGTGTCTTCGGCGAGGACAATCGCTGCCCACACTGCAACGCGATCGCCGCGGTTCGCGCGTCTGGCTCGGGTTACGTGTGCGTCGCGTGCGGCAAGGATCGTCCACCGCGACCCAACATGACCATCCTCGATCGCGGTGCTCCCCAAAGCTCCCTCTCGGCGACTCTATTCCGGTTTTCTGGCGCGCTCGTGCTCGCCTTTGCCGTGGTGATGGGTGCAGCTGGACTCTGGGGCTCGATATCACTGCTGACGGCGATCGCCACGGCGATTGCGTCAGGAGCGATCGGGGCCCTGGCCATCGGGCAAGCGGCGCGGCTCGAAACCAAAACACGCGAGCAACGAGCGCAAAGACTCAAACAGCAAATCCTCGAGCTCGCAAGAACGCGTCATGGCGATCTGAGTGCCACGACGACCGCGCAGGCCCTTCGCATCGAGATCCACGAAGCCGACGCGCTCCTGACCTCCATGGCCGACGGCTTACACGTCCAAGTCGAAGTCGATTCCGATGGCATCGTGCATTACGTCTTTCGAGAATTCGCGGCCAGCTCTCCCATCGCGGTGAGAGTCGATCCGCAACTCCTCGACGACGCCGATCCCATGCAAGCCGAGGCGGAAGACCGAGTGGAACGCGAGCTCGCCAAACGCGGCCGGATTTGAACGAGCGCGGGGCCGGGGGCTCGCGCTATGCTGATGTCGTGCGTTTCATTCAGAAAGCCGCCCTTCGCCCCGTTCCACGCTATGCCGTGGTCGACGACGTCGCGATCGCCAATGTCGAAGAACAACTCGGAGAAGAAGGTGAGGAGCTTCAACAGACACTCGACTCGACCTATCGCGAAATGGATCGCAAGCAGCCCGCATTGGCTCGCTATCTCGCGGAGCAAGTGTCGAAATACTCGGACGATCTTGCGCAATCATTGGGATATTTTCTGGTCGTGAGCGTCTACATGGCCTTTCGAGAAGCCTTCCCCACCCGTCTTGGCGAGGTTCACGAGACGCGATTGCGACTGGCCGTCGACATGCTGGCTGCCGACGAAGAGCTGCGTGCGAATGACCCCGCCGAGTTGCTCGAGAGCGACGATGTGGTTGCGATGGGTCAACCCGTCGTCCTGCATTTCGTGCAGCATCATCTCGAGCAAGCGCTCTCCCAGGGAGGCGAGGACGTCGACCTCGAAGCGTTCGACCATATTTACCGAGCGATCCTCGTCGAGGTCATCGCGTTCAGCGACGCGGTGAGATCTCCCGACGGCACCACGACAAATGACGAAATCCTTGCGTGAATCCGCCCTTGCGCGGTCCGGAAGATGCGGACACGCCCTACTCGAGAAACCGTTCCAATGCGGCTCGAGCTCCTGAACCGAGAGCCGTAAAACGAATCCCCATTCCTTCCACCCCCGCATTGGGCCCACGCACCCATGCAACGGTGCCGTCCACGATCACTTGCTCTCCGTCTGGAAGAACGAGGCTCAGCGTCAGGTCGGTTCCGACCGCTAGGGGCTCCGTCGTCGCGACGAAGATTCCCCCACTCGAGACATCTCCCACGCGGCCACGAAAAAAATGTGAATGGCTGTGTCCGCCGATTTCGGCATTGATGCGAACACGGGGTGTGCTGCGTCGCTCATGCGTTGGAAGTTGCTCGCGCCCCGGAAACCGAGGTGCCGGTGAGGTCTTCGGCCCCGCGGATATCACACTGACATCCCGAGATAACTCGGACTCGAGCTCGACACGAATCGGATGCAAAATCGCAAGACTGCGCGCGACAAAGGGCCCCACGACATCGAGTCCGCTCTCCGCGTCAGTCGCGTTGAGAGCCTCGAGCACCCGGCCGATGACGATCGCCGCCTCTCGAAGGCGATCTCGAACGTCCTCTGGCTCACCAATTTCCGTACGAAAAAGAAGCGCGATCGCATTCGCGAGTGGATCCAAGACACCACGTGCTTGCTCGATATCCGCCCCCGATGCTTCAAGCATCGGGATCGCATCCGCCAAGAGCGCACGAGCATCCCGCGCTGCCATGATCCCAACGCGCTTCAGCTCACGCCGCCTTCGATGAGTCACATTGTTCATTCGTCGTAAAACATGGGTGCGCGCTTGCGAATGAAGCGCAAAATGAGCTCGCGCGTCTCCGGGTCGAGCGACTCGAACCGGACGCCCATGCCTGGTTCGCTCTCGGCGTTCATGTCCATCGGATCACGCACGAACTTCACAGTGCCAAGGACGTTCTTTTCGAACCCCCCGGGCAGCGTGACGAGAGCATTCACCTTCGTGCCCTTCGGATAAATGTTGTAAGTGGCGGCAAACACGCCTCCTTCCGCAATTTCTCCGGAAAATCCGACGAAAAAATTCGATTCGGTCGTGGCGCCGATATTGACTTCGAAATGTTCGCGATTGACGTCCGAACCTTTGGGTTCGACGCCATTGACGACGGGAGGCTCGATCTTCGTCGGCTCTGCTGGCTTGGGTTGATCGCGCAGGGTCGCATCACCTGCGAAATCCGGCGACGTCATCACCGGAATGGGCGCCGTTTCTGGAATCACGACAGACGGCGGAGGACGACTCGTGTTCGACGGTGGCATGCGTGACGGCTGCGTGCTCAACGGAAAGAGCAACGACAGTGTTTGCGCGATCACCTCAGTCGCGGTCTGGACGCCCCTGTGGTGTGCGCGCACTTCTTGGAGCAGGGTCAAAGTCTGACTGACTGACCCGAGCGCGCTTTTGACGCTGGCTTTGCCATCGGGCTCCGACGACGCCCGCTCTGCTTCGAAGAGAGCGCCGATCGCCTGCGCGATGTTTTGAGCGACTGCAAGGACATCAGGCGGGATTTGCGGATCCTCCTGCAACGCCGCAAGTGCACTCGAAAGATTCTCACGCGATTGCCGGGCAATGCTCGCGCCAGAGTAGGCCATGTCGTCGTTTTCTCCAGGTTCCTAGGGCGATGCTCAATAAAGCTTCCGAAAAAGATTAAGAATTGTTTGGCCTATCGACCAGAACAGGCGGGTCAGCGACCCCGATTTCGCATCAGGCCACCGAGACAGTCAACCCAGTCGGCGAAGAATCGTGCAGGTGCGCCCGAGAAACCGACACTCGACCCCCTGTCGCGCTTCACCCGGGCCTGCATCATAAACTCTTCGTGAAGACAACGCGCGACCGACTTGGTCCCGCATAATTCGCGTCCATTTGCACGTCGAATCCAAGCGCACGATGGAACTCGACCGAGCCCTCATTGCCCACGTTGGTGATGGCTTTGATGCGGTCCGCCCCCGCCTTGCGTGCTCGATCGGTGAACACTTCGTAGAGACGTTTGCCCACACCATGACGGCGATGTTCGGGATGGATCCCGACCAAATGCACATAAGACACCGACGGGTCGGTTGGAGCAATGAAGCCGAGCAGAAATCCGATCACCTCCCCGTCCTCGTCGGCGATGAGCGCATGCTCACCAAGTTCGTAAAAAAAGATTGGATGCGCTTGCTCGCGCGAAGGCCCACCCCACCACCGGTCCAATACGGACGTGATGTGGTCGAAGTCGGCCTTCGTAATCCCCCGGATCTGCATCTGCGTTCGGCACGTATAGCACGTTCAGCGACAACTCGATGTGGCTTTCGTTGCACGCCCCGTCATCAGGGTGATCAGGGCGCGAGTGGTGGCGCATCCGCCGGTGGCTCGGCACTCGTCGCCTCGACCAGTCGACTCTCACCACTCGCAGTTTCCCAGGCTCGGCTCACTCGCTCGCTCGGATCGTAAGGTTCCTGGATGTCGTCGATATGCACGAAAGACGCCTGTGCGCGCACCCGCGACAGATCGAGCACGATGTAGCCACGACGGGCGATATCGCCGTATTTGATGTGGGGATGATCCGCGAGCACCCGATCGAGGGTGCGCTCCAGCGGGCTGCCTGGCGTCGTGAGCCCGGGAGAGGTGATGCCTGGTGTCACGAATTCGACGGCCGTCGCGGCCGGTAGAGGATCCGCCTCCGGATCTTCGATGACCTCCATTGCCCACGACGTGTGAATGTCGCCGGTCAAGAAGACGACGTCTTGGATGGCAGCGCCATCGACCCCCCCATGCCGAATCGCCTCGAGGATGCGAGCGCGCGATGCTGGATAACCGTCCCATTGATCGTCGTTCGAGAAGATCGGAAACGGTGAGAAGATCACTTGTTGCCCGACGACCTTCCATTGCGCATCGCTCTCGAGGGCTTCGAGCAAGAACTCTTCTTGTACTCCCGAAATCAACGTGCGCGTTTCGGGCGCTCCCATCCCTTGGAGAGTTCGCCCGTCGATTCGTGTATCGAGCATGATCAACTCGGCCAAATTGCCGTAACGAAGCGAGCGCCAAATCTGGGCGGGGTCATCCGCGCGAATCGGCATGTATTCCGAATAGGCCTGCTGCGCGACCCGCTTCCTATCCGCCCATGCGCCCTCGGTGGGCTGATGGTTTCCGGCCCCATCACGAAACGAGTTGTTGGCGAACTCGTGATCATCCCACACCGTGATGAAGGGATGCTGTCGATGGACTTCTTGCAGGTCCGGATCGCTTCGATAATGACGATACCGACGTCGGTAATCATCGAGCGTCGTCACTTCATGAGGCGGATCGTACTCTCTGGTTCCCCCGAATTGGCCGTTTCCATACTCATAAATGTAATCGCCCAAGTGGAGAACCGCGGAGAGATCCCGACGCGCCGCGATGTTGCGATAACCGTGGAACCAGCCGTGCGCCATGCTTGCACACGAGCACACCGCAAAGCGCAACCGCTCGACGTCAGCGGCATCACTCGCGGGTGCCGTGCGCGTCCGACCGATGGGGGATTCCTCACCCGTATCGCTCACACGAAAGCGATAGTAATACGTCGTGTTGGGCATGAGCCCCGTCGCATCGATCTTGGCTGTGTAATCACGGTTCTCGGTTGCATTCACCATTCCCATCGCCGCGATCGCCGCAAAATCGGGAGAAATCGACATCTCCCATGCCAGCTCAATTTCTGAGGGCGCGTCTTCGACGCTCACACGTGTCCAGAGAATCACGGCTTCAGGAAGTGGATCTCCACTCGCAACCCCATGCCGGAAGGGCCCCGTGGGCGCCGGCCCACTGTCTCTGCCGACCCGTCCTGCATCGACACTTCCATCGAGATCACCTGGGCCAGAGTCGAGTGGCGTCGATGTGCCATGTTCGCACCCCATCACCGCAGCAACTCCCAGAGCGCTCGCCCCGCGGAGCGCGCTTCGCCGAGAAATTTTCATCCGATCGCCTCTTTCGTCTCGAGCCCCGGTGATAGCACACGAAGGAATGCGCTTGGAGAGCGCACGCCCCCGAGGTCGATCCGACACCGAAACGAGAAAACCAGGGAGATTTACCCATATTTTCTCTTATCCAATCCAGTATCGAGCATCCACCCGTCCCGTACTCAGCATTGAAGTTTCGTATGTCAGGGATTTCCCTTACACGCGAATAGAGCCACACACGTTACGTTCGCAGAGTCACCATCGCATGCAGCAGTTCCGGGGGAACCCATCTCGCGTATCTCGTCGCGAGAGATGGTGAGGGGAGGTGTATTCGTTTTGAGCATGAATACAGATTCGAGAAAACCAGCCACATCTCGTCTCGAGACGCATCGATCCGACAACTCTCGATGGCCCATTGCATTCCACCGAACACCCTCGGTCGTGCGTGGAACCGATATCGCCGAGTTGTTGAAATGCATCGATGAATCTCTTCGTCGACGCGAACCGCACGTCATCGTGTGGGAGTTGGACGACGAAGTCGATATCTCAGCAGCGCACCGCAAGACTCTCGCAGACGGACTCAACGCACGTGAAGGAGAGTTCGTCCGATACTGTCGTGCATTTGCGATCATCGCCCGTACCGCCCACGCGCGCGGTGTCCATACCGCTCTTCGTTGGCTCACGCCGGCCGTATGTCCCGAACACATGTTCGACAACCAACGTGATGCCGAACATTGGGCGATGGGACGCCTTGGCGGAGGAGCCGGATGATTCCGTTTCGAGCTGTCGTTTTCGATCGCGACGGTGTCCTCACCCGCTTCGACTTCTCGCCGTTGACTCAACTCTTGGAGGAGATTCCAGGCGCGTCTTTCGAAGCACTCTGGCGTCAATGGCATGACTATTACGCGAATCGTCCACTGCCAAAAACACGCGTCGAAGAACTCCGATTCCTCTCTGCCTTCTGGGATACCGTTGCTGTATCGTGGAATCTCGACCATGCAATGCATGCTCGCCTCCTCGCATTCGATTACACACAAACGATTCTCGCGTTCGATGATGCTCGAGAGGCCCTCTCGGAGGCTCGGATACGAGGACTCCGTGTGGGCGTTCTTTCGAATTTCCCTCTCGTGAGTCTGGAAGAATCTTTGATTTCGACAGGTCTTGCAGATCTCGTCGACGTCGCCATTCCCCGCATCGAACCATACGGAATTGTCTCGACTACATCCACATGCAAACAGTACAAGACTTCACATGAATGCTCATCGCCTCTACGCGAGCATGGGTGACGAACGGGCTCGACGATGGAGAGTGGTTGATCTCGGCCCTGAGGAGCTGATCCTGGCTGGTGACGGCCCGCGCCTAAGCCAGGGGACGGCGCTGTCATTGTGTCTCGAAGCCAACGGACAACAGGTGGGACCATGTGACTGTACCGTCGAAAGCATTGGTGACGAGGGGATGATCTGTACTCTCGGCCATTTGCCGTTCGAGCTGGCGCAAATGTTTCTCCGGTTTGGAAGAGCACTTCGGTCACAGACCGCCGAGCCGATGGGCTACCGAGAGATCCTCGATGATCCCGAACGTATTCGTGTTGCCCTCCGCGCGCTCGTAGCGAACAAGTGTGATGCCTTCGTCCGTGCAACCGGTGCAAGCCGCATCTCGTTCTCGATTATCGCCTTCGACGAAGAAACGTATGATCTTGTATGTTCTTGCCCCAATGCAGCCGAATTGCAGCCCCCGTTCTTCATAGAGGTCGAGGGATACAACTCGATGTACTGGATCCCTGTGCTCGATGTGACGCGGACCGAAGGCGAACAGCGCATTTCGTTCCCGAGGACAATCGTTCGAAATCGCCGCCGAAGCGGAACGCGGGTCGTTCCAAAGGACCTGCGATTGCACTTCGGATCCGTACGCGGAATGCGCGAGCGTTTGATTCGTGACATCTCGCGTCGTGGCGTGTCGTTCTGGATGGCCTCCGAAGACGCTCCAATCGTCGAAGGGATGCTTCTCCGACGAGTCGAGCTATCGACTGGGACGACGTCTGTTTTCTTCGATGCACGCGTCCGGTCGGTTTTCGCGGTCGACGACAAGATGGCCTGTGGTCTGAGCGTGGACCTGCGAACTGTTTCGGATCTGCTGGCGTGGAGCCGCTTGATCGACAGCGCCGCGCACCCCACCACGTGGGGAGGTCCTCGCCACGGAGGCGATCTCTGGGAGCTGTTCGAGGCGTCGGGTTACCTGAACCTCTCGGGTAGATCAAGCGACGACTTCGAAGATCGGAAGCGACGATTCGAGGCGGCCTCCGCACAACTGTATTCGAACCCGCAGATCGGATGCCAGATCGTCTTTCCAGGTGAGGGAAGGCTACATGCGACACTGTCCCTTTTGAAAACCTACACCCATTCATGGCTCGGCTTTCAAATGGCGAAACGTCCGGGTCGGATGCTCGGCGAAGCCACACGGCGGCAGATGCTTCGTGACATTCATCTCCACGCGTATGAGTACGCCATGGTCGACCGCGACCTGCGATGGTTCCTCGGGTACGTACAGGAGGGCACGCGGTTTAGCACGCTCGTTCATCATGATTTCGCCGCTCGCCACGCCAGCAGCGGGGCGACCGCCGTCGTTCCGTTCCGCGCAATGCAGATCTCGACAGGCTTTGCGCAAACGTTCCGACGGGACAATACAATCGAGGTGGGACGGGGCTCCGAACTCGATATCATCTGTCTCTCGCAACATATCAGCAAATGGGCACCGCAAGCCTATCTGGAGTCGTTGGATCTAGTTCCCGAACGCTTTTCCCTCGACTGTCTCACCGCTCAGTGGCGCCTCGCGGGACTTTCTCGCGAGCGTGAGCTGTTCGTTGCGCGCCACGGCGACCGTATTCTGGCCGCGGCCGTAGTCGAGAGAGCAACCGAGGGCCTGCATTTGTATGGACTGCTCGAGAGCGTCCGGTTCTATGGTGTAGACGCCGACTGGAAGCGCGCAGTAAATACGCTCGTCGGCGCGTGCGCAGACTGGTATGCCGCCCGCGACATCAACCGTTTCGTGGTGCTCCGCGACGGCCCCGATCGCGACCTGCTTCCGGGGTTCGTAGATCTCGGTCCTGCCACGATCACGATCGTACCCATACAAATGCTCGGTGACCTCTTGGAGCACGTCTATGAAGTTACGGCTCCTCCTATATCGATTTCATCGGGCGATCATCACCGCAATCAATAGTCGAGGGCGCTATGCAGAGACACCATACGGCAGCGTTAGAAACAAACGATTATTCGCTTCCAGTCAACCAGGATCTCACGGTCAAGGTCACTCCTCGAACCACGCAGCTATGGAGTGGGGGAGCTCAACTTGTATCGATCGGCGCCAGTCTAGGAAAGCCGACCGATGCTGAGCCCAAGCTGAACACCGCGGTGTGCGTGGAGTCGTTCGAGCATATGCGTGGCGCGCGCCCGGAGCATCTAGCGCTCGCACTCTACGCGGCGCTGAGATCGGGTCGCATCAATCAACGCACCGCAGTCGTGAGTGGCAACGGCGTGTTGCCCTCCGCCGTCGGCGATCTCATCAAGATCAAGCCACTTCGAGGCTCGAACATGGCGACCCGTCTCGATACCGCGCTTATCGATCTTTCACGGGCGTTCGAGGAGTCGCTCGTGGTCGACCCTGGGTTCTACACGCGCGAGGTCTCCGACACAGTAAATGTTCATGTCAAGAAGGCATTCGAGCGCGGATTCTTCGCCGCGGTCGGTCGGGGTGAAGTCTCGCGTGAACAGTATGTCTACGTGATGTCGCAACAGCACGCGTACGTGAAGTACACGACCCGCATCCTCGGCTACTGCGTGGCATATTCACAAGACTCGAACCTCCGCAAACACTTCGCGAAGCACCTCTCCGAAGAGATCAACCACGAAAAGATCATCGAAGCCGATCTCCAGCATCTTGGAGCCGACGTCGCATATGTAATCAATGATCTCGAACCGAACGTATCGACGCTCCAGTTCACTCTCGGAGAGCTCGCACTCGTCAGTCACTTCCACGATTCGATCCTGCTGACAGCAGCGCCACTCGCTGCGGAAGGACTGACTGCACATCTCGATCGCACGTTCATCGAGAGCCTCAACAAGATCGTTGCATCTTGGGGAGTCGACTCTCCCGAGAAGGCAACGCGCTTCCTCGCATCGCACATCGACTTCGACAGTGGATACGACGGGCACTTCGAAGGATCGATGCGGCTTCTTGGAGAACATCTTCCGGGAGAGCGTCAATTGCGCCGTTTTATTTCCGCGCTACACGCACAGATGAACTCGTTCCTGCGCATCTACGAAGACGGAATGGAAGAGTCCGCACTCTGGGTGTGACGAAGCGAAACGCGAGAGCTGCGTTCCTCGAACGGCCGCCATCCGGTCCGACGCAACAGATTGCGAGTAGTAATGCTGGTATGCGACACTCGCTCCTATGTGATCAAAGAATCGAAGTCCATGGCGACTGCACGAAATGTCAAACGATGGATGCCTCTCTGGAGATTGGATGAACCAGTGGCGAAGATCGACAAGACCGTGAAGATCGTCGCTCTGGGCAGCGAGCAGGACGAGTAGCACCTATTAAAACCACCAACATCCCTACATGCTCGAAGGCACAAGACTCCGATCATGTGTGGTGGACACGACAACGGAGGAGAACTCGCCCACATCGACATCACTCAGCTTGGTTGGTGGAACGCTGCTCCAAAGAACGCATCGAGTGATACCGGGCCTTATGAAATCGGCACATGCGACGCAGTGAAAGTCACGATGTGGGCGGCGTGTTCGCGCAACGTACCGACCTCGTTGGGCCTCATGTCGAAGAGCGCGAGCACACACCACATCCAACGCCGGAGTGATGCCCAATGTGTTGCCGAGGCGACGCCGATCGTCTTGCTCATGCGGCTTCGTACCGAGGCCTCACTCTGATGCACTGTCCCCACCACTCTTTCGAGCCGGTCCCGCACCAGCGCTCTACAACACGAACGGAGCATCCCGCGAGAAATCTGCCTGTCCGATGGGACTCGCCCCCGACGCGACCAACAACCCATCACACACCGCTCCAAAACGCTCTGCGATCCCTCAACCGATGCGCCCCCTAACACTTGGCGCTCAGCATCAATCGCGCCCGCACGGTCCAGTCTCCCGGGCCGCTCGTCTGAGATTGTACAGGGGTCCCGAGCCGGGTCTGCATCAGACCCGCCAGAAAAAACGAACGACCAAAATCGCGCTCCACGCAATCCTGACTAGCGGCATGAGTCGAGATGAGTACAGCTCACATCCAACGCTAACTTTTCGGCACCAACGACCCGCCCCCAGCACTTGCGGAAAACGGCACTCAGTCAACATGGGCATAGAGATGAATGTCACGAAGAAAGTTGCCCCTATAGATTTTGGCGGTCAGGACATCGTCTCTTGAAAAGAATACCTCTCCAATGTACTGTTCAAAGGCAAGACGGGAGATGTTGCAGTGAGCATATACAGCACATGTCTACCATCCATCTTTTCGGGTTTTGCAATCTGATGACTCTTTGGCATTTATCGTTCACATGCCCGACAAATGTTCTTGATGCCTCCTTGCATGGCAAGGATTGCTCGTCTGATATCCAAGGGCTCTTGTCGCAATAACCCACCCGTCGCAATAACTCACCACGGAGCGCAACACATGATGCTCGAAGAGTTCGAGTACGATCGGGAACACTGCTACAGCCTAATCCGCAACTGCGCCATACAGATGTGGCGAGGTGAAGTCAACTCCCAGCATATTTCACAAATGGAAGATCGCTGGAAGCGAGTCATCCGGCGATCCGGGAAGCTTGGGATCTTCGTGATCGTGTTGCCCTCGGCGCCTCCACCCGCCACGGCGCGTCGAGACGAAATCAAGCGACTGTATATCGAACTGCAGAAAAACATCAGCGCCGTCGGAACCGTGCTCGAAGATCAAGGCATGCGGGGGACGGCGGGCTCCATGGCAATGACGACGATCATGCTGATGTCCAGGATTCCATACCCTTACAAAAATGGAATCAGTATCCCGGAGATGGCAGCATGGATGGCCGGGCAGATGCAGACGGTCGACGAACGGAACCTCGTCAGTGCTGTTCAGGAAATGCGTCGTCGATACTTCGATGTGGTCGAGCGCTGACCTGAAACTTACGGCCACGGTCCATGAACAGGGCTGTTTGTCAGGCTGAAGGGTGTGGTCGGTGCAGTCCTTGGAGGCTTTCGCGGAGGTCATGCCGTTCTCACGAAGCACCAGTGAACAATGGGGCATAACTGCCGAAACCACGCCTCACGCCTTATATTGCCGATCCCGTTCGAGGTTTCACCCTTGAATGATCCGCCCAGCGCGGGCGGGGGCGCGACTAACAGGCTGTTGATAAATCCATCGGACACGATCCTGCCATCGGCCCGACTTGA
>CAYZTA010000024.1:0-76746 GCA_964481145.1 uncultured Sandaracinus sp.
TACCCGGGACGAATCCCGCGCTCGTCTCCTCTACGAACGCGCTTGTGAGGGCGGAAATGCCATAGGCTGCGCCAGCCTGGGCCTGCTCTTCGAGGATGGTCGTGGTGGTGTGCAGGACGAGGTGCGTGCGCGTGTTTTGTTCGAACGTGCTTGCGATATGGGGCTCGCTGAGGCGTGCCGACGGTGATGACATGCCGTGATCTAGAACGCGACGATCGAGTGAAGGAGTTTGGCCAATGAGCAACGAGACTTTCGCCAATGTGTGGGATGCCATCGAGAACACGGCCGCCGAAGCGGAGAACATGAAGCTCCGTTCGATCCTGATGATGGCACTCGAACAGCACATCCGCGCCGCCAAGGGCTGGACCCAAACCGAAGCGGCCCGCTCCCGATGAAAAACGGTGGACTCCCTCGGCTGTGGGAACGGAGCGGAATCTTTCAAGGCGCACACATCCAGCTCTCGGTGCGAGAACCGAACAACATCTTGGCCGTTTGGCCTGTGAGAAAGGACGGCCGCTATGGCAAAGACCAGTAAGAAGAAGGCCGCTCAGCTCCCCGTGGGACGGCAGGCGCCGACGGGCGCATGGACGCCGGACCAGTTGGCGTCGGTCTTCCAAGATCGCTCCGACGCCAAGCGTGTCGAGGCGCTCAAGCTGGCAGGCATCATCGACGACAAGGGGAACATCACGCCGCTCTACAAGAGCTGGGGCAACAAAGTCACCCGCACGCCCGACGCAGACGCGTAGCGCTTGTTCCGTGTGAACCGGTCTGCGCGAGAACAACTTCAAGCGACGCTGTTTGAACGAATGCCTTCCGTTGACTGTGAGAGCTCATTCCGACTACACACTCGCAACGCGCTCCACCCAGTAATGCTGCTTGTGTGGCCGAGCTTGGAACTCCGCAGCGACACACTCCGCAGACTTTCTCGACTGGCACCGCCGAACCTCGAACACGTGTCCATTGTCGTCCTGGCGCATGACACGACATGGTTCGGGTTGGGGGTAGCCCGCGGTTCGCAAGTACGCTGGATCGAACGAGTCCGCGCGGTCACGCTCGCGCCCTACGAGCATGGGTAAGTGCGAGAGCACGTGATCGATGTCGGCGTCATTGGATTGCACGGAAAGTCCAGCCGTTGCGACGCCATGAGGGTGCAGCCAATACAGGACGACTTCTACCCCGCAATCAAGACGAAAGAGCCATAGGTCGACCGGCTCGGGAGCCCACCCATCGACAGCTTCGTACTGCGGCGAGCCGAGAGTGGCGACGGCCTCATCGCGGCTCATCGCGACCCAGCACTGTTGAGGGTAGTCCCATGAGACCCGTTCGATTCGTTCGGCGGCCTTCACGGACCAAGTGTGGGGTCATGAGACGATCGAGGAAAGATCACTCACTGTTCCGTCTCATGCACCTCATCGTGTCTTGCCCTCTCTGCTCGAGTGCCGATGTGCGCGCTATCGGGAGGGGACCGTCCGGTGAGAGCGCCTGCGTTGCCAGCTTGGGTCGATTCGCTGGTGCGTGGTTTCGCGCTTGGCACGTTGACTTCGGCGCTCGCCATTCCGGCAGCGCTGATGGCGTGGGTGCGCTCTCCACTCGCGCGTGGCGTTGGGGAGCCCGCGGAGCAGCCCATTCAGTTCGACCACCGACACCACGTCGGTGATGACGGCATCGATTGCCTTTACTGTCATGTCGACGCGACACGAAGTCCTTATGCTGGTGTTCCAAGCACGGAACTCTGCATGGGATGCCACTCCCAAATACTGACGCAGAGTCCGCTCCTCGCGCCGATCCGAGCGAGCGCAGCGCAAGGGACACCCATTCGTTGGCGTCGCGTCGATGAGATCGGCGATTTCGCGTTCTTCGATCATTCGGCGCACGTGACGCGCAATGTCGGTTGCGAAACTTGTCATGGACGCGTCGATCGCATGGCGGTCGTCTACCGCGCCGTGCCGTTCACGATGGGGTTTTGTCTCGACTGCCATCGCGATCCCGATCCTCATCTTCGCGATCAGAGTCTGATCACCACGTTCGGTTTGCCGCTCGATCGAACGCGCGGGCGCCGCATTCATGAAGAACGCGACATTCACGCGCCGACGCACTGCTCCGGGTGCCACCGATGAAAGAGCACGAACCCGATGTCAGTCTCGAAGCGCTCACGCGTCGACGCTTCTTGCGCACGGGCGCGGCGCTTGGTGCGTTGGTCGGGTGCGCGCGCCCCGCGGAGCACATCGTTCCATCCGTTCGCAGCTCGCCCGAGCAAGTGCCCGGCATCTCGATTCCTTTTGCCACGGCGACGCTTCGGGATGGTCACGCGATTGGCATCATCGCCGAGAGTCGCGAAGGACGACCGATCAAGATCGAAGGAAACCCAGAGCACCCCGCGAGCTTCGGAGGCACGGGAGCCATCGAACAGGCGCTGATTCGCTCGCTCTACGAGCCCACCCGACAACGCGCGATCGAAGAGCAAGGCGTTCCGCAGACCTGGGACGAACTCGAACGGACTCTCCACGCGCGACCCTTCGTCACTCAGCGCGGAGCAGGGCTCGGAGTGCTGCTCGGCGCATCCACTTCGCCACTGCTCGAGCGAAGCTTGAGCGCACTTCGAGATCGATTTCCCGATGCCATCGTGGCCTTCGATCCAAGCCAATGCACCTCCTCTTCGCGGAGCGGTGCGAGGCTCGCGCGCGGGCGTGTGCTCGAGCGACACGTGGATTGGGAGCGCTGCGATCATGTGCTTTCGATCGATGCAGAACCACTCTCGGAAGGTCCAGCCGCGATCGCCAACGCGAAGCGCTGGTCGAGAAGGCGAAGGGCCGATTTCAAGGCGCGTCTCATCGCGATCGAACCGACGCCGCCGCTCACCGGAATGTCGGCCGATGCGCGCTTCGTGGTCGGCGCGCGCGATCTGCCCTCGCTCTTCGCTTCGATCGCGATCGAGCTCGGGCCTCCAGAATGGACGCCATTCCTGAGGCCTCTGGCCCTCCCCGCGTCCCCCGAGTGGCTTCGTCCGCTGCTTTCGGAATTGCGTTCAGGGCCAAGCGTCATTCTTCTGGGTGAGTCACTGCCAACGTGGGCGCACGCAGTCCTGCACGCGATGGACGACGCTCTCCATGCACCGATCACACTTCGAAGGTCACCTCGCCTCGATGCGGAGCTCCTGCGCGGCGGCATCGAACCTCTGCTCGATGCGCTCGATTCAGGCGCCCTCGACACGCTGATCACTGCCGCGTGCAATCCAGCGTTCACTTGGCCCACGAAGCAGCGATGGCGCGAGCGAACGAGTCGCGTGCCGATGCACGTCCATCTCGGCGAACGCGATGAAACAGGGTCCATGGCGCACGTCGTCGCGCCGGCTCTGCACGACCTCGAGCGTTGGGGCGATGCCCGCGCATACGAAGGCACATGGACGACGATCCAACCGCTGATCGAGCCGCTCTTCGGCGGCCGAACGACCGAGTCGTTCCTCGCGATGATGACGGGTTCGCCTTTTCACGATCGACGTGCGCTCCGAGCGCTCCTCGAAGAGGAACGTGCCGATCCCGAGGAGGTCTTGTCGCGGGGATTCGTGGCGCAGTCTGCGTTTGCCGCCGAGCGTGCAACGCTCGATCTCCAGGCCATCGCGCGTGTGCTCGAGGTCGAGGAGCGAGCGAGCTCGAGTCGGTTCGTGCTCGACGTGCGCGCGGATCTGAAGCTCGGCATCGGCGTTCATGCGACCCACCCGTGGCTCCAAGAATTGCCCGATCCGATCACGAAGCTCGCGTGGGGCAACGCCGCCCAAATGGCTCCTTCCGATGCGATGGAGTTGAACATCGAGTCCGGCGACGAAATCGAAATCTATGGCGCTTCGGAAGGAGCGGATTCCCGCACCACGATTCGGATTCCCGCGCTGATCCAACCTGGCCAAGCACCCGGCACATTGACCATCCGTGCGGGTCACGGTCGACGTGTCACCACCACGATGACCACGTTCGGCACCGATCCGCTTCCGCTCGTCTCTTCATTCGAGCTCTCGCCAACTCCGATCGAAATCCGGAAGAGCGGAGCCCAAGGGCGTCTGATCGTCGCACAGCGTGAGAGCTCCGGGCGAGATCGCCCCATCGATCTTCAGCGTGCATCGCGTGAACCACCGCCCTCATTGTACGCGGATCGTGAGCAGGCCAGCCCGCAGTGGGGCATGGCGATCGATCTCGATCTCTGCACGGGATGCAGCGCGTGCGTCATCGCATGCCAAGCCGAGAACTCAATCCCCACGGTCGGTCCTGATCAGGTCGCGCTCGGTCGAGCGATGCATTGGCTGCGCATCGATCGCTACTTTGACGGCGATCGCGCGGCGCCTTCGTTCGAGCTCCAGCCGATGCTTTGCCAACATTGCGAGCACGCGCCCTGCGAATACGTCTGCCCCACACACGCCTCGGTTCATTCACCCGATGGTCTCAACGAGATGGTCTATAACCGCTGCGTCGGCACACGCTTTTGCTCGCACAATTGCCCTTACAAAGTAAGGCGTTTCAATTATTTCAATCACCACCGCGAACCCGCTGCGAGCATCGAACGGCTCCTTCTGAACCCGGACGTCACGACACGAGGCCGTGGCGTGATGGAGAAGTGCACCTTCTGCGTGCAGCGCATTCGTCGCGCCGAGATCGAAGCGCATGTCCACGGCAGAGAGTTCGATGCCAACCACGTGCACACCGCCTGTGAAGAGGCGTGCCCTTCAGAAGCCATCGTGTTCGGACCCATCTCCGATCCCACCTCCCACGTCTCTCATCTCCACGCCGACCCTCGCGCATATTCCGAGCTCGGAGAGCTCGGAACTCGACCTCGAATCCGCTATCTCACCCGCCAACGGAGACGCGCGCAATGAACGATCGCGTCACGGATCTCACCACGTTGATCGATCCGTTCGCGGGCCATGCGCGCAGCTGGTTCGTGCTCGTGTCGCTCTGTTTCGCCGTGGCGTGCCTCTTGCCGATCGCCGCGACCTATACCGTGCTGACCGGCATCGGAACATGGGGCGACAACATCCCCGTCGGCTGGGGCTTCGCGATCGTGCAGTTCGTGTGGTGGGTCGGGATCGGTCACGCAGGCACGTTTCTCAGCGCGATCCTGCTCGTCGCCGATCAGCGATGGCGCGCGCCGCTTCATCGCATCGCAGAGTCGATGACGCTCTTCGCGGTGTTGATGGCGGCGAGCTTTCCTTTGCTGCACATGGGCCGCTCTTGGTTCTTCTATTGGACGATTCCGTACCCCGCGACGTACGAGGTCTGGCCCCAGTTCGGCAGCGCGCTCACCTGGGATGTGGCTGCCATCCTGACTTACCTGACGGTCTCGATTCTCTTCTTCTACGTGGGACTCTTGCCAGATCTCGCGTCACGTCGCGATCACACGCGATGGCCCTGGTCGATTCCGTATGCCCTTGCGTGCTTTGGTTGGCGCGGCTCGGCGCGACACTGGGAGTACCACGGAAGCGTGCAGCGCGTGCTTTCCGGCATCGCGACGCCGCTCGTCATCTCGGTTCATAGCATCGTCAGCCTCGACTTCGCGACGACGATCCTCCCCGGTTGGCACTCGCCGATCTTTCCACCGTATTTCGTCGCAGGCGCCATCTCGAGCGGGCTCGCGATGGTCGCTGTCATCGTCATTCCGCTGCGCAGTTGGCTCGGCATGCAAAAGACCATCACCGGCGATCACCTCGATCGATTGGGCGCGCTCCTCTTGGCCGCCGGTTGGGTCGTGATCGCATCGTACGCGTGTGAACATCTCTCGGCGCTCGCGTCCGGCGATGTGATCGAGCATCGAATGCTCTTTCACACCCGCCCCTTTGGGCCGCATGCACCCCTTTATTGGATCACCGTCTTCGGCAACGTGATCGCGCTCCAAGCGCTGTGGTTCCGAAGCGTACGCCGTTCGCCTGTCCTGCTCAGTGCGGTGTCCGTCGCGGTGGCGGTCGCGATGTGGACTGAGCGCGCCGTCTTGATCTTGACCTCTCAAGAGCAGGATTTTCTTCCCTCGAGTTGGCGAATGTTTCTGCCAAGTCCGGTCGACGCTGCGCTCTTGGCAGGAACCTTGGGGACCTTCGCGCTCCTCCTTCTTCTCCTCTTCCGCGTGATTCCTTTCGTCGCGATCGCCGACTTAGAGAAGGACGAGCGAGAGCAGGTGCTCCATGCGTGAGCACAACGCGTCGAATGACAGCGCGCTCCAGGCCATCGTGGCCGAGTACGAATCGGAAGACGCGCTGGCAAACGCGATCGAGCACACGCGGCGCGCGGGTTATCGCGAGCTCGACGCGCTCCTACCGTTCGGATCGGAACGCATCGTGCGCTTGCTCGAAGTGAAACGCCCACCGACTTGGACCGTTGCGCTCTTGGGAGCCGCTCTCTTCGGCCTCTCCGCGCTGTTCGCGCTCGATTGGATGCGCGCGGTCGACTATCCGCTCGATGTCGGCGGGCGCCCGCTCCACGCATGGCCCGCCTACGTTCCCATCACGCTCGAGCTCTCGTTCTTGGGCGGCGCACTCGCGGCCACCGCGGCCTTCGCCGTGCTTTGTCGCTTTCCGGCGACCTCCAATGCGTTGCTCACGCTCGATGCCGTGGCTCGAGCCAGCCGCGATCGCTACTTCCTCGTCATCGATCGTGCAGAACGCCGCTTCGATCCCGCAGCGATCGAACGTGACCTCGCGGAGACGCATCCAATCGCGATTCATCACGTCGGAGCGCTCTCATGATGCGCCGACTCCACCCTCGCTCATGCATCGCTCTCGCGTGCGCGATGTCCGCGCTCAAGGCGTGCACCCTCGAAGGATGGGCCCGCGCCCCTGAGCCGGGCCTCGAACGCATGTTCCATCAGCCTCGTGTCGACGCCTTCGAGGAGGTCTCTCGGCCGCTCCCTGAAGGAGTGCTCGCGCTTCGGCGAGAAGAACCCCCTCCGCCGATGAGTCTCGCGTTCCTGCTCCGTGGTCGCGAGCGCTTCGAGGTCCACTGTTCGCCTTGCCATGGTGTCGATGGTCGGTCGGAGACCACGGTGGCGGATGACATGGAGTTCCGTCGACCTCAGCCGCTCGTCGCCGACCGTGTCCGTGCCCTTTCGGATGACGACATTCTGCGCACGATCCGCGATGGATACGGGATGATGCCGTCGTACGCGCATGCGCTCGACGCGAGCGATCGCCGCGCCGTGGTCGCGTATGTGCGCGCGCTTCAAGTGCGTGACGCAGGCGTCATGCTGAGCGCGCTCTCGCCTTCGCTTCGAGCGGCCGCCGAGCGTGATCTCGAGGATCCAGATTCACCGGAGATTCGACCGTGAATCGCCTCGTCGCAGGTTTGTCAGCGGTGGCGCTCGTGGGCGCCATCGTGTGGAGCTTGGGGCTCATGTCCGAGCCCGAACGCGCCCTTCAATCCGCGCTCTTTTCCGCGATCTCCGTATGGGCGCTCCTTTCTGGCGTGCAGTTCGTGATATCGCTCGCCACGCTTTCGCGCGCGCGTTGGATCCTCGTGATGCGACCCGCGTTCGAAGCGGTGATGGGCGCCATGCCCGCGTCGACGTTATTGCTCGCGGGCGCGATCGCGATGTGGCGCGGTGGCACGCACGAGGCGCTGCCGCCTTTCCATGACGCGCCCTGGTTTTTCGCGCGGAGCGCGCTCTACCTCGCGCTTCCACTGGGTGCCTCCGAGATTTTCCTTCGAGCATCTCGAGGCTCCAATCATGACGACGCATCTCGCGAGCAGCACCTTCGCGTGGCGAGCGCGCTCGGTGTGCTCTCCGCGTTGGGCCCATGCCTCGGGGCCATCGATTGGACGAGCGCTGCAGCGCCCGGCTGGTCGAACAATGCATTGGGCTTCGAGCTCGTGGCGAGCGGCGTCCTCTCCGGAACGGCGTTGGCGTCGCTCGTCGTCATCGTGCCCTCGCATCCGTGGATTCGTGAAGACCATCTGCATGCGCTCGGCAAAGTGTTGTTCACGGCGGCTGCGGCCTGGACCTATCTCGTCTTCGGTCCCTTCTTGATCACATGGATCGGCGATGTTCCCCGCGCGAGCCAAGCGTGGCTGCCGCGGATACGTGGCGCTTGGGCGCCGCTCGCTTGGGCACTCGTGGTGACGCGCGTGCTTCTGCCGACAAGTCTCCTGCCTTCCGCACCCAAACGCTCACGACGTTGGCTCATCGTGCTTTCTCTCATGTTGGTGGCCTCGCTTCCGATCGAAATGGCGTGGTGGTTCTTGCCCGCCATCGAAGCCGATTCGTTTCGTCTACAGAGCTCTGATTTCGCAGCGCTCGCGACGAGCGCCGCCGTGCCCGCGCTGATGGCGCTCCTGCGCAACCGCCACACACCCGCCCTGTCAGAGGGCGATCCGCGACTTCCATCCTCACTCGCCCACCGATGACGCCGCACGAACGAGCCATGGCTGCTGCACCCGATCGAGTTCCGGGGCGTCCAGCGCTCGCGATCACTGCGAGCGCGCTGTTCGTGTTCGCGTTGTCGATGGTGTTCGCGTGGCTTCTCACTCCGAGTGACGCGCTCCATCTCGCCCGCACGTCGGGCGGCGAAACAATCTCGGGTGCCGAGAGGAGCCTCATCGAAACCGAGTCCGTTGGACTCGCTCGTCATCGGCAAGCTCGCCAGCGCCTCGAGCGCTGGGAATGGGCGGACCGTGAGACGGGCCGCGTCTGTCCTCCGATCGAACGCGCGATGGAATGGGTGACCCAGAACTCCGAGCCGAGCGCGGGGGGCCCATGACCGAGTGGCTCCGGCGGGTTTTGTTCTTACCTCCGCAGGCCTCGAGCGTCGCGCCCGAAATCGACGCACTGCATTTTTCAGTCGCGGCTCTGACGACCATTGCAGCGTGCGTCGTGTTCGGGACCGCGCTCGTGTTCGTGTGGCGCTATCATCGCTCGAAGCGCGGCGCTCTCACCGAGCACGTCGCCGCGTCGCGCTCCTTCGAGACCGTCGCGATCAGCTCGGTGCTCGCGATCTTCATCCTCTTCTGGATCATTGGCTATGGACAGTATGCGAAGCTGCGCGTCGCGCCGACCGACAGCATCGACGTCTGGGTGATCGCGCGCCAATGGATGTGGCAGTTCGCATCGAGCGATGGCCTGCACAGCGAAGCGATCCTCGTGGTCCCGCGAGATCACGACATTCGACTCCACCTCACGAGCCGTGACGTGATCCACTCGCTCTTCGTACCCGCATTCCGCATCAAACAAGATTTGGTCCCAGGGATCACGACCAGCGCATGGTTTCGCGCACGCGAAGAAGGCAGCTTTCCGCTCTTCTGCGCCGAGTACTGCGGCACCGACCACTCGCGCATGCGCGTCTCGGTGCTCGTCCTTTCACCCGAGGACTACGCCCTCTATCGAGATGCACAGCTCGAGATCGAGCAAGACGGCACGGCGCGTTTGGACGACGTCGGCGAGCGCGCGCGCGCGCCTCGGCGAACGTGCCGCAGCAAGGTACGGCTGCCTCGCGTGCCACACGCTCGACGGCCAATCCCACATCGCGCCCTCGTGGGCGGGCTTATGGAATCGCGAGCGCGCGCTGACCGACGGTCGTACGCGCGTCGCTGATGTGGCCTATTTGACGGAGTCGATGATGCGACCCGACGCCGACGTGGTGCTTGGCTTTCGACCGGTGATGCCGAGCTATCGCGGTGTGCTCGAGGCCGCGGATGTGGCCGCGATCGTAGAGCTGATCCATTCGCTACGAGACACGCCGATCGAACCTGCCGTGCGCCTCCCACACGTCGGAGAAGTGCAGTGAATTACCTCGAAGGCCGGCGCACTTGGTTCGGATGGTTCTTCACGCAAGACCACAAGCGCATCGGAGTCATGTTTCTGATCGCCACGGCGTGTGCGCTGGCGTTGGGAGGCTTCTTCGCGCTCGCGCTTCGACTGGAGCTCGCCACCCCCGAAGCGGACCTCGTCACGCCTGCCATCTACAACCGACTCTTCACGATGCACGGCGTGATCATGGTCTGGCTCTTCATGATCCCCGCGATCCCATCGGGCTTCGGAAACTTCCTCGTCCCCTTGATGATCGGCGCCCGCGACGTCGCCTTTCCTCGCCTCAATCTCGCGAGCTTTTGGCTCTACGTCCTCGGCGCCCTCATCACCGTGATTGGCATGTTCGCGGGCGGCGCCGACACAGGATGGACATTCTACGTCCCTTACGCATCGAGCTCGCCGACCGTCGTCATCCCGATCCTCGTGGGCGTGTTCGTCCTCGGCATCTCATCCATCTTCTCCGGGCTCAACTTCATCACCACCATCCACACCCTTCGAACGGAGCACCTGCGATGGCGTGACCTTCCGCTCTTCGTGTGGACGATTTATGCGACGAGCATCATCCTCGTGATTGCCACGCCGGTGCTCGGCATGACGCTCGCTCTCGTGGCGCTCGACGCGGGCTTCGATCTCAGCGTCTTCGATGCCGCTCGCGGCGGCGATCCGATCCTCTATCAGCACCTCTTCTGGTTCTACTCTCATCCTGCCGTCTACATCATGGTGCTCCCTGCGATGGGGGTGATCACCGAAGTGGTGTGCACGTTCTCGCGCCGCAATCCGCTCAGCTATCGCGTCCTCGTCGTGTCCACGCTCGGGATCGCGTTCGTCGGATTTCTGGCCTGGGGACACCACATGTTCACCGCCGGGATGAGCACGCTCGGGGTCGCCGCGTTCGGCATTCTCTCGATGCTCGTCTCGGTCTTCAGCGCGATCAAAGTCTTCACTTGGGTGGGGACGTTGTGGCGAGGTTCGATCTCGCTCACCACCCCCTTCGTGTACGCGAGCGCGTTCCTCTTTCTTTTTTTGTTCGGTGGAATGTCGGGGATCGCCGTTGCCACCACGAGCCTCGATGTGCATTGGCACGACACCTATTTCGTCGTGGCTCATTTCCATTTCATCATGGTCGGCGGAACGCTGACCGCGTACCTCGCTGCGCTCCATTACTGGTTTCCCAAAATCACGGGCCGACGTTATCCGGAACGATGGGGGATGAGCGGCGCCGTGATGGTGTTTTGGGGCTTCCTTGCCACCTTCACGCCGCAGTTCCTGCTCGGCAATGCCGGCATGCCGCGTCGATACGCGACGTATCCGGCCGAATATCAGGCGCTCCACGCGATCAGCACCGCGGGCTCGTGGGTGCTCGGCGCGGGGCTCGTGCTGACGCTCATCGTGTTGCTCATCGCGTTTGTCCGTGGACCGCGTCCTCCCCCCACCCCGGGGGCCCCGCCGCATTCCTTAGGCCCCACCCCTCCCCCACCGCCCGTTCACAACTGGGGGACGACACCTACTTTCGAGCGAGGTGTCTATGACTACACCACGCTCATCATCGAGCCTCATGCGACCCAGCATCGCTGAACCCTTCGTCACGCTCGAGCAACAAGCGCACGCCGTGCGAGTCGGCATGTGGGCCTTTTTGGCGAGCGAAGTCCTCCTCTTCGCCGGGCTCTTTGCGCTCATAGCGGGTCAGGCGATTCACTTTCCTCATGGATATGAGTTCATGAGACTCTCGAGGGCATCCAACACCATCCGCATCGCTGCCCTCGGTTGTCTCGGGTTTGTGTTCTTGCTCCTTGGTTTCGTATCCTTGGATGTCGCGACGCGTTGAGCCGAACGAAACGCAGAGCCATTCTGCTCAATCTTCGAGATGGCCGAACTTACCTGAGCTGAAATCGTCGAACGCCTGCACGATCTCTTCGCGCGTGTTCATCACGAAAGGGCCGTACTGAGCGATGGATTCGAGGATGGGCTCGCCGCTCATCAAAAGAAGCTGCGCTTCGACCTCCGCCTCGATATGCACACGTTCACCAGTGTTTTTGAACGTGACGAAATCATGGAGCCGCGCCGAGCGTCCTTGGACGTTCACGTCTCCCTTCATCACGAGGAGCCCCACATTCCACGAAGAAGGAAAATCGAAATCCACGTTTCCTTTCGCGTTCAATCGCACATCGAAGAGGCCAATCGGCGAGAATGTCTTCGCCGGACCGAGCACCCCTTGATACTCCCCCGCGATGACTCGCACCGAGCCTGCATCATCCGCCAAGTCGACGTGACCCATCTGCTCCGCGAGAAGTGCCTGATAGCGCGGAGGAGCCATCTTGTGCTTTTTCGGAAGATTCACCCAGAGCTGCGCCATGTGGAACGGCCCACCGCGCCGAGCATAATTCTCTTCGTGATACTCCTTGTGAAGCACGCCAGAGGCAGCCGTCATCCACTGCACGTCTCCCGGCCCAATCACGCCGCCGCCACCCGCGCTGTCGTGATGCGCCACGCTGCCCTGCCATGCGATTGTCACGGTCTCGAAGCCGCGATGCGGATGCACGCCGACGCCCCGAGGACGGCTCGTCGGTGAGTAGTCATACGCAGGATGATAATCGAGCAGCAGAAACGGATTCAGTCTCCGCACGGCCTCCGGAATGTTCGAAAAATAGCCGGCGACCCGAAATCCATCGCCGACCCAATGCACGCCAGGTGCTTCGAAAATACCATCGATTTCGCGCATGGTTTTCATCGCGTGCGAAGTCGTGTGCTCCGGTTGAGTGTTCATACTTGCATCTCCTATGCAGGCAAGATGACCAGTGGGCGCCTTAGAAACAAGATTCATCCATGGCATTCACTGTTCCATATGCAATCACAATCCGTGATCACGACCATGAGGTCGATTGAGTTCGGGGGTCGTGCGTGACAGTGGGGATCGTGAAGTAAAAGGTGCTGCCTTCGCCGAGTGTACTTTCGGCCCAAATGCGCCCTCCGTGGGCTTCGACGAGCCCCTTTACAATGGGCAACCCAAGCCCCGCGCCGCGGCGTTCTGACTTGCGTGTCTGCCAGAACCGTTCGAACACGTGCGGCAAATCGTCTGGATAGATCCCCATCCCAGTGTCCGTTACCCAAAACAGAACAGAATCAGCTCTCGACTTCGCACCCACCGTGATGCACCCCCCCGGCTTCGTGAATTTGATCGCATTTCCGATGAGGTTATCGAAAATCTGGAAAAGGCGATCGCGATCACCCCATACGTCTTCGAGTACGGGCGTCATCTCGGAACGTAAATGGACTGCGGCTGAGCTTGCGATGAGCTTCTGAGCATCGATACAGTCCAGCACGATTTGCCGTGAGGGCACACGGTCTGGCTCGATGATGAGACGGCCACCTTCGATTCGTGTGACGTCGAGCAGGTCACGAATGAGACGATTCATGCGGTTGACCGAACGTTCGATCATCTCCGCTGACTTCGTGGGCGATTGATTCGAGACAGCTCCCGATCGTTGGAGGAGATTGGCCTGCATGAGAATCGCATTCAGAGGATTTCGAAGATCATGAGCCACAATCCCGAGCACCTCGTCCCGTGAATCGATTGCGCGTTGCGCAATCTGATAGAGACGAGCGCTGTCGACGGCGAGTGCTGCTCGAAATGCTGCCTTTTCGATCAATCGAACATCCACATCTGTATAAAAGCGCCCCTGAGAGCGAATCACGGTCATGGATCCAACGATTCGTCCATGCGCCAAAAGGGGGACCGCCACGAGCGAGCTCACTTCGAGCTCATGGAGGATTTGCCGATGCTCCTCGCTTTGGGCGAGAGCGTCCAGATACTCCGTCGTGATGTGTGAGATCAAAAAAGGCTTTTTGGTTTCGAAGACGTCGGAGCCGAGATAAGGCTGACGTCGATCGAGTTCCACGTTCTGGAGCCTCTGCGCGAGCACGGCTTTGTTCGGATCGCGATGCACAGCGACGAGGCGACGAATCTTTCCATCCTCTTCGGTCACATCGACGACGCAGAGGTCGGCAAGATCCGTGGCCACGAGTCTTGCGACGTTTCGTGCTGTCTCTTGGTAGTCGAGTGTCAATGCGAGTTCGGATCCGAACTCTGCAAGAAAGCTTTGCTCCTTTTCGACCCGCTTCTGTTCTGTGATGTCGCGAAGTGCCACGGTGAGGATCTTCGTCCCGTCCACTTCAAGCTTCGAAATGGCGGCATCGATGGAGAACTCTTCACCGTTCTTTCGTAAGCCCGAAAGAGCGCGATGACCCGTGCGTCGCGCGGTGTCCGGTCCCAGTGCGAATCTCTTGACGTGTTCGTGGTGGAGCGCTCGAAATCGTTTGGCAATCAAGATATCCAGGGGCGCACCAATGGCTTCCTCTTTCGAATACCCGAAGGTCTTTTCAGCACCTTCGTTGAAGAGAGTGATCCGCTGCTCCTCGTCGATCGAGATGATCGCATCTGCAGAAATCGAAACGATTCCTGATGACTTTGCTTCTGCGATGCGAAGCGCTTCTTCGCGTTGCTTGCGTTCGGTGATGTCGTGAGTAATCCCAAATCCACTCAAAAAATTTCCATGTTCATCGAATTCGAGGTTGGCCTTCTCGCGCACCCATTTGATTCGTCCCTCGGCGATGATTCGATATTCGATGTCGTAAAGTTGCCCGTGCACGGCATGGGTCCATGCTTCATTGACACATGACCTGTCATCCGGATGAACACACGAAATGAACCTCTCGTGGGTCATCGGAGTCCCAAGCGGCACTCCGAAAATACGATAGGCTTCGGCGGACCAACACAACGCTTCGGTTCCTAGGTCGATTCGCCAACTGCCAATATTCGCCACGGCTTGTGCGCGATTGAGATCGTCGTTGCTACGTTGAAGAGATTTCTCGAGCTGCTTTCGTTCACTCACGTCGCGCACGAGTGCCTGCCATCGGCCGTCGGGAAGAATGTTCGAGCTGACTTCGACAGGCAGAAGAGTGCCGTCTTTCTTCCGCATCTTCCATTCGCCGACCACCACTTCGCCTTTGAGCATTTGGGATTTTGACCATAGAAGTCGTTCGATATCCTCCGCGGGAAGCAGTTCGACAATGGGTTTGCCCACGATCTCCTCGCGAGAGTAACCGAACATTTGACATCCGGTGGAGTTGACATCCGTATAGTATCCCTCGAGGTTTGCGATGAAGATTCCGTCTGGGGCTTGCTCGATGAGAGCTCGAGTCTGCATTCGACTCACCTCGAGCGCTTCGTGAACTCGATTCAAGGGAACCGCCGTGACGATGAGCAGGAAAAGCCCCAACATGGTCATGGCCGACGCGAGAATGGCAAGCACCGTCGAGAGCTCCTCGACATCGAGCAGCCTCATCTCATGGGTCACGACCAGGCCGACCAGCACGGGAGCCAGCATGGACGGGAGCACGAGACGCCTCAGCAACACACCTCCCGGACCTTCAGAAGTGACGACACGCATCACTCCTCTCGTCGGACGCTCGAACAAGAGCCCCAAAGAAATCGAGAGTAAGGCAATCGCCGCTGGCAGCGCCACCCCGGCGGTGGGGACACGAGGCCACCTGTAGAGCAGCCCCGTATTGAAAGCGAATCCGAGGAGTGCAGTGAACGCTGTGAAGCCGGCACCAAGGATCAACCATTCCGATGGACGTGTGCGTGCTGTGGGGCGGAGATCGAAAACGAGCAATGCGCTCGAAAGGAAGGTCAGAGCCAACGCGGTCATGGGCGCAGGACGCCCAATGCGTGGATCTGCATCGTGTCCGAGGAAGAGCTGGTTGATTCTCAAATCGAGATTGAGCGCATATTCGGCGAGCGTCCCAAGGCCGATCGTAAGAACCACCGTTGCGGCCAGCACAGACAGGATCCACTGTGGGCCTCTGATGTCTTTGCGAGCACGCAAAGCCCCTGCGATGCCCATCAACAATATGGCGAAAGCGGCGTTCGGGTACATCTGCGGCCGGTTCGGTAGGATGGCCGTCAGAAAAGTCGTTCCCACGGCACCGCTCAGCAGGCCAAAAGCGCCGATCGCGGCGCCCACGAAGCAGAGCCAGCGGCCCGTTCGCACGTAACGAGAGTGCGATTCTTGCCCAGCATCACGAGCCGTGGGAGTTGCCGAGATGAGTCGCGAGTCCGTTTTGGGATCTCGATGACTCGACAGAACCATTCCTTGTGCCGTCCGAAGCTCAGCCATATTTGACACATGAGGCAAAAAGGAACTCGTGAATTATTGCGACGTGCGCAAAGATTCATGAGTTCGTGCAGCAGAGTGTCAATCGCCCAATATCGATTTTACGAGACGGAGATCGTCACGCAACATTCGCGGAAGAAGGAACGCGCTTCGAACGTGCTCCCGAGCTGCTCGACCAAACGTGTGGCGCGCCGCCGGATTCGAGAGAAGCTCGATCATACGAGCGGCGCATGTGTCGACACTGTCAACGAGATAGCGATCGTAGCCCGCTGGAAACTGCATCGGAATGCCTCCTGCGCGTCCAGCGACCACGGGTCTGGCTTTCCAGAACGACTCAGAAACCACCAAACCAAATCCTTCTCGCAGTGATTTTTGAATGACCAGATCGCATGCCCGCTGAAACGCGTTGACCTCCATGCTCCCCACGCCAGCGAGATTGGTGAACACGTAAATGTTTGGATCCCCGTCGACCTCTCTTTGTACGAGCGCGTGGATTTGCCAACCTTCCGGATCATCTCCTGCGACTGCCCCGACGAGTGCGAGTTGGAGCCCTTGGATTTCTTTTTTTGCGATTCGATATGCGTGGATCGCTCCCATCGGGTCTTTCCAAGGATCGAAGCGCGAGACTTGAACCACGAGGGGGCGATGAACATCGACTCCCGCGTTGGCGATGACTTCGCGGCAAAGTGCCTCAGACAATTCCATGTTTTTGGTGGAAAAAGGATCGATCGCCGGAGCGATGAAGGCGATTCTCTTGCCCTCGAGTCCCGGAAGCACGAACTCCTTCATCGTGAACACGATGGCGTCGTAGCTCCGGAGATACGGCAATAGAAAAGACGCGACTTCCTTGTTTGGAGCTGACGTGTCGATATGACAACGCCAGATCCATTTCGCGTCTCTCCGCCCCGCCGCCTCTCGGAATGCCGCGGGTTGGGGATCGTGAACGATGAACACGTCGTAGTGATCTTCGAGACAGTTTGCGCTCTCGCGGTTCACATGCAGATAAATCGCTTTGTCCATCTCGGACAGTGGATAGGAAGCGCCTTGGAGAGCGTTGTGGATTGATTTCGTGACCTGAAAGAACTCCGGCGTACCTTGGATGAGTCGCCAGTTTGCGTTGAGTCCGAGTGCACGTGAGAGCGGCACGAGACGCGAGAGGAGTTCGGCGACACCACCGCCGAAGCCGGTAGAGTTCAAGTGACATATACGAACTCCGCGCAGCTCACGTGCGAGTTGCTCGATTTCATCGATGGTCTCGTCATCGGTGATGCGCCGATAGTTCTCGACGTTGGTGAACGGCGCAGAGCAGAACGGATGAACCGACACTTTAGGCAACATACGTTCATTTCACGCACGATCTGTGCCTAAGGGCCCGGGTATGCCGTCTCGATCAGTCCGCGAAAGCGATCGGTAAAGAAATGATCCAGAGGAGGCTTCCGAAAAGGACGAGCAAAGAGAAGACCGACAGCACACGTCGCGCTCGTTTGCGTGCGAGCTTCTCGCTGAGACCCGCGAGTGATGAAGACGCGCTCAACAGGACAGTCATCATCGCATAGTTGTCACTCGTGGAGTTATATGCCATGGCTCGTTGTCCCGAGCGCGATGATTGTTCGAGGAGCTCGTCTCCATGTCGTGTTTCGGCACGTTCATATTCGGGCATCGTGAAAGGCGTGTGCGGTGCCCCTTCGGGGTCTTGTTGACGTGCATACGTCCATGCCTCGAACGCTCGTTTCATGATCGGACGAAAACTTTCTCGATAGAACTGCGCCGTTTCCGTATCTCCTTGGTGCTCGGATTCGTGATACTGAATGAATGTGGCGATATCGAGCATCGAATGCTGATTGCTTATCAAATGCGCCTCCGTGGCTCGCATTTGCGCACCCATGGTCTCGACAATCGCAAACGCCTGACGGCCTCCCCAAAGCGTGGATTGGAAAGCACACCACGCCGTTGCGAGTGTCGCCACCGTCACGATAGCCACAGTATAACGTCCCGTGCCTCGAAGCTCTTCCGGGATCTCAGGCGGTTCGAAGTCACCCACGTGTCTCACGTCGATTGCATTGCGCGGACCACTCCACGGCACTCGTAGGAGCCACAGGCGATGGCATACAGTTCGCGTCACGAAGAGGGGAGAGTGCTCGCTCGATTTTGAAAGCGACTCATGGATCTCGCACAAGCATTCCTGATCGCCTTCCATATCACGATCGCCGCGGTCGTCTTTGCGACGGGGCTCGCGACGAAGACCTCAGATCTCGCATATCTTGCCCATCGTCCGAAGCTCCTTTTTCGTTCACTTCTCGCGATGGTGATCATTTCACCTATCTTCGCGTTGCTTCTCTTTCGCTTTCTCCCGATTGGCGCAGCGACGGCCGTCGCGATCATCGTCAGCTCGCTTGCGCCGGGCTTGCCCACGGTGCCTCGGACGGGACAGAAAGCCGGAGGCAATTTCGCATTTGCCACGAGCTTGATGTTCACGACGGCCTCACTCGAGGTGATTACGATCCCGATCTGGCTCGCGATACTCCGCCATTTCATGAATATCGAAGTGGCGGTACCTCTCGGGTCGATCGTAAAAATCCTCGCAATCGGGCTCTTGCTTCCTTTGATCGCCGGGGTGGCAGTTCGTCATTTTGCGGCGAAATTGGCCGACCGTATCATGGGTCCCATTGCAACCTTTGCGAATACCCTGCTCCCGGGACTTTCGCTCGTCGTGCTTCTGGTGGGCTTGAGTGCTCTGCGCCAACTCGGATGGATCTCGCTTGTCGCGATGATCCTCATGCCGCTCTTTTCACTCCTCTTGGGTCACTCGTTCGGTGGTCCCGAACCGGGTGATCGCACCGTGCTCGGCATCGCCAATGCCGGTCGATTTCCCGCTCTCGCGGCGCTGATCGCGACCACGAGCTTTCCGGAGATTCATGCGTTGCCGGCGGTCATTGCCTATGTGGTGATCTCCAATATCGTTATCTTGCCGTACGTGCGCAGACGCCGCGGTGCGCGACACACCTCGGAGGAGGAAAAGGCTTCCGAAGTTCACGGAGGTGCGCCACCGGTTCCGGCTTGAGTAAAGGCCCGGCCCCTGATGGCCAAGGCACGAGGAATGCAGCTCCAAGTCCGTTCAACTCTCGCTGCATGAGATTCACCTCATGAACGACGCAATTTGCGGGGACAAATTCAGATCGCTCGGGATTCGATGGACCATCGGCGACGTGAGCGAGCATGGGTGGGAAGCGCTTCGCTTATCGATCCTCGGCGCCCGCCGCATCTTCGGCCCCTGCGCGCAATACGTCGTTTGCGTCAACACGGTTTCGCTCTCGGAGGCCCGCGTGAGGATGAGTGAAGTCTCGAGTGACATTGAATGGCGCGATGTCACGCACGAACTCGATCCCGTCATGCGAACCTATTTCGATGATGGCCTTGCTGAGGGGGTGGGTTGGAAGTTCGCTCCGATGCGCGTCTTTCACGACCGTTACGAGCTCGCACTCGACAATGATTGCATCCTCTGGCGCATGCCCGAGGCCATCCGTCATTGGCTCCATGATGCTACGGAGACTTGCGTCATCGCCGAAGATGTCCGTCCGTGCTTTGGACAGTTCGCAGAGCTCTGCGGCAGCGAGCCACGTAATTCGGGAATCCGCGGTATCCCTTCGAGTCTCGATTTGCGTGCAGTCATGACTGACGTGCTCGCCAAGCGCTCTCTGCGGCTGGAGAGTGAGCTCGACGAACAGGGCCTTCAGGTCGCGGCGGTTCGATTGTCTCGTCCGACCCACGTGGTGCGTCTCGAAGAGGTCTCGATCTGTTCACCCTTTCCACCCCACTGCGCGGAGCTCGGTACATGCGGAGCGCATTTCGTGGGTCTCAATGCGCATCACCTTCCATGGAAGCTCGACGATGGTCGCAATGCCTCAGCTCGTACACGCGAGCATTTCGAACATCTCCGCCCCGAGCTTCATCGCCGTGTCGGCCTATGACAGACATATCCACCTGAATGGAGAAGATGTCGGATTGATACGCCGTCAATTGACGCCTTTTTCTGAAATTGAGTTGTATGCCCCATTGGTTCATGGGTACTATTGCTCATGGCCCACTCAACCAAAGCATTTCGGCGTCAGCACAATCAAATTCTCGACCTCATTCAACAACTATTGTTGATGTTGAACACAGAAGACTTGAGGCGCGATGCAAATCCAGTTTGCATGATGCGGTCGCGTTTGATGGGAATCCTCGTGGTCCATCTCGCAATGGAAGATCGCGTGATGTATCCCCAACTCATGGCCAGTCCCAATGTGATTCTCGCGACGGTGGCCAAGAGATATCAGCTCGAGGTGGGAGACTATAAATCGCAGCTCAACATTTATTTGGAGCATTGGCGTACTGCGGAGGAGATTCAGTCGAATCCACCTGTCTTCATCCATGAAACACGACGGATTTTGGGGGTGCTCGTCCAACGAATCGAACGTGAGAATGGCGAATTGTACCCGCTCATCGAAAACGTGCAGAGTCACCGATTCGCGAAAACAGGATAGGGCCTCGATCAGGATCGTGAGGAGGCTCTCATGTGATCTCCCGCCGTTGTGCGATCGTGCGCAGCAGGAGTTTCACATGAACATCGATATCGGTATCGAAGCAAGCAAGCGTCAGGAGATCGCGGGCGGCCTTTCACGGGTTCTCGCCGACACCTACACGCTTTATCTGAAGACCCACAATTTCCATTGGAACGTCACAGGCCCGATGTTCCAGACGCTGCACCTCATGTTCGAGACGCACTACAATGAGCTCGCGCTCGCAGTGGATCTCGTGGCGGAACGAATTCGCGCGCTCGGTTTTCCGGCGCCCGGCACCTATCGGCAGTTCAGCGAGCTCTCTACGATCAAGGAAGAGAACGGCGTCCCGAAAGCCGAGGACATGATTCGCAAGCTCGTCGAAGGTCATGAAACTGTTGCGCGTACTGCGCGTCAGGTCTTCAAGATCGCAGAGGGCGTGAGCGATCAGCCGACCTGCGATCTCTTGACCCAACGCATGCAGGTGCACGAGAAGACCGCGTGGATGCTGCGCAGTCTGCTCGAGTCATCATGAGTTCTTCTTCGAAGCCGGCCGCGTCGTTTTCGCAACGAATCCGCCGACAACGATGAAGAGCGGGAGCAACGCGATGCGCCCGAGTGCAAACCAGAAGGGCATGCCTTGGGCGTCATCGCTGCTCATCATTCCGATAAATCCAATCAAGCCGCCGAGCACGGCGGCGTGTGCGACCGGCGCAACACCGGCAAGGCGTCCGACGAGCAGACCTGCGACGATCCCATTGGGCACGGCTCCCGCCAAAAGGAGGAGGAGTCCTAGACTCGTGGCGCGCTCTTCGGTCGGGAATTGCGGCGTGGCCAGTGAATAGATCACGGCCATGTAGAGGTAGCCGAGGATCCATGACACGATGAAACCCACCACCACGGCGAACACGGACTTGAGTGGTGAGCCTACTTGGGGTTCGGTCTCCATGAGCGCCCCGATGAGAGCCGTTCGAGAGTGAATGTGCAAGCCGACATGCGATCGTGATGGAGAAACGCAACATATCGCGGTAGGTCCCAAGGTCATGCGGCATCTCCTATTGGCCATCGCATGCGCTCTGATGCCTTCGTGTGGACGCGCTCCTACGGAACCTGCTCCTGCGCCACCCGTTCCGGAGCCTTTGCCTCCCAGCGCATCCGTGAACGTGAATCAATCCTCGCTTCGCTTCGGTGCGCGATGCGCGCTTGGAGCGCCGACGCCGATCGCGGAGGGTCTCGGAGTCCTGCATGGCGTGGGCATTGCGGTCGGTGACACTTCGCAGATGATCGTCTCCGATCGTGATGCGAATACATTGCTCGCGATGAGCCGACGTGTGGCGTCGGGCGCGAGCCCCAGCGCACTGACACTTCCCGGAGCCGATGAGATCTTCGCGATCGAAGCGATCGATGGGGATCGATTCATCGTGATGACGAATGCACGCTGTCCGGAGGCCTCCACGACCCCGCGTTGTCTCCGAGCGCGTCTCCTCGGCGCGGATGCACGCGCTCTGTCAGAGGAGATCGTCATTCCCCTGCCTGAGCCGCTCCGCACCTTTCGTGTCGATGCGAGCGGCGATGCGGTTTGGATCGCGCGTACGAGCGCGCACTCCAGGCCAAAGCTCGACATGCTTTTTGCGAGCAGGGAGGGGAGTCTCTCGGTGTTGACACGCACTCTTGGAGATGCGCGCGCGTTGGACGAGCCCACGGAGATTCTTGGACTCGCTGTGTCTAGCGGGAGTTATGCCGTGCTCTATCGGCGGGGAGCCACCGAGGATGCACGGAGCGCGGTCGTCCTTGGAACGTCCGTGCGGGAGCGCGAAATCGAGCCGCTCCACGATGCGCTCGTTCTCGAGTCATTCGATTGGTCGTCTGGGTCGCTGGCGGCCATCGCAGCTTTCGAATTCCAGCGTCCAATCTTCTTGCGATGGGGGCCAGATGGACGAATCCGTGGTGAGGCCAGGAGCGTCTTGCCTGGTGAGGAATTGCCCGCGCCTTTCACGAATCGACGCACGGCGATCATTCATGGCGCGGGGCCGAGCATGTCGATCGAAGTGCGAGATGGGGCGGGAGACGCGATCGCGGCTCCTGTCCCCATCGAGAACGCCATGCACGCGGACATCGCGCGGAACGGCGATGAGTTCATCGTCGCCATCGCGAGGCGCGAGGGAGGGGGAGGATTCTCGATCGAGACACGCGAGCTCCGGTGCGAGGCACACGATTGAGCTACCTCAAAACGACTCCAGCAAATCCGAGAGCGAGCTCCGCGCGTCGAGGCGCCTTATCGCCTCTGCGAGGAGCGGCGCGATGCTCGCTTCTCGAATAAGCGCATTCGCTGGCAAAGCGATGCTATCGGTCGCGATGATTCGAGTCGGGTTGAGCTTCGAGAGCCGATCGAGCGCCGAGCTGACGAAGAGTCCGTGGGTGGCGGCGATGACGAGCTCGGGCGCGGCGCCATGAGAGCGAAGCGCCTCGGCTGCCGCGACGATGGTGCTGCCCGTCGAGATCATGTCGTCGACGATCACCGGAGCGCGATCACGAACTTCACCGACGACCGCATGAACGCTCACCTCCGTTCCGCTCTGACGACTCTTGTGCACGATCGCGACTGGCAATTTCAGATGACGCGCGATGGTGTTGGCGCGCTTCAGGGCGCCGAGGTCAGGAGCCACGATGATGGCGTTGTTTGGAAGCTGAGCCGCGATCGCGTCGATTAACACAGGCAATGCCGAGAGATGATCGACCGGCATCGGGATCGAGCCTTCGATCGCTGGCGCATGCAAATCCACCGCGACCACGCGCTCGAAGCGAGCGCGCCCCAAGAGCTCGCCCACGAGCGCTGACGCAAGAGGCTGACCTTCGCGGGTTCTGCGATCTGCGCGTGCGTATCCAAAATAAGGCACGAGCGCGATCGTGCGTGCGGCGCCGGCCCTCCTCGCGGCATCGCCCCAAAGAAGGAGCTCCATCAGCGAATCGCTGACGGGCGGTGCAGTGGGCTGTACGATGTACACATCGCGGCCTCGGATGGGCTCCTCAATCTCGATGCGCATTTCGCCATCTGGGAAACGCTCGACGGTGCTCGCGCACAAATCGACTCCGAGCTCGCGCGCGATGGCGGCTCCGAGCGCGTGATTGGCCGAGCCGTTGACGATGCACCCGATCAAGGTCGGAACCCTGCCCAAATCACCGCGCCCCAACCCACGAGGAAGAACACCCCACCGATGGGCGTCACGGCGCCGAGCCATCGAGCGCCCGTGAGCGTCATCAAATAAAGCGAACCCGAAAACACGAGGATCCCCATAGCGAAAGAAATGCCAGCTGCACGTGCGCCGAGCCCTTCGCCACGCGAGGCGAGCCATGCCGAGAACGCGATCGCGAGCGCATGCATCAGGTGATAACGCGCCGCTGTCTCCCACCATTCTGCGCGCTTGACTCCATCTTCGAGCGTTCCCAAAAAATTTCTGAGGCCATGCGCCCCGAATGCTCCCAGGGCGACCCCCAAGAACCCAAACGCGCCTGCAAGGATCACCAGAATCCGTTCCATGACGCGGAGCGTAGCGCGACTTCGGGCCTTCGCCCGAGGTCTTGACCCGAGCCCGGGTGCATGGGATTTATCTTTCTATCCGGATGGATTGATGGATATCGGCGCCGCTACGAATTTGCTCGGTCTTTTGGGCGATCCGACCCGGGTGCGCCTCATGGCGTTGCTTGCCCGTGAGGAGCTGTCGGTCGCTGAGCTCGTGTTCATCACCGGAGTGCCCCAGTCTCGCGTCTCGACCCATCTCGGGCGGCTGCGCGAAGCCGGGCTCGTGCGCGATCGCAAGGAAGGCACGTCGGCGTTCTATTCTTTGGCAGAGCAAGGAATGCCCGACGCGACACGCAAGATGCTCGAGCTCGTTCGCCTCGAGATGCGAGACGCGACGCTCGACGCAGATGCAAAGCGCGCGGAGCTCGCGATCAAACAGCGACGCTCGGGGCTCAGCTGGCCCGAGGCCGTCGCTGGATCGATGGAGCGTCATTATTCGCCTGGCCGGACATGGGAATCGATGACCCGAGGGATCCTCGGGCTCGTCTCGCTCGGCGATGTGCTCGACGCTGGCTGCGGAGATGGCACGGTGGCCGCGCTCGTCGCGCCCCACGCTCGGAGCGTCACGTGTCTCGATCGTTCGGCACGCATGATCGAGGCGGCTCGAGAGAGGCTCGCGGGTGTTCCCAACGTGCGCTTTGCGACGGGCGATGTGCACGAGCTCGAGATGGCGAACGAATCCTTCGACGCCGTTCTACTCTTTCACGTGCTGACATGCGCCGAGCATCCGCAGCGCGCCATCGAAGAGGCCGCGCGGGTGCTTCGCCCCAAAGGCAAACTCGCGGTGCTCGCCCTCGATCGACACGAGCATTCGAACTTGACTCATGACTATGGTCATGTGCATCCCGGGTTTCGTCCAAAGAAGTTGCGTTCGATGCTCGAATCCGCAGGGTTCGTCGTTTCTCTGTGCGATATCACCTCTCGCGAACGCCGTGAGCCCTTCTTTCAGGTCATCAGCGCCTTCGCACATAAGAAAATCTCCGCGCGAAAGCGCATTTCTCGGAGCAAGTCACGATGAGTGAGCCGTTCATTAGTCCCGCCCTGCAGACGCTTCTTCGCGAGCGCATCGCCATTCTCGATGGCGCGATGGGCACCATGATTCAGCGTCACAAGCTCGGAGAGGCCGATTATCGAGGGCAGCGCTTTGCCGACTCCACCATCGATCTCGTGGGCAACAACGATTTGCTTTGTTTGACTCGTCCGGAGCTCATCAAGCAGCTGCACTCGGAATATTTCGCGGCAGGAAGCGATATCGTCGAGACGAATACGTTCTCGTCCACGTCCATCGCACAGGCGGACTATCACCTCGAATCGCTCGCTTACGAGCTCAATAAAAAGAGTGCGGAGCTCGCCCTCGATGCAGCCGCAGAATGGACGAAGAAGACGCCGGATCGACCCCGCTTCGTCGCGGGCGCGATGGGGCCGATGAATCGAACGCTCTCGCTCTCGCCCGATGTGAACGACCCCGGTTTTCGCGCGGTCAGCTTCGATCAAGTGCGAAATGCTTACGCAGATCAGGTGCGCGGGCTTTTGGATGGGGGCGTCGATCTGCTCCTCGTCGAGACGATCTTCGACACGCTGAACGCCAAAGCGGCGCTCGTCGCGATCGAAGAGGTGTTTGCTGAAAAGAAGCGCCGTTTGCCGATCATGATTTCGGTCACCATCACGGACCGGAGCGGGCGCACCTTGAGCGGACAGACGGTGGAGGCGTTTTGGGCTTCGGTCGAACATGCGCGGCCGATGAGCGTCGGGATCAATTGCGCGCTCGGCGCGACAGAAATGAGGCCGTTCCTCGCCGAGCTCGCGCGCATCGCGACGACCCGAATCAGTTGTTATCCGAATGCGGGACTGCCCAATGCGTTCGGCGGATACGACGAGGCTCCCGAGACCACGGCGCGCCTGGTTGCCGAATTCGCCGAAGCAGGCTTCGTGAATATCGTCGGAGGCTGTTGCGGAACGAGTCCTGACCACATTCGAGCGATGGCGCGTCACGTCGAAAAGATCGCCCCTCGCACCCCGGCTTCAGACCCTCATTTGACGCATTTTTCAGGGCTCGAGACGTATACGATCCGGCCTGAATCGAACTTTACGATGATCGGTGAGCGCACGAACGTCACCGGCTCGAAGAAGTTCATGAACCTCATCAAAGCCGACAACTACGCGGGCGCGCTCGCGGTCGCGCTCGATCAAGTTCGCGGTGGCGCGAACGTCCTCGACGTCAATATGGACGAAGGGATGCTCGATGGGGTGGCGGCGATGACGAAGTTCCTTCAGCTCGTCGCCTCAGAGCCGGAGATCGCCCGTCTGCCCATCATGATCGACTCATCGAACTTCGCGGTGATCGAAGCGGGGCTCAAGTGCGTCCAGGGCAAATCGATCGTGAACTCGATTTCGCTCAAGGAGGGTGAAGAGAAATTCCGCGAACAAGCGCGCATTTGTCATCGCTATGGCGCGGGTGTCGTCGTGATGGGATTCGACGAACAGGGACAGGCGGAGACCGCGGATCATCGCGTGGCGATCGCCAAGCGCGCATATGGCATTTTGGTGAACGAGATTGGGTTCGCGCCGGAAGATATTATCTTCGATCCCAATGTCTTCGCGGTGGCCACCGGCATCGAGGCACACAATCGATATGCCATCGAGTTCATCGATGCCGTGCGTCGAATCAAAGAGGAGTGTCCAGGCGCCAAGACTTCGGGAGGCATTTCGAACCTGAGCTTCTCGTTCCGAGGCAACGACCACGTGCGTGAAGCGATGCACGCTGTGTTTCTTTATCATGCCACACGGGCTGGGCTCGACATGGGCATCGTTAACGCGGGGCAGCTCGCGGTATATGACGATGTCGAGAAAGAGCTGCTCGAGCGCGTCTCTGACGTGCTCTTCGATCGGCGCCCCGATGCGACGGAGCGGCTCGTCGAATATGCCGAGAGAGTGAAGGGCGGCGGCAAGAAGCGCGAGCAAGATCTCGCGTGGCGGGATGCGCCCGTCGAAAAGCGTCTCGAGCACGCGCTCGTCCACGGGATTGACGATTACATCGAAGCGGATACGGAAGAAGCGCGGCAGAAGTACGCACGTCCGCTCGAGGTCATCGAAGGGCCGCTCATGTCGGGGATGGGCGTGGTCGGTGATTTGTTCGGCGCAGGAAAGATGTTCTTGCCGCAGGTCGTCAAAAGCGCCCGCGCGATGAAGAAATCCGTCGCGTATCTCACGCCTTTCATGGAAGAAGAAAAGCGGCGTGTGGGCGCCTTGGGCAAAGGAAATGGGAAAATCCTCCTCGCGACGGTGAAAGGCGACGTACACGACATTGGGAAAAATATCGTGGGTGTCGTCTTGGGTTGTAATAACTACGATGTCGTCGATTTGGGTGTGATGGTGTCTGCCGATCGGATTTTGGAGATCGCAATCAAAGAGGAAGTCGATATCATCGGATTGAGCGGACTCATCACTCCGTCACTCGACGAGATGGTTCACGTCGCGAGTGAAATGAGGCGTCGTGGATTCGAGAAACCTCTTTTGATTGGAGGAGCGACCACGAGCCGCCAGCACACGGCCGTCAAAGTGGCGCCCACTTATCCACATCCTGTCGTCCATGTGCTCGATGCGTCCCGCGCGGTGAACGTGGTGAGTTCATTGCTTGCCAAAGACCAGTACGCGAACTTCGTCCAGAAGAACGCGGCGGAACAGGAGCGCACGCGGGCTGCGTTTGCGACCGGACCGCAACGTCCGTTGGTTCCCTTCGCCGAGGCCAACGCGCGTCGTACGCCGATCGAGTGGAAAGCAGAGGATATGGTGAAGCCGTCGTTCATCGGACGGCGCGTGATCGAAGATCAGCCGCTCGCTTCGATTTCTCCTTATATCGATTGGACATTCTTTTTCACGGCATGGGAGCTCGCGGGGCGATATCCAGAGATCCTCGAACATCCGAAATACGGGACGGCGGCGCGCGAGGTGTTCGCGGCGGGTCAAACGTTGCTCAAGAAGCTCGAGAGCGAGGGCGAGCTTCGGGCGCGGGCGGTGTACGGCATTTGGCCTGCCAACTCCATCGGAAACGATATCGTTCTTTTCACCGATGAGACACGAACGACAGAGCTCATGCGCTTTCCGATGCTGAGACAGCAGCGCGATCAAGAGGGCGAACCGCAGCGCTCTCTGGTCGACTTCGTGGCGCCCATCGAGACGGGTCTACCCGACCACGTCGGAGCGTTTGCGGTCACAGCTGGAATCGGCGCAGCCGATATCGTGATGCGCTACAAAAATCAGTATGACGATTATCACGCGATCATGACTCAGACACTCGCAGATCGACTTGCCGAGGCATTTGCAGAAATGCTGCATGAGCGCGTTCGACACGAGTTTGGTTATGGTGAGCACGCGCCCTTCACGCTCGAACAATTGATTCGTGAGGAATATCGCGGGATTCGCCCCGCATTTGGATATCCCGCGTGCCCGGACCATACAGAGAAGGGCAAGCTCATCGAGCTCCTTCACGCCAATGAGATCGGCATCGAGTTGACCGAGAGTTTTGCGATGACGCCTCCGGCGAGCGTGAGCGGACTTTATTTGCCTCATCCCGAGTCGCGATTTTTCTCGATTGGGAAAATCGACCGCGAACAGGCCGAGGATTACGCGCGTCGAAAGGGAATGCCGCTCTCCGAGGTGGAACGATGGCTCGGCTCGCACGTGGGCTATCAGCCGATGGCATCGAAGTGAATGCTGCGGTTTCGTCCCTCGCGTTTGGCGACGTAAAGGACTTCGTCCGCGAGCTCGACGCAGCGAAAAGGGGAGTTCTCTGGCGAGGCCCTCAACGTGGCGGCCCCGACGCTCACCGAAACGAAACGGCCGGCCGAAGACTTCGGGTGAGGTAGCGCCAACGCGAGGACCGCCTCTCGGAGGCGCTCGGCGACTTGGATGGCTCCGCTGGCGTCGGTCTGGGGAAGGATGACCACGAACTCTTCCCCTCCATAGCGGGCAAGAAGATCGCTGCGCCGAGACAGCGACTTCGCCATCGCAGCCGATACCTGGCGAAGGCACTCGTCCCCTTGCACGTGACCCAAACTGTCGTTGTAGCTCTTGAAGCAATCCACGTCACAGAGGACGATCGAGAGCACATCTTGGTGAACGCAGAGGCCCCGCCATTCGGCCAACAGCCTCTCCTCGAACGCGCGGCGATTGGCAATACCGGTGAGTCCGTCGGTCCTCGACAACTCGGCCAGCTCGGCGTTGGCCCGCTCCAGGCGATGCACCAAGGCACGAATTTCCTGTTCCTGTCGGTGAAGTCGAACGAGGTTCGAAGCGCGGGCAACCAACTCATCTTCGTGAAAAGGTTTTGTCAGGTAGTCATTCGCGCCATTTTTCAGCCCGTCGACTTGCGCATCGAGCTCCGATCGAGCCGTGAGAAACATCAGCGGAACACCGCGGAGCACAGCGTCTGCCCGCACCGCCTCGAGCAGTTGATCTCCGCTCATGCGGGGCATCATTCGGTCCGAGACAATCAACTCCGGGATTCGTGAGCGCGCCCGCTCGAGGGCTTCTCGTCCGTCGCGGGCGGCCATCACATGGAACTGAGACGAAAGTACTCTCACGACGTAGTCGCGGAGGTCGGCGTTGTCCTCTGCCACCAGAACCAAGGGTTTGTCTTCTCCAGACGTAGCCTCGAGGGGGTGCCACGGCTCCGCCTCCTGGGCGCTCGGTGCTGGGTTCGAATGGTGCTTGCGCCAAGGCTCGTCGCGCAGGTCGTTGAAGTCTTCCTGCAGCGGCGCTTGCCCCTCGAGCTCGCCCACGGGCAAACGGAGCGTGAACGTCGAGCCCTCTCCGACGACGCTCTGAAGCATCACCTCGCCGCCGTGAGCCGATACGATTTCCTTCACCAATGAGAGGCCAATCCCTGTGCCCTCGAAGCGGCGCGTGGCGCTCGAGTCGACCTGCGTAAAGCGCTCGAAGATTTGCTCCCTCGCGTCCTCGGGAATCCCGATCCCTTGGTCCTGCACCGAGATTTCGAAGAGGTCTTCTTTCCGACCGAGCCGCACCTTCACCGGGAAATTCTCTGAATCACTGAACTTGAAGGCATTGGAAAGCAGGTTGTAGAGGGCAGTCTTGAGGAGTCGTGGGTCCACCTCTGCCAAGACGACGTCTTCCGCTCCTTGCACAGAAATTCGTGACAGCCCCTCAGAGCCTTCGAAGTTGGCGCAGACGTGCTTGACCAGCTCAGCCACGTTGCACGGCCGCTTCTGGAGCGCGCGTTGGTGGTCGAGTTTCGATAGATCGAGCAAGTCGTTGACCAGTTGAAGCAGGCGGGCTGCGTTTCGAAGGCCTCTCTCTGCGTCGGGAGGACTGTGTTGCCGGCGAAGCAACCGCAGTGCGCTGAGCAATACAGTCAGCGGAGTCCTCAGCTCGTGACTGATGTTGGCGAAGAACTCCGTCTTCGCTCGATCGAGATCTTTCAGCGCCGAATAAGCCTGATTCAACTCGCTATTTTTCTCCTCGATTTGCTGCCGGGCTGCTTCGGCGCTCTGTTGCATGGACTCGAGGCGCACCCTGGCGAAGGCCTGCTCGCGGCTGGATGCAAATCGCAGCGTCTGCCCAATCAGCGCAAAGACCGCGGCGGCGATCAACAAGAGGCTGTTGCTCGCTCCGATCGCCAGTTGTTGAGGCGTGGCGCCCGGGAGGTTGGGCAGAATGTATGAGCCGATGATCAGGCCGAACGCCAGCAGACCCACGCGCAAAGGGAAGAGGAGAATCAGCGAAACGTTCAGGATGGTGAAGACCGGCCCCGCGTAGTAGTGGGGGCTGAAACCTCCCGCCGCGAACTCAATCAAAGACAAGCCGCAACCGTTGATGCTGGTCGCCGTGCAAATGAACGCATTGGGATATCGTTCGAAAAGCTGTGTTCTTGCCAGTGCGAGCGCCAAGATAGAAAGCAGACTCACGACGGCGCGTGTTCCCCAGATGGCGTGCAGTCTCTCGGCCGGGGCGACCCATAAGTCGAAGAGCCCAAACGTAGGGATGACGATCACCCCGATCCACAGCGCGAGCCGGGTGCCCTTGCGGTTGTGGGCATGCAGCCAGGCCTTCCATTGGACTTCTCCCGCTCGTTGGACGGTCGCAATGCTTGGGGTCGCGACCCAATTCATTGCGCTCCCCGAAGATGCTCGTGGTGAGCCGAGCCACAGGTGAGAACACCCATCGGGAAAGTTTCCAACAGACCTACGTCCAAGCACAAGGAGAACGTGTTTACAAACCGAGGTCTCCTTTGAAAGATCCTCACATCGAAGGGCTCATGGTCTCGTGATGACGTGTGAGATCGTCACCCGTGCGGTCGCACGCGTTCGAGGGAAGCTTCGCGAACGCACGAGTGGTTCGAGGCACTCTTGCACTTCGCGCGGCGTGATCGAGACGGTATGGAGTGTTCCATCGGGTTCGATAGCGAGGAGAACACGAGCCTGGCCGTGAACGCGACCAGGTTGAACGAGGCAGGCCGATAGTTCGCTTGCGATCGGGCGAAGCACCTCCGAGACGATGGCTGGATTGATCCTCTCAGGGATTCCGGCTGCTGTATTTGCCTCGTGCGTATCCGATGGCGAGGCGGGGTCGGAGTGCTCCGCCGTGCCTCGACGCAGGGTGGACAACTCCCGTTCTGCCGTCGTGCGAACGGATGCGAGCGACATCGGATCGTCGATGAGTGACTGCAAGAGCTCTTGTGCGGCAGGTCCCGCGAAATGCACATACGCCTCGATGGCCGTGGCGAGGGCGCGGGCGAGCTCGTCGTCGGGCGATTCCGCGTGGTAAAGGCGAATGAAATCGCCGAGGGGCTCTCGTGCGCTCGCTTCGCCCAAATCGCGCAGCGCTTGCGCCAGGGAAGGCAAATCGGACGTGGCTGTTTGTGGATCGCGCAGATGCGCGATGAGCAACGGAACGGCGCGGCGTTCGTTCATGCGAATCGCAGCATTCGAAAGAGCACCGACGGGCGGCGCCTGTGTGCCCTCCAAATACGACGAGTGTCGGGTGAGCGCGTGGAGGATGTGTTCGATCCCGACCTCACGATTGCCGAGCGCGAGGCAAGCCGCGGCGTAGAGTGGAGCGGGCAAGCGGTGATCTTCGCACAGAGCGATGAGTCGAGCCGTGACCTCTGGCTCACGAAGTGAAGCCAACGCGGTGATGGCGTATGCGCGTGCGGGCACGAGACGCGCGTCGGGATTTTGCGCCGCGAGGAGCAGCTGATCTGCCAAGGGCAGGAGCTCCCCACTGGGCGATCCGGCAGTGAGGTTTTCATAGGAAATATGGGCCCACGTCGCAGAGAGACCGGTGCTCATCGTCCGCACCACGCGTCCATCGCTCGGAGAAAGCACGACGAGTTGCCCCTGATCGTCGAGGGTGACGAGCCCTGCGTTTTCGACGCGTGCTCCGACCACATCGTTCGGCAGCTGCGCGACCCAACGCACACGATCGGCGTGGGCATCGAGCGCGAAGACCAAGCGATAGAATACGAAAAAGAGAACGTCGTGTTCGAGGGCCATCGTCCCATCCGAGCCGGCCACGCCGCGCCATACGAGACGCGCGCGATGAGACGCACTCGATGGGGAAGGAGGGGGGCTATAGGCATCGCGCAACATCTCTGCTTGCGCAGGGAGCTCGCCATGGGGTGGTTCGAAAAGCGGCGCAGCCTCGCCGAGGCTCGACTCACTCAGAAGTGCGATTCCCCGTTGCCCGAAGAAGACTCCGGAGCGATCTGCGATCGCGTGCCCGATGACACCACGGGTGACGCGTACGCGCGCGAGCTCGTGTCCGTCGTCACCCTCGAGGACGGAGAGATTTTGTCGGGCCCAAGGGACGAAGACCATGCCTCCGCGCACACCGGGGCGGCCCATCGCCTGCTCCATTTCATGATGCCACGCGATGGAATCTCCATGCAGGACGACGAGACGTGAGCGGGCTCCCACCGCGCCTCCAGTCGAGAGCGCGATGGCGGTGATATCGCCTTCGCCATCCGCACCCACGAGCGCGAGCGAGCGGTCTTCGAAGCGTGTCGCAACCGAACCGTCACGAAGTCGGCGCACCACGATGTGTCCGGCTTCGTGCGAGACGACATGAGCTCCTGCGACGTGGGGCGTGCTCGTCAACTGGGCCGTGTGCTCCCAGCGCTTCGTTCCGCTTTCGGGATCCCACGCCCAAAGGCGCATCGGATCCGCGCTCGAGCCAACGACGACATCCGATTCTCGCCTCGGCGCGCTCGCCTGCAGGCGAGAGAGCACCGCACGCAACATCGCCGGATCATTGTCGGGAAAGTTGTGTGCCAGGCCTTGTCCGGCGCCACCACATCCAACCTCGGTTGTGAGCGCCGCGCAAAGCATCGCACACATCCACGTACGACCGATGTGCTTCATGACTGAATCCTCGCAATGACGGCCTCTGCCGCTCGACGGATCGGATCGCTCTCGGGCATGGACGAATTGCGAATCCATTCCTCGAGGAAGAGCCGCACTTCTCCGGTCGCGAGCTCGCCGAGTCGAGCGATGACATCGAGTCGAGAACGCGCCGGCAAGTTTCGCTGATCGAGCAACGACTCGATGACAGCACGCATTTGAGCGAAGGGAACACGTCCGAGACTCTGAAGAATGCGGGGTACATGTTCGGGGCGGGCGATCCGTCCGAGGGCTGGGCCTGCTTCGGGGACACCGCGATCGAACGCGAGGAAGAGGCTGTCCACTGCGCTGACGATATTCAGCTCCCCGATCGCCATGGCCGCTGCACCGCGCACCTCAGGAGAAGAATCGGAGAGGGCGCTGACGAGCGCACGATCGGCGCCACGGGGCCTCGTCGCGGCGATCGCGGCAATGGCGCGAACGCGCACCTCCGGACGACGGTGGCTCGTGAGCTCGAAGAGGATGGGACCCGCTTCGGCGCGTCCGAGTACTGTCAGCGTATCGATCGCAGATTCGAGCAGATCGGGAGCGAGTCCTTCGCGAATGCGTTCTGTGATCGGCTCCACCGCGCGTGCGTTCCCGAGGAGGCCGAGCGATTGGATCGCGAGCAAGATCTCGTCATGATCGCGTGAACGCAGCCTCTGCGTGGCTTGTTCGAACGTCAGATCCTGGGCTTTGGCGCGCGGCGTTCCTATGTGGAGATGAGCGGCGAAGAGCAAGAGCAGGGCGAGCATTCGGTGGCGCATGGGCGCATCCTTTCCTCTCGAAAGCGAGATCTATCGAGGGTAGGGGCCTCGATGCAACGTTCTTGTGCGCTTTTCTGCGAGTTCGTCGCCCGTGCTTTCATGGCATCCTCGAGAGAAGAGCAATGACGATGATCTCACAACGACGTGATCGGCCCGTTTCGATTCGCCTCGCCCTCGTGATGGTGGGTTTGCCGGCGCGCGGCAAGACGCACATCGCACGGCGGGTCGCGCGCTATTTGTCGTGGCTCGGCTACCGCACGCGGGTCTTCAACGTCGGCAACTACCGTCGTCAGCGCGTGGGCTCGCACCAAGACCATACCTTCTTCGATCCGCAGAACCTGGCGGGCCGCGCGGCGCGTCGTGAGGTCGCGATGGAGGCGCTCGCGGACATGCTCTCGTGGTTCGGGGAGCGCGGTGAAGTCGGAATCTACGACGCCACGAACTCGACGCGTGAACGCCGCAGCGAGGTCTCCGCGCAATGTCGCGCAGCGGGGATACAAGTCGTCTTCGTCGAGTCGATCTGCGAAGATGAATCCGTCATCGCGTCGAACATTCGGCAGACGAAGCTGCACATGCCGGACTACGCTGGCATGGATGCTGAGCGCGCGGTCGCCGACTTTCGTGCGCGCATCGCGCACTACGAGCATGGGTACGAAACGGTGGATGAGGACGAGGGCAGCTTCGTCAAGCTCATCGATGTGGGGCGCAAACTCGTTGCGCATCGGGTCGATGGATATTTGCCTTCACGACTCGTCTATTTTCTAATGAACATTCATCCCATTCCGCGGCCGATCTATCTGACGCGGCATGGTGAGAGTGAGCTCAATGTCGTCGGAAGGATCGGCGGTGATTCTGGGCTCTCCGTGACTGGAGAAGAGTTCGGAGATCGCCTCGCTGTGTTCGTGGGTCGAGAGAGCGGCGCGGACGAGCTCCAAGTATGGACGAGCACGATGCGACGCACGATCGAGACCGCGAGAGCGCTCGGTCGTCCCATCATCGAATGGCGTGCACTCGACGAAATCGATGCGGGCGATTGTGATGGCATGACCTACGATGAAATCCATTCCGCGATGCCGAAAGAGTTCGAGGCGCGCGCCGCCGATAAATTCAACTATCGATATCCGCGGGGGGAGAGCTATCGGGATGTGATTCGCAGGCTCGAGCCGGTCATCATCGAGCTCGAACGAGAGCGTCTCCCGGTCCTCGTGATCTCTCATCAAGCCGTGTTGCGAGCGCTCTATGCGTACTTGATGGACATGCCGCCGACGAATTGTCCGCATCTCTCCATGCCGCTCCACACGGTGGTGAAGCTCACGCCGACGACCTACGGTTGCGAGGAAGAGCATCTCTCGCTCGGCCCAGAAACGGGCGGCACGGATGCTGCGACGTGAGTCAGTGCGGAACGCCGACGGCGTCGAGCGCCGCCATCGCGATGGACGCCACGCGCCTGATATCTCCGCGCGCGGTCTCGTCGGCTTCCAGATGTGAGAGCGCGGCCCATGCAGGCGTCAGTTCATCGCGCATGACCTCTCGCGCATCGAGCGCCTGGGGATCGAGCGCATGGATGATGACGAGAAGTGAGTGCGCGGCTGCGGGTGCGAGATCGGGATCGCGTCCTTGGGCGATCGAGGCGAGCGCTTCGAGGGCGCGTTCGGGCCCTTCGAGATGCGGTGCTGCACGGATGGCAATGAGCTTCACATCGACCGGGCTCTCGTCCGAGAGCCGCGGGAGGACCGACTCATCGCCCATCCGAGAGACGAGGCGCGCGAGCTCGAGCGGATCACTCGTTGGGTTTGCGAGGAAGGGTTCGACACCTTGAGCCGAGAGATCCCCATTCACACTCGCGAAGAGCCCGAGCCAAAGAATCCATCCGAGAGCGAGCTTTCTGTTCATCACGCGCATCCGTTCTACGAAAGCATCCATCGCGCAAGCAAGAAACTTGGAGCCCGGCGCATATGATCGACGATGCATTCGATTTGCACATCAAGGCGATCTCATTCGACTACTGAAGCCATCGGATAGAACACAGAGAGGGCATATGAGATCTTCGTGGCAATTGGTGTCCGTGGCGGCTGTACTCATCGGTTGCGGACAGTCATCTGTCGAGCCAGCGTTTCAGTGCCTGGAACGGTGGTGGATTTCCGCTCGGGGCTACGCGACCTCGGCTCCTATCGCATTGTCGCCACCACGGCCGGAGGCTCACAGGAGTGCACGATCGATCTGATGGAGGATGACGAGCACGGCACTGCTGTGAACAATGAAGTCTGCGATACCGAAAACGCCGCCGTACTAGGCACGACATCCGGGGATGTGGCAGCGTTCATCGATGGCGCGTTCGTATCCACCAACCGCAGCCGCCAGACAGATATCGGAGGCTTCCGCCTCGCGGGCCGACACGAGGAAGTCCACATCTCGATCTACGTGGATAGCGTAATGATTCGCACCTACATGGCGTCGGAACTCACGGTAGAGCCGCTTATCGGTTCGGAGGGCGAATCTTCCTGCGATAGATGGCTACTTCAGGCGGAGACGGTTCAGATGGCCGAATGAGAGCCTGGCGTAAGTCGTCAACGAACACGAAATGGCTGTTCAGCTCGTCCGCGCTTGCCAATCGATGTCGCGTCGACACGAGCCCCTTCGAAATGAATGCAGCTCGTTGCCGCATAAGCTCGCTTGGCCGCTACATCGACATCATCTCCGATCGCCGTGATCGTCAACACGCGACCGTCGCTGCTCATCACGCGCTCGCGATCCTCGCCGAGTATCCCGACCAAGACATGACTGACGCTCGAGCTTGCATCGACGAAGTCTGAAGCACCACTTCATCGGTCCGTCGTGCTGTCTCGCTCCCAGGCAGCATCCACGACGAGGCTCATCTCCATGATCGCCATTCCCAAAGAGGCCTCAGGGAGGCTCATCCAGCTCCTCCGGAGCTCTAAAAGAGGCCTCGGCAGGCCCAGTCAAGAACTCCAAAGTTCCCAAAGGGGCCTCGAGAGGCCCATCCAGAACCTCCGGGGTTTCAAAAGGGACCTCGGGCAGGTCCAGCCAAGAACTCCAGAGACCCAAGAGAGACCTCGGAGAGGCCTCTCTCGAACGCCAAACGCTCCGCTCGACCCTCGCGCTGGCCTCCGCTACCGTGTTCACACTCCAGTGAGCCCTCGAAGACGTCGATCGCGGGTGCGTTCATCGGCATCGGCATCATGCGGCCGGACGCGACACTCGCCGGCAGTGGGACGACAGAGGAAAGTCGTACGGACGCGATCTTGGGGGAGCACGAGATCCCAATCAGGAGGCCACCGAACGGGAACAAACCCCCATCTCCGTGGGTTCGTCCCCCCGCGGAGACCATTTCGTCGCCCTCGGTTGCGCTCACAACCTTCGTCTCGTACGGTTCCGCGCCTCGCGCTCACGTAGGACTACGCCGGAAATGGACATCCAGGAACGACTCACCGCTTTCGCCATGCTCGGAGCCACCTGGATCATGTGGCTCTTGGTGCTCCTCTCGATCGTATGTGTCGCGATCATCCTCGAACGCGCCTATTACCTCTTTGTTTCGCGCGACGATATCGTTCGTCTCAAAGCAGATTTGATGAAAACGCTGCGCGGCAACGATGTCGAAGCCGCTCGCAAGCGCATGCGCGAATCGAGGAGCGTCGAAGCACAGGTCGCGCTCGCGGGCCTCGAAGCGACCAAAGATGGCGCGGCCGCGGCGGAGCAGCGAATGGAAGGGCAGAGCTCGATCGCGAAGCTCGCGATGGAGCGCAATCTCGCCTTCCTCGGCACCGTCGGAAACAACGCCCCCTTCGTCGGTCTGCTCGGGACGGTCATCGGCATCATCCGCGCATTCCACGAGCTGAACGCGAGCTCGGGGCAGGTAAGCGCAGGCCTTATGTCGGAGATCGGTGAAGCGCTCGTCGCCACGGCGATCGGCCTCTTGGTCGCCCTCCCGGCCGTCGCTTCGTTCAACTATTTCCAGCGCGTCATCAAGACGCGGGTGACGCGCGCCGAGGCGCTCGGCAAGGAAGTGCTCGCGTTCCTCAAGTCGGAACAACGCGACAAGGAGCCGGCCGAAGCGGCCGCGGAGTGATCCATGGGCGGAGGTAGCTCCAATAGCGATGACGAGATGATCACGGGGATCAACGTGACCCCGCTCGTCGACGTGGTCTTGGTCCTCTTGATCATCTTGATGGTCACCGCGAGCTATATCGTTTCGCACAGCATTCCGATGGAGCTGCCGCAGGGAGCCGGCGAAGATGGCACGCCCCCACCGACGTTGACCGTATCGGTCAATGAAGCAGGGCAGCTCTACGTCGATGCAGAGCCTGTGGCTGACGCGAACTTTCGAGACGCAATTCGTCGGTATGTTGCCGCTCTGCCCGATCGCACCCAATCACGCGCCACGATCGCCGCTGACGGACGCATTCAGCATTCCCGCTTCGTATACGTCCTTTCGGCGTTGCGCGAAGAAGGTGTCACCCGGTACGCGATCAACGTGAGCCCCGAAGACACTGTGCAGTGAAGACGAGCTGAGACGTGATGCAAGAGGACGGAGGCGGTACCGGGAGAGTCCTCGGAACCTTGGCTTTCAGCCTCGTCGTGCACGTGTTGGCTTATGTTGCTTTGGTCTTCGCGCCTGTCGTGCCGCCACAGCTGCCACAACCGCCTGACGATATCGAGATCGTCGCCGTGACCGAACCTGTGCCCGAGCCCACACCCGAACCCGAGGCGGAGTCCGAGCCCGAGGCTCCACCAGAGCCTGCGCCCGAGTCAGAGCCCGAACCCGAGCCGATCGTTCGGCGCGAACGTGTCGTTCGATCCTTGGCGCCCAGCGAACCACCTCCACCGAGCGCCGAACCGCCCGCTCCAGTCGAAGAACAAATCGCAGAGTTCATGGGTGAAACCCTGACCAACGATCAAGGACCGGGTTGGAGCAGCGCGGTCGGAAACGGTGAGCCGATCGAAGGGCCCATCGGAGGTCCCACGGGGATCGCGACCGGCCGAAGGCGCCAAGGTGCTGCGTCCGGCGAAGTCGGTGGTACGGGCACGGCTCCCGCTGCGGAAACACGCGTGGTGCCTTTCTCCGATCTCTCACGGCAACCACGTCCAAGGCGCGACATGAACGCGCTCTTGCAACGCAACTATCCGCCGCGCGCTCGCCAACTGGGCGTCGAAGGACGGGCCGTCATCGGATTTCGCATCATGCCGGACGGCGCCGCGACGCGGCTGCGGACCCGGAGCGAGAGCCCATCCGATCAAGGTTTTGCCGAGGCGTGTCGACGCACCGTGCAACAAGCCGATTGGGAGCCTCCACTCGCCCAGGATGGAACGGCCGTCGCCACCGATGCCACATTCGAGTGCGAATTCGCGATCAGTCTTTAGGGCCGGGTATACTCCTCAGCTCGCCATGAGTGACGACTTGCCATCCAAGCCGAAGCCGAAACACGGCACGGTGCCGGGGTTCGGGCCTCCGAGCCAAGAGCTCGCACCGCTCCGCGTGCAGTCTTTTACCGCCGATGATGAGACGGCACTCGAGCCGAGCCCGATCGGAGAGCCCATCGATCCGAAGAAATCGCGCCCCAAAGGGCCGCCTGCCGTCGACATCGATCTCGTTCACGAACACCGCAGCGCGCCGCTGCCCGACCAGCCGTGGATCTTCCTCGAGATCTGGACGCGAAATACGATCTATCAGCTCGACTCTTCGCTTCTTTGTGTGGACGTGATCGATCAGAGCACGCGCCGAGCGATCACGAACCATCCTCTGCGTGGCGCGCGACTCGTGGGCGGGCAATCGCGGGACGGCGCTGCGATGGAGCTGTCGCATCCTTTCCCGCGCCCTGGATCAGAAGCGGTGTTCGAGCAGAGCTCGGGGCGTCACGTGCGCTTTTCGCAAACGTCTCCCGTGATGCGGGTGGTGATGAGGTTGCGCGTGCTCACGGTCGAGCCCGAGCAGCTCCTTCCCACATGGGAAGACGTCAGCGGCAAGTGGGACCGTCGCCCAATGAAGAAAGACGAAAAGAAGTAGCCACTCAGAGCACCAGCTCGAGCCCGCCTCGGTAGGTCATGTCTTCGAACGTGCGTTCTTGGCGTCGATCCTGACCGAAGAGAAAATCGAAGCGGACACCGAGGCCAACCGAGCCGAGCTGGAACGCGATGGCTGCGGTGGCGCGATGCTCGACGCGATCTTGTCCGATCCACAAGCCCGCGAAATCGTAGCCGAGTTGCAATCGTATCGGCCCTGGTTGCCACACCATTCGTAAGCCGGGCAAGAGCAGGAACGCGACGTCTTCGGACCATGTCGCGCGGTTCAGCAAGAGTTCGAACGAGAAATGCGTCGCGAGCACGAAGTCGTTCTCACGGATGATTTGCGCCATGGTCCCTGCGCCAAGCGCCATGCGCACCGGCCCGGCCCATCCGGTGGGTCCAGTCGCGGCTTCCACACCCTCTGCTTGGTCGTACTCGGAGAGCACCACGCCGCCAGCACGAAGCGAATAACGCATGCCGAGCGCGATGCCGATGAAGTTGGGAAAGCGCTGCTCGGGGCCTCGCCGCGCGTCGTAGTCTTCAACCTCGAATTCGAAGTCGGCGGTGTGTTGGCGATAGGGCACGCCCACGAGCTCATTGCTCTCGGTGCGTCCTTCGCGATCTCCTGTCGTGAACCCATACGCGAGCCGGAACGTCGTGAACGTCCATGTCTGCTGGGAGTTCGACGAGTGCTCCCATGCGCGTGCAGGAGAAGAGAGCGCGAGCGAGCCAAGGAGGATCGAGAGGAGTGCAATGCCACGCATCACAGCCGCACCGCGAGTTCGAGCCGCATCCCGATGCCATCCGGGAGCGCTTCGGGACGCATTGGGTCCACGGACGCGAGCCCCCGCAAAACGAATCGATTGCCGATCAGAATCTCCGGACCGAGCTCGATCGGGAGCGCAAAGTCAGCCGGCCCTCCCCACCACGCGCCCACGCGCAGCCACATACCGAGGTACTCGAAGATGCTCACTCGGAGATCGGCGTTGACGCCGCCCCACAAACTTTCGAAATAAGCGCCGCGCCACTGTGAATTCGCGGCGAAATATCCGATGTGCGCGCCGATTCCCCATACCACCGCGGGCACGAGATCGTCGCCGATGGGATCGCGAAACGAAGCCTCGAGTGTGAATCCGTCGGCTTCGCTGCCGAGCGACGAATGATAGGCGCGCGCTCCCATCGACATCGGCAAATGCGAGAACGCATCGACCAACGATGCACGCTGACGTGCGGCGCCAGCGGGGTCGTAGATGTAGTAGTCGTAGTAGCCATCGGAGCCCGCGTAGGTCGTGTCCGAGACTCCTGCGAGCGCGAGGAGCAGGGTGACCAGGTTGATGATGGGCCCTTTGTTCTCGTCGTAGACGAGGCCGCTGACCATCACGCGATCACGGCCATCCGCGGAGAGCCAGGGCATGAAACCGAAGGTGGAGCCGAGCTCGAAAAAACTACCGCGGTGTGCGCCGTACCCGATGGCCGTGCGTGGATCTCCGAAGAGGAACTCGCCAGCAGGGTCCTCTGAGTCGTCTCCAGAGTCTTCGTTGTACGCGCGTACCGGCGTCGCGAGTAGGAGCAGCGCAAGGACCATGCAGGCTGACGAACCGTTCTCCAACATCTGCGAAGCCAGCATCAGATGCTTCTGCTGTTTGTGTCAAGATTCATTGAGTACGGAATTTTTGCCACACCCCATCGATTTCGAAGACGTTTATACTCGTTTCATGAAGACATCGTGGGCGGCTGTGGTGCGCTGGGTGATCGGAGTTTCGATTCTGCTCGGCGCGGTGAGTGCTCCATCGCAAGCAGAAGCGCAGCGAAGACCTCTCTACGCAGGCTTTGGCGTCGGACCATTCGCGCTCTTTGCGCACGATTATCCGTCGTGTTGCGACGTGCACTTTCGCGCACAAGGTGAGTTCGGATGGCACCCGTCGGGGGATGACACGGGGTTTTTTCTTGCGGCGAACCTGACCGTGACGCCCGGAAGGAACTATCTGATTTTTACTCCAGGGATCCGATTGGGCGGTGATATTGCCGTCTTTTCGCGGCGAGACATCGCCGTATTGTTGCGGCCGAGTGTGCTCTTTGGAGGTGGTTTTTGGGATCTCGATGGACCGAACAACACGCTTGGGCTCTTCGTCGTGCAGGGGGCGTTCGATGTCCGGATCGCTGTCGCAGATCACTTGCTCCAGTTTTGGGTTCGACCGGTGGCCGTCGATTTTCTGCTCTTTCCGGAGTGGTACAACCGTGATTTCCGTTACCACGCTGGATACACGTTCATGGCAGGCCTCGATTTCGCCTTTTGAAATGCGTCTTGCGAACGAGATGCTGGCCGATCGAGGGTCAATGTCGGTAGGATGTCAGCGATGCTCGAGCGGGTGCTGATCGTCGATGACTCCAGTGCGATGCGTACCTTCGTCCGTGCGACCCTCGAGTCGCATGGGATCGCAAAGCTGATCGTGGAAGCCGCGGGTGGATTCGAAGCGCTTCGGCTGCTGCCTCGAGAGCGCTTCGAGCTTGCGATCGTCGATATCAATATGCCCGATATTCACGGGCTCGAAGTCATCAAGCTCATCCGTGCAAGTCCCCAGCATCGCGCCGTGCCGCTCTTGGTGATCAGCTCCGAGGCGTCTCCCCGCGATCGGGATCGCGGCATCGCGCTTGGTGCCGATACGTGGCTCGCCAAGCCCTTTACCCCCGAGCAGCTCATCGAGACTGTGAAGCGCGTGATCGCGACTCCACGCAACCCTGAGGCGACGTGAGCGACGAAGGCGAGCGCATGCGCGAGGAATTCCTCGCCGAATCACAGGAGATCATCGAGTCGCTTTCGCGCGATCTCCTGTTGCTCGATCAAGGTCAAAAGGATGGCAAGAGCGATCCGGACCTGGTCAACGCGGTGTTCCGTGGCGTCCATACGCTCAAGGGCATCTCGGGGATGTTTGGGCACGTCTCGCTGGCAGAGGTGTCTCATGAGCTCGAGGATCTGCTCGACCAGCTGAGGCTCGGAAGGGTCACGCTTTCACAGCGAGTGCTCGATGTCCTTTTCGAGGGGCTCGAGGTGCTTCAGCGTCTTTTGGCTGCTGCGCGGAGAAAGGCCGACCCTGACGAAGTCGATCTCGAGCAGTTTCGTCAGGCGCTCCAGCGATTGCTTGGCGGCGAAGAGCCCGTGGTTCGAAACGATGAGGTCGGTGAATACGATCTCGACTCGAGCATCCTCGCGGTCCTCACGGAATACGAAGAACATCGGCTTCGTACGAATATCGAACAAGGAGTTCCGCTCTATCGTTTGCGCGTGCGGTTTGGGTTGTCTTCGATCGACAGCGATCTCGAAGAGCTCAAACAGCGTGTCAAACCATGGGCGGAGATCATCACGTATTTGCCCTCGATGGATGGGGCATCCGACGACTCCATCGATCTCGAAGTGCTGATGGCGAGCGGCACTCCGCTCAGCGAGTTGTGTGAGGTGTTGGGAGGGCCAGAGATTACGATCGAGCCCGTGCCCCGGAGGCATGCGGGGCGCACGGTGCCGCCGGCGACGCCGGCCGCGATCGACTTCGAGCCGGTGGCGCCAGCGCCGGCCCATCGAGCCTCGGTCGCGCCTCAGCCAGGAAAGGATGCAGGGGCCGATGGTCTGGCTGTCCGTACGGTCGCCAAGACCGTGCGCGTCGATATCGAGAAGCTCGACCATCTGATGAACGTGGTGGGTGAGCTTGGAATCGTGAAGAGCGCCGTGGGACGAATGCTCGAAGGGCTTCGAGCCCGCCCCGATTTACGACCGCTCGCCACGGAGCTCCACCGAATTCATCGTTCGTTCGAGCGCCAACTCGCTGGAATGCAAGAGGGCATCCTCGATGTGAGGATGGTGCCGCTCGGGCAGACGTTCGATCGTTTGGCGCGCGCCGTGCGACAGGTCGCACGTGATCACGAAAAAGACGTGCGCTTGGTGGTGACGGGGGCCGAGACCGAGATCGACAAATTGATCGTCGAGGAGCTCACCGATCCTTTGCTGCACATCATTCGCAATGCCGTCGATCATGGGATCGAAAAGACGGCCGATCGACTCGCGGTGGGCAAGCCAACGACCGGCATGCTCAAGCTGAACGCCTATCAGAAAGGGAGCCACGTCGTCATCGAGATCGAAGATGACGGAGGTGGGATCGATCCGGCGCGCATCTTGGCGCATGCGGTTTCCCGTGGGCAGCTCACGGAAGAGCAAGCGGCTGATCTCACGGATGATGAACTGCGCCAGTTGATTTTCGTGCCGGGGTTCAGCACCGCCAAAGAGGTGACGGACATTTCGGGGCGTGGCGTGGGGATGGACGTCGTGAAGACGAACATCAGTCGCTTGGGAGGCGTCATCGATGTGGACAGCGAAGTGGGCGTGGGCACGAAGTTCACGCTGACCTTGCCCATCACGCTCGCGATTCTGAGCGCGCTCGTGCTTCGCGTCCGAGCTCAAACTTTCGCCATGCCACTCAACGTGGTGCAGGAAGCGCTTCTCTTCGATGAGCGGGCGGTTCGCGTGGTCGAAGACCGCGAGGTGATCACGCTTCGCGGATCGAGCCTCCCGATCGTGCGTTTGCACGAGCTCTTCGGAATTGGAGGAGCGGCGCCCAACACGCGCGCGTTCGTCGTCGTGACGGCGCTCGGACAGAGACGGCTTGGGCTCGTGGTCGATGCGCTCGAAGGACAGCAAGACATCATCACCAAACCGCTCGGCAAGAGTCTATCGCGTGTGCGAGGATTCTCCGGGGCGACGGACCTTGGCGATCAACGGGTGGTGCTCGTGCTCGATGCACCCACGTTGCTCGAAGAGGTGTTGGCGAGTGAACGACGTGGAGGCGTGGCGGCGTGAGCACCTCTCTCGTAAAGCACGATACGGAACTGCCTTCGTTGCGGAGTCCGCGCGCCGAGCACTTGCACAAAGGAGAGGCGATCTCGGAATTCCTTGTTTTTACGTTGAATTCTGGGTCGGGTCGGGTCGAGCGGATGGCCTTACCGCTCGACAGCGTGCAGGAGATTTTGAAGCCGACGACCCTGACGCACGTTCCGCGTGCGGCCCATGATGTCGTTGGGATTCTTTCGGTGCGTGGTCGGATCACGACCGTGATCGACTTGAAAAAGCGGCTTGGAATGCCCGCTGACACGGCCACTCGCCATACGCGTATCCTTCTCGTTCGAGGTCGGGACGAGGTGCTGGGCATCGTCGTCGATGCGGTGCTTCACGTCGTGCGGCTGCGAGAAGATGAGATTGAAGCATCGGGGGTCGTTGCCTCGGATTTGCCCGAGCATGTGCTCGGGTTGGGGCGCCCTCGACGCAAAGATGCGGTTCGTGGAGTGATGGGCCAAGAGGCCCGCGGCGAAGCGAGTGATGCCGAGGTCCTCGTCCTGCTCGACCCCTTGCCACTCTTGAGGAGATGACGATGGCTCGCGTGGTGAGGAGACGAGGTACGGATCGCGACAAGAACCTCGTGGGTTTTCTCGTCGCAGATGTGCATTACGCGATCGAGATCCATCGTGTGAAAGAGATCATTCGTCCGCTCGATGTCGTCCCTCTGCCGCATCCGCCTCCCGCGGTGATCGGAGTGGCGGATCATCGCGGCGAGGTGGTGCCCATCGTCGATGTGCGAAAGCAGTTCGGGGCGGCTGCTTCGGCGGCGACCCGGCGCACGAAGTGGCTGCTCGTGACGGTCGCTGATCGTACGGTGGGGTTCGTCGTCGATTCGATCACCGAGGTGTTCGCCGCAGGTGATGAAGAGGAGCGCACCGTTCCGTCGGTGGGGATAGGCGATTCTGCGCGTGCGATCACCGCGGTGTTTGGTCATCGAGGACGCCTGGTTTTCGTCTTGGACATCGATCGAATCGGCGCAGGAACCGAGCTCCTGGATCTGTCGAGTTACATTGCGGCTCGGGGGCAATCATGAGCGACCAAGTACGCGGGCAGTTTTCCGAAGCAACGCAGTTGCTTTCATCGCTGGGCGATCCCGATTGGCGCATTCGCAAGGAGGCTGCTGCGACCGCCGGCCGGCGAAGTTCTGACCCAGTGGTCCTCGCGGGGCTTGTCGAAGCACTTCTTCAACCTGATGATGTGGGCCTGCGGAATGCTGCGATCGAGGCGTTCGCGTATGTGGGTGCGTCCGGCGCCGCGCCGCTCGTGGATGCGTTGAATCGCGCAACGATGACCGCACGGAAATTCGTATGTGCTGCCCTCGGAGGGACCGGAACGGGTGGCGTGGCGGCGCTCTCGATGATGGCGGGAGATCCCGACCCCAACACGGCCACGGTCGCGCTCGAATCGCTGGCTCGCATCGGTGGTCGAGATGCCGAAGCGGCCCTTCGCAAGCAGCTCGAAGCCGCCGATTGGGTGGTGCGATTGGCTGCCATGGAGGGGCTCTCCGCGCTCGGAGCGCAGGTCCCCGTCGAGACTCTCGCGCCGATGGTTCGAGATCCTCTGGTGCGCCGCTTTGCTTTGCGTTTGCTCGGTCAAAGTGGTGATGCGGCGGCTGTCCCGCCCCTCTTCGATGTCCTCCGCGAAATCAACGGTGCGATGGAGATGGCCGAGGTCGTACGGGCACTCGGTTCGATTCATCAACATGCATCGGGCGCTGGACCTCTCATTTCGAGCCAGGCGAGCTCGCTCGGCGATTCAGAGAAGGCTTTGCTGCGGAGCCTCATCGAGGATGAAAGAAATGAGGACAGTGATATTCAGACGGCCCGGGCCGCTGCGATGTTGCTCCTCATGGCACGTGACATCGAGGCGCTCGGTGCGATCGCGGTACTTGCAGCGCGTGTCGAGCTCGGACCGGCTGCGCTGGCAGCGCTACAGGCCTTCGGCGTCGATGCAGTGCGACCGCTGCTTTCGCAAAGTCAGAGTTTGACGCCGCCAGCGCGGGCATGGGCCATCGAAGCGGCGGCTGAGTTGGGTGCGATTTCAATCGACGACGAAAGCGCACGGAGCGTGCGCGACGAATTGGGACACGAGATTCGCGCGGTCCTTCGTACGGCGCTCGTTGCGCACGAAGAAGTGGTGGTCCATGCGGCCGCCCGTGGGCTCGAATATTGGGCGGAGCCCGATGATGCGTCGGCCCTCGTTCGTTTGGGAGCGGAGCGCAGTGGCGCGGTGGCGCGGGCCACAGGGGATGCACTCGAAGCGTTGTCTCATTCATCGCCGGAATCGGTCGAGACTGCGCTCGATTCCGCGTTGCCTGACCATGCCGAAGCTTGGGCGCTTGCGGTGGCAGCGCTGCCCGATCAAGCGGCGCTCGAAAAGCTTCGGGCAGCGATCGCCTCGGGCGAGCCGACGGCCCGTCGCGCTGCGTTGCTCGCGCTCGATCGCATCGATGGTGCGGAGGCCGCGGAAGTTGCGTCGATGGCGCTCGTCGACGAGGACGTCGATGTGCAGGTCGCAGCCGTGACCGTGCTCTCACGCATGCGTGATCCATCGGCGCGCGAAACCGCAAAGAACGTGTTGCGGGTGGCGCTGCGCGATGAGCTGCCGGTGGTGCGTGCGGCGGCTGCGCGCGCCTTGGGCGTCCAAGGCGATCCAGGATTGTGTGCGGATGTCCGCGAGCTTTTGCGCGATCCAGGGCCGGGTGTGGCGCTGGCCGCACTTGTCGCGATTCGAACCTTACGCGGTGATCAGTTCGAAAATGAACCAGAGTTCGAAGCTTTGCTCGACGGCGTGCTGGAACATTCGGATGAAGAAGTCGTCAAGGAAGCTTTGCGGATCGCAGCCGAGTGCGCGCTGTCCCGCAAAGAGGAGCGTTTGTCCGTGGGGCTTTCGCACGCGGCCTGGGACGTTCGCGCGCTCACCGTGAGTCTGCTTTCGGAGTTGGATACGGAGGGTGCGCGGGAAAAGCTCCGTGCGCGGGCAGCCATCGAGTCTGACGATCTTGTGCGTATCGCGATCGCGGATGCGCTCGCGACACTTCCCTCGAAGACAATTATCGGAGGCTCGAGGCGCTAGTGTCGCTGCTGTTCGATAGTGGCCCGAAGCTGAAACCCGAGGACTTTCGGCTCCTCCGGGAATTCGTGAATCGCTATTCGGGAATGCACTTCGACGACTCGTCGATGTTCGTGTTCGAGCGACGCTTGCGTGAGCGGCTGCGTGCGCTCGGGCTTTCAGACTTCACCGCGTATTACCACTTCCTTCGATATCATCCTGGCGCTGCGGCCGAGATGGAAGACGCGGTCGAAGCGTTGGTCACGAATGAAACTTATTTCTTTCGTGAAGAGTACCAGCTCCGTGCATTCCGATATGATCTCTTGCCCGCCATCCGTGCGCATGCCCTCGAGCGGGGGAGCAAGAGAATCGTCCTCTGGAGCGCTGGATGCTCGACCGGCGAAGAGGTGTACACGCTCGCGATTCTCGTCCTTCGCTCCGGGCTTTTCGATGGATGGGATGTGCGAATCTTCGGCAACGACATTTCGAGGCGAGTGCTCGCTCAGGCACGTCGGGGGGTCTATCCTCCCTCGAGCTTTCGCGCGATGCCCCCCGAATACGCGGAGTATTTCGTGGAGGAAGCAGGGGGAATGCGGGTTCATCCGCGGGTCCGCTCCATGTGTCAGTTCGGACACCTGAACCTTCTCGATCGCGACAAGAGCGCGCTCCTCGGTCGTGTGGATGCGATCTTCTGTCGCAACGTGCTCATTTATTTCGATACAGAATCGCGGAAAAAAGTGATTGAGACATTTCACGAGCGATTGCATCCAGGAGGCCATCTGTTGCTTGGCCACAGCGAATCGCTGTTGAACGTATCCACTGCGTTCGAGCTCGCGCATCTGAGCTCCGATATGGTTTACAGACGTCCCCTCGAGCCTCGCTCGAATGACCGAAGCAAACGAAACGATCCAGAGGGGCAACGATGAGTGTGGCAGTTCGTCCGCTTCGAGTGGTCGTCGTCGACGATTCAGCATTCAATCGGCGCACGATCACGGATTTGCTGTCTTCGATTCCCGGTGTGGACGTCGTCGGGAAGGCGGCTGATGGTGAAGAGGCGTTGAAGTTGGTGCTGGGACAGCGCCCCGATCTCGTGACGCTCGATCTCGAGATGCCGAAGATGGATGGGTTTACGTTCTTGAAGCTGCTCATGGCGCGTCAACCGACGCCCGTGCTGGTGGTCTCGGGGCGTGGCGCGAAGACGGACGTCTTCAAAGCGCTCGAGCTCGGCGCGCTCGATTTCATCGTGAAGCCGAGCACCATCGTGACCACCGAGCTCGCGACGATCCGTCAGCTCTTGCAAGAGAAAGTTGCGATGGTTCGGCAGCTTCGTCCGCTCGGAAGTCCTTCTCGTGAGCGTGCCGCGACGGCCACTGGGCTCATTCGACTTCCGCAAGTCGATGGAACGAGACCTCAACCCACCGAAATCAATCCTCGTCGACTCGTCGTGATCGGAGCCTCGACGGGCGGCCCTCCCGCGCTCGTCGAGATTTTTTCGCGGCTTCCGAGTGACCTGCCCGCCTCGATCGTGATCGCGCAGCATATGCCCGAGCGATTTACGACGACGTTCGCCGATCGATTGGAGCGGCTTTCCGGAGTTCGAGTGTCGGAGCTCGAAGATCGAGAGCAGCTGCGACCTGGACGCGCATTCGTATGCCCAGGAGGAAAGTGCGTCGAAGTGCAGCCGAGTGGAAACTCGATGTGGGCTCGAGTCATGGCGCCTGAGTCCGAGGATCGATATCAGCCGAGCGTCGATCGTTTGTTCCGATCGGCCGCGGCGAGCTACGGAACACGTGTGCTCGGCGTCGTGTTGACGGGCATGGGAGATGACGGGACCAAGGGCGCGGAGGCCATCAAGAAGGCGGGTGGAATGGTGTTCTCCGAAAGCGTCGAAACCGCCGCAATCTGGGGGATGCCAGGGAGCGTGGAGCGCGCAGGGCTCGCGGACCGTTCGATTCCGATCCAGTCGATCGCAGAGGCGATCGTTCGCGTGTGCACGGAGAGACGATGAATGAGTTTCAGATATCCCGTGAGGATGAATCGTTCTAGTATCGCCGACACACGATCTGTTATCGTTCGATGAAGCGGGCATGGACGAGCAAGACACAGAGGAGCTCGATCGAGTGGACCGGGGGGAAAGAGAGCGCCACACCAGCGAACATCCGGCCGATCTGACGAAAGATCGGGAGGCGTTCGTTCGTCAGTTTCTTCGAAAGGGCTTCGAGGTCACTGAGACTTTGCTGGAAGAGAATCGCGAGATTCGCGAACAGCTGTCGCGAATCCGCGAAGAAAACGTGCGCCTCCGCGAACACGTCGCGAGCGACGACGCGATTCGAGATCTTCTTCGGAAGATCGAGCAGCTGGAGACCGATCGCAGAGCGCTGCTCGCGCGGAGCGACGAGCTCGATGAGCGCTCGAAGCGCAACGAGATCCGAACAGGAGAAATCGAGCAGGAGCTGCACGATCTCGCGAACCTCTATATTGCCAGCAGCCATCTGCACGCGACACTCTCGGTGCGCGGTGTGATGAAGCATTTGGCGGAGCTCCTTCAGCAATTGATGGGCGCGGACCGCTACGTAATTTACCTCGCGGATCGTGGGGGAACACGGGTTCGACCCGTGCTCGCCTCTGGGCTCAGCGAGCTTCAACTCGAGGCCGAATCGGGCGCTGGGTTCGATGGTCCCGGAGCGTTCGTGGTCGGAGAGGGGCCGATCGGCGTCTGCATGATGACGGGTGTTTCGCGCATCCGTGAGGAGGCGCCGCTGACCGCGGGCACGCTCGCAGATCCGATCGCGATCATTCCGATGAACGTGCGCGATGTGTGCATCGGCGCCATCGTGGTGGTCTCGGTGCTCGCTCAAAAGGAGCGATGGGCAGCGGTGGATCTCGCGCTGTTCGACTTTCTCGGGACGCACAGCGCGACGGCGTTGATTGCGGCCAATCAATATGCACGCGCATCCGATCCGCGGAATGCGCTCGAAGGAATCGAAAATCACTTGGCGGCTGCGCAGTCGTTGCTTCCAACGGGCCGAGCGCCCTCGGGCAGCGAGTGATCGGAGTGAGGGCGGATGGCTGACTTCTCATGTCTCGTCGTCGAGGACTCGCCCATGATGCGGCAACTCCTCGTTTTCGCGCTGGCGCGTGTGAAACGCGTTGCTGTGACCGAGGCGGATGATGGTGTCGACGCGTTACGAAAACTCGCGTCGAACCGGTACGACCTCATCCTGACGGATATCAATATGCCGATCATGGATGGGCTCAAGCTGGTGAAGAAGATCCGCTCGGATTCGCAGCATGCGAACGTGCCGATCATCATCATCACGACCGAAGGATCGACCGAAGATCGCCAGCGTGCGATCGCACTCGGCGCGAATGCGTATATTACGAAGCCTATTCAGGCACCCCAGGTGATCCAAAAAGTGAAAGAGCTCCTCAAGATCGAGTGAAGACAGCGATCAAGATGTGCGGGATCACGCGGGCTCAAGACGCAGAGCTCGCGCTCGGGCTCGGCGTGGATGCGCTCGGGCTCAACTTTTGGGTCGGTTCGAAGCGGCGTTGTGAGGTCGACGTCGCGCGCGTGATTGTGCGTCTTGCGCAGGGCCGTGCGCGTGTCGTGGCGGTGGTCGTCGGCCTTGGGCTCGTGGAGATTGCAGAGCTTCGCGCTGAGACCGGCATCGAATGGGTGCAGCTTCACGGTGACGAAGATGCGCCGTTCGTGCGGAGGTGTTTGCCAAACGCCTACGCTGCGGTTCGCCTATCGGGTGAAGCAGGATTGCGGAGAGCGAGAGAGGTGCCTGGCATCGAAGTTCTTCTCGATGCACATGTCGAAGGCATGAAGGGCGGCACGGGTGAAGTGGCGGATTGGGCGCTCGCGGCTCGCATCGCGAAGACGCGTCCACTCTGGCTCGCGGGTGGGCTCGAGCCCGAGAACGTGCGGCGAGCGATCGAGATCGTGAAGCCGATGGGTGTGGATGTGGCGAGTGGAATCGAGCTCTCGCCGGGCATCAAAGATGTCGACAAGATGCGCGCTTTCGTCGAGGCTGTGGACACGACCTAGCGGATCGTTGCAGCGCGTAGCTCGCGGACGAAACGAGCGACACCTGAGATTCCATTCGAGTGAATGACCTCGACGATGGCGCTGCCGACGACGACGCCGTCGATGTGTTCGCTCGCGCGCTTCACGTCTTCTTTGGTTTTGATGCCGAAGCCGAGGGCGACGGGTCTTTTGAGGCGGGAGCCGATGCGAGAAGCCCAGAGCGCGGCTTCGTTCGAGTCGATGCGGTTTGTGCCGGTCACGCCCGCAACCGAGACGCAATACACGAACGATGTGGCGACGGCGTTGGCGCGGGCGATGCGCTCATCGGTGCTCGTGGGCGCGATGAGCGGAATCCAATCGAGTCCATTCGCGACGACGGGATCGCGCAAAGATGCGCATTCTTCGGGCGGGAGATCGACGACGAGGAATCCATCGGCACCAGCGTCTCTCGCTTCGCGCGCGATGCGCTCTTCGCCGCGGGTGAGGAATGGATTGTAGTAACCGAAGAGAAGAACGGGGACGTCCGTGCGCTTGCGCGCTTGGACAAGTGCGTCGAGCACGCCGGGCAACGTCGATCCTGCGCGGAGCGCTCGTTCGCTGGCGCGCTGGATCGTGGGGCCATCGGCGATGGGATCGCTGAAAGGAATACCCAGTTCGATGATGTCAGCGCCGGCTTCTGCGAGCGCGACGATGATGTCGGGCGTCACAGTGAGATCGGGATCGCCTGCGCAGAGATAGGTGATGAGCGCCGCGCGATGCTCGGAGCGGGCGAGCGAGAGAGCGTCAGTGATGCGAGACATCGTCGATTCGCGGGCATAGCACAAACGCTTTGGGGGCGTGCGGTCTGTCCAAGGTGCGCGCATGCTTGCGCCACAGGTTTCAGATGAGCACACCGATGGAATCCCTCGACGGTCACCTCTTTGGCCCCGGTCAGCCTTGCTTTGGTTGCAGCCCCGATCATCCGTTTGGCTTTCGCCTGACGTTCGAGCGACAGGAGGACGAAATCGTCACGCGGTTTACGCCAGGCGAACGCCATCAAGGGCCCGTCGGGATCATGCATGGTGGGCTGGTCTCGACCTTGGCCGATGAAGTCGCGGCGTGGGCGATCATCGGTCTGCTCGGCAAGTTCGGGTTCACGGCGTCGTTCGATGCGAAGCTTCACCGGCCGGTGCGCATCGGGATTCCGGTCACAGGGTGCGGGCGGATCACGAAGGACGCGAGACGCATCGTGGACGTCGCGGTGGGCATCACGCAGCCCGATGCGGAAGGGCAGAATCAGCTCGCGTTCAGTGGGACATTTCGTTTCGTGTTGCTCGATCGCGGGGGCGCGGAGCGCATGCTCGGCGGGCCGATTCCGGAGGCGTGGGAGCGCTTTTGTCGCTAGGAGGCCCTGCTTGGGCTGATAGTCTCAAGGTCTATGCGACGAGGCTCACCGAGCATCACCGCGGAGTTGGTGGATTCATTCCGGGCCGTCACGAGCCTTCCTGGATCGCGGACGGACTTCGTGAACGACTCAGGGATGCGCGTGTTGATGCCCGTGGGTGTACGGGGCGCGCTCAGGTTCTTGGGTGGCGTCACCGCGCGATATCCGCGTTTGATCGATGCGGCCAACTACGCATCGGGAGGCTTGCTCGAGCACGTGGCGTTGCGCACGGCCGCCATCGATGCTGCGTTGAGACGGGAAGGATCGATCCCTCAGCTCGTAATCCTTGGTGCTGGATTGGATGCACGCGCCTTTCGAATGTCGGAGCTTGGGAGGACGATCGTGTTCGAGGTCGATTTCCCATCCACGCAAGAGGTCAAGAAATCACGTGTCGAGACGTTGCCTCGCAGAGCGCGCGAGGTGCGCTTCGCATCCATCGATTTCGAGCGTGAAGCGCTGAGTGACGTCCTCGAGCGCGCGGGGCATCGCGCAGATGAGCGCACGGTGTGGATCTGGGAAGGGGTCACGATGTATCTCGAGCGCGCGGCGATCGAGGCGACGCTCGATGTGATCGCGGCGCGTTCGTCTTCGGGTTCTTCGCTCTTGATGACGTATGGAACGGCGGGCGCGCGTGCTCCGGGGTCTTTGCTCGAAAAAGTCATGGAGTGGACCACACCGCTCGCCTTCTCGGCGCTGCGTTGGAGTGGTGAGCCCCTCCGCGGACAGATGACGTCGCGCGAGGCGCATACGCTTTTGCAGGCATATGGGCTCGCGGTGAGCTCCGATACTGGGTCGCGCGATTGGGCCGCGGCGCATCTTCGCGGTCGGCCAGGCGCGATCGTGATCGACGAGCGCCTGGTGTGTGCTGTTCGGAGGACGTCTGGGTCGCGATGTCCACCGAGCTCGTCGAAGAACGGGCTTCGTCCCGTATGAGTCTCGAACCGAGTCAATCAATCTCCATTCGGTTGACCCATGCGCAGAGGCCCACCACGCGCGGTCGACCACAGCAGGCAGTTCGTCCCTGAGCCGGGCACGGTGAACACATCCATTCCGTGCTCGAAGGTCTGCACGAAAATCTCGAGCTCTCCATCGCCATCGAGATCTGCGATCGCCGGCGCGGCCGGTGCACCGTTGCCATTGCCGTTCATACGGGTGTTTGGCAGCGGCACGTCATGCAAGAGCGACCCATCTGCGCCGAGAATGACGAGATGGCCCGAGTCGAGCACATCGGGTGCGCCGTAGGTCGAGAACACGAGCTCTGGAGAGCCATCCTGGTTCAAGTCCGCCGCCATGACCTCCGACGCAAACATGATGTCTTTGCCGAACGTGAAATCGAATCGCCATAGGCGCGTTCCATTCGCATCAAAGGCATAAATGAAACCATCGTTCAGCGAGACCACGATCTCTTTATCGGGATCTCCTTGAATATCGACGGTCAGAGGCGAAGGCACGCCGATCGGGGGGTACCATCCATCGACTTTGATCGGAGATTCCCCCCGTGGAAGTGTCTCGAAACCAGCGCGCCTCATCGCGGATCGACTCCCATCTCCATAGGCGCCTTCGAGCACCATGACGCCATACGCCATCGTTTCGTAAGGCTCGTTCATCTCGATGTTGGGGACGCCCACCACTTCGTTCTGTCCGTCGTTGTCCAAGTCGATCACGTTTGGAGGAGATGCGGTCCATTGCAGCCATTCGTTCATCGAAGGATGAGGCCAATCGCCGGTGTGATCGTGATAGTGCGCCGCCTCGACATCGGGGTCGGCCCAGCGAATGAATTGCCCCCAAGTCATGCGCATTCCCGAATGTGCGTTGTGTCGATTCGTGAACCACGGCGAAGCATCGATCGCCATGCCGTCGGGATCGAAGGCTTGAATGTGATGGTTGTCGTAGGTGACGAGGATTTCGAGTTCTTCATCGTCGTCGATATCGCCGATGCCGACGTTCAAGCCATAACACCCGTACCCTTGATGTCCTTGTCCGTTTCTATCGGCGTCGCCGCCCGCTCCAGTGCGCGCGTTGTATCGAGGCCAAGCAGGCCATGCGACCCCCAAGGGTTGGTAGAGTGCGCCATTGGATCCAAACACGAAGACCTGCGAGCCGCCATCCTCTTCATCGGCGGTTTGCGTGGTGGTCACGACGACTTCGATGAGTCCATCGTGGTCGAGGTCGGCTACTGCGAGCCCGCGCACCTCCGGAGTATTGCCTCCCCCAGCCACGTCGGCGGGCCACCCAGCTTTCGGTGCGAAGGCGCCGCCATCCCATTCGAGCGCCCAAACTTCGTGGCCGCGACCGTAGACGACCTCCACCGTTCCGTCCCCTTCGAGATCGACCACCGCGTGAGGTGCATACACGCGTCCTTCTCCGAACTCGGCCGTGTGGATGAGCGCGCCCTCTCGATTGAACACGAAGATGTCGTAATACGCGGCGACGAGCTCGTTTTCGCCATCTTCATCGAGATCTACGACGACGGGCGAGGCATACCAGCTCGTTTGCCCGCGCAGGTTGCGGACGAATGTCGGCGCTTGGACCTCTCCCGCGCTCGTTCCCGTCGTGCACACTGGATTTCGCGTGCCGCCTGTCGAGCTGCCGCCGTCGGGGCGAGGAGGTCGGCTTTCGCCCGGGTCATCGCCCGAGCAAGCACCCAGGCCGATTGCAGCAACGAAGACCGTGAGCACATACCGCAACGTCATTGCCGTAGGATACGCCAAATAGAGTCGTTCCTGATCTCCGATCAGAGTCCAGCTTCGGCGCGATCGAGCAAAGTATCGAGCTCATCGAGCAAGGCTCGATTGCCTTCTTGGTGGTAGCTCGAGAGCTTGTCTTCGCAGGACGAAATCGCATCGACGAAGTCGAAGATGACCTTCGGATCTTCGAGCGACTTTGCGATGCGCCCATATCCGAGCTTCTCGAGATACTTTCCGTTCAACACTTGCTCATATTGGCCAGCCACGGGCACGGAGAGCATGGGCTTGTGGAGGTAGACGGCCTCGCCCATCAACGTGAACCCACCACCGGCGATCACGGCCTTCGCGCTCGCGAGATCGTCGATGAATCCCGCTTCATTGAATGGTCGAAAGCGCAAATTGCCTTCGACCTGTTCTTCGTTGATCGAGCGTCGCATTCCATAGACGCGACATTCGAGCCCGGTGCGCTGCAATGTTTCTTGGAGCTCGTCGTGCCCCTCGGCCGTTTGATAGACGAGGAGGTGATCGCCGCGGCTCGTTTCGGCAGCCAGAATTTCTGGGCGTAGAATCGGCTTGTGGAGAGAGGTTCGCTCTTTGCGAAGAGGCGGCTCGAAAAAGGTCGTGATCAGATACCAGTCGCAAAAAGGAAGTTTGCTTTTGACGAAAGCGCGCGCGACCTCGAACTCAGCGCGATGACCGGCGATCGCGTCCTCGTCGATGACGCATCGGTTGAGCACCTGCATGTTGTCGATGCTGAACACCGGGAGGCGATGCGCCTTGGCGTAAAGATACGTCCACGATTCGAAGTCGCTGATCACGCAATGGGGCGCGAAGTCCCCAATGAGCTCGAAGTAAGCCGCGATCTGTTGGGGGATCGCCGTCGTCCCTTGAAGTACGTTCTGCACGACGGTCTTGCCGAGGCGCATACGGTTCTCTTCGTAGACGATGTGAAGGCCATGAATGCGATTCACCTCTCGACCCGCAAACTTCTTCTTCAAGAAGTCGACGGCTCGGCCAGAGGCCATGATTTCGACCTCATGCCCCTGACTCACCAGATGCTCGAGCACGACCCGCGAGCGCATCGCGTGCCCCATCCCTTCACCGACCACGCCGTAAAGAATTCGCATGAGGAAGAGGGTAGCTCAGGATGAAGACGTGCGTATTCCTGTGAACGCCGCTTTCGATCATTCGCTTGGGGTGCGAAGTGCGTACAGAGTGTGATCGTCCGAGCCAATGAGGAGGACGCCATTGGGCGTGAGCACCGGCTCTGAATCGATATTCCCACCCGTCTCGTAGAACCAACGCATGCGCCCGTTTCCATCGAGCGAGTAGACGAAGTCATCGTCCGCACCGAAGTAGAGGTGGCCATGTCGATCGACGAGCGGTCCGCTCGACACATTGCCGTTCGAGTGGGTCTCGCTCGTCGCGAAAGACCAGCGTTCGGCTCCGGTTTCCGCGTCGAGCGCCACCACGCGGGGGCGGGGGCCGAAGACACCCGCGAAAATTGCATCTTCGAAAAGGCTCACAGGGGCGCGCACGTCGCCTCCGACGTCCACGGACCAACGCAACGTTCCATCTCGGTGAAGTGCGTAGATATGTTGATCGTCGCTTCCGAAATAGAGCGTCCCATCGTCGCCGATCACGGGGCTGGAGTCGATGTCGTCGCCCGTTCGATATCGCCAGCGCATCCGGCCGTCGGGCGCGATCGCATAGAGATGATCGTCCTGTGAGCCCACGTAAATCGTGCCGTCGTCATCGATGGCTGGGGTCGAGAACACTTTGAGCCCGGTGCGAAAACGCCATCTCAGCGCTCCTTCGCGCTCCACCGCGAGCACATCCGATCCAGAGCCGAAGACCAACGCGCCATCGGGCGCGAGCGCCACTCCCGTATCGGCATCGTCATCGGTGCGCAGATGCCAAATGACGTCTCCCGTGCGCGTATCGAGTGCGAAAAAGAAGTCGGAATCGGAACCCACATAGATTCGCCCATCGGAGAGCGCTGCAGCTCCGTAGATGGGCCCACCCAAATCTCGTCGCCAGCGCAGCGTGCCGTCGGAGGAGACGGCGTAGAAATGATGATCGTGTGATCCCACGTAGATCACCCCTTCGTCATCGATCACGGGTTGGGCGGTGATGGGACCTGCGGTGTCGAAACGAAACGCGAGCTCGACGGATGAAGGACCCACGTAAGGGCTCCTCCCCGTGTGACGTCGATCATGGCGGAATTGTCGTGGAGGGCTTACTTCCGGCGAGGTGGGTCGTGTGAGAGGCGTTGGGGATTCCGCTCGATCGTCAGGGCCACGGACGGGGGCGCTATTCGCGCGCATGCGCGGATCGGGGCCTGGCTCTTCGGTGAGATGAAGAACGAGCACCACCACGAGCGCAGCGATCCACATGCAGGCGAATAACAAGCGCCGGCGATTCATGCCATCGCGTACCACTCGGGGGTGGCGGGCGCCCCCCATACGCCCCCCCCAACGTAAACACACAGACCAAATGAACAACAAAACAGAACCAGGACCGAAGGGTAAAACCAATCTGACTGTCGCTACAGGTTCCGAACGGAACTTCCGAAGAGGGAAGGGCGATGCAAGAAGGTCCACGTGAACGGCTTCGGCGCGTCGGAAGCGAAGCGCTCAGCGATGAAGAACTAATTGCACTGGTACTCGGAACAGGAAGTGTCCGAGAACCAGTGACGATGCTAGCGGCGCGTGTGCTTCGCGAGAGCGGAGGGCTTTCGGGGCTAAGGCGCAGCGGTGTCGGTGTATTTGCACGAATTGCAGGGATTGGGGAATCGAAAGCGGCTCGGTTGGTCGCGTCGATCGAGCTCGGCCGACGGGTGCACGATTTGCCGTGGAGCCCCGGGCCGCGCATCGACAGCAGCCGCGATGTCGATGCGGTGCTTCGTGGTCGGCTCGCAGGTGCCGAAGTCGAGCGGTTCGTGGCGCTGCCCATGGACGCGAAGAATCGCGTCATCGCCGAGCTGACGATCGCGCGAGGCGGCCTCTCGATGTGTCCCGTGGCGCCGGCCGATGTGTTCCGAGCGATTCTTCGTGAGGCTGCTGTTTCGGTGATCTTCGCGCACAATCATCCGAGCGGCGATGCCAGCCCGAGCACCGACGACATCGTGCTCACGGATCGCCTTGCGCGGGCAGGCGTGCTCCTTGGCGTTCGGGTGCTGGATCACGTGATTGTGGGGCGTGAGGGCTACTTTTCGTTCGTTGATGCAGGCCTTTTGCGGGATGGCGTCGTGCATTCGAGTGGGATTGATTTGTCGTTCGCACGCTCGAACCCTTGACGGCGCGTCTCTCCCATGCTTATTTCCGCGCCTCGATTTTTCCGGTCCTTTTCGGGCCGGCGTTCCTTCGGAGGATCCTTTGAAGCGCACCTATCAGCCGCACCGCACCCGTCGAGTGCGGACCCATGGCTTCCGCGCACGCATGGCGAGCAAGAATGGCCGTAAGGTCTTGGCACGGCGACGGACCAAAGGTCGTCACCGGCTCGTTCCGAGCGTCTACAAAAAGTAGGCCTGCGTCGGGGCCCTGAATATGACGGGCCGTCCCGAGACGTTTCGGCCGAGTGATCGCGTCAAGCGTCGTGTCGATTTTCGGCGCATCCAAGGGACGGGGCGGAAGATTCATACCCTCCACTTCGTTCTCGCGGTGTTGCCACGGGAAGAGGGCGGTCCTACCCGGCTCGGAATCACCGTGACGCGAAAGGTCGCGACCGCTGTGGGCCGAAATCGGGTCAAACGAGTCATGCGTGAGGTTTTCCGGCGTCATCGAGAGCTTTTTCCGGAAGCGTGCGACGTGGTCGCAATCGCGAAGGGAGGCGCTTCTCGGCTTGGATTCCATGAAGTACGTCGGGAAATCGAGCAGGCACGGCGAGCGTTTTCGAATGTCCGTCGCCATGCGGTCCACGCGGCGCATGGAGGGCGCTCATGATCGCCAAGGCGATGCTCTTCCTCATCCGTGTCTATTGGCTGACGCTCTCACCCCTCATTGGTCAGGTGTGTCGTTTCGAGCCGAGTTGCTCTCGTTATACGGCCGTGTGCATCGAGCGATTCGGCGCGACACGTGGTGGATGGCTCGGAGTCAAACGCATCTGCCGTTGTCACCCCTTCCATCCGGGCGGCTTCGATCCGCCGCCGGATCTCCCCTCTTCTCGAGCGACCAAGGCGGCGATCGATGCAGGATGAAAATAGAAGATCGCTCCTGACCATGTTCCTGGCTGCGGGCGCATTTCTCGCAATCTACTTCGCGTACCAGAACTTTTTTGGAGCTGGGCGCGGAGGAACCGAGAGCAGCCAATGGACGGACGAGGCGACGAGCGCCGAAGAGCGCGAACAGCGCGCCGTCGAAGCCCGTCGCGATGCGCCCGAACGCCGTGCGCGACAGCAGAATGCCACGATCACGACTCCCGACATGGTGGTCACGATCGACAATCTCGGCGGGGGAGTTTCGCACGTCGAGCTCGTCGATCCGCGCTATCGCCAAGCCGAGCGCGCGATGGATCTCGTGACGACCGAGCGCGAGGAGTACCGACCGCTGCGCATCGATTTGCCGGGGATTTCCATCCCAGGCGATGCTGTATGGGACATCGAGCAGGTCTCGCCCACCGAGGTCGAGCTTCGGTGGCAAGGGCGGGGTGTCGAAGTGGTGCGCCGGCTCGAAGCGGGCCAAGGCCCTTTCCAGATTTGGCAGACGATTCGCGTCCAAAATGTCGGCGATCGCGACAAAGATCTGCGGCTGCGTGTCTCGACTTGGCACTACGTCCATCGAGCCGATGAAGGTGGCTCGAGCTTCTTCGGAAGCCGTTCACCTGCCATCAGCCAAGGCGTTTGCCGTCATGGTGACGAGACTGAACGCAAAGATCGCAAAGCGTTGGCCGAGCGTCATGGCTACGGCGGTGTCATCGATTTCGTCGCGATCGAGAACGTGTATTTCGTCCAGGCGATCATGCCTCAGGGCCAAGCCCATGCTGAGTTTTGTGGGCTCGAAGCGAGCGATCGCGGCAACGTGAACGGAGAGCCCGAAGGGACGCTCTTCGAGGCATCGCTCCTTTTTCCGATGATTTCGCTCGAACCAGGCGAGCAGAAGGTCTACCAGACGCTCGCTTATCTTGGACCGAAGATTCCAGAGGCACTCGCAGCGGCGGGTCACGATCTCCCCGAGGTGCTCAACCTCGGCATGTTCGCAGTGATTGCGCGCGCGTTTGCGTCGCTCCTGACGTGGCTTCATGGCTTTGTCGGCAACTGGGGCGTCGCGATCATCATCTTGACGCTCATCGTGCGTCTTGCGCTCTTCCCGCTCACCGACCGGAGTTTCCGTTCGATGGCGCGGATGCGGAAGCTCAAGCCGGAGATGGATGAGATCAACGCGCGCTTCCCCGATGATCCGCAAGCCAAGCAAGCGGCGATCATGGATATGTATCGCAAGCACGGGATCAATCCGCTTGCGCAGCTCGGGGGCTGCTTGCCCGTGCTCTTCCAGATGCCGGTCTTCTTTGCGCTTTATGCGTCTCTTTCGACGAATATCGCACTGTATCATCAGCCGTTTGCGCTCTGGTGGCAGGATCTTTCCGCGCCGGATCCTTATTTCGTGTTGCCGCTCGCGCTGGGTGGATTGATGTGGGTGCAGCAGAAGCTCACGCCGACTTCGATGGATCCTGCTCAAGCGCGCATGATGCAGTTCATGCCGGTGATCGTGACCTTGTTCATGCTCTTTTTGCCGGCGGGGCTTTGCTTGTACATGCTGACCAACTCGGTGCTCGGGATTGCTCAGCAAAAGACGAATGAAATGCGCCTTTCTCGGGAGGAAGAGAGAGCGAAGAACGCCTCTGCTTCCATCGTGGAAACCGCATCCGAAACGTCGCCGGACGAGGGACCGACTGGCGATCAAACATCGAAGGACACGGGTCGCGCAGGATCTTCGAAGCGCGGCTCCGGGAGGTCACGTCGTGGTTGACGATCGAAAGCAAGAGCTGGAGGGCGCGCTTTTCCTCGGTGATGTCGAAGACGAGGATGAGCGAGGGGAACATCGAGACTCGCGCGGTACGCCGGGCGATGGCAAAGCCGAGGAGGCGATGGAGTTTCTCTCCGGCGTGCTCTATCGGATGGGCCTCGAGACCCGAGTGACGGTGCGCGAGGATGGCGAGCAAGTGGTGCTCGACATCCAGGGCGCAGACGCGGGTCGCGCCATCGGGAAAAAGGGCTCGGCGCTCGATGCGCTGCAGTTTCTCGTCAACAAGGTGGTGAACCGTTTTCCGGAGAACCGTCGTTATATCGTCGTCGATAGCGGCGATTACCGTGAACGGCATGATGCAGGGCTCGTGAACATGGCGCGCCGAGAAGCCAAGCGAGCCATCGAGATAGGTCGCGTGGTGACGCTCGAGCCGATGCCGGCGCGCGATCGACGGCTCGTCCATCTTTCGCTCGCCAAGTTTCCTGGTGTGTCGACGAAGTCGAATGGCGAGGGGATCGGCCGGCGGATTCAGATCATTCCTGCGCGTGGGCGTGGACCGCGTCGGGAGTATGACCGCGGCTCGCGGCGCGATGAGCCGCCGCGTGATTGACCATGGTGTACGTTGTCTCTTAGGAATTACGTTGTTTGCGATTCTTTGGGGGTGTACGTCCGAGGGGCCATCTGGGGATGACGCCTCGATCCCAGAGGTTCGTGATGCTTCAGATTCCGGGGATGCATCCCCATCGGTCGAATCCATATGCACGGAGGCATCTCGACATCTTGCGGAATGTTTGGGCGACGCTCCTCCCAGTGAGGCTCCCAATCCATCTTGCGATGTCGAGCATGCATTGGAGATCTTGGGGCTGACGTGCGAACAACTCGAGAGCGCGCTGCCTCCGACAGAACCCGAAAGACGGGATTCGAGACTCGCGGATATCTCATGCTCGCTTCGGATTTATCGCTTCTGTGAGATGTCTGCCTGTGACGCCGAAGCCGATGAGCCAGAGCACATGTTGGCTCCATTGGAGCTGCCCGAAGATGCAAGCGATTGCGCTCGGAGCGCCGTTCAATATGAAGGTTGCGGAGCGTGTGAGTACTACCGATGCCGGGAGGCCACTGCGCATTGTGGGCCCGAGGGCTACCTCATGAACTATGCGTATCGTTACTGTCAGCGCTTCCGGCTCGTTGCGGAATCTCAGATGAGCCCAGCGGGGCAGGCGTGGTTTCGGCGCGTGCGGCGATGTCTCATCACGACCCTCGATGCAGTCGAGCAAGGAAACGATTGTTCGAGCATCGAAGAGATAGGGTTCAGATCCCATCCCGAGTGTTATATCCAAACAGGGTTTTGTGAGCTCCCGACTTCCGACTGGGTGAAGGTATTCAACACGGTCGATCCTGACGATTTGCGTTTTCGCGAACTCTTGACCGCGGGCAACGGTTGCTTCCGCGATTGGTTTTGACGAACGTCCGCGGAAGCATTTCACAATCCAATGTAGTTTTCTGTTGGCGAGAGCGCTAATCTCCGAGAGCAATGGTACACGCCTGGCACGATCTTCCGAATCCCGACCATGAGCTCGAACGTGGGTTCAATGTAGTAATCGAAATTCCCAAGAATTCGAAGGTGAAATACGAGCTCGACAAACCTTCGGGCATGTTGCGTGTCGATCGCGTTCTCTATAGCGCAGTGCATTATCCTGCGAATTATGGGTTCCTCCCGCGCACTTATTGCGACGACGGAGATCCGCTCGATGTGCTCGTGCTCGGCAATGAGTCTGTCATGCCACTCTCGATTATGCGCGCGCGCGCCATCGGCGTGATGCGGATGCTCGATGAAGGAAAGGAGGACGACAAAGTCATCGCCGTTCACGTGCATGATCCGGCGTTCTCCGAGTATCAGGATTTGAGCGAGCTGCCTCGCCACACTTCGAGCGAAATTCGGCGTTTCTTCGAGGATTATAAGACCCTCGAATCAAAGCAGGTCATCGTGGATGAGATGCTTGGAGCCACGGAAGCCGTGCGCGTGATCCGTGATGCGATTCGCTTGTATCAAGCGCAGGAAAATCGGCTCCGAGGGTGGGGCTGAGCCCGATTCATTCTTGGATTTCGATCGCGTTTGGTATCAGACGCGTTCCGACGACACCTGCGGCGTGAACCGCTTCGTAGCGGACGCCGCCCCCTTCGGTGGGAAGAAAATCTTCGGGATCGAATCCGGCGGTTCCCTCCATGGGTCGAGGATCGATCGATGCGAGCCGCATCGGATTGCGTGAGCCTTCAGCGATTCGAATTTCGACGTGGAATCCGGTGTCACTTCGCAGCTCTTGCGCGAAGTGACGCCATTTTTCCGTCACCTCGTGGGCCATCGCTTCATATTCATCTTTCTCGTGGGCCAGATCCCAGCGTGCACGAGCCGCCGCCTCTGCGGCGAGACGTCGCCGTTTTGTCATCAGCGCGAAGAGCACTCCAACAACGCCGAGGCATGCTGCGATGAGGAGAAACTCGCGTTGCGGCATCAGGTATTCCAGCCACACGCCGACGGCGATGCCTCCGGCGGCTGAAATCATGATGCCGGCCGGTTCGTACTCGAGCAGGGGGGAGCGCGGAATCTCGAGTGCTTTCGCTTTGGCATCAGCGAGTCGTTTCATCTTTTCGTGGATCGATTCCGGCACTTCGATATCCACGAGTTTTGCCTCGATAAATGGGCTTTCAGGGACCTCCACGGAGCCTTCCGTACGAAGATCACCGGGTTCGATCCGACGAAACGTCACGATCCTTCGCCGGATGAAAGGAGCATCCCCTTCGATGATTCGATAAGGTCTGTGCTTCGGTAGATGTTCGCTCATGTGCTCTCGTGCAGCCGCGCAATCGAGATCTCCACGCCGTGTTGACGTGCGATGTTCTCGAGGGTTCCTTCGAGGGTCGCTCCGCTCCCTTTGTCGTCGTAAAAACTTTGCGTGGCCGGATCGAATCCGAAATGCCACGCGCGATCGCCTCCCGCGAGCCAAATTTGGCGCACCGGGCGTTGCGTATTGACCACACAACGAGACCCATCTCTCCAGGTGATCGTCAACACATCACCGGCGCTTTCAATATCGGCATCATCGGTGTCGACATGATCGAACGCATCCATGACCCTTCGAAATGCGCCATGCGCGAGATCGAGATAGCGAGACTCTTCTAGCATCGGAGACATTCTATACCCCTAAGGTCTGCTGCGGAGCAAAGGTAGCCTGTCAAACCTGATTTGCGGCATGAACGGCTTGCCGCCCGGTCCCTTCGAGACCAAACCCACCTCGATGTTCTCTGAGCACGAGCGCTTCATGCGTGTGGCGATCGAACGAGCCGAGTGCGCCCGTGGGCATACGGGGGATAATCCGTGGGTTGGCTCCGTGATCGTCAGCGCCGATCACGAACTGGTCGCCACGGGCTATACCCGCGGCCCAGGTGAAGATCATGCTGAAATCGTGGCGCTCGAGGAAGCCGCAGCGCAAGGGGTGTGCATCGCTGAAGCGACCCTCTACTCGACCCTCGAGCCGTGTGCATTCCACGGTCGTACTCCTGCATGTGCACATGCCATCGTGAGGGCAGGGGTGCGCCGAGTGGCGGTTGGTATCCTCGATCCGAACCCGCGCGTGGACGGTGAAGGGTTGCGGATCTTGCGTGAAGCTGGTGTCGAAGTGATCATGGATGTTTGTGCTCGAGAGGTCACGCGCCAGCTCGCACCTTGGATTTTCCGATATCATCCGTCGGAACCATTGCGACGGTTTCGCGCGCTCGACGAGAAGACGGCGTCTCTCGAGGAGACGATGCGCCTCGTATGCGAGCACTACGGGATCGATCCGAGTGAGTGCGAAGAGCTCGCACGACGCGCGCTCGATCAACGAACGGTTCGATAGTTCGTGCTCCACACACAGCGCACGATTTTGCATATCGACATGGACGCGTTCTTTGCGTCGGGCGAGCAGCGCGATGATCCCTCCTTGAGAGGTCGACCGGTGGTCGTGGGGGGCCATTTCCCGCGTGGTGTCGTGGCGGCGGCATCCTATGAAGCGCGTGTCTTCGGAGTCCATTCGGCGATGTCGATGTCGGCGGCGGTTCGTCTTTGTCCGAACGCGCATGTCATCGCACCGCGACATGCGTATTACTCCTCGATCAGCCGACAGATCTTCTCGATTTTCCACCGCTTCACGTCGCTGGTCGAGGGTTTGTCGCTCGACGAAGCCTTCCTCGATGTGACGGCCAGTCGTTCGCTTTATGGCGATGGGAAGACCATCGCGGCGCTCATCAAGAGCGCGATTTTCTCGGAGCTCGAGCTACGTGCTTCCGCGGGGGTCGCGCCGTCGAAGTTCGTCGCGAAGATCGCGAGTGATCTCGAGAAGCCCGATGCGCTCGTGGTCGTGATGGAGGACGTGCGCGGTTTTCTTGCGCCTTTGCCGATCGAACGAATGATGGGCATCGGCAAGAAGGGCGCGGTGCGCGCGCATTCATTTGGCTTTCGTACGCTCGGTGATCTCGCCAATGCGGACGTCGTTCGGCTCGAGCGCGCGTTTGGCAAATGGGGGCTCGAAATGGCGAGCATGGCGCGTGGGGATGATCCACGGGAAGTAGAGCCGGAGCGCACCGCGAAATCGATCGGCGCCGAGGAGACTTTCGATGAAGATCTGCGGGACGTCGACTCGATTGCGCGAAAGCTCTTGTCTCAATCGGCGCGCGTCGCGGAGCGACTCTATCTTTCGGGGCTCGCGGGTCGAGGTGTCACGGTGAAGCTCAAATATAGTGATTTCTCGATCAAGACGCGTTCGCTGCAGCTTTCTTCCGCCGTCTCGGACACGAGCTCGATTTATCGCGCGGCGCACGAGCTGCTCGATCGATTCGATTCGATTCGACCGGTGCGACTTTCGGGGGTCAGTGTGTCGTCCCTCGTGGCGATCGAAGATGTTCGCTCACTCTTTCCAGATCCTGTCGTCGAACGTGGGCGCAAGCTCGAGGCGGCCATGGCGCGCCTGCGTGACCGCGGCGCGAAGATGACGCGCGCAGCGCTGCTCGATGACAAAGATGAGAAGTGAGAATCAGCTTTGAAGCGAGAGTCGGGTTGCGCTCGTCAGGCAAAAAAGCTGCGCTTATGGCGACTCGCGAGCCAGACTAAAGTCGACACGCTCGTGAGCCATCCTGCACCAAGAGACATGAAGTATCGGGGATCATCCCGCCAGATGATGGCCGCTGGCCCGATCGGTCGATGTGCAAACGCACTCTCGATCGACGAGAGACGCCACACGTCGAAATGATGATAGAGATCCACCGCAACCAGGGTGGGTCCTCGCTCCGAGTTGACGAGCGGTAGCGGTAGGTCGGCGATGGGACGGAACGTGTCCCCCATCGATAGCCCGAGAATGATTCCGATGGGGACGAGAAGCTCGACACAAGACTCGTCGAATCGGCGATATCGTGCGAGTGGCTGGGCAACTCCGCTCGGAGGTGAACAAGGAGCACGTCGATGTTGATAATCTATCGGCAGCGGCAGCGGCAACCGCAACCGACGCGGCAGCCGCAACCGCAGCCGACGCAGCAGCGCGAGCCACACGACTCGCGCCGCCACCGTCCACAAGACGGCGCGAATCCGGTCGAGCCGAATCAACAGAAGCCGAACATGGAGACGTTCACCAACCGTCCGCCTGAATCCTCGTCTCGAGCCGATTGTCGATGCCTCGAACTCCCGCAACTTGCGAGGCAGAGCGATCCGCTTCGGTGCGTGCAAATGGAGAGCGCACGTTCCCTATGAGCATCACGATTCCGTCTTGAACTCGGAGCTCGATTCTCTCGTTCTCGAGATACGGATTCATCCCAAGAATGTCAGAGACGCGTTCCTCCAAGAGCTCGTCATCGATGAGCGGATGAGGAAGGACGGTGATACGGTCGATGAGCCGTGTGACTCCACGGGTGGTCTCGATGAGCTCGAGGGTGGCGCGCTTTGCGAGGACGTTTGAAACCTCGCCTTCAATCGTAACGACACCATCGCGATCGACGTGGAGAGCGAGGTTCTCGACGCCCTGCCAACCATTGCATTCAAGAGCTCGATGAATCGTTCGCGTCATCGCGTCACGGTTGGGCATGGGGTGCACACGGCGTTCGTACGACATCGGAGACCACCGCACGTGAAGCGCGCTCGCGTTGACTTCGCGGACGCCGTCGATGCCGCTCAAATAGCGAGCGAGCCGTCGCTCATTCTCGCTCGATACCGTGCCGGTGAGGACGACTCGACCGTCCCGAACGCGTAGATGAATCCGCCGAGAATCGATCCGCATGTCGCGATCCAACTGTTTCGTGATCCGAGCACGAAGTTGGTCGTCGACGTATTCGCGCGGAGGGACGATCTCGAGGCGAACTACCACATTTTTTACGCCGCGAACACCGGCCGCGATCTCTTCAGAAACAGCGCGTTGATGATGCGACGTGACGTCGCCGGCGAGTGTGACGTCTCCTCCATCGACCACGACGTCGATCTCTTCCGACTGAAGCACGGGATGGAGCGACAAGGCGCGGCGCACGTCGTTTTCGATCATCGCATCCACTCGCTCAGGCGGGCGCACGTCGATGCGATTCCAGACACGGAGGACACCGAAGGTCTGGGCGGCGATGGCCTCTACGTTTTTCTTTGCGAGCACATGAGGGAGGTGTCCTTCGAGGACGACGACATGGCGATCGACGCGAACGATGACCGATTCGGCGTTGTCGTGGGTAGCGATCCGTCGTCGCACGGCAAGAGCGAGCTCTCGATCGCGATGTGCGGACAGGGTTTCGAGGGTCGCGGCCGTGTGCGTCGTTCGAGTTCGGAGCGATGCGTCGCCGGCGCGATTCGCAGTGCACGCCATCACGAGGAGGGCGATGGCAAGAATGTGACGAGGCACCTTTTCGGACATGGTCTCCTCCTACAGGGAGAAGAACCTGTGCAGATGCGAGGCCAACATCACGGGTGATGAAGTGCCCTCGTCCCTTTACCAGGGCAGTCGATAGGAGGCTTCGAATGCGATGTCGAGCGAGACGGCGAAATCGTCGGCGAGCACCCAGAACGTGGGCGCGATGAGATCCAACCCGATTTCGAAGTCTTCCGAGATCGCGTAGTTGACGCCTGCTGCGAGGCGAATCACCGGGCCATTGAAGGGGAGATATCCCACCGCCACACGCAACGGAATGGTGAGGTCCAGCGTGGGGCTGAGGCGAACTCGTTGCTCACCTTGCAGCATGACGAGGAGGTTGTGCGCTCGATCGTTGCGCCCCTGAAGATTCGTGTAACCGAAATACGCTCCGAACATGAGGTCGCGCGTGACTCGAAAATCGAGCCGAGCGCCGACCAGATGATTGTAAAATCCTCCTTGGGTCGTGCCGATCACGGCTTCTGTTTGGAGCGTGACCTTCCAGCGGCGGAGCGGCGGCTCAGGGAGTCGCACACCGATGCCAGCGGGATGGGCAAGCTCGTCTCGAGGCCTCGGACGGCGCACGATTCGTGTGGGCGTGGCGGCCAGTCGAGCCGGTGTTTCTTGCCATGTCGCAGGGCTTGGAAGGGTCTGCTGCAAGAGTCGATCGATGGCTTCGCGAAGGTCTGCTGCTCCTGCCGTGTCACGACCAAAGAAGGGTCCCGTGCCGTCGAGGCTCGCCACGCTCATTTCGATGACGTACTGACCCCCCGCAGCCCAGATGCGCGCAAATACGCCGCGCTGAGCCTGCGCGATCCACGTCACACGCCAGAGATCTGCGGGCGCGGGCGGATAGGGCATGCGCAGGCGTTGCGCTGCGGCGACGCTTTCTTCAGGCGTGAGGACCTGGTAGCCCATCGCTTCGCCCGTGCGCCGTATTCGTTCACTGGCGACGCGTCCCACGATCGGATCGACTCCATAGGTGGCGACATCGATCACGATGAGACGTCGCGATGGTTCACCCGTGGATGGTTCGGGGAGTTCTTCCGTTGCAGCCTCGGGCGGCGCTTGCTCCTCGGAGTCCTCGGGTGGAGTTTCGAACTCGGCCTCTTCTTCGCTTTGCGCGCGGACGTGATTCTGGAGCGGATCGAGCCCCAGTGCCGTTGGCAGCATTGCCAACGAGAGCGCAACGAGGCTTCTCAGGCTACGTACAGAACGCATGCGGATGGGGTTGTACCAGGGCGACGCCAGGGGGGCGAGCTGTCAATGGGTCAAGAGCGCTTGGACGTATGTTCTTTGGATGAGCATATGTTTGAAGACTGGATGTGCGGGTGACACGGAGCGCCACATCAGCACGCAAAGTGAGCCGGCGAGTGAGCCCACGCACGCGGAGCTTGCTCCACTGAACGAGGATGTGGATCCACATCCCTTCGCGTGGCCACACCGCGCCGAAGAGTTCGGAGACGAGCTCCGACGTTTCGAATCGATCGAAGGGTGCGTCGAGCAGTTGCGCTCCCAAACGCCGACGGCTGTGTCCGAAGGACTTTTGGATTTTGGCTATGATGCGTTCTTCACCGACGTCTGCACCGGACTCAGTGCTGCGGCGATGCGAGAGCCCTCGCGTTGCGACACGCTCACCGTCTCCAATGCGCGTGCAGGATGCCGTCGTCGTGCGGCATGGGCGCTTGGAGATCCCTCGATGTGTCCCGAAGATCGTGTGTTGAGCGGTCCCGAGCCACTCTGCGTGGCGTGGGCAGCCCGCAATGTGGGGCTATGTCGCGCCGTATCGAGTGCAGACCGAAATCTTTGTGTGAGTGTGCTCGATCGAGATGCGTCTCGTTGCGAACGTCGTGATCGCGCGCGATGTGAGGCGTGGCTGAGACGTTACGGAGAGGTGCTGGGTACGGAACGCAACGAAACCGCGGGTACGCGTGACGAGCCCAGGCTGCATGTTTCGATGGTGCGCGTCGATCCCGATAGGCCTCGCGAAACGGTGGGCACGCCGAATGAAATGACCCCGTCTCAACTCGCCCGCGGTGTGGTTCTGCGTGCTGAACGCTGCGCTTATCGGGTGTCGCTCGACGAGCACGGCGAAAACATGCTTTTTTCGCGGGGACACACCGGCGTGAAGATCGAGTTCGAGGTGGGTGCCCACACAAACCTGCCGAGCGAAATTGCGTTCCAACCTGCGGGGGCGACGATCGAGATCAACCATCCCGAGATGGGACGCTTGTCGTCGGGTCGGGGCAAGCTCACGCTCCTGACTTTCGAGCCTCGGCTCGGAGGCGCGTTTTCGGGTGAGCTCGAGGCGGAGTTTCCCATGGCTTCCCATGTGATTCACGTGACCGGACAATTCCGTACGTTCATTCGGTATCTCGAACCTCTACCAGCGGATTGTGGCGATGGTAGGATGGAGCTTCCATGAGCCGCTTTCGTCAACCTCTTCTCGCATGCGCGGTGTTTGCGTTTGCGTTTCCGTTTCCGACCGCGCTGACCGCAGCGCAATCGTCCGATGCGCGTCCTCCTGAGGACTGTGGCATGAGCGAAGAAAACGCTCGCTTCGGCCCGCTCGAGTCAGGGACGGTCGTGACGTTACAACGCCATCGCTTCGTCGGCGGCGATGACAACTGGGACGACCAAATGGCGCGATTCGTTGGACGTGCAGCGCGTGTGACGCGTCACTCCGGTGTGGATGCCGTGGGGTGTCCGGGGGTGAGGGTCGATGTCGATGGCGGACAGTGGTTCTGGCGTGCGCGCGACCTTGGCGTCGGAACAGGCCTGCAACCACGGCCTGCTCCTCGAGCTCCGAGCCCATCGTCCGTGCCGCAAGAATGTCATCAGGATGAAGGAAGGCCGAACTATGGGCGTGTGGTGCCCGGCACGGAAGTGACGCTGGGGCGACATCGTGGAGTCGATGGGGATGACAACTGGGCGGACGAGATGAGCCAGTATGTGGGTCGTCGTGCTCGGGTGGTGGAGCATTCTGGTGTGGATGGGGTGGGATGTCCGGGAGTCCGCGTGGACATCGATGGCCGTCAATGGTTCTGGAGATTGCGGGATCTGCGCATGAGCGGCATGGGCAGCAGCGGCGGAGAGTTCGTGGCGAGCACGGGCATCAGCAGCGATCATGGCCGCCCGGCGGCCGTGGCGGCGATCGGCGACGATCCGACGAGCGGAGGTCTTTTTGGGACTGGAGGGGCGCTCGGACCGCAGGAATGCGGCATGACCGATGCGACCGTGCAATGGGGTGGAATCTCGGTGGGAATGCGCGTCACGATCGGTCGCCATCGGCCGGTGAATGGGGATGAAAACTGGTCTACCGAGATGGATCCATATGTGGGTCGGCAGGTGCAGATCCAGGGGTTGATCGGGGTCGATGATCAAGGTTGTCCTGTCGTGAACATCGATGCCGACGGTGGGCAGTATTATTGGCGTGTGCGAGACATGACGTTGCCTTGAGACGATTTCGCATGGTGCGCTACCATCCGCGCCATGCGTATTCTCGTCGCTGACAAACTCGCTTCATTCGTTCCTGGCCGCCTGCAGGATCTTCGAGCGCGCCTCGAAGTCGATCCGAAGCTGGAAGGCGATTCTCTCACCGAGAGGATGCGGGAGCTCGACCCCGAGGTGCTCGTCGTGCGGAGCACTCGAGTGGGGGCGGCGCAGATTTCCGCCGGCCGCAGCCTGTCGCTCATCATTCGCGCGGGTGCGGGCGTCAATACGATCGATATGGCGACGGCGTCCGCACGCGGGGTGTACGTGGCGAACTGTCCGGGCAAAAATGCGGCGGCAGTGGCGGAGCTCGCGCTCGGACATCTCATCAATCTCGATCGGCGCATCGCCGACAACGTCGCGAGTTTGCGTGCGCACAAATGGGACAAAAAGACCTTTGGGGGGGCGCGCGGATTGCGGGGCAGGACGCTCGCGATCCTCGGTGTCGGGCCGATCGGGATTGAAGTCATCGTGCGCGCACAGGCCTTCGGGATGAAGGTCGTGGGTTGGTCGCGAAGTCTCAGTGAAGAGCAAGCGAGCGAACTCGGGATTGCACGTGCGACAACGCCCGAGGCGGCGGTCGTGGGGGCCGACGCCGTGTCAGTGCATCTCGCGCTCACGCCCGAGACGAAAGGGCGCATTGGTGTGAGCGTGTTTTCGGCGATGAAACCGGGCGCGTATTTCATCAATACCTCGCGTGGTGAGGTGGTCGATCAAACGGCGCTCCTCGAAGCTTGTGGTGCACGTGGAATTCGTGCGGGGCTCGATGTGTTCGAAGGTGAGCCCGCGAGCGGGCAGGCTGCGTTTTCCGGGCCGATCACCGATCATCCAAACGTGTATGGGACGTGTCATATCGGCGCGAGCACCGACGAAGCCGAAGAGGCCGTGGGTGAAGAAGTCGTGCGCATCGTCGCGGCCTATCAAAAGGCCGAGCCGATTCCGAACTGCGTGAATCTCGCGATCCACAGCGCAGCGACGCATGTGCTCGTCGTTCGACACGCGGATCGCGTGGGTGTGCTCGCGCACGTGCTGCGGATTTTGAGCGAAGCCCGACACAACGTGCAGGGCATGGAGAATATCGTTTTCTCTGGCGGCCAAGCTGCGTGCGCACGCGTGGAAGTCGTCGGTGAGCCGAACGCGGAGGTGCTGCGTGCGATCGGTGAAAGTCCCGATGTATTTCATGTCGGAACTTCCACGATTTAGTGGTATCAAATCGCCGCCATGAGCCGTATTTATCGTTCGCTCCCCCCCACTGGAACTCGCATTGGTCTCGCCTTTTCAGGCGGGCTCGACACCCGCGCTGCCGTCGCGTGGATGTCTCGACAAAAGCTCGACGTGTATTGCTACACGGCCGATCTCGCGCAGCCGGATGAAAAAGATTGTCGCGAGATTCCGCCGATCGCGATGACGCATGGAGCGAAGGCGGCACGTCTCATCGATTGTCGCGACGCGATGGTGCGTGAAGGGCTCGTCGCGATTCAATGCGGCGCGTTTCATCTCGCGCTCGCGGGGCGCAAATATTTCAATACGACGCCACTCGGCCGTGCGGTGACGACGACGGCGATCGTGCGTGCAATGCGCGAAGATGGTGTGCATGTCTTCGGTGACGGCAGCACGCACAAGGGCAACGATATTCAGCGCTTCTATCGTTACGGCATCCTCGTCGATCCGGAGCTGCGCATTTATAAGCCATGGCTCGATCAAGCATTCGTGAGCGCGTTCGGTGGACGCAAGGAGATGAGCGAATATCTCGAATCGATTGGCCTTCCTTACAAGATGGGCATCGAGAAAGCATATTCGACCGATTCGAACGTGCTCGGCGCGACGCACGAAGCCAAGGAACTCGAGCGCCTCGATCGCGGCATGCACCTCGTCGAGCCGATCATGGGCGTTGCTCACTGGAAAAAAGAGACGGCGATCGCTCATGAGCGCGTGAGCATCGAGTGGGAGGCGGGGATGCCGGTGGCCATCAATGGCCAGCGGTTCTCTTCGCGGTTCGAGCTCTTCCTGGAATGCAATCGCATCGGTGGCGCGCATGGGCTCGGCATGAGCGATCAAATCGAGAACCGCGTCATCGACGCGAAGAGCCGGGGCATTTACGAGGCGCCTGGCATGGCGCTTTTGCACATCACATACGAACGTCTCTTGAGCGCGATTCACAACGAATCGACGACGGACCTCTACATGACGCTCGGACGGCGTCTGGGGCGTTTGCTGTACGAGGGAAGATGGTTCGATCCAGAGGCGATGATGCTCAAGGACGGACTCACGCGTTGGATCGCCCCCGCGGTGACCGGCACGGTCACGCTCGAGCTTCGTCGTGGCGATGACTACACGATCCTCGAAACGGCAGCACCGTACATGGCGTACGATCCCGACAAGCTCTCGATGGAGAAAGTCGAGAGCGCATTCACGCCCGAGGATCGCATCGGCGCACTCGAAATGCAGAACCTCAACGTCGGCGACAACCGCGCGCTCCTGCTCCATTGGATGGACAGCGTGCGTAAGCTCGGCGAAGGTGAAGGTGCGCGGATTACGCAGCTTTTGAAGAGTGAGTGAACGTGTGTCCATGCACCCTCGCACATGCGATTTGCTGTTGGCATTGTCATATTGGTCCCTCTTTCCGTCACGCTGACGGCGAGCGCAGAGGGACCAGAGCTCGTTCCTCCGCGCCTCATTCACATCGATGACTTCGCGCTGCCCGAGGGGGCAGCGCGTGAGGTCGAGCTCACGATTCAAATCAGCGCTGACGGAGCCGGCACCGTCGAAGTGTGTGAGCTCGATGTGGAGGTGTGTGGGATCTTAGAGGAAGTGGTTCGAACTGCGTCGTTCGAACCAGCGCGGCGTGATGCAGAGGCCATTCCTTCGCGAATTCGACTGCGTTTGCATGCGAGTGAACCGACCCCGCAGGTGATTGATTCGGAGGGCGAGGCACCTCTCGATGTCACTCCGCCGTTGCCGGAGGTCGCGCTCGATGTCCCGCGTTTTGGTGCGCGTGCGACGGCGCATCGACTGCCCGCTGGAACACGGCGTTTCGAGCTTCGTGAGCTGCGCGATGCGCCGGGAGCGTTCGGAGACCCGTTTCGTGCACTCGAGTCGCTCCCTGGTGTGGTGCCAGTGATGACGGGGCTCCCGATGTTTTATTTGCGCGGATCGCCGCCTGCATCGACGCAATATGTCTATGACGACTTGCCGCTCCCGATGCTCTTTCATTTCGGCATCGGCCCTGGTGTCGTGCACCCACGTATGCTTGGGCCGCTTCGTCTGCACGCCGGCATCGCTCCTGCCCGGTACGGTCGTCATACGGGAGGTGTCGTCGTCGCAGAAGGCCCGGATGAACGTGCAATCGACAGGCCTGCCGGGGAGATCGAGCTGAGGCTTCTCGACCTCAATGGTTACGTCGAAGCGCCAGTGCTCGGAGGCGCGATCGCAGCCGCGGGGCGCATCGGTTATCCGGGGCTTCTGATCTCGGCGTTCACGAACGAGCTCACGCTTCAATATTACGATTATCAATTTCGCGGACATGTCCCTGTGGGCGATCGAACCGAGCTTCGGTTGGTATGGCTCGGCTCCTATGATCAGATGACGATGCGCGATGCCGAGAACACGTTTCGTCAAGACGTCACGGTTCAGTTTCATCGCGGTGAGCTCCGTCTCGTTCGTGATCTCGGTAGAGGCGAATTCGGAGTCGCGCTTCGTGCCGGATTCGAGGAAAGTGGGATTTCTGCGAGTGAAAATACGGGTTACGAGATGGCGATTGGCGCGGTGACCCTCGGTCCGCGTGTGTTTTTGAATTATCGAGATGGAATCGCGCGCTTTCGGTTCGGCGCAGATGGAATCGCGTCATTTGGGCGGCCACGATTTCGTAACGCAGTGTCCGAGAGCCATGATGTGTTTCTTCGCCAAGACAATGTCTTTTCGAATGCGTCGACGCGCAGTGTGGCAGGAGCGCATGGAGAAGTGATTCTCGCGCTCTTTCCAGAGCTCGAGGTGGAGCTCGGCGCAGGGCGGATGCGATCCTGATCATGCCACGAGCGGCAAGTCCATCTGGTGCTG